>NZ_CP019509.1:0-713333 GCF_002002905.1 Aquaspirillum sp. LM1 | reverse complement strand
GGCCAGCACCACCGCCATCGGGAAGCTCACCATCAGCGACCACGGCGCAGCGCCATGCCCCAGCGTCAGCGGGGCAAACACATACATCTGCCCAGCGGCTTCAAACTGGTAAGGCTTGCCCTGGGCAATGGCCTCCAGTGCAGCGGGCGACAGGGTGTCGGCTTTTTTACCCAACAGGCTGGAGTTGGGGTGGCTGGCGTAAAACCCGCCATTGGAAATCAGCGCGGCGTAGCCAGCCTGGAAAGGACGCACCTCGGCCAGCGATTTTTGCAGCCCTTCCAGCGGATAGTCCAGCGCCACGACGCCGGCAAACTTGCCGGCCACCAGCACCGGCGTGGACACAGTCGCCACCAGCACTTCACGTCCGGCCACCTTGTAGGGATAGGGGTCGGTAAAGATGGCTTTCAGGGTTTTTTGTGGTGTCAGATACCAGTCGTTGGCACCGGGTTTGTCGTAATCCACCAGCGGTTCAACGGCTATTTGTCCGGAGGCGCGGTTCCAGTAAGGCAGATAGCGTCCGGTTTTGTCGTGGCCGGGGGCCCGATTGACAAATTCGCTGTCGCGTCCGTCCAGCGCATTGGGCTCCCACAGGCTGCCGTAAGCCAGCACATTGGGGTTTTGCTTGAGCATTTCACGCATGGCCAGGTCGATTTGCTCGCGGCTGGGGGCCTGACCGCCTTCCTTCATGCCCTGCAATACCCAAGCCAGGGTGTGGGCACTGCTGAAGGCTTGCTTAAGCTCGCCTTCCAGCCGGGCGGCTTCGCGTTCGGCCAGTAATCTGGCATTGTTTTGGGCGGCATTGAGGGCGGCGTCGTGGCTATCCAGGGTACCTACCAGCATGGACAGGGCAAAAATGCACGAGGCGATGATGACAGCCAGAAAGGTGATGCGATAACGAATGGAATGAGCAAAGAGGGGCATGGTTAAGATCGTTGTAGAACATTAGGATAATTTTCCTTGACAAGTTTTACGTGTGGCGTTCTGCCTGATTTATTTTTTTCTTGCCAAGCCGATAGATGTCAGATCGAGAGTCTGGCACAAGCGCCAGCATGAAGCCAGCGCTTGTTTCGCCATTGACATAAAAATACAACACCCAGTATCGGTTACGCCTATCAGAATTGACTACAACACCGGAAATAACCATCGGTATGCATGTGCCTGATGGCATCCCGATGGCAAAACCACAACACCTCTACACCGGAAAAGACTGGCCAATCCAGTTGCCCTGCTTGTAATGCACGCCAGGCTGCATGATCAGGCTGACATTGGCGCTGGCTTCAAACAGCATCACCACATCCGACCCGCCAAACTGGAAGTAAGAAAACTCTTCGCCCTTGCGCAACTTCACCCCCACATCGGCAGTCATCACCACCGATGACACCTGACACATGCCCACCGGCAGTACCGCCACCAGACCAATGCTGGACTCCAGCACCAACAGCCCGCGCGCCTGAGAAAACTGATAACCGGTGCCATCCTGGGCGTGCAGTACCGGTTCACGCGTCAGCTGGTGGGCGTCATCGTCGTCGCTGGTGGGTTTGGCAATCACATCCAGGTAAACCTGGCCGTGAATCACCCGGGACTCCAGCACCCGCCCGGACACCGGGGTATGCAGCCGATGATAGTCGGTGGTGTTCAGAAAGCTGTGCATGAAAATGCCGCTGCGAAAGCGATCACGAAATGGGCTGTCGGCCAGCAGTTCGTCCAGCGACCAGCGCAGGCTTTTCACCGTGATATGCGAATCGGCGCTGATGGCCCAGGCCCCCACAAAGGTGGAATCCGCTGGCGACACCAGCACCTGGTCGTCCAGCGGCGCAGCCACGGGCCGGTAGCCGGGTTTGACATGACGGGCAAAGAACTGGTTGAAACTTTTCCAGCCGCCCGGATCGGCAATGTATTCGCCCATATTGTAGGCTGGCGACTGGTAAAAGCTTTGCAAGGACTGCGCGGTCAGCGACGCCGGCGTATCCAGGAAACTGCCCCAAGCACGGGCAAAATCCACCATCCAGGCCGACAGCGGCGTCAGCGGCGGAGCGGGCACGCACGGCGCTTGCGGGCTTTGCAACTCGCGCAGGCTGGGCTGGTCGAGCACAAAGTAAAACTCACAGATGCGGTTGTAGATTTCCCGACCCTGGCTGTTTTCGCAGGGAGTCCATTCCAGCAGCCCAACCAGCCAGCTGAAATAATCGTTCAGCGAGCACAGATCAGGAAAGCCGGCTATTTGGTAGCGCCGCACTGCAGCAAATGCCTGCTCAAAGCGGGCTTCCCATTGGTGCTGGTGAATCAGGCGGCACAGATCGTCAATTACCGGGTGGGCAAAGTGTTGTTCTGCATCAATCATTAACATGTGCTCAGGCCTTTCTGTGGCACAGTCGGCAGCTGAACCCTGGAACGCGCCCACCCGCATACAGGGGGTAGCGCCTTACCGGGCAGGCACCGATGGAGGTTAAAAATATAATGTTCATCAATGGCTTATGCTACTTGCTGTTTTGTGGCGAATACCTGCTTTATAACCAGAATTGACATCTAACTTTAAGCCTAATAACAAAACCAAAACGAAGGTAGCGCAGCTATATTTATGATGTCATGACTGCTTATTACAGGCAACTTATTCATTCTAGGTATAATTACTTAAGTAAATATACGATTCTTGTTGGCACCGCTTTTACTGGTGGTTAAACATGCCTGAGCGCGCGAGCCATTTGATTTGCCATTGAATGCTTTATGAATTACAAATAACCATTGTCATGGTGACGCACACGATTCGGCCAGGAAATCCCCGCCCAGTCTGCCTTCGTCAACCCATTGATCAGCCCCGTGGCACACACTCTGACCAGACCCGCCATCCGTTGCCATGCGCCCTTTGTTCAGGCTTGGCGTCCAGGCAAACCCATGGCCTATGGATCAAGTCAAACCCGGCACAGGATTCACTTGCCGTTTTGCCCGGATTCCCTTACGTTGCAGGGCGCACTCGGACCCCACCTTCAGGATGTGAAACAGACATGAATCAGTTGGCAGAAATCATTTGGCAGCGCCTGACCGGACTGATGCCCGGTGAGCTGAAAAAGACCGAGTTGCCCTGGCTGGCCACGCCCTTCCAGCAGCTATCGCTGCTGACCAGCCGGCGCGCCACCATGATTGTCAACCGGGTGCGCCTGTTCGCCTTTCTGTTTGCCGTGCTCACGCCCATGTGGATCCTGGTGGACTTTCTGGTGTTCAAGCCGCCCCTGTGGTGGCAGCTGGCGCTGATGCGGCTGGGGGCCAGCGCGGCGTTTACCTGTCTGGTGCTGTTTTACCGGCCACGCGGCAATCTGCTCGACGCCTACCGGGCCATGGCGCTGCTGTTTGCCATCCCCACGCTGTTTTACATCGCGTCTTACTCGGTGCTGGGCAGCCACGAACTCACCGGGCTGTCGGCAGCGGTCAGTTCCGGCTATGCGTTTCTGCCGTTTGTGCTGCTGGCCGGCTTGTCGATTTTTCCGCTGACGCTGATTGAAAACCTAATACTGGCCAGCCCGATCCTGATTGCCCAGCTGGTGGCGGCTGCGCTGCGCTGGCCGCACCTGGATCTGCCGGCGTTTCTCGGCACGTTCTGGTTACTGGTGCTGATTACCGGCGTGTCGGCGCTGGCTGGGATGAGCCAGCTGGCATTCATGATTGCCCTAGTGCGCCAGGCCACCCGTGACCCGCTCACCGGCATGTTCTCCCGCAACAGCGGCGAAGAAATGCTTGAGCTGCAACTGATTCTGGCCAACCGCAGCGGCGCGCCGCTGGCGGTGGCGTTTATCGATCTGGACCATTTCAAGAGCATCAACGACCAGTACGGCCACGAAGCCGGCGACAAGGTGCTGATCATCATGACCCGGCATATTCAGGCCTGCCTGCGCCGTGGCGACATGCTCACCCGCTGGGGCGGTGAAGAATTTCTGCTGATCATGCCCAATACCGACCTGGAACAAGCCATCCAGGCGCTGGAGCGCTTGCGCGAACACGGGCTGGGCCTGCGCCCGGACGGTGCACCGGTGACTGCCAGCATTGGCGTGGCCGAACGCATGGGCGATGCCACCGAAGACTGGCGCGCGCTGGTGGAACTGGCCGACCATCGCATGTATTACGCCAAGCAGAATGGCCGCAATCAGGTATGTGCCAGCCTGCCGGCAGGGCACGACCCGCTGGCGCATGGCTGACTGGACGTGTGCCGGCAGGCCATGCAGGCTTGCCCTGCCGTTTGCATCGTCACCCCCAGTCGCGGCACAATCCGCCTCTGTTTACCCTGTTCAAACTGAGTGCGCCATGACGGTTCCCTTGCATTTCCATTCTGTTCACTATGCTGCCGTGCAGCCCGGCCCGCGCCTGATTGTGCTGGGCGCGGTGCATGGCAACGAAACCTGCGGCCAGCGCGGCATTTTGCGGGTGATTGAAGATCTGAACCAGCAACGCCTGACCCTGCAGCGCGGCAGCGTCACCCTGGTGCCCGTCACCAATCCGCTGGCGTACAACAAGGTGCAGCGCGCCGGCGACCGCAACCTGAACCGCAACCTGGCCCCCACCGACACACCACAGGAATTCGAAGACCATATCGCCAACTGGCTGTGCCCGCAGCTGGCGGCGCACGACGTGCTGCTGGACCTGCACTCCTTTCAGGCACCGGGCGTGCCGTTTGCCTTTCTGGGCCCGCGCAATAACGATGGCCCGCTGGAGCCATTTGCCTTTGCCGAACAGGAACAGGCGCTGGCGGTACGGCTGGGGGTGAACCGCTTTGTGGAAGGCTGGCTGTCCACCTATGCGCTGGGCGTCGAGCGGCGGGTCCAGGTGTTTGGCCAGCACAACGACCGCGCCACCCAGTTGAACACCGACACCCGCTACGGCGTGGGCACCACCGAATACATGCGCGCGCACGGCGGCTGGGCGCTGACGCTGGAATGCGGCCAGCACGCCGACCCACACGCGCCGGACGTGGCGTATGCGGCCATTTGCAATACCCTGGCGCATCTGGGCCTGAGCGACGCGCCCGCGCCTGAGGCACTGCCGGCCAGCGCCTGCGAGATGCTGGCGCTATACGAAGTGATCGACAAGATGCATGCTGACGATCACTTCGTCCGCCCCTTCGCCAGTTTCGACGCGGTACGCCAGGGCGACCCCATCGGCGTACGTCACGATGGCGCGCCGGTGCTGGCCAGCGCCGACGGCTGCATTGTGTTCCCCAATCCCAATGCCCAGGTGGGCCAGGAATGGTTTTATCTGGCCCGCCCGAGTACGCGGCTGGGCTGAGCGCGGCATTGCCGCCAGCGCGGGCGTGCGTTCCTGTGAGTAGGAATTGAGTAGGAATGCCGCCGCCCGGCGGCAGGGGTTTCCAGTGCAGATTCACCCTATTGCCCGGTTTAAACCCAGCGCCCACGCCGGCAAGCCCGCCGGCTTATGGTAAAGTCTGCCTTTCGCCGTTTTTCGGGTGTTTTTCACCATGTCCCAGCACGCCTTTTCCCCCGACAAGCACACCACGCTTTCGCCCCAGCAATGGTACGATGCCGCCGCACAAAAGCCCGGTTTCATCCGTGACGCCGCCCAGGCCAGCGCCATTGGCCATCTGGAAACGCTGTACCACGAACTGCTGGTGTTCAAGAAAAAACGTGGGGCCTTTCTGGGCAAAAGCCTGCGCAAGCCCACCATTCCCAAAGGCGTGTACTTCTGGGGTGGCGTGGGGCGTGGCAAAAGCTTCTTGATGGATGCGTTTTATGCCTGCGTGCCTTACCGGCGCAAACGGCGCATCCACTTTCATCACTTCATGATGGAAGTCCACAACGAGCTGAAAACCCTGACCAATGAAACCGACCCCCTGATTACCGTGGCCGACCGCATTGCCCACAAGGTGCGTCTGCTGTGCTTTGACGAGTTTCATGTCTCGGACATTGCCGATGCGATGATTCTGGGCCGGCTGATGAAAGAATTGTTTGAGCGCGGGGTGATCTGCGTGCTCACCTCCAATTATCCGCCAGACGAGCTGTACCCGAATGGCCTGCAGCGGCTGAATTTCTTGCCGGCGATTGCCCTGCTCAAACAATGGCTGACCGTGCTGAATGTGGACGGCGGCAATGACTACCGCCTGCGCGAACTGACCCGCGAGCCGCTGTATCTGTGCCCGCTCAAGGGCAGCCGCGACAAGCTGGACGTGCTGTACGAGCGCTTGTCATCAGGCACCGGCAAGGAGCTCAAACATGAGCTGGTGGTGTTTGAGCGCAAAATCCGCGCCGTGCGCCATTCGCCGGGGGTGATCTGGTTTGATTTCATGGAAATCTGCGGCGGCCCGCGCGCGCAAACGGATTACCTGGAAATTGCCCGCGAATACCAGACCGTGTTTGTGTCCAACATCCCCAAACTGGCCGCGCACCATTCCAGCGAAGCGCGCCGGTTTACCTGGTTGGTGGATGTGTTCTACGACCATCGGGTAAAGCTGATTTTGTCGGCAGAGGTGGAAGCCGAGCAGATTTACACCGACGGGATTCAGTCCAGCGAGTTTTTCCGCACCGCCAGCCGGCTGACGGAAATGCAGTCCACCGCCTATCTGGCACTGCCGCATTTGTCCGATGTGTTTGAACATGCGCCGGCAGAGCAGATTGTCGAGTAGGTATTTTGTGAATCTGGCTTAACTCACTTCGAGCATGCCCTGAACGCTTCCTATCACATCAGGCGGGTTTGCCAGCATCCCACAAAGGAGCTTATCGTCGGGTGAACATAGGGTGGTATGCAGTGAAAAGGCCATGTTGCCTGGAGTGAGCAACTGGCTATCTGAACTGATCCCCTGCCAATCCCCCCACACTGGCTATACCGGCCTGGATATCCCCGACTGGCCGGAAACGCACAAAAAAAACCGGCAGTCCCCCCCTCTGGTCGACTGCCGGGTCACATTCCAACGGATGACGCACGCATCAGTGTGCGTCGTGCCTTCTGCCACGCAAGGCCGTCAGCCGTGGAAGTTCAACGGATCAAACGGTTAATGACGCGCCTTGGCGCTGAGCATTTGCACAATGCTGGAAAAATCCAGCCCACCCTGGCCATTCTGGCTGTGCAGCTGGTACAGATTGCGGGCGACCGCGCCCAGCGGGGTGGCGGCGCGGGCTTGTAGCGCGGCTTCTTCGGCCAGGCCCAGGTCTTTCAGCATCAGGTCGCTGCCAAAGCCGCCGCTATAGCCGCGGCTGGCCGGGGCGGTATCCATCACCCCTGGCCACGGGTTGTACAGCTCCAGCGCCCAGTTGCGGCCTGAGCTCTTGCTCATGATGTCGGACAGCACTTTGGGATCCAGCCCGTTGGCCACGCCCAGCGCCAGCGCTTCGGCGGTGCCGGCCATCAAGATGCCCAGCAGCATGTTGTTGCAGATCTTGGCGGTTTGCCCGGCCCCGGCGGTGCCGGCGTGGAAGATATTCTTGCCCATGGCTTCCAGCAGCGGGCGGGCGGCGTCCAGGTCGGCAGCATCGCCGCCGACGATAAAGGTCAGCGTGCCGGCGGCGGCCCCTGCGGTGCCACCGGACACCGGCGCGTCGATCATGCGCAGGCCCTTGGCCTGCGCTGCCTGCGCCACTTCGATGGCGACATGGCTGGCGATGGTGCTGCTGTCAATCAGCAGTGTGCCGGGGCGGGCGTGGGCCAGCACGCCATTGTCGCCCAGATACAGCGCCCTGACATGCTGGCTGGCTGGCAGCATGGAGATCACCACTTCAGCGGCGGCCACCGCGTCGGCGGCGCTGGCGGCGGCGTGTGCGCCGGCAGCTACCAGGGTTTGCACCGCGCTGGCCGACAGGTCAAAAACCTGCAGGCTATGCCCGGCGCGCACCAGATTGAGCGCCATCGGTCCGCCCATATTGCCCAGCCCGATAAATGCGATTGTTGCCATGATGTTGTCTCCTTGTGGGGTGCCGCCGCGCCTTCGCCGTCTGCTGCGGCGTGGGGTCTGGCGCGGCGAAAAGTTACAGGTCGGCCAGCGGGTGAACGGTGTCGCCGGGGATGACAAAATGGCTGTCGATCCACTCGCGGCTGACCTCGGCCAGGGTGGTCGGCGTCCAGCGCGGGGCGTTGTCCTTGTCCACCAGCAGGGCGCGCACGCCTTCGCGGAAGTCCGGGTGGGCGCAGCACTGCACCGACAGCGTCCATTCCATGCGGAACACGTCGGCCAGGCCGAGCAGGCGGCTGCGCTGCCAGATTTCCCAGCTGAGCGCCGCCGAGGTGGGCGAGCCCACTGCCAGCGATTTGGCCGCACGCTGCATCCAGGCGTCGTCGCTGGCGTGGCGGGTGATCTGTTCGCACACTTCGGCCAGGCTGTCGCCGTCGGTGACATGCTGGATAGTGTCAAAGTGGGCGCGCACCTGCGAGGCCGGCAGGTGGCTGTCGGCCTGGCGGGCAAAGCCGCGCAGCAGCTTGGACAGCTGGGCGTGGTTATGGGTGGGGTCAGCTTGCCAGTCCACATTGGCCAGCCCGGCAAAAATCGCCAGTTTGTCGCTGCTGCGCACAAACCAGTCGGCCAGATTCACCACCTGGGCGTCGTGGGCGTTCAGCGGTGCGCCGGTCAGCGCCAGAAACAGTCCCAGCCGGCCCGGCATGCGCGGCAGGAACCAGCTGCCGCCCACGTCCGGATACAGGCCGATGGTGATTTCCGGCATGGCGATGCGCGAGGTTTCCGTCACCACGCGATGGCTGGCACCGGCCATCAGCCCCAGGCCGCCACCCATGACGATGCCGCTGCCCCACAGCAGGATGGGTTTGACGTAGGTGTGGATGCGGTAATCCAGGCGGTATTCTTCGGCAAAGTATTCCGAGGCAAACGGAATCGCTGCCGGGCCTTCATGGGCCAGAATGGCTTCGCGCAGCTTGCGCACGTCGCCGCCGGCGCAAAAGGCTTTTTCGCCCGCGCCTTGCAGCACCACGCAGGCCAGCTGCGGATCGTCGGCCCACTGGCGCAGGCGCGCGTCGAGCAGGTGGATCATGTCCAGCGACAGGGCGTTGAGCGATTTTTCGGCGTTGAGGGTGGCAAAGCCAATTTTCATGCCGCCCGGCGTGGTTTGCTCGGCAAAAATCACGCAGGCGGTGTCGAGGTGTTCAGCAGTCATGGTCATTCCGGGGTCAGTCAGGCGTTTTTCCAGTTTGGTGCGCGTTTTTCCAGAAAGGCATTGACGCCTTCACGCTGGTCCTGAGTATTGAACAGATCGACAAACAGCTCGCGCTCGGTCGGCAGCACGTGCTTCATCGGGTTGCTGCGCGCGGCCTGAATCAGGGTCTTGCAGGCGGTGACGCTGGTCGGGCTTTGCTTGGCCACCTTGGCCGCCAGCGCCAGCGCAGTATTGCGCGCCTCGCCAGTGGCGACCACCTGCTCGACCAGACCAATGCGCTCGGCGGTGGCGGCATCCACCCGCTCGCCGCACAGGATCATGCGCTTGGCCCAGCCTTCGCCCACCAGCCAGGGCAGGTTTTGCGTGCCGCCGGCGCACGGCAGCAGGCCGACGGTGGCTTCGGGCAGCGCCATCTGTGCCTGGGTTTCGGCAATGCGCAAATCGCAGGCCAGCGCCACCTCCAGGCCACCGCCCATGGCGTAGCCGTTGATGGCGGCAATCGACACGCCACGGAAGTCGGTCAGCGTTTCAAATGCCTGGCCAAACAGCCGCGCCATTTTGCGCGCCATGGCCGGATTGCCGTCGGCAAACAGGTTGAGATCGGCACCGGCAGAAAAAAACTTGCTGCCTTCGCCAGTGAGCACCAGCGCGTAGATGTCGCGGTTGGCGTTCAGGTCGTGTACCAGCTCGATCAGGCCGTGCAGGCTGTCGCTGTTCCAGGTGTTGGCTGGCGGGTTGCTGAGGGTGACCAGCGCGGTGTGTTGCTGAATGTCCAGCAACAGGTGGGGGTAATGTTTCATCGTAACTCCTCGGTGGCGCCGGGGCGCAGGATGGCGCGGGCAATAATCACCCGCATGATTTCGTTGGTGCCTTCCAGAATCTGGTGAACCCGATTGTCGCGCACATGACGCTCCAATGGATATTCGCGAATATACCCATAACCGCCATGCAGCTGCAGCGCATCGTTGGCCACCTTGAAGCCCACATCGGTGGCAAAGCGTTTGGCCATGGCGCAGTAGGTGCTGGCGTCCGGGCTGCCCTGGTCCAGCTTCCAGGCGGCCAGGCGCACCATTTGCCGGGCGGCCACCAGCTCGGTGAGCATGTCCGCCAGCTTGAATTGCAGCGCCTGAAAATCGGCCAGCGGGCGGCCAAACTGCTGGCGCTCGTGCAGATAACACTGGGCGCGGTCCAGCGCGGCCTGGGCGGCACCAATCGAGCAGGTGGCAATATTGATTCGCCCACCGTCCAGCCCCTTCATGGCCATGGTGAAACCCTGGCCTTCCACGCCCAGCAGGTGATCGGCAGGCACTTCGACATTATCAAAAGTGATGGCGCGGGTGGGCTGGCTGTTCCAGCCCATTTTCTGTTCTTTTTTGCCGTAGTGAATACCCGGCAGATCCGCCGGCACGGCAAAGGCGGAAATCCCCTTGGGGCCGGCCTCACCAGTGCGCGCCATCACCAGCAGCAGGTCGGTTTCACCGGCACCAGAGATAAACATCTTGCTGCCGTTGAGCACATAGCGGTCGCTGCGCCGTTCGGCGCGGGTGCGCAGATTGGCCGCATCCGAGCCGGCATTGGGTTCGGTCAGGCAGTAGCTGCCGAGTTTTTCGCCGCTGACCAGAAACGGTGCCCAGCGTTCGGCCACTTCTGGCTGTGCCCAGGTGGCAAACATCCACGACACCATATTGTGGATGGTGATGTAGGCGGTGGTGGAGGTGCAGCCAGCGGCCAGTTCTTCAAACACGATGGCTGCGTCCAGCCGCGACAGCCCCAGGCCGCCGTAGGTTTCCGGGGTGTACAGCCCGCAAAAGCCCAGTTCGCCAGCACGGGCGATGGTGTCGCGGGGAAAGATCGACTGTTCGTCCCAGTGTGCGGCGTATGGGGTCAGTTCGTGACGGGCAAAGGCGCGGGCGGCGTCCTGAAACGCCCGTTGATCGTCATTTAATGCAAAATCCATTGGAGTTCCTCTTCAGGGCGGCGGGCAGCATGCGGTGTGGCCACGCTCAGCCGGCCTCGGCAATGTCCGGGCGGTCGTTGACCCGCATCAGGGTTTGCAAGCCCACCGCGCAGCTTTTGCGCTGGCCATTGCGCTCGGCCCAGACTTCCAGCTCACACACGGTGAGCGTGCGGCCCGGTTTTTTCACCCGCCCTTCGGCGTACAGGCAGTCGCCGTCCGCCGGGGCAATCAGGTTAAGCTTGAATTCCACCGTCAGCACCGACTCCCCAGGCCCAAACAGGGTGAAACCGGCGTAGCCGCCGGCTGAATCGGCGATGGTGGCGGTGGCACCGCCATGAAAAAACCCGTGCTGCTGGGTCAGTTCCGGCTTGAACGGCAGGGCAATCAGCACCCGGCCAGCCTCAACTTCGCGCATTTCTGCGCCCAGCAGCTGCATGATGGCCTGGCGGGCAAAGCTGGCGCGGGTGCGTTCGGCAAAATCTGGATCGGCAACCTTGAGCATCGACCATTCTCCGGGGGCAGGGGGGCAGTGGCGCGCTGCCTGGCACATGTCAGGCAGCGCGCCGTGGCTGGCCGGGGTTATTTCAGGCTGATGGTGGTGTTGACCTTGCCCATCGACGCCAGGTCGTCAAACCAGCGCTGGGTGACGGTTTTGGTCTGGGTGTAGAACATCACCACCTGCTTGCCGTACGGGCCCAGATCGCCCAGCTTGGAACCGCGCGAGCCGGTAAAGCTGAACAGCGGCACCGGCACCGGAATTGGTACGTTAATGCCCACCTGACCGACGTCGATGTCTTCCTGGAACTTGCGCGCCACCGCGCCATTCTGGGTGAAGATCGCCGTGCCGTTGCCGTTGGGATTGCTGTTGATCAAGTCGATGGCCTCGTCCAGGCTGTCAGCCTCGGTCAGCACCAGCACCGGGCCAAAAATCTCCTGGTCGTACACCGCCATGCCGGGCTTGACCCCGGACAGAATGGTCGGGCCAAAGAAATTGCCGTTGGGGTAGCCATCCACCTGCACGCCGCGCCCGTCCAGCTCCAGCACCGCGCCCTGCTCCAGGCCTTGCGCCACCAGATTCAGCGCGCGCTGGCGGGCGGCGCAGGAAATCATCGGCCCCACATCGGGATTATCCTTGCCCGCCCCCACGCGCAGCCCCTGCGCCTTGGCCACCAGCTCGGGAATCCATTCGCGCGCTGCGCCCACCAGCACCGCCACCGTGGTGGCCATGCAACGCTGGCCAGCCGCACCAAACGCCGCACCGACCAGTTGATTGAGTGCCTGTTCACGGTTGGCGTCCGGCATCATCACCGCATGGTTTTTCGCCCCCATCATGCACTGCACGCGCTTGCCGTTCAGGCTGGCGCGGTTGTACACATGGGTGCCGACGCGGGTGGAGCCGACAAAAGAAATCGCCTTGATATCCGGGTGGTCGCACAGCGCATTCACCGCGTCTTCGCCGCCGTGAATCACATTCAGCACGCCCGGCGGCACGCCGGCCTGCAGCGCCAGCTTCACCAGCTTCATGGTAACCAGCGGGTCTTGCTCGGACGGCTTGAGCACAAAGGTGTTGCCGGTGGCGATGGCCATCGGGAACATCCACAGCGGAATCATCGCCGGGAAGTTGAACGGGGTAATGCCGGCGCACACGCCCAGCGGCTGCAGCAGGGTGTAGGTATCCACGCCGCTGGCGACATTTTCGGCAAACTCGCCCATTTGCAGCGTGCCGATATTGGCGGCATGCTCAACCACCTCCAGGCCACGGAACACATCACCTTCGGCGTCGGCCAGGGTCTTGCCCTGCTCGGCGGTCAGCGTGGCGGCCAGGTCGGCCATGTTTTCGCGGATCAGCTGCTGCAACTTGAGAAAAATGCGCGCCCGCGCGCCAATCGGCGTCTTGCGCCAGGTTTTGAACGCGGCCTTGGCGCTGGCAATGGCCGCGTCGATTTCTGCCGGGGTGGCAAACGGCACACGCGCCAGCACTTCCTGGGTGGCCGGGTTGACCACATCACGCCATTGGCTGGTGGTGGATTCTACAAATTCGCCTTGAATCAGCAGCGGAACAGTCGGCAGGGTGGCAGTCATCGGGTGTCTCCTGGGTAGTAGTGGGTCGGGGCTTGGCCCCGCCAGCAGCATGGTTGGGTGGGCAGGCCGGACATGGCGGCCTGCCTCGGATTCGTCTGAGTCAGTTCAGCGGACGCTGGTCATCAATCACCTTGCCATCGTTGGCCAGGCTGCCCGGCGCGCACAGGCTGATGTCGCCTTTAAGCTTGGTCAGTTCGCGCAGGGTGTGCGCCACCGCGCTGGCCAGCGTGGTGTCTGGCTGGGCGGTTTCCGCCTGCAAACACATCTGGTCGAGGTCGTCCACCCGCGCCACCACCAGCCGCAGCCGGCCCAGTTCGGGGTGGCGCTGGCCCACGGCGTGGATTTGCGCCGGATGGACAAACATGCCCTTGATCTTGGCGGTCTGGTCAGCGCGGCCCAGCCAGCCCTTGATGCGGCGATTGCTGCGCCCGCAGCTGCCGGCGCTGTCCAGAAATGCCGACAAGTCGCCAGTGGCAAAGCGCACCAGCGGGTAGGCGCGGTTGTGCAGCAGGGTGACGACGACTTCACCGACATCGCCCTCGGCTACCAGCTCGCCAGTGCCGGGCTTGACCAGTTCAAGCAGGATGCCTTCGTCCAGAATCAGCCCCTCGCCAGGCACGCTTTCGTAGGCAATCAGCCCCAGATCCGCCGTGGCGTAGCACTGGCGCACCTGAATGCCGCGTACCTCAAACTGCTGGCGCAGGCTGTTGGGCAGCGCTTCACCGGTGACCAGCGCCTTGTTCAGCCGGGGCAGGGCAATACCCAGTTCGTCGGCCTTGTCCAGAATGATCTTCAAAAATGACGGCGTGCCGGTATAGCCGGTGGCACCAATGTCGCGCAACGCCATCACCTGTTGCTCGGTCTGCCCCACCCCGGCAGGAAACACCGCACACCCCAGCGCACGCGCGCCGGAATCCAGGATGAAGCCGCCAGGGGTAAAGTGATAAGAAAAGGTGTTGTGCACAATATCGCCGCTGCGAAACCCGGCGGCGTACAACGCCCGGCTCGTTCGCCAAAAATCCTCGCCCGGCCCCTGGGGTTCGTAAATCGGGCCGGGCGAGGCAAACAGGCGGCTGGCCGCACCGGCAGCCATGGCGGCGTAACCGCCAAACGGCGGGCAGGCCTGTTGCTGTTCGATCAAGGCCGACTTGCGCGTCACCGGCAACGCCGCCAGCGCCTGCGCATCAGTCACCGCCGCCAGATCCACCCCGGCCAGCGCCTGGGCATAAGCCGCGCTATGCTCGCGGGCATGGGCCAGTTGCACCGGCAAACGGGCGTATTGCTCGGCCAGACGCTGCGCGTGTGGCCGGGTTTCCAGAGCGTCCAGATGGGGCATCGGGATATCCTCGATTTGGGATGTTACTTATTCAACACACTGGCCGTGATAACCGGCCAAACCTCATTCTTGCGGTGGCACGTGGCGGTGAATCACTCAACAAACCACGGTCAACGCACTTTCACCGTCACCACGCCGTGGTGCCTTGCCTGGGTCCCCACCTGAGCGGGGACGACGCGGAGGCGGGGTAAAACACAGAGGTGGCACACAACGATGGCAACACCCACACTCTGTCGCGCCCTACCTGGTCATTTCCACCACGCATCACCCGTTTCGCCCCACCTCGTCATTCCCGCGCAGGCGGGAATCCAGAAACTCACCACGGCGTGGTGCGGGCCAATACGCGACAAACGGCGGTTAAAGCAGCGTCACCGTCAGCACGCCGTGGCGATTTGCCTGGGTCCCCGCCTACGCGGGGACGACGCGGAGGCGGGGTAAAACATTGAGGTGGCACACAACGATGGCAACACCCACACTCTGTCGCGCCCAACCCGGTCATTTCCACCACGCATCACCCGTTGCGCCCCACCCCGTCATTCCCGCGCAGGCGGGAATCCAGAGGCTCACCACGGCGTGGTGCGGGCCAATACGCGACAAACAGCGGTTAAAGCAGCTTCACCGTCACCACGCCGTGGTGCCCTGCCTGGGTCCCCGCCTGCGCGGGGACGACGCGGAGGCGGGGTAAAACATTGAGGTGGCACACAACGATGGCACCATCCGCAATCTGTCGCGCCCAACCCGGTCATTTCCACCACACATCACCCGCCGCGCCCCACCCCGTCATTCCCGCGCAGGCGGGAATCCAGAAACTCACCACGGCGTGGTACGGGCCAATACGCGACAAACGGCGGTTAAAGCAGCTTTACCGTCACCACGCCGTGGTGCCTTGCCTGGGTCCCCGCCTGCGCGGGGACCACGATTTTCTCCGGCATTCCTCATGTTCATGCAACGCTCAATCCGTTGCGCTTAACCGCTTTACCCCCCGTGTGCAGCGCCGAGCATCGCAGACCCTCAGGGGGACGTCCGGCACGGTTGTTTGAGCGGCGGCGTAGCCGACGCGAGTTCCCGGGCCGGCCCTGAGGGTTGAGAAGCGCAGGGCACCCAGCCGCAGGCTGGGCGCGGAAGTCGGGTCGCCTTTCTTTGCCTTCTTTCTTTGGCGAAGCAAAGAAAGAAGGTCGGCTGCGGGACGAACTCCCGCCCCAAATCAGCCCCAGCACATCAGCGCGACCACCCCCTCAACAACAACCCCCCCTTACGCCAGCCACCGCTTGCGCCGACGATAATGCTTCACCTCACGGAAGCTCTTGCGCCCCTCGCCCCCCAAGCCCAGATAAAATTCCTTCACATCCTCGTTGGTGGACAAAGCCTCCGCCGTGCCATCCATCACCACCCGGCCATTTTCCAGAATGTAGCCAAAGTTGGCGTAACGCAGCGCCACCATGGTGTTCTGTTCGGCGAGCAGAAAGCTCACTCGCTCTTTTTGATTGAGGTCTTTGACGATCTCGAAAATTTCTTCAACAATCTGCGGGGCCAGGCCCATCGACGGCTCGTCGAGCAAAATCATGCTGGGCTGCGCCATCAGCGCCCGACCCACTGCCACCATCTGCTGTTCACCGCCCGAGGTGTAACCCGCCTGGCTTTGCCGACGCACTTTCAGCCGGGGAAAATAGTGGTAAACCTTTTCCAGGCTGTCCTTGATTTCAGCGCGGCCTGCCTTGCGCGTGTACGCGCCAGTCAGCAGGTTTTCTTCCACGGTGAGGTGGCCAAAGCAGTGGCGGCCTTCCATCACCTGCACCACGCCGCGCTTGACCAGTGCGTCCGGGGTGAGCTGGTCCACCCGCTCGCCGCGAAACTCGACCGAGCCCTTGGTCACGTCGCCGCGTTCGCTGGCCAGCAGGTTGGAAATGGCTTTCAGTGTGGTGCTCTTGCCCGCGCCGTTGCCGCCCAGCAGGGCAACAATGCTGCCTTCCGGCACATCCAGCGACACGCCCTTGAGCACCAGAATCACATGGTTGTAAATCACTTCAATATTGTTGACCGACAGCAAGAACGGGCTCGGCTGCTGGTCGGTGTGGCCGGGAACAATGCCGGTTTGACTCATGATGCGGCTCCATAGGGCCGGCGGATAACGCGCATCCGCCGGCAAACAGGACATCCTCCCCGGCAGACACCGGGGCCGGGTGGATTACTTTTCCTTGCTGCAGTCACGCGGGGTGATGCCCTTTTCCTTGGCGTACTTGTCTGCCGAGGCTTTCACCAGCGGGTCGAGCACGCTGTTGTCCGGGGCAATCCAGTTGGAAGCCGGCTTCCAGGCCTTGCCGTCCCACTGCATGAAGCGGGTGTAGCCCGAGCCTTCGTGGTTGGCACACGAGGTTTTCACCCCTGGAATCATATTGGCGGCACCCAGCGCCTTCAGCCGGGCGGCGTTCAGGTCGAGGTGCTCCAGGCCCCAGCGCACTTCGTCGCCATTCAGGGCTTTTTTGCCAAACTTGCCCTGCGCCACACGGATGGCTTCCACCATCATGATCCCGCCGATCACGCCACGGTTGTAGTTGACCGTGCCGATGGCGCTTTGCTCGGACAGATTGCCCTTGCCGTTGGCGTACAGGGTTTTCTGGATGTCCTGAATCACCGGGAAGCTGGTGCCGTCGGAAGCAAAGCTGCCGGCGATATAACCCTTGGCGGCATCACCTGCCGGGATCACGTCTTCTTCCGAGCCGCCCCACCACACTGCCACCACCTTGTCACGCGGGAAGCCCACCTTGGCGGCGGCCTTGATCGCCGCCGGGGTCATCACCCCCCAGCTGCGCAGAATGACGAAGTCTGGCTGCTGGCGACGGATTTCCAGCCATTGCGATTGCTGTTCGGTGCCCGGTGCCGGGACTTCCACATTCACCAGCTCGAAACCGTATTTCTTGGAAAACGCCTCCAGCACCGGCATGGTTTCCTTGCCGTAAGCCGAGCCGTGGTAGAGGTTGACGATCTTCTTGCCCTTGAGCTTGTCCATGCCGCCCAGGCGCTGGCCGATATAGCTGATCTTGGCCGAGGCCTGGCTCCAGTACGAAGTAATCAGCGGAAACACATAGGGAAACACGCTGCCGTCCTTGGCGTCGGCGCGGCCAAAGCCGATGGTCACCAGCGGAATCTTGTCCTGCGAGGCGCGGTCCATGGTGGCGTAGGTGATGCCGGTGGACATGAAGTTGAACATCGACGCGCCGGCCTCACCCTTGCCCTTGAGCCGCTCGTAACACTCCACACCCCGGTCGTTCTTGTATTCGGTTTCGCATTCTTCGTAGGTCAGCTTGACGCCGCCCACGCCGCCCTCCTTGGCATTGACCAGATTGATGTAGTCAATCAGGCCGCCGTAATACTTGGAGCCGCCCGATGCATACGGGCCAACACGGTAGCTGGGAATCGGGATGAACTGCTCGGCAGCCCAGGCCTGTCCGGCGGCCAGCGTGCCCAACGACACGGCCACAGCCAGGACGGAACGCTTCAGGGAATTCGTCTTCATGGTGTCTCTCCTCGGTTTTTGAATGTCAGCTACGGCTTTGCCATGCCGCCGTCTGCGCGACGGCATGGCGGGACTACACAAGGGATGGATGCCAGGCATCCGCTGTCTGCCACATCATGCTCAGCATCACTTAGTGCGGGAACGGCCACATGCGCAGCTTTTCCTTGGCGATCTGCCACAGGCGGGCCAGACCATGCGGCTCAACAATCAGGAAGAAAATAATCAGCCCGCCAAACAGCATCATTTCCAGGTTGGACAGAAACTGGGTGCTGACCGCGCCGTGGAACAGTTGGCCCACCAGATTGAGCACAATCGGCAGCAGCACGATGAACGCTGCGCCCAGATAGGAGCCCAGAATCGAGCCGACACCGCCGACAATGATCATGAACAGCACCTGAAACGAGCGGTGCAGGTCGAAGGCTTGCGGATCCACCGTACCCAGCAGCACGAAGGCCCACAGCGCGCCGGCAATGCCGCAGTAAAACGAACTGATGGCAAAGGCCAGCAGCTTGGTTTTCAGGATGGGGATGCCAATCACTTCGGCGGCCACGTCCATGTCGCGCACCGCCATCCAGCTGCGGCCCATGGCACTGCGCACCAGGTTTTTGGCCGCCAGGGTGAGCACGGCGACAATCGCCAGGGTGAACAGGTATTTCTTGGCGGCAGTATCGATGGCAATGCCAAACACCTGCATTTCCGGCGCAGAAATCACCCCCGAGCTGGAATAATTGGTGAACCAGCCAAATTTGGTCAGCGCCCATTCAATGAAGAACTGCGCTGCCAGGGTGGCCACGGCCAGATAAAAACCCTTGATGCGCAGGCTGGGCAAGCCGAACAACACCCCGACCAGCGCCGCCATTACCCCCCCCAGCAGCAGGGCGAGCAAGAGCGGAATCCCTGGGATGCGGATCATGAAGTTGTAGGTGGCAAACGCGCCCACCGCCATGAATGCCGCCGAACCCAGCGACAGCTGGCCAGCGTAGCCGGTCAGGATATTCAGCCCCAGCGCGGCCAGCGCCAGAATCAGAAAGGGGGTGAGGATGCCGGCCAGGAAATAATTCGACCCCACCACCGGGATGACGATAAAGGCCAGGGCGAGCAGGCCGAACATGAACAGCCGGTCCTGCAGAATCGGCAAAATGGCCGAGTCGCTCTGATAATTAATCTTGAACTGTCCAGCTTCGCGGTAAATCATCGCTATTGACTCCAGAATGGGGCTGGGTAAGAGGGGGTACCGGGCCGGATGGGCAGGGGCTGTGCCACCCGCCACACCCAGGAGGGCCGCTTACACCCGCTCGATATGACGTTCGCCAAACAAGCCTTCCGGGCGAACCAGCAAAAACAGCAGGGCGAGCATGTAGGGGAACCAGTTTTCAATGCCGCCGCCAATGAATGGGCCCAGGTACACTTCGGCCAGCTTTTCGCCAGCACCGACAATCAGCCCGCCGACAATCGCCCCCGGCACCGAGGTAAAGCCACCGAGAATCAGCACCGGCAGCGCCTTGAGCACCACCAGCGTCAGGGCAAACTGCACCCCCAGCCGCGAGCCCCACAGCATGCCGGCCACCAGGGCAACAAAACCGGCCACCGCCCAGACAATTGCCCAGATATGCTTGAGCGGAATGCCCACCGACAGCGCGGCCTGATGGTCATCGGCCACCGCACGCAGCGCACGGCCCAGCTTGGTTTTCTGGAAGAACAGCGCCAGCGCGGCCACCAGCACGCCAGACAGGGTGGCGGCAAACAGGTCGAACTTGGAGATGAACACGCCCATCACATCGAACGGTTCATCGGCAATGCCCAGATCCAGGCCATGCACTTCGGTGCCCCACACCGTCTGCGCCAGGCCTTCGATGAAGAAGGACAGGCCGATGGTGGCCATGAACAGTGAAATTGGCGGCTGGTTGACCAGCCGGCGCAACACAATCCGCTCGATCGCTACCCCCATCAGCACCATGATGCCCAGGGTAATGGCCAGGGCAATCCAGAACGGCACGCCCATTTTTTCGATACTGACAAAGGTCAGCGCAGCAAACAGCACCAGTGCGCCCTGGGCAAAGTTGAATACCCCAGAGGCTTTGTAGATCAGCACAAAACCCAGCGCCACCAGCGAGTACATCACCCCGGCGAGCAGGCCGCCGACCAGCACTTCAATAAAAAATTGCATGATTCTGTTTCTCCTGAGGCGGCTAGTGCGAGGTGCCCAGATAGGCGGCAATCACATCCGGGTTGGCGCGCACTTCCTCGGGGCTGCCGTCGCCAATCTTCTTGCCGTAATCCAGCACGATCACCCGGTCGGAAATATCCATCACCACGCCCATGTCGTGTTCGATCAGCACGATGGTGGTGCCAAACTCGTCGTTGACGTCGAGGATGAAGCGGCACATGTCCTGTTTTTCTTCAACGTTCATGCCGGCCATCGGCTCGTCCAGCAGCAGCAGGGTGGGCTCGGCGGCCAGCGCCCGGCCCAGCTCGACGCGCTTTTGCAAACCATAAGGCAGGCGGCCCACCGGGGTTTTGCGGATGTTTTCGATTTGCAGGAAATCGATGATTTCTTCCACCTTGCGCCGGTGGCGGATTTCCTCGCGCTGGGTAGCCCCCCAGTACAGCGCCTGCTGCAGGAAGTTGGTGTGCATCTTCAGGTTGCGCCCGGTCATGATGTTGTCCAGCACGCTCATGCCCTTGAACAGGGCGATGTTCTGGAAGGTGCGGGCAATGCCGTGGCGGGCAGCTTCGTGGGCGTGCATGCTCTGGCTGGCATGGCCCTTGTAGATGATCCGGCCTTCCTGCGGGTGATAGACGCCGTTGATCACATTGAGCATCGAGCTTTTGCCCGCCCCGTTCGGGCCGATGATCGCGCAGACTTCGTGCTCGCGGACATCCAGGCTGATATTGGTCAGCGCCTTGACCCCACCAAAGGACATGGAAATATTTTCCACCTTGAGGATCACGTCGCCGATCTTGCGGTTGGGATTCATGTCGTCGCCTCTTACGGTCAGGCCGTGGTCAACGGAAAGATTTGCGTATCGCGCAGCTTGAGCGTGGCGCGGATATTGCCGGTGCGGCCATCTTCAAACTTCACCTGGGCATCGATGGTGCAGTCCACGGCATCGGAATACAGCGCGTCGATCAGCATGCCGTAGCGCTCGGAAATGAACTTGCGCCGAACCTTACGGGTGCGGGTCAGCTCGCCGTCGTCGGCGTCCAGTTCTTTATGCAGAATCAGGAAGCGCTTGATTTGCGAGTGGCCCAGACGCGGGTCGCGCGCCAGGTCGGCATTCACCTTTTCCACGCATTCGCGGATCAGCTCGTACACCGGTTCCTGGCCGGCCAGGTCGGTGTAGCCGGTGTAGGGCAGGTTGCGTTTTTCCGCCCAGTTGCCCACCGCAGACAGATCGATATTGATAAACGCCGTGGCATGGTCGCGGCCATCACCAAAGGTGACCACTTCCTTGATATACGGGAAGAACTTCAGCTTGTTTTCCAGGTATTTCGGCGCAAACATGCCACCCTGGGTGAATTTGCCCACGTCCTTGGCCCGGTCGATGATTTTCAGATGGCCGTCGTCATCAAAGAAGCCGGCGTCACCGGTCAGCACCCAGCCGTCGTCAGTCTTGGTTTCGGCGGTGGCGTCCGGGCGATTCCAGTAGCTGTGGAATACACCAGGGCCACGGAAGATCACCTCGCCGCTGTCGGCAATCTTCACTTCCACGCCGGGTGCCGGGGTGCCCACGGTGTCTGGCTTGATCTGGCCATTGGGTTGCACGCAGATCATCACATAGGCTTCGGTGGAGCCGTACAGCTGCTTGATGTTGATTTTCAGCGCCCGGTAAAAGTCGAACAGCTCGGGGCCAATGGCTTCGCCAGCGGTAAACGCCAGCTTGATGCGCGAGAAGCCCAGCACGTTTTTCACCGGGCCATATACCAGCAGATTGCCCAGCCAGTAACCCAGCCGGTCCCAGAAGCCTACTTGCTGGCCATCGACAATGCGGGTGCCGGTCTTGCGCGCATGCTCCATGAAATAGGTGAACAGCCAGCGCTTGATCGGACTGGCGTCTTCCATGCGGATGGTCACCTGGGTCAGCAGGTTTTCATAGACGCGCGGCGGGGCAAAGTAATACGTCGGCCCGATTTCGCGCATGTCGGTCATCACCGTTTCGCTGGATTCCGGGCAGGACACGCAAAACCCGGCCACCATCGACTGCGCATAGGAAAACAGGTTGTCGCCCACCCAGGCCATTGGCAAATAGGCCAGCACTTCTTCCTGGTCGGTCAGCCCTTCCATTTCAATGCTGTTGCGCGCGGTGACAATCATGCTGTGATAAGTGTGCGCCACGCCCTTGGGGTTGCCGGTGGTGCCTGAGGTGTACAGCATGATGGCCACGTCTTCGGCCCGCACGGCGTCTACTTCGCTCTGGAAAAAATGCGGGTGCTCGTCGTGGTAGATCCGTCCGTCACCCAGCACTTCGGCAAAGCTGTGCAGGCCGTCGTGCTGGTAGTGGCGCATGCCGCGCGGGTCGTCGTAAACAATATGCTGCAGCGACGGCAGGCGGTCGCGGATGTCCAGCAGCTTGTCCACCTGCTCCTGGTCTTCCACCACGGCAAAGGTCACCGCAGCATCCTGCAGCACAAACACCATTTCTTCGGCCACGGCATCCTGGTACAGCGGCACCGGCACGCCGCCCAGGCATTGCGCCGCCGCCATGCTCCAGTACAGGCGTGGCCGGTTGTCGCCGACAATGGCCAGACGGTCGCCACGCTTGAAGCCGCGCGCCGCCAGTCCGCAGGCCATGGCGCGCACTTCGCCGGCCACCTCGGCCCAGCTCCAGGTTTGCCAGATGCCCAGGTCTTTTTCCCGCATGGCGGGGCGCTCACCGCGCACGGCGGCGTGGTTGAGCAATAGCTGGGGAAAAGTATCAAGTGCCGGCCTTGACGGCGCGGGGGTCTCGACACGCAACGCTTGCGGGCTTGCCATGTGTGTTGTCTCCATCCTCATGTTCTCGGAGCGCCGCCACGAAGGGGCGATGCTCTGGCTCTGTTCAGGCGGTGCGCCAGCACACCACCGGTTCAGCGTGTTGCCTGCCGGGTGAGCCCGGTCTGTCGGCAACATCCGGCCCGATGGGAATCGGGCCGGGGGGCGGGGGCTGGCGACATGGGCCAGCCCATCAGATTTAGTTACGTTGACGTTAACGTCAACTTGTGCAAACTAGACTAGCCGAAGCGGTCAATGTCATGCAAGAAAATTCGATGTTGCACTGCAACAGTGCATGACAAGTTCAAGCTTATGATTCATAACCGTAAAAACCCCTAGTGGCCTTGCGGCCCAGCTGGCCAGCATCCACCATCTGCACCAGCAGCGGGCAGGCACGGTACTTACTGTCGCGCAGCTCGTGATAGAGCACGTCCATGATCGCCAGGCAGGTATCCAGGCCAATCAGGTCGGCCAGCGCCAGCGGGCCAATCGGGTGGTTCATCCCCAGCTTCATCACCGCGTCGATGTCCTCGGTGCTGGCAATGCCCTCGTGCAGGCAGAAAATCGCCTCGTTGATCATCGGCATCAGCACTCGGTTGGAAACAAAACCCGGAGCGTCATTGACGCTGACCGGGGTTTTGCCCAGCGGGCCGGTCAGCGCGCGAATGGTGGCAAAGGTGGCGTCGTCGGTCTGGCGGGCACGGATGATTTCCACCAGCG
Organism: Aquaspirillum sp. LM1; assembly: GCF_002002905.1. Classification (NCBI taxonomy): domain Bacteria; kingdom Pseudomonadati; phylum Pseudomonadota; class Betaproteobacteria; order Neisseriales; family Aquaspirillaceae; genus Aquaspirillum; species Aquaspirillum sp. LM1. The sequence goes on along the minus strand of NZ_CP019509.1, from coordinate 689,657 downwards.
GCATCACCGGCACCGGGTTCATGAAGTGCATGCCAATCACCCGCTGCGGCTGCGCCACCGTGGCGGCCAGCCGGGTCAGCGAAATGGATGAAGTATTTGATGCCAAAATGGTTTCTGCGCTGACCACTTCGGCAATCTTGCCAAACAGCTCGGCCTTGATTGCCCAGTTTTCCGTCGCAGCTTCAATCACCAGCTGGCAATCGGCCAGCGCGCCCAGTTCGGTGTGACTGCTGATCCGTTCCAGCGCCGCATCGGCCTGCAGGCTGTCCAGCGCCGCCTTTTTCACCAGCCGCGCCAGGCTGCGGCTGATGGTGTCGTGCGCGCGCGACAAGGCATTGGCGCTGACATCCACCAACACCACCGAGTAACCGGCCTGGGCGCACACCTGGGCAATGCCGCTGCCCATCTGACCGCCGCCCACCACCCCAATTTTCTGAATGTCCATCTGTTCCTCCTTGCGTTGATTGTGCGGGTATGGCTAAACTACTATCACGTTTACGTAAACGTCAACATTTTCTGACCACTGACATCCGGCCAGCCTGCGCCGGCCACCCTGATTCAGCAAGGGTGGCCGGCGCAGGGTGAAACGCGGTAAAATCAGCCGCTTACCCGACACCAAACGAGTTGCAGCATTGTGAGCATAGTCCAGGACAGAACCTTCACCATCGGCGAGCTGGCGCGTGAATTCGACATCACCGCGCGCGCCATCCGCCATTACGAAGATCAGGGCCTGCTGGAGCCGGAGCGGCGTGGCCAGCACCGGATTTACTCGCGGCGTGACCGGGTGCGGCTGATGCTGACCCTGCGCGGCAAGCGCATCGGGCTCACCCTGCAGGAAATCCGCGAGCTGTTCGAGCTGTACGACACTGCCAACGACGATGAATCCCAGCTGTTCGAATTCATCAAGCTGCTGTCGCGCCGCGAAAGCCAGCTGCGCCAGCAGCAGGAAGACATCAATGCCGTGCTCAAGGAAATTGGCTCCTTGCGGGTGCAGTGCGAGCGTTTGCTGGAAAAACGCACCGGGGGGATCCCCGAGTGAGTTTTTTCTTGCCAGGTTAACGTTAACGTAAACGGTAGTTTTACGCATTGACATGCTACCGAGACCGCGCCGCATTCACCGGCCACCACCCAGGAGAACCCCCATGCAAGACCCCATTGTGATTGTCGGAATGGCCCGCACCCCGATGGGCGGGCTACAAGGCAGCCTGTCCAGCCTCACGGCGGCCCAGTTGGGTGCCGCCGCGATTGCCGCTGCCGTGCAGCGCGCTGGCGTGGCCGGCGAAGATATTGACGAAGCGCTGATGGGCTGCGTGCTGCCCGCCGGCCAGGGCCAGGCCCCGGCGCGCCAGGCCGTGCTGGGTGCCGGCCTGCCGCAATCGGTGCCCAGCACCACCGTCAACAAGATGTGCGGATCGGGCATGAAGGCGCTGATGCTGGGCCACGATCTGTTGCTGTCTGGCAACAGCCAGGTAGTGCTGGCCGGCGGGATGGAAAGCATGAGCAACGCCCCCTACCTGCTGGCCAAGGCGCGCGCCGGCTTCCGGCTGGGCCACGGCGAAATCAAGGACCACATGTTTCTGGACGGCCTGGAAGACGCCTACCAGAAAGGCACGCTGATGGGCGTATTTGCCGAACAGTGCGCCGAGCACTATGGCTTTACCCGCGCAGTGCAGGATGAATTTGCCATCCGTTCGCTGACCCGCGCCCAGGAGGCAATTCGCGCGGGCCGGTTTGTCAGCGAAATTGCCCCGGTCACACTGCAGGGCCGCAAGGGCAGCGAAACCGTCAGCGAGGACGAACAGCCGCTGAAGGCCAATCTGGACAAGATTCCCCAGCTCAAGCCGGCCTTCAAGAAAGACGGCACGGTCACCCCGGCCAACGCCAGCTCGATTTCTGATGGTGCCGCCGCGCTGGTGCTGATGCGCGCCAGCGAAGCCGAACGGCGCGGGCTGACCCCGCTGGCGCGGATCGTTGGCCACAGCAGCCACGCCCAGGCACCGGCCTGGTTTACCACCGCCCCCACCGTTGCCATCGAGAAACTGCTGGGTCGCATCGGCTGGCACGCCGACAGCGTGGACCTGTACGAAATCAATGAAGCATTTGCCGTGGTCACCCTGGCGGCGATGCACGACCTCAAGCTGCCGGCAGAGAAAGTCAATCTCCACGGTGGCGCCTGCGCGCTGGGCCACCCGATTGGCGCGTCGGGCGCGCGCATCGTGGTCACCCTGCTGGCGGCATTGCAGCACTATGGCTTGCGCCGTGGCGTGGCCAGCCTGTGCATTGGCGGCGGTGAAGCCACCGCGCTGGCGATTGAGCGGATGTAAGCCAGCCAAGTGCGACGTGCTGGCGCAGCGTCTGATGCGACAGCACCACTTGCTGGATTTTTATTTGCTGCATTTATGACTGAGGATGGCCCAAGCATGATTCTGTCCCCCGAACACCAACTGTTGCGCGACACCCTGGCCGACTTTGCCGAGCGCGAACTCAAACCACACGCCGCACGCTGGGCCGATGCGCATGAATTCCCCGCCCAGGCACTGCACAAGCTGGGCGAACTGGGGCTATTTGGCATTACCGTGCCACTGGAATGGGGCGGTGCCGGGCTGGACAGCCTGGCTGCGGCGGTGGCGCTGGAAGAAATCGCGGCGGGCGACGGAGCCACCTCGACCATTATTTCCGTCACCAACTCGGTAGGTTGCGGCCCGATTGAGCGCTTTGGCAATGCCTGGCAAAAGCAGCAGTTCCTGCAGCCCATGGCCAGCGGCCAGTGGCTGGGCGCTTTTTGCCTGACCGAAGCCCAGGCCGGCTCCGACGCCAGCGCGCTGCGCACCCGCGCGGTGCGCGACGGCGACGACTATGTGCTTAACGGCAGCAAGCAGTTCATCACTTCCGGCCAGCATGCCGACATTGCCATCGTGATTGCCGTGACCCAGCCCAAGGCCGGCAAAAAAGGCCTGTCGGCATTCATCGTGCCCACCGCCACACCGGGCTACCAGGTGGCGCGGGTGGAAGACAAACTCGGCCAGGCCGCCAGCGACACCTGCCAGATCGTGTTTGACCAGTGCCGGATTCCCGCCACGCACCGGCTGGGCGAAGAAGGCGAAGGCTACCGGATTGCCCTGGCCAATCTGGAATCCGGACGCATTGGCATTGCCGCCCAGTCGCTGGGCATGGCCCGTGCCGCGCTGGACTGCGCGCTGCGCTACGCCCGCGAGCGGGAAAGCTTTGGCCAGCCCATCATCACCCATCAGGCAGTGAGTTTTCGCCTGGCCGACATGGCCACCCAGCTGGAAGCCGCCCGGCAGCTGGTCTGGCACGCCGCCTGCCTGAAAGATGCCGGCCTGCCCTGCCTGAAAGAAGCGTCCATGGCCAAGCTGTTTGCCTCGGAAATGGCCGAAAAAGTCTGCTCGGCGGCGCTGCAAACCCTGGGTGGCTATGGCTATTTGAAGGATTTTCCACTAGAGCGGATTTACCGCGATGTGCGGGTGACGCAGATTTACGAAGGCACCAGCGACATCCAGCGTCTGGTGATTGGCCGTGCGCTGGCCGACGGGCTGTAACCGTCAGGCTGGATTGACCGTGTTTCCGGGCTACTCTCCTCAGTACCCGTTGGGCCCGCCCGGCTTGCCTGGGCGGGCATTTTTCTGCCGGGCGCGCCGCGCCCACGGATGTTTTCCACCATGGCTTTCCTGAACGATTTTGGGGCGGGCTGCCAAGCCCATCGCACGACACAGCCGTGAGGGAACGCGCAGTGACGAAACTAGAGCATTTTCGACAAGCGTGCCATCCAGCCTTTGACCTCGCCATTTGGGTCTCGCTCGGCGAGTCTTTCTGCTGTCATGCAAGGGAAGGCCTTCCTCGCGAGTAGCTTCTTGACCGTACTGTCTTTCTTGGGCTCACCACCGGGGTTTTCCGCGTGCAGTGCCATTGCGACCGCCTTCGGCACGGCATTTCCGTCAGTGTTCAAGTGATCGGCAACTTCCACTTCGACCGCGAGCGCGTCTTTGATGGCGGCAGGGTGGAGGTAGCTTTCGATTTCATGCTTCGACGTCTGAGTAGCCCATGAGCCGTCTTGGCGGGCGTTTACGTCGGCAACCGCCTTACCGTAGTTGGGAACGTCGCTGTCGTAAATGTGCGCCTCCTTGCGGCCGAGGCCTGAAAGGTAGCGCTCGGCAACCCAGTGCTGCAGGGTTGACCCACCGGATGGCACGAATGCGAAACGAGGATCGCTCGAAAGATCGGGCAGCTTTGGATCCGCAATGTGCAGTGCACGGCTTAGGCATTTCAGTGCATCGATGTCCGTCGGCCCTTCAACGCAGATGAGGACTTTCACCCGGCTGTCCGCCATAAGGCCGAGTGCCGCGGCAACATGCTCGAAAACATCGACGCCGGACTCAACGCAAGGCTTCTTCGCCTCGTTGCGGCTGACGTAACGGATGCTATCAGTTGGCAATTCCGCCGCAAACCCCGGGCTGTGCGTGGTCAGGATGACCTGGCAGCCGTCATACCCTGCTAGCGTCTTGAAGGATTCGATCAGGATCTTCTGGTTGTTTGGGTGCTGAGCGGTCTCGGGTTCTTCGATCGCGTAGATGATGCTTCGTGCTTTGCCGCCGCTGGCGAGACGCCGTTCGGCGGCAGCTTTGAAGAAGCTGACCAGGATCAACCGACGGATGCCACTCCCGCGCTTATTTAGCGGAATGCCGTCGTCAGTTTCCATATTGATCGAGAAGAGGCCCTTCCACTTTGACTGTGTGGGTGGGGTGAACTGCGGAGTCAGTTCTTTGGCGAGGTTCGGGTCGATGGTCTTCAGAGCGTCGTGCGTTAAGCTGGCGATTTCTTCGGCCTTCTGCCGCACCTTGGCCTGGATCGCCTCAATCTCCGCCTGCAGTTCGGCCAGAGCCTGGGTCACGGCAGCCATCATGGGTGCCTGAACTTCGCCGTCGGAGTCCTTGCTGTTGCGGTCGCTCTGGAACAGGGCAAACATCGGCAGGTAGGCTTGCAACTGGTCCCAAATCTTTTTGCCGTCTTCCTTACCCTTGCTCAAAGGGATTGTGACCTCGGTAAGCTGCAGGTCGGGCTCGCTGGCCCATAGTGCTTGCCGCATGCCGGGATTGCCCTTCAGTGCGACGTCCAACCCCTTCCTCTTGACGAGGTTCTGGAGATCCTTTTCTTTGAGATCGAGCAGATTTTCAACACCGGGCGCTGTCGGGTGGTGCGCCAGCAGGCTGACCTCCTCAGTGGGTTTGGCTCCCTTGCAGTCGAATACCTTGCGGATCTTGAGGGTGCCGATCGCTGTCAGCAGATACTCTGCCGCGAGCGTCGTCACCGCACCCGCATCGAGTGTCAAGCTTGGCGGCAGTTCGGAGAACTCGCAGGTGATAGACACCTTCGTGTCGTTGCTGTAGACGTTTGCGTCACCCGACTCGATCTTGATAGTCTCGTTGTTGAAGAAGATCTCCAGCGCCTCAAGGACCGATGATTTCCCAATGTCGTTCTTACCAATGAAGGTGGTCAGATCGTCGAACCTGACAGTGATTTCCTCTTGGTAGCACCTGAAGTTCGCAATCGAAACGCTTTTCAGTCGCATGGACAATCTCCCTGAGGCGGTCGTGAGTCCGCCATGTTTTGTACTTTGCCGGATTATAAGGCAGCCTGGGTCATCTCATTACACACATCGTACACAACAGCTCACGAGCAAAGCGCATCCCTCAACGCACACAGCAATGTCACGTAGTCCAAGCCACAGCGTCTTGGCCCCCGGCTCGCTATCTCCTTTTCGCCGCTCTTCAATTCAATGCTTTCTGCGCGCAGTCGCTGAGTGACTGTGCATGCTTTGCGCCCTCGTCCTGCCGGTAGCGAGAAGGTCATGCTTCCCAACGGCTGCACCTGTTCCAGCCGAGTCCAGAGCTTGCCGCCGCCAGGCAGGCAGCGAATCAGGTAGTCGGCTGCGTGTCCAAGATCATGGGCTTTGATGAGTAAAACCAAGATATCTGCTTCGCGATCAGCGATATAGACTTGCCAGGTCTGCGGTAGCGCGCTTGCCATGAGGTTTTGGCATTGGATAGCAGGCAATAAGCAGCTTGTGTTTCGGCCCGTGACAGACTCCGGGGATGTTTTCGGTGGGTTTGTTGCTCAGTCGTTCGGCCAACAGCACGGCGCAAGCATTGAGCCTAGTAGCCAGTCACGTTGAAACACGATGGCTCACGTTCCACGACGAACCACTCGCCGCGCCCCACCGCGTCATTCCCGCGCAGGCGGGAATCCAGGCGTGTCCACAGCGCACAGCGGGGTGAGTTCTCACGAGCGCTTACCTGCGCCATGCCCACCGCGCCCGCTGTGGCGCGGTCTGGGTTCCCGCCTTCGCGGGAACGACACCTGAGGTGAAACTCATGCCGAAAGCGGTCGAGTCGCCTGTCAGTCGATTCAGATCATGGTGACTGGCTACTAGTAGCCAGTCACGTTGAAACGCGAGGATAAAGACGAGCAAGCTTACGCCGGGCATCCTGAGTGGAGAACTTCCACTTGACGGGGATGGCGTTGGCGTTGCGTTCACGCACATTGGCCTCAACCTCGCGTCGCAGCATTTCTTCATCGGCGATACGTTGCGACAAACACATGTTAGACAGCACCGCCAGCTCAAGCTCAGCGATGTTGAGCCAGCTGCCATGCTTGGGGGTGTAGTGAAACTCCAGCTTCCTGGCAATGGCGCGGGCTTCTTCTGGCTGAAACGCTTCGTAGAGAGAGGCTGTTTTGTGGGTGTTCAGGTTGTCCAGAACAACCCGAATCACTTCCGCGTCCGGGTAGCATTCGACGATGTGCTGCATGGCGTGAGCAAAGTCGATCTTGGTGCGGCGCTGCATGATCAGTACATCCCGCCAGCCCCGCTTCGGTTCGCAGATCATCATCAGATTGCGCACGCCGTTGCGCTTGTATTCAGTATCCTGACGAGCGGGCGCGCTGGGTTGTGGCGGTATGGGTTCACGCACCTCACCAATCAGTTGCTTCGGGCTTTCGTCGAAGCAGATGACCGGGCGTGCCGGATCATAGGGTTCTGCGTACAAATCAAGCAGATCTTCCATCGGCGCAACAAATTCGGCGCCGACCTCAGGAATACACCACTCCTGCACCTGCCACGGTTTTAAGGTGTTTTTTTAAAAGCCGACGCACCGTTTCGTGACTGAACGAATCGGCGTATCCCAGTTGTACGACCTTGTCGGCCAACAGACGCAAGGTCCAGTGGTCATGTCCGGCGGGAGGTGGGGTACAGGCGGTGGCAATCACATGGGCGCATTGCTTATCCGTCAATTTCGGTGCTTTTCCAGGACGCGGTCTATCGCTCAACGCGGCTTCGACGCCTTCTTCGACACATCGTTGCCGGGTGTGGTGGATCATGGTGGCGGACACGGCCAGGGCTTCCATGATCGCCGTATCCTTACAGCCCGCTGCCGCCTTCAGCAGTATCCTGGCCCGCGTTTGCTTGCGCGCTGCGCACTTGCCCTTGCACAGTATGGCTTCCAGCATTTCGACTTCGTCATCTGTCAACGTGACACGATACTTGATGGTGGGCATGGTGGTTTCCTCAGCGGGGTTGTGCCGTCCTGTATGCAGCAGCTGTGCCTATTATCTGTTCATATCATCGTGACTGGCAGCTAGACCGCTTTCGGCATGCGTTTCACCTGACGTGTCGTTCCCGCGCAGGCGGGAACCCAGACCGAGCTACAGCGTGCGCTGTGGGTGTTGAGCGTTGTCGGATAGTCAGCGCGCTGTGGATGCCCCTGGATTCCCGCCTGCGCGGGAATGACGCGGTGGGGTGCGGCGGATGGTTCGCTGTGTCAAATCAAGATGTTGTGTTGAAATAAATAAAGCAAGACATCCGACGTCGGCTTGCTCGCAGGTACCCTCGTGTTTCAACGTGACTGGCTACTAGCGTCATCCAGGTTCAGGGTTTTTAATTCTTCTTCTGCCCAGTCCATGGCGGCGCTCGTTGGCGAGAAAGGCCCGTATCTTAAAGCGACTGGCTACTTGTGTGTAATGGAATGGGCCAAGCACCCTAACTGCATTTAACTTACCGGTTACACTACGTTACAAAACCCCGCCCGGCTGACACCCTGCCGACACATCCCGCTGTTTCAATACCTCATCTTGTCCCCTTGCCCAGATACGCCTGCCGTGCGGTGCCTGCCGAGGGGAACCGCCCCCTGGCACAGGGGGTTTTCCTGGAGGACCTCACCGTGAAAGTTGCAATCAAGCCGCTGCTGCACCGTCTGCGCTGGCCAGTGCTGGCGCTGGCCGTGCTGCTGGTGGCCGGGCTGGCCTACCGCCAGTGGGGCAGCCATAGCCAACCCGCCTACGTTACCCACACGGTGGCGCTGGGCACGCTGGAAAAAGTGGTCACGGCACTGGGCAATGTACAGCCCAAAGACTATGTCGATGTGGGCACTCAGGTGTCCGGGCAGTTACGCGAATTGCACGTCAAGATTGGCGATACCGTCAAAAAAGGTCAGTTGCTGGCAGAAATCGACCCAACGGTGTACGCCACCCGCGTAGCCGCCGACCGGGCCAGCCTGCGCGACCTGCAGGCGCAGCGCGCCCGTCAGCAGTCGGTATGGCAACTGGCCGAAGTACAAAAAACCCGCAGCCATGAGCTGCTCAGCCTGGGCGCGGGCAGCCAGGAAGCCGCCGACGCTGCTGACGCCGCCGTGGTGCAGGCGCAAGCAGCGCTGGCATCGCTGGTGGCGCAGATCGACAAGGCGGAATCTACCTTGCAAGGTGACGAGGCCAATCTGGGCTACACCAAGATTTATGCGCCAATGAGCGGGGTGGTGGTGTCACAACCGGTGTTCAAGGGCCAGACGGTGAATTCATCACAACAAGCGCCCACCCTGATGCGGATTGCCAATCTGGAGGTGATGACGGTGAATGCCCAGGTGGCCGAAGCGGATATTCCCCAGCTCAAGGCCGGCATGCCGGTGTATTTCACCACGCTGGGCCACGCCGAGCAGCGTTATCAGAGCACGGTCCGGCAGATTTTGCCCACCCCGGAAAAAGTCAACGATGTGGTGCTGTTTACCGTGCTGATTGATATCGACAACCGCGCCCGCCAGTTGATGACCAGCATGACCACACAAACCTTCTTTGTGCTGGGCCGGGCCGAGAACCTGCCGCTTGTGCCATTGTCGGCGCTGCGTCCGCTGGGCGAAGGCGGCGCGTGGTACGGCGCGCGGGTGCTGAGCGGACAAGGGGTGGCGCAACGCAAAGTCAAGGTGGCGCTGGCCAGCCGCACCGAAGCCGCCATTGCCAGCGGCCTGCAGGCTGGCGACGTGCTGATTGTCAGCGATGGCAAGGCGACCAAGCCTGGCAAGTCGGGCAAACCGGCGGACAGCAGCGCCAGCAGCAAAAAACCCAGCAGCGGCATGCCACCGCCAGGAGGCCCGATGTGAGCGCGCCGCTGATTGAACTGGCCGGCGTGTCGCGCCGCTACCCGAACGGTGACAGCGAAGTGCGGGCGCTGGACGGCATCACGCTGACGCTCCAGCAAGGTGAGTTTGTGGCCCTGCTCGGGCCGTCCGGCTGCGGCAAGTCCACGCTGATGAATGTGCTGGGCTGCCTGGACCGGCCCAGTGACGGGGTATACCGGGTGAACGGCCAGGATGTCAGCACACTGGACGCCGACACCCTGGCCAGCCTGCGCCGCGATACGTTTGGCTTTGTGTTCCAGCGCTATAACCTGATTACCACCGCCACCGCAGCAGACAATGTAGCGCTGCCAGCCATTTACGCCGGCCTGACGCTGGCCGACCGCCAGCAGCGGGCGCGCATCCTGCTGGGCAAGCTGGGTCTGGCCGAGCGCGCCGACCATCGTCCATCGCAGCTGTCTGGCGGTCAGCAGCAGCGGGTATCGATTGCCCGCGCACTGATCAACGATGCGCCGGTGGTGCTGGCCGACGAACCCACTGGCGCGCTGGACACCCGCAGCGGCCAGGATGTGCTGGCGCTGCTCAAGCAACTGCACAGCGAAGGCCGCACCATCATCCTGATTACCCACGATCTGGACATTGCCCGTCACGCGGAACGGATTGTGCGTCTGCGCGATGGCCAGGTTGAATCCGACAGCGGCCCGGCCCCGCGCAGCAGCGCGCCGCCACCGCCGCGCCCGCCTTCTGGCCAGCCCTCGTTGCGGGCCGAACTGGGCGAGTCACTGAGCATGGCGTTCACCGCACTGCGCGCCAATGTGTTTCGCACCGTGCTGACCTTGCTCGGGGTCATCATCGGCGTGGCAGCGGTGGTGGCGATGATGGCGATTGGCGATGGCGGCAAGCAGGAGGTGCTGGCGCGGATTTCCGCCATGGGCACCAATCTGCTGCTGGTGCGCCCCGGTGCGCCGGGGGTGCGCCCCAGTGGTGAGCTGGCCTCGCTGACCCTGGCGGACACCGAAGCGCTGCAAACCCTGCCCGGCGTGGAAGCGGTGTCGCCAGAACGCGGCAGCAGCGTCACCTTGCGGGTGGGCAATCTGGACTACCGCACCCAGGTGAAAGGCGTGTGGCCCAGCTACCCCAGTGTGCGCGACTGGCCAATGGCCGAAGGGCTGTTTTTCAGCCAGACCGACCTGAACAGCTACGCCCCGGTGATTGTGCTGGGCAGCACGGTGGCCAGCACGCTGTTTCCTGATGGCCGCTCGCCGCTGGGCCGCTATGTGCTGGTGAAAAATGTGCCGTTTGAGGTGGTGGGCGTGCTGGGGGCCAAAGGGGCCACCCCGTTTGGCAGCGACCAGGACGATGTGGTGCTGGTGCCGCTGACCACCGGCTTCATGCGGATTTTTGGCAAGCAGTACGCCAGTTCGGTGACTGTGCGGGTAAAAGATGTCGAGCAGATTGACGCGGTGGAAAGCGCCGTGCGCGAACGCCTGCTGGCCCGCCACCAGACCGAGGATTTTCAGGTGCGCAACACCGCGTCGATTCTGGAAACCGCCAGCGAAACGCAAAACACCCTGACCGTGCTGCTGGGCTCGGTGGCGGCCATTTCGCTGCTGGTGGGCGGCATTGGCGTGATGAACATCATGCTGGTGTCGGTGACCGAGCGCACCCGCGAAATCGGCGTGCGCATGGCCACAGGTGCGCGCATGCGCGATATTTTGCTGCAATTCAATATCGAGGCGATTGTGGTGTGCGGGGTGGGCGGCGCGCTGGGCATTGTGCTTGGCCTGATCAGCGCGCTGCTGGCCGGCAGCGCCGGGGTCAGCGTGGCGTTTTCGCCCTGGCCAGCGGTGCTGGCGTTTTCCTGCGCCTTTGCCACCGGCTGCCTGTTTGGCTACCTGCCCGCACGCAAGGCCGCACAAATGGACCCGGTGCAGGCGCTGGCATCGGAGTGAGCTGGCGTTGCCCATCCCGGCAGACCGGCTTGCCCCGAACAGACTCACTTTTTTGAAATGACCTCCATCATGCTGACACCTTCCTGGCTCCCCCGTCTGACCTTGTTGCTGCCACTGGCGGCGCTGACTGCCTGCGGCAGCCAGGTGGCACCGCTGGTCAAACCGGCCATGCCGGCCAGCCAGTGGCAAGCGGCGCTGCCTGCCCCTGCGCTTCAGGCACCCGGCTGGTCGGCGTACGCCAGCCCGGAACTGCTGCGTTTGCAGGCGCTGGCGCTGGCAGACAATCCTGGCTGGCAAGCGGCGCTCAGCCGGGTGGCACAGGCGCGCGCCACCCTGGCCGGCACCGAAGGCAGCCGGCTGCCGCAATTGAGCGCGGATGGCTCACGCAGCAGCAGCCAGAGCCGCCTGGCCGGCCAGGACAGCCACAGTGAAAGCTGGCAGGCCGGCATCAGCCTGGCGTATGAAGTAGACCTATGGGGCCGTCTGGCGGCGGGCAGCCGCGCCGCGCAGGCTGATCTGGCCGCCAGCCAGTTTGCCGCCCAAGCCAGCCGGCTGGTGCTGGAAACCGATGTGGCCAGTGCGTACTTCCGCTTGTGCCTGCTGGATGAGCGGGTGGCGCTGAATCAGGATGACATCACCCTGGCCGGGCAGATTCTGACCGGGCTGCAAGGCCGGCTGCGAGTGGGCAGCGCATCGGCGCTGGATCTCAGCCAGCAAGAGCAATTGCTGGCCACCCTACAGGCCGCTCGCGCCAGCCTGCTGGCCCAGCGCTACGCCGCACTGACCGCGCTGGCGATGCTGGTCGGCCAGCCGCCGCAAGGGTTTCAGGCGCGCAGCGTGGCGCTGGCGGATATTCAGCCGGCGCTGCCGGCGCTCAGCCAGCCGGCCAGCTTGCTCACCCGTCGGCCCGATATTCGCCAGGCCGAGGCCAATCTGGCCGCCGCCGATGCCAATGTGGACGCGGCCAGGGCGGCATTTTTTCCCCGGCTGACGCTTAGCGCGCGCAGCGCCTGGTCGGCAGCGGGCAGCGGCCCGGCTGGGCTGGCCGCCTCCTTGCTTGCCGGGCTGAGCGCGCCGCTGTGGGATGGCGGCCAGTTGAACGCCAGCCTGCAACGCAACGCCGCCCGGCGCGACGAACTGACCGCAACCTACCGCAGCAGTGTGCTGACGGCGCTGAAAGAAGGTGAGGACGCGCTGGAGGGCTGGGCACGCCAGCAAGAGCGCGATGCCGCGCTGGCCCGTGCCCAGGACGCCGCCGAACGCAGCCTGCGCCTGAGCCAGGGCAAGCTGCGCATTGGCAGCCTGGATCAGCTCAGCCTGCTCAGTGTGCAGCGCAGCTGGGTGGCCAGCCGCGACAGCCGCGCCCAGTCACGCTTTGACAGCCTGCAAAGCGGCCTGACGCTGTACAAGGCGCTGGGCGGCGGCTGGCAGCAGTGATGAGCAGTAAGTTGCATGTGTGGTGTAATGGCGCGTAGTTGACATACCCGTATATATACTTGTATTGCACCACATAACAACAAAACACGTAGAATTACTTAATTTCTGCTAGGCAAACAGGCTACCGTTGAATATAATTGTATCTAATGCTCTGAAACGAGCGTTTCAATTTGGTGGTAGCACGCTGACAGACTGAACAACATGATGTGGCATTCCTACAAGTGCTGACTGAACTGCGCTTGAATCTTTATTTACGGCATTAGCGTCAGTATTGACTTGCGTGCACTATTGTTGTTAATCCAGTACACCCGTTTGATGGCGTGTATTTTAGGCAAAACAGCGGCACGCGATGAACCACACTCCGGCTTACACCCTCCCCTCCCATCCTATAATACCTCACCCTACGTATCGCCCGGATATTGATGGCTTGCGTGCATTGGCCGTGTTATCCGTCGTTATTTTTCACGCCTACCCCAAATGGTTTAAAGGGGGATTTATTGGCGTTGATATTTTCTTTGTGATTTCCGGGTTTTTGATCACCACCATCCTACTGGCGGGCCTGGAGAAGCATCAGTTTAATCTGATGGATTTCTACGACCGACGAATCAGACGGATTTTTCCAGTTTTATTGGCAGTGATGGCCTCTTGCCATATTGCTGGCTGGTTTTTGTTATTGAGTGATGAATACAAACAGTTGGGCAAGCATATTGTAGGGGGCTCGCTCTTTCTGTCTAATTTTATGCTCTGGCGGGAAAGTGGTTATTTCGAAAAAGCTGCAGAGAATAAGCCACTACTGCATTTATGGTCGCTGGGAATTGAAGAACAGTTTTATATTGCCTGGCCAGTCATCTTGTATCTGGGCTGGCGCCTCCGGCTGAATTTGCTCAAGCTGACTCTGGGGCTCGCCATCGCCTCCTTCACATTTAATCTGCTTATCAGCCAATATGATCTGAGTATGGCGTTTTATGCGCCGCTTACCCGTGCCTGGGAATTGTTGATAGGCGCCATCCTGGCCTGCTTAACCCAGTTCAAGCCACAATGGCTACCGTCCACGCGCTCTGCCTACTGGCAGAATCTGGCATCGATAACAGGATTGACCTTGATCGGATTAGGGTTTTTCCTGATTAATGAGCACACCAACTTTCCTGGCCCCTGGCCATTGTTTCCAACTTTGGGCTGCGCACTCCTGATTGCCGCAGGGGACCAATCCTGGATCAACCGGGTGTTCCTGTCACACCGGTGGGTGGTCTGGTTTGGCTTGATCAGTTTTCCCTTGTATTTGTGGCACTGGCCGATGCTGGCTTTCATCCATATCCTGGGTGAAGAAATCTCACCGTTTGAAACCTTGCAGCTGATGGCGCTATGTGTCTTTTTATCCTGGGTCAGCGTCCAGCTGATTGAAAAACCCTTGCGCCATGGGCACACCACGTATACCAAAGCCTGGGTATTATTAGGGTTGATGCTATTACTTGGCCTGGCCGGGTATGTGTGTTACCAACAAAAGGGGTGGGATGGTTATGGCTATCGTGAACCTGGCAAACACAGCTTTGCGGCTTATTTTGAAAATGACTCACCGCAGTGGCAGTATTTTACCGCCACCAATATGCTGGAAAACTACCGTAACGAATGCAACTTCTATAACCTGGATCAGCGCCGCCAGGGGCATGCTAATCGGGTACCGCTAAACCACATTGCTCCAGCATGCTATGTGCGCGACAAAAAACACCCTCGCGCTGTGTTGATTTGGGGTGACTCACATGCCCAGCAGTTGTATTCAGGGCTGCGTGAGAACATGCCAAAGCAATGGCAAATCTTGCAGGTGGCCAGTTCGGAGTGCGCCCCCACGCTGGTGGGATCTGATTCTAGCCGTGATCATTGTGCCCGCTCTAACTGGTTTGCCATCGAAACCATTCGCCAAACCCAGCCGGATGTGGTCGTGATGGCACAAAGTGCTAAACATGATGGGGCCACGCTGTACCGGATGGGCCAGATTCTGCAAGGATATGGCGTGAAAAAGGTGATTATTGTGGGTCCTACGCCACATTGGCGTATGGATTTACCCAATCTGGTCATGCGTAAACTATGGGTTAATACACCCGAACGCACCTGGATGGGGGTGGATATCAATGTGCACCAAACTAACCTCACGCTGAAGCACTACTTTGGCAACGGAGAAGACATCGCCTTTGCCGATGCGCTGCCGGTGTTTTGCAATGCCGATGGCTGCCTGACCCGTATTGGCGAGGATCGCCAGACGGGGATCACCACATGGGATTATGGCCATTTGACACCGGTGGCTTCCGACTATCTGGCGCGCCATCTGTTGGTGGAGCTGATTACCCGGCGGGTAGAAGCAGACCATCGCCTCCTGCACCAGCGCTAATCTGGCTGGGGCCAGGGCAGCAGCCAGCCGGTGCCCTGGGCCATCTGGCCGGCACCAGGCGGCACACGCCCATCCTGAAAAATGACAAATTAAGTAAAACTACCAATAGTCATATGCAGCCAGCCCGCTTTATGATGGATAAAGCCTCTTGCCATCGCGTGCTGACCATGCGGCGGCCTGCCTCCATCCTGCCCAAGCATCAGGCCTGTCCTCGTGGTTTCTGTCTGCCTTTCCGGAGAAGTGTTGCATGTCCACCATCACCGTCACCCCGTCTCTGGTTGACACCCAACGCCCCCGCATTCTGGGGGCGATCAGTTTTTGTCACTGCCTGAATGACATGATCCAGTCGATGATTCTGGCGGTATACCCGCTGCTCAAAGGCAATTATGGGCTGAGTTTTGGCCAGATTGGCCTGTTGACGCTCACTTACCAGTGTACCGCCTCACTGCTGCAGCCGATGGTGGGGCTGTATACCGACCGCCGACCCCTGCCGTATTCGCTGGTGGCCGGCATGGGCTTTACTCTGGTCGGGCTGCTGCTGCTGTCGCAGGCCGGCAGCTTTGCCGTGCTGCTGTGTGCAGCGTCGCTGGTGGGGATGGGCTCGTCGATTTTTCATCCGGAAGCCTCACGGGTGGCGCGGATGGCGGCGGTGGGCGGCAAGGCCGGGTTTGCCCAGTCGCTGTTTCAGGTGGGCGGCAATGCCGGATCGGCGCTGGGGCCTTTGCTGGCAGCGGCGGTGATCTACCCACATGGCCAGTCCAGTGTGGCGCTGTTTTCGGCGGTGGCACTGCTGGCCATGGGGGTGATGGCGTATGTCGGCCACTGGTACGCCCGCCATCCTCGCCAGCACAAGGCCAGCCAGGTGCTGGCCAGCCGCTTCAGCCAGCGTCAGATTGTGCTGATTATGGCGGTGCTGCTACTGCTGGTGTTTTCCAAGTATTTTTATATGGCCAGCCTGACCAGCTACTACACGTTTTATCTGATGGCACACTTTGGCCTGGGCATTCAAACTGCCCAGCTTTATCTGTTTGTGTTCTTGTTTGCCGTGGCGCTGGGCACCATTCTTGGCGGCCCGCTGGGAGACAGGATTGGCCGCAAGCGGGTGATCTGGTTTTCCATTCTGGGCGCGGCACCGTTCAGCCTGCTGGTGCCCTACGCCAATCTGGCCGGCACCGTGGTGCTGACCTTTCTGGCCGGGATGATTCTGGCCTCGGCATTTTCGGCGATTGTGGTGTACGCCCAGGAATTGCTGCCAGGCCGGGTGGGCATGGTGTCCGGGCTGATTTTTGGTTTTGCTTTTGGCGTGGGCGGCGTGGGTGCCGGCCTGCTGGGCCAGTTGGCCGACCATTACGGCATTGAAACCGTCTACCGGCTATGCGCCTGGCTGCCTGTGCTGGGGGTGTGCGCGGTGTTGCTGCCAGATTTGCGCCGCAGCACAGCGGCACCCTGATACCGACCCAGCGTCAGCCTGCACCAGGCCACCAGAAGATCTTCTGCTGGCCTGGTGCGGTGTGCTGGGTACCGTGTGGTTAGATCAGGGCGGAATCCGTCCTGTCTCAGCCTTGCAACGGCACCAGCGCATCGGTCATGTCCACGCCCTGAATGTCGGCCTGTTCCACCAGCAGATGCAGAAACTGATGCAGCGACTGGCCATGACCCAGCGAGGTCAGGTGCTCGGCCAGCATGTCGCGCACTTCTTCAAACGGCACGGTCTGCCCTTCGCTGCGCTGGGTCACCTGAATGATATGCAGGCCAAACTGGGTTTCCACCAGTTCTTCGGCAATCTGGCCCGGCTCCAGGGTAAAGATCATGGCGTCAAATTCCGGCACGGTCTGGCCACGGGCCAGCATGCCCAGGTCGCCGCCTTCTTCACGCGACGGACAGGCAGAATGCTCTTGCGCCAGTTCGGCAAAGCGCGCCGGCGTGGCCAGAATCTCGTTCAGCACGCCTTCGGCCTTGGCGCGCAGCAACGCGGGCGGCACGTCCTGCAAGGGCTGGAACAGAATATGCCGGGCAGCCACGGTTTCGCCGGTGACAAAGGCTTCCGGATGGGCGGCATACCAGGCCTGACAGTCGGCTTCGCTGACTTTCGGCGGCGGAACTTCCAGCTGGATCACCTGATTGATCCGGGCGTCGTCGTCCTCACCGTCCAGCCCCAGGCGGGCAGCTTCCTGCAGCAGCAGCTGGCGCAACACCAGTTCGTGGGTGGCATGCTGCAGCGGCTGTGCGGCCTCGACATGACGGGGCAGTTCGTTTTCGATCATGGCGTCGGTGATTTCGACGCCGTTAACGGTAATGGCCATAAAAAGACGCTTTCAGAAAGGAAATGCGGTAGACCGCCGCCAGCGGGTCAGGCCGACAAACCGGCCTGACCCGCTGATTATGCGGTGAGCCCACGCCATTTGTCAGCCTTGCCACACGGAGAATGGTGCCATGGTATTGGCCATAAGCCGCACCGTGGCATGCTGCGCCCTGCGCCAAGGCGTGCACAGTTTGTTATCCTGCTCCCCCTGAAACCCGGCGCGCCAGGCCAGAAAACCGCACGTCGGCCAGAATTTTTCGCCAGCACGGGCGCAGATGCGCGCGGCATTTGCTACCCTAGCGGCAATTGCGCCCGTGGCGGCAGGCTGGCCGGCAGCCACGGGCACTGTGGCCCTTTTTCCTACCCAAATGATTTTGCTGGAGCCCTCCGATGACCCCACCGCTGCGCTACCCTTTTCCGGCCCGACTGCTGCACTGGCTGATGGCCCTGATGATCATGGCCGGGCTGGCCCTGGGCTACTACCTGAGCAGCCTGCCGGATGCAGCAGACAAGCAGGCGCTGATGACCGTGCATCAATCCAATGGCGTGGCCGTGCTGCTGCTGGCGTTTGTGCGGCTGGGCTGGCGCATGGGCAACCCGCCGCCGCCGCTGCCAGACAGCACGCTGTGGTGGGAGCGCGCCATTGCCCGCGCCGTACACCTGCAGCTGTATTTGCTGATGATTGCCCTGCCACTGAGCGGCTGGCTGATGAGCTCGGCCAAGGGCCATAGCGTGGTGTTTCTGGGCCTGGTCACGCTACCAGACCTGGTGGCCGCTGACCCGGCGCTGTTTGACACACTGAAAGGCGCACACGGACAGCTGGCCTTTGTCACCGTGGTGCTGATTGCGCTGCACCTGGCCGGGGTAGTCAAACACCAGTTGCTGGATAAAGATACCCTGCTGGCGCGGATGCGCTGAACCCCACGCCGCCCCGGCTCCACCCCCTTTGCCTAACAGGAGATGCTGATGTCCCGATTTGCCCTGCTGCCAGCCCTGCTGCTTGCTTCCCTGGCCACCCCGGCCCTGGCCCTGCCGGCCACCTACACCCCGGACCCCAGCCACACCTACGCCTACTTTGAAGTGGGTCATCTGGGTTATTCGATCCAGCGTGGCCGCTTCGACAAGCTGGGCGGCAAAATCCGTCTGGACGGCGCATCGCAGCAGGGGGTGATCGACATCATGATCGACGCCGCCTCGATCAGCACCGGCTTTCCCAAGCGCGACGAAGCGCTGCGGGGCGAAGAATTTTTCAACGTGGCACGCTTCCCCACGCTGGTCTACCGCTCCACCACGCTGAAATTTGTGGGCGAACGCCCGATTTCCGCCACCGGCACGCTGACCCTGCTGGGGGTGAGCAAGCCGGTTGAGCTGAAAATCTCCCAGTTTTACTGCGCCCCGCACCCCATGATGAAAAAAGACATGTGCGGCGCAGAAGCCAGCGCCAGCATCAAGCGTAGCGAGTTTGGCATGAACCGCTATATGCCGGGCATTGGTGACGACATCAAAATCTCGGTACAGATTGAGGCGTTCAAGGATTGACCGGCAAAATGGCCGGCCATTCTGGCCCATCCGGCCAGGCTTGATCTGCATCATGTCTTTTGCCCAGCCAGGGCGCGGACAATGCCGGGTCACCAGCCTCAAGGAAAGCCTGATGTTCTCCACTGCTTTGTCTGCGCCGCATCGGGCGCTGTTTGCCACTGGCACGCTGGCGGTCATGACCGCCATGCTGTGGTGGGGGGCGGTGTTGCTGGGCCGTGCGCTCGGCCAGGACTGGGCCGACGCCAGCCTGCCGGCCATGCTGGTGCATGGCCACTGGATGCTGTATGGCCTGTTTGCCCCGTTCATGGCCGGGTTCATCTTCACTGCCGGCCCCAAGTGGCTGGCCGTGCCGCCGCCGCCCCGCGCCCACTATCTGGCGCTGGTGGCGGTGTGGGGGCTGGCCAACCTGATGCTGCTGCTGGGCCAGCTGGGCGGTGGGCGCATCAGCCAGGAGCTGGGCCACGGCCTGATCGCCCTGGGCATGCTCGGTTTGCTGGCCAGCTGGCTGCGCTGCATTCATGCCAGCCGTCAGCCCGACCGTCACCATGCCTGGGCCGTGGCGCTGGCGTTTGGCCTGGGCGCGGCAGGCGCGCTGGCCGGGCTGGGCTGGGTGATCAGCGGCGCGGGCTGGGCGTGGGGGCTGATGCGCACGCTGGCGCTGTGGGGATTTCTGCTGCCGGTATTCTTGACGGTCAGCCATCGCATGCTGCCGTTTTTCAGTGCCAGTGTGCTGCAACCTTACCAACCGTGGCGGCCATATTCGCTGCTGCTGGGGTTCTGGCTGGGCAGCCTGGGGCACACCGCGCTGACCCTGCTGGACTGGCCGCTGCTGTGCGCGGGCTGGGATGCACTGTTTGCCGGGCTGCTGGCGTATACCAGCTGGCGCTGGGGCGTGCGCCGCTGTTGGCGCAACCGGCTGCTGGCCATGCTGCATCTGTCGTTTGCCTGGGCGGCGCTGGCGCTGGCGCTGCATGCGCTGGCAGCCATCTGGCCGTCACTGGGCAGCGCACCAGTGCATGCGCTGACAATCGGGCTGTTCAGCACCTTGATGATGGGCTTTGTCAGCCGGGTATCGCTGGGGCATTCCGGCCAGCCGCTGGTGGCTGCCCCCTGGCTGTGGCGGCTGTATCTGGCGCTGCACGGCGTGGCGCTGCTGCGGGTACTGGCCGAAGCCGCACCACAGCCAGCGCGCAATCTGCTGTATGTGCTGGTGGCGCTGGGCTGGCTGCTGATCTGGGCGCGCTGGGGTGGGCAGTTTCTGCCGGTGTACATGCGGCCACGCGCGGATGGGCAGCCGGGTTAGGGATTGGGTGCCCTGCGATTGTTGGGGTAACCCAGCCGGGTGCCGCCGGCTGAAACCGAACGGCCCACGGTTTTTCCAAATAAAACCGTGGGCCGTTCGGTTTTCATTTTACCGGGTTCATTCCAGCGCCCCGTGCGCCAGTTTCAGCCCCAGCGCCATCATCACTCCCCCAGCCACACGATCCACCCAGGTTTTGCCGCGCAAGTAAGCCTGGCGGGGCAAAGGCGCGGAGAGCGCCCACGCGGCCAGGGTGTACCAGCCAGTTTCCACCAGCAGCACCGCCAGGGCAGTGAGTAGCTTGAAGGTCAGATCAGGCTGGGCGGGCAGGAAGGCGGCAAAGACACTGGTGTAGACAATGGCGGTTTTCGGATTGCTCAATTGGGTGAAAAGGCCGGTGGCAAAAGCCCGGCGCGCCGGCGGCGCTGTTTCGGCGCTGTCAATGAGCAAGGGCAGGCGGGCACCGCGCCAGATGCGCCAGCCCAGCCAGGCCAGATACAGCCCACCGGCCAGTTTCAGCGCCAGATACAGCATGGAGGACAGGCTGAGCACGCTGTGCAGACCCAAAAGCGCCAGAACGGCAAACACCAGCCCACCGGTTCCAATGCCGGCGGCGGCCAGCAGGCCGTGGGAACGGCCCTGGCTGACGGCAGTACGCGCCACCATCACAAAGCTGGGGCCGGGGCTGGCGGCACCGATGCCGATGGCGACGGTGATGCCCAGCAGGGCGGGCCAGTGTGGCATGAGGGGTCTCCGGGCTCAGGCAGGGGGTTGGTTCTGCATGAAATTGGCGGTATTGCGCAAGGCGGCCATCAGTTGCTCGCGCAGGGTCGGGTCCACCGCCAGACCCTCGAAGGCGTGTTCCATGCAGTACATCCATTGGTCGCTGGCAGACTGGTTAATCGGAAACGGCAGATGACGGGCGCGCAGGCGCGGGTGGCCAAATTGCTCCATATACAGATTGGGGCCACCCAGCCAGCCGGACAAAAACATGAACAGCTTCTGCCGTGACCCTTCCAGATCTGCCGGGTGCAGGCGGCGGATTTCTGCCACTGCCGGGTCGTGCTCCATCACATTGTAAAAACGATCAACCAGCAGGGTGAGCATGGCCTCGCCACCCAGCAGCTGGTACGGGGTGACGGTGTGCATCGGATTGGCTTCGGTCGGGGTGGCGGTGGTCATGGTCAGGGCTTTCGTTGGACGGGGATAACGCGGCTGGCGGCCAGCCTGGCGCGCTCGCGGGCCTGGGTTTCGTGCTCGGCGCTGGCCAGCGCCACGCCCATGCGGCGGCGGGCAAAGCTTTCCGGCTTGCCAAACAGGCGCAGGTCGCTGCCGGGCACGGCCAGCGCGTGGGCTACGCCGTCAAAGCCGATGGCTTGCGCTTCCATGCCGCCGTAGATCACCGCGCTGGCCGCAGCCGGCACACGCATGGCCACATCCACCGGCAGGCCGAGGATGGCGCGGGCGTGCAGTTCAAATTCGCTCAAGGTCTGGCTGGCCAGCGTCACCAGGCCGGTGTCGTGCGGGCGCGGGCTGACTTCCGAAAACCACACCTCGTCCCCCCGGATGAACAGCTCCACCCCAAACAGGCCGCGTCCGCCCAGATTATCCACCACCGCCTGAGCGTAGTCGCGCGCCTTCTGCCGGGCCAGCGGGCTCATCGCCTGCGGCTGCCAGCTTTCCACGTAGTCGCCGTGTTGCTGGATATGGCCAATCGGTTCGCAAAAGTACGTCTCGACATTGCCATCGGTATTGCAGGCGCGCACGGTCAGCTGGGTAATTTCGTAATCAAACTGGATAAAGCCTTCCACAATCACCCGCCCTGCGTCCACCCGCCCGGCGCTGGCGGCGTAATCCCAGGCAGGGGCCACATCCTCCGGGCCACGCACCAGGCTTTGCCCCTTGCCGCTGGACGACATCACTGGCTTGATCACGCACGGATAGCCGATGCCGGCATCGATGGCGGCTTGCAGTTCGGCCAGGCTGTCGGCAAAGGCATACGGCGAGGTGGGCAGGCCCAGGGTTTCCGCAGCCAGCCGGCGGATGCCTTCGCGGTTCATGGTCAGTTGCGCGGCGCGCGCGGTGGGAATCACTTCAGCCAGGCCATCGGCTTCGATGCGCGCCAGCTCGTCGGTGGCAATCGCCTCGATTTCCGGCACAATCAGGTGCGGACGCTCGCTTTCCACCAGCGCGCGCAGCGCGGCGGCGTCGGTCATGGCAATCACATGGCTGCGATGTGCCACCTGCATGGCCGGGGCGTTGGGGTAGCGGTCCACGGCGATGGTTTCCACCCCCAGCCGCTGCAGGGCGATGACCACTTCCTTGCCCAGTTCGCCGCTGCCCAGCAGCATGACCTTGAGCGCCGTGGGCGAGAGCGGGGTGCCAAATTGAATGGATGGCATAAACAGTCCTTGCAAAGGGCGCGCCGGCAACGCAAACGCCGCACAGTGGCAACACTGTACGGCGTGCGGGCGGCAGGCCGGGGTTACAGGCCGATAAAGCGGAAGTCCACTTCCGGGCGGTCGCCGTTGATGATGTCGGCCAGCGCCCGACCAGAGCCAGCGCCCTGGGTCCAGCCCAGCGCGCCGTGGCCGGTGTTGAGAAACAGGTTTTTATATTCTTTGGTGCGGCCAATCAGTGGCACATTCGATGGGGTAACCGGGCGCAGGCCAGTCCAGAACATCGCATTGCTGTAGTCGGCAGCGCCCGGAAACAGCTGCTTGGCGCGGTTGATCAGCGCCGCGCAGCGCACCGCGTTCAGTTCGGTGGAATAGCCATTGAATTCTGCCGTGCCGGCAACACGCAGGCGGTCGCCCAGCCGGGAAAACACCAGGCGGTTTTCTTCATCGGTGATGCTGACCATCGGCGCATTGTCACCTTCGACAAACTCGCCGTTCTGCACTTCCACTTCCGGCTCTTCAATCGGCGCGGTGGCGGAATAGCCCTTGGCCGGATAAATCGGCAGCTTGATGCCGATGGTGCGCGCCAGCAGCGGCGAATAGCTGCCCATCGCCATTACAAAAGCGTCAGCCGTCAGGGTTTCGTACTGGCCATCCGGGCCGGTAATCGACACCCCGCTCAGGCTGCTGCCACGGGTCAGCAGGGCATTGATGCGGGTGTGATAGCGGAATTCGGCGCCAGCCTCGGCGCACAGGGCGGCCAGACGCTGGGTAAACATGCGCGCATCGCCGGATTCGTCACTCGGGCAATAGGTACCGCCAGCCAGCTTGGGCACCATATGACGCAGCGCGGGTTCGATTTCGGCAATCTGGTCGCGGGTAACCACCTTGCGGTCCATGCCGTAGGTCTGCATCAGCAAACAGGTGTTGGCCGCTTCATCCAGCGCCTGCTGGCTTTGGTAAATGGCCAGAATGCCACGGGTTTGCTGGTCGTACTGAATATGGGTTTCGGCCCGGATGTCCTGCAGGGTTTGCCGGCTGTACAGGCCCAGGTTGAGCAGCTGGCGGATATTCTGCTTGGCGCGGCCTGGCCGGCATTCGGCCAGAAACTTCAGCGCCCACGCCCATTGCCGGCTGTCCAGCCGCCAGCGGAACAGCAACGGTGCATCTTCGTGCGACATCCACTTGAGCGCCCGCATCGGCGTGCCAGGGTTGGCCCATGGCTCCGACTGGCTGACCGAAATCTGCCCGCCATTGGCATAGCTGGTTTCCACCCCGGCCTGCGCCTGCCGGTCGATCACAATCACTTCATGACCGGCCTTGGTCAGAAACCAGGCGGTGGAAACCCCAACTACCCCTGCGCCCAACACCACGACTTTCATACGGTTATCTCGCCCTACGCCAAACCCGCTGCCACAAGGCAGGGCTGACAAAAGTTGGAATCAAATCATTCAGACCGGCCATTGCCGCCCTAACGGGCGGTGTCTGCGCTTGCTCAGCCACGATTATGACACGGCCACCGCCAGCGGCCATAGCCTGTTACTTGGCATTTAATCTGCCATCACAACGCATTCACCCGTTCGTACACCGTTTTGCCACGCAAGCGGAACAAATCGGTAGCGTGGTAAAAGTTTTCCGAGTGGCCAACAAACAGCAAGCCATCTGGCTTGAGCAGCGGCGCAAAGCGGCGCAGCACGGCCAACTGGGTATCGCGGTCGAAGTAAATCATCACATTGCGGCAGAAAATGGCGTCAAACGGCCCCCGGATCGACCATTGCGGGTCCACCAGGTTCAGCGGCTGGAAGCGGATCATCTGGCGCAAGGCCGGCTTGGCCTGCCAGCGCTGCTCGTCCAGCCGGTCGAAGTAGCGCTGGGCCATGCCGCTGGGCAGCTTGTTGATGGCTTCTGCGCCATAAATGCCTTCCGCGCCAGTGCGCAGCACATTGGTGTCCAGGTCAGTGGCCAGAATGCTGACCGACTGGCGCACGCCTGAACTGGCGGCTTCCAGCGCCGTCATGGCCAGCGAGTAAGGCTCTTCGCCGGTAGAGGCAGCTGAACACCAGATCTGGATATCGCCGCTGCGGCTGCGCAGGTGGTCGGCCAGGATCGGAAAATGATGCTCTTCGCGGAAGAAATAGGTCAGATTGGTGGTCAGCGCGTTGACAAAGTGCTCCAGCTCTTCCCGGCCCCGGTCGGCAGAAAACAGCAGTTCCAGATAGGCGGCAAACGATCCCAGCTGCAGGGTGCGGATGCGCCGCACCAGACGGCCATACACCATGTCTTTTTTGCTGGGGTTGAGCGCAATTCCGGCGCGCTGATGGATAAAGCGGCGGATGCGGTCGAAGTCGTCGTCGGTGAAGACAAATTCACGCTGAATCGGGGGCAGCTTGGGCAACACAATAGCGGGAGGAAGCGAAGTCTTCATAATACCTGTTCAGTCAAGTCATCTCTGCCCACGGATACCGCGCCGATTGTGCCGTTCAGCAGTGACGGTGCTGTGACGGCAAAAGCCCAAGCAGGGGCTTGGGCTTTTTTGGGGCGCAGGCGGAGAATCAGTCTGCACTGCCGGCTGACCTGACGTCAAGCCTTGCCAGCGGCCAGCGCAGGGCGCATCAGTAAAAATACTGGGCGCATGCGCCGGCGCGTTGCAGTGCAGCAGGCGGGCTTACACCGAGAACGACGAACCGCAACCGCAGGTGGAGCTGGCATTGGGGTTCTTGATGACAAACTGCGAGCCTTGCAGGCTTTCCTGGTAGTCGATTTCTGCCCCCACCAGATACTGGTAGCTCATTGGGTCAACCAGCAGTTGCACGCCTTCTTTTTCTACCAGGGTGTCGTCGTCGTTGGCGATTTCATCAAAGGTAAAGCCGTACTGGAAGCCGGAGCAGCCGCCGCCGGTGACAAACACACGCAGTTTCAGCTCGGGGTTGCCTTCTTCGGCAATCAGGTCCTTGACCTTGTTGCAGGCATTGTCGGTAAACACAAACGGCATCGGGATTTCAGTGGCAGCAGCGGTCATGGTGGAAATTCTCCAGCAGAAAAGGGGGATGAGATCAATGAATTATCCGCTGCCGTGGCAGAAAATCAACATACTTGCCAGCAAGGTTATTGCAACAGCAGCACAGCGGACGCTTTCGGTCAGGCTGGGCCAGCCGGCCAGGCCGGCAAAACCCCAGCGAGGATATGAAAAAAGCCGCACAAGGCGGCTTTTTTCGGCAGTCCAGCGATTAACGCTTGGAGAACTGCTTGCGACGGCGGGCCTTGTGCAGACCGACCTTCTTACGTTCAACTTCACGCGCATCGCGGGTCACCAGACCGGCAGCCGACAGGGTCGGCTTCAGTTCGGTGGAGAAGTCGATCAGGGCACGGGTGATGCCGTGACGCACAGCACCGGCCTGGCCGGTTTCGCCGCCGCCCACCACGTTGACCATGATGTCGAAGCTTTCCAGGTGTTCAGTCAGGGTCAGCGGTTGACGCACGACCATGCGGCCGGTTTCGCGGGCAAAGTATTGGTCCAGCGGCTTGCCGTTGACGGTGATCTGGCCATTACCCTTGGCCATGAACACGCGGGCCACTGCGCTCTTGCGACGACCCGTACCGTAGTAGTATTTACCGTTCATATCTTGTTCCAGCCTTTATCAGATTTCCAGCACTTTCGGCTGCTGTGCGGAGTGCGGATGCTCGTTGCCGGCGTACACCTTCAGCTTGGACAGCATGGCGTAGCCCAGCGGGCCTTTCGGCAGCATGCCCTTGACGGCTTTTTCCAGCACGCGCTCAGGGAACTGCTGTTGCATCTCGGTAAAGGTACGTTCGTAGATACCGCCGGGGTAGCCAGAGTGGCGGTAGTACTTCTTGTCCTGTGCCTTGGTACCGGTCACGCGGATTTTTTCGGCATTTACCACAACAATGAAGTCACCGGTGTCAACGTGCGGGGTGAACTCCGGCTTGTGCTTGCCGCGCAGACGATGGGCGATTTCAGCGGCCAGACGACCGAGCACCTTGTCGGTGGCATCCACCACGAACCATTCGCGCTTAACCTCGTGCGGCTTGGCAGAAAAGGTTTTCATGGAAACTCTTCCAGTCAAAATTCTTGAAAGTTGTAGATTCTATTACAGCAGGAAGACGACTGTCAAACCGCGTACACGATAACCACGCAAAGGCAAGCGCCTGATTTTTCAAACAGCTTTGCCTTGGCAGGCAAACCCGCCCGCCTGCCGCGCAAATGGCGGGAAAACCCGGCTGCCGGCCCACGCTTACCTTGCAGTGCAAAATAGCCATCCTGGTCCGAATGTGTCCGCCGGACAACAGGCAAAAAAAGAGCGCAACCGCTAGCAAGCAGTTGCGCTGAATTCCACCTATAGAAGGAGGATGGAGGAGACAACACCAAAACGCACACATTGCATGCAACGTCCTGATGTAGACTGAATTATCGAACCAGCCTTGCGGTTTGGCAAGTATTTTTTGTGCAGTGCAGTATAAATTTGTGCAGTGCAGCGTATCTGACGTGTGGCAAGCAAGAGACAAGCGCGCCAGGCACGGGCCAATCCGCACACCAAAACCCATGCCCACCCCAAAAAATTAACCCAAACGCATATCACACCCGCCGCGCCTCCAGCACACCCTTCACCTCCATCACATGAAACAGCACCCGCTGGATATCCTGCACATGGCGCACTTCCAGGGTCAGGCGCATGCGCGCGTGCGCTTCACGGCTGAGGGTATGCACCGCCGTCACATTGACCTTGTCACGCGACAGGATGTCGGACAAATCGCGCAGCAGGCCGGGGCGGTCGCGGGCAATCACTTCCACATCAATGGCAAACAGGCTGTGATCCTGCCGGCCCCAGTCGGCGGTGATCAGCCGTTCCGGGGCTTCGCTGGACAGGCGCTTGAGCGTGCGGCAATTCACCCGGTGGATGGAAATCCCCCGGCCCCGGGTGACAAAACCCACCACCGGGTCGGGCGGTGCCGGCTTGCAGCACTTGGCCAGCACGGTCATCAGATTGTCCACGCCCTCAATCAGAATACCGCCGGCATCGTGGCCGGCGCGGCTGCGCCGCACCAGGCTTTCCGGGTCAAGATCTGCTGGCGGCTCGGGCGGGGCAAAGCTGGTCAGCGCCTGATGCAGGGCCTTCAGCGACAGCTCACCATGGCCCAGCGCGGCAAACACCTCGTCCATATTGCGCGCCTGCAGGCGCTCGGCCAGCGCGTCCAGATTGGGCTGCAGGCCGGGCAGGCGCGCCAGTTCCTTGTCGAACAACGCCCGTCCGGCGTCGATGGCGATATGGGCGTTCTGCTGGCGAATCCACTGGCGAATCTTGCTGATGGCGCGGTGGCTGGTCACCCAGCCATCGTGCAGCCAGTTGATCGACGGGCCGCCTTCTTTCACCGTGAGGATTTCCACCCGCTGGCCGTTATGCAAGGGCGTGGACAAGGGCACAATCTGGCCGTCCACCTTGGCCCCCCGGCAGCGATGCCCCAGATTGGTATGCACCGCGTAGGCAAAGTCGATGGGCGTGGCACCGGTGGGCAGGCTAAGCACCTTGCCCACCGGCGTCATCACGTAGATGGTGTCGGCAAACAGCTCGGTCTGGAAGGCATCGGCCAGGCCGGTGCGGTCGGACACTTCCTCGCGCCAGTCCAGCAGCTGGCGCAGCCAGGCAATTTTTTCTTCGTAAGCACTATCGCCCTTGCCGCCTTCCTTGTAGCGCCAGTGCGCGGCCACGCCAAATTCGGCGTGCTCGTGCATCTCGAAGGTGCGGATCTGCACCTCGACCACTTTATCTTCCGGGCCAATCACCGCCGTGTGCAGGCTTTTGTAGTCGTTGGCCTTGGGCTGGTTGATGTAGTCGTCAAACTCGCCAGGCACCGGCTGCCACAGGCTGTGAATCAGCCCCAGCGCGGTGTAGCAGTCCTTGTGGCTATCCACCAGAATGCGCACGGCGCGGATGTCGTACAGCTCGGAAAAATCCAGGTTCTTTTTACGCATCTTTTTCCAGATGCTGTAAATGTGCTTGGGTCGGCCCGCCACGTCGGCGTGCAGCCCGGCCCCCGCCAGCTCGCCGCGCAGGGTGGTCAGCACCTGTTCGATATAGCTGAGCCGATCCAGCCGGCGTTCGTCCAGCAGTTTGGCAATTTTCTTGTAGGTGTCGGGCTCAAGGTGGCGAAACGCCAGGTCTTCCAGCTCCCACTTGATCTGCCACACCCCCAGCCGGTTGGCCAGTGGGGCAAAGATGTCCAGCGTTTCGCTGGCCACCCGGCGGCGCACGGCTTCATCGGCCACCCGCGACAGGTGGTACATGGTTTGCGTGCGCCAGGCCAGTTTGATCAGCACCACGCGGATATCCGCCACCATGGCCAGCAGCATCTGGCGCATCGCCTCGGCCTGACGGCTGCGCGCCTCGGGCGTGGCAGCGTCGTGCTGGCTGCCCAGCTCCTGAATCTTGCGCACCCGCGAGCCGCCCAGCACCAGCCCGGCCACCACCGGGTTGAACTCCTGGCTGAGCCAGGCTTCGCTGTCCTCGCGCAAATCCGGCGCGGCAAACAGCAGCGCCGCCATCACCGCATCGGCCAGCAGGTTGAGGTCGGCCACAATGGCGGCGGCGGCCACGGCATGGCTGAACATGTCCTCCTGGGTATGCGCCAGACGGTGGCCCTGGTAGAGCGCACGCGCGGCGTGGAAGGCTTTTTCCACCAAGGCGAATTCAGCCGGGGAGTATTGCGGAGCCAGGCCGGCCAGCCAGAGCTGGGGGTCGGCGGCATCGGCCAGAGAATCGGCCAGCGGGCGGGTAACGGCAACCATGATCTATCAACGCTATCGGGAACCGCCTATTAGAGGGGATCGCCCCGGACAAGGCAAGAGGGCGGGCGTCATCAGCGGCCACGCCCTGGCAGCCAGCACGCTGGCGGCATACGCCATATCGATCATTTTCTTGCCCGCCTTCACGCTCAGGACAAGCGAATGGATTACACTGGGCGCCGAGTTAAACCAGAACGAATGCATAGGTATGTCTACTTGGTATGTGGTGTGGCCGGGAATGCTGCTATTGGGCGCAGCGCTGGGCTTTTGTGGCGGCTTGCTGGGCATTGGCGGGGGCATTCTGGCCATTCCGGTGCTGGCGCTGTGGTTTGGTATGGATCAATCTGTGGCGCAGGGCACCGCACTGGTGATGATTGCCCCCAATGTGGTGATAGCGTTCTGGCGCTACTCCCAGCACCACCCGATTGCACTGAAACTGGCCGCCAGCCTGGGCTTGATCTCGATCCTGGTGTCTTACCCGGCAGCGCGGCTGGCGGTGTCGCTGGACAATGCCACGCTGCGCTGGATATTCATTGGCTTTCTGCTCTGGCTGATTGCCTACCTCAGCTGGCAGTTGTACGCCCGCCGCGCCGGCGATGCGCCGCCGCGTATACTGCCCGCCCGCTGGTTACCGCTGGTTGCAGTGGTGGCCGGGGCGTTTTCCGGGCTGTTTACCGTGGGCGGCGGCACGGTGTCTTCGCCGATGCTGGTGCGGCTGTTTGGCTACCGCCAAGCAGCCGCACAAGGGTTGGCGCTGTGCATGATCGTGCCCAGCTCACTGGTGGCGATGGCCACCTACACCCACGCGGGCGTGGTGAACTGGTGGCTGGGCTTCCCCATGGCGATTGGCGGGCTGACCACCATCTCGCACGGGGTGGCGCTGGCGCAGAAACTGCCCGACCGCAAGCTGCGTGGCATTTTTGTGCTGTTCCTGATCGTGACCGTGGCGCTGATGCTGCCAAAATAAGCGCTACCACGCCGCCTGTGGATCTGGCCCACGATGCCCGGCAAAGCGCGCCAGCAAGAAATCGACAAACACCCGTAGCTTGGCTGGCGCGTGGGCGCGTTGCGGATAGACCGCATACACGTCCGCCGGGGGAAACTGCCAGTGCGGCAAGACTTCAATCAACTGGCCACTGCGCAGCAGCGGCGCAATTTCCCAGGTGGAGCGCAATAAAATGCCGTGGCCGGCCAGCCCCCATGCCAGTGCGGTGCTGCCATCGTTGGTGGACAGCGCGCCATCCACCTTCACCGTCACCTGCCGGTGGCCCTGACGCAGCTGCCAGTTGCCATACGCCTGATTGTTTTCCCGGATCACAATGCACTGATGCCGTCCCAGCGCCTCCGGCGTAGTGGGTGCCGGGCAGCGCGCCAGATAGTCTGGCGCGGCGCACAGCAGCCGGCGATTGGCCGCCAGCCGGCAGGCGTGGTCGCGGCTGTCGGGCAGGCCGCCCACGCGGATGCCCAGATCAAGACCGGTTTCCACCAGATTCATTGGCCGGTCGGTCAGCGTCAGTTGCACCCCCACCTGCGGGTAGCAGCGGGCAAAGTCACTGACAGCCGGGGCAATATGGCAACGGCCAAAGCCAAACGAGGCATTTACCCGCAACAGTCCGCGCGGGGCCAGATGGCGGGCAGCCACGTCGGCTTCCAGCGCGTGCAGTTCGTCCAGCAGCGCCTGGCCGCGTTGCGCGTACAGCTCGCCTTCCTGGGTCAGGTGCATGCGCCGGGTGGTGCGCTGCAATAAGCGCAAGCCCAGCCGCGCCTCCAGCGCCGCCAGCCGCCGGCTGATCACGGGCGGGGTCACGCCCTGCTCGCGCGCCAGCGCCGCCAGGCTGCCGGCGCGCAGTAAGGCGGTAAAGAACGCCAGATCGGATAGCCCGTCCATTATTGCCCTCCAGCACAAGAATAGCTTGTTATGGCCGGGCATTATAAGCCTGTAAATATCGGATTACACTGAATGCCACACTGACACACACAAGGACACCCGGCATGGGACAGCCAGGCGAAATCGGGGCATTGCTGACAGTCACCGGGCTGGGCGCGGTGCTGGGGGCCGCGCTGGGCGGGGTGGGTGGCTTGCTGGGCATTGGCGGCGGGCTGCTGGCCATTCCGGTGCTGGCGCTGTGGTTTGGCATGGATCAATCCATGGCGCAGGGCACCGCGCTGGTGATGATTGTGCCCAATGTGCTGCTGGCGTTTTACCGCTACCGTCAGCACCACGCCATCCCACTGAGCCGGGCGCTGGGCCTGGGCGGCATTGCCATGCTGGCCTCCTACCCGGCAGCGCGGCTGGCAGTGGGGCTGGACCATCACACCCTGCAATGGGTGTTTATCGGCTTTTTGCTTGGGCTATGTGTGTATCTGTGCTGGCTGGTGGCACGCCCGCCACGGGCGCACGCACCGCAGCCACGGGTGTTGTCTGCCCGTTATCTGCCGGTGGTGGGGGTGGTCAGCGGGGTGTTTTCCGGGCTGTTTACCGTAGGGGGCGGGCTGGTGGCCACGCCGATGCTGGTACGCGGCTTTGGTCATCGCCAGGCCGCTGCGCAGGGGCTGGCGCTGGCGCTGGTGGTACCCGGCTCGCTGATTGCGCTGAGCACCTATGCCAGCGCCGGGCAGGTCAGCTGGTCGCTGGGCCTGCCCATGGCGCTGGGCGGGCTCTCCACCATTTCCTGGGGCGTGGCCTGCGCCCGCCGCCTGCCAGAGCGCTGGCTGCGCAGCGTGTTCATCGGCTTTTTGCTGGTGACCACCGCGCTGATGTGGCCGGGTTGAGCCAAAATAGGATCCCCCTCACGCCCTCAGTCAGGCCCGCCCTGCCTGCTCGGCCTTTTCCGCCATCAACAGCTTTTCCAGCACCTTGGACATCTGCGTGACCGGTTGGCGATTTTTTTGCCGATTGGCTGGGCTCAGGGTATCCAGCAGTGAGGTCAAACCGTTCTGACTGCTGTATGCGCGTGTGGCTTTATGGGTAGCGCTTGTGCTGCTGGCCGGGGCCGATTGGCCGGTGGCTTCGCGCATACGCACCGCCCCCAGGCTGGTGGCGGTTTGGTCAAGCTGATCGGTGCTCATGCCCAGCGACATCAGCATTTGATAGGCCTGCAGCAGTTTTTTGCGGTCTTGCTTGGTCAGGTAATTCAGCACATCCCCACTGCCGTCGGCATTTTTGCCCAGATTATCTGGATGGGTGGGCGGTTTTTTGCCGTTGAGGGTTTCGACCAGATACGACCCTCGCCCTGGTTCAGCATAGCGACGATTGGGGTCATCTGGCATCTGGAGATTTTCATCTGGCTGGCCGGCTTGGTCGGAAAACTCTTTCACCATTTTGGCTAGAAAACTGAAATCCACCGCATGTGTCGAATGCTTTTCAGGATCAAAGATCTCATTGAGAAAGCCATGATCAAACTGTGTGCTTAGGGCCGCTTTTCCATTTTTAATCTGATAGGCAAGCTTGGTATCTCGCTCATCAAAAGCAGCAATAGCCCACTTGCCATCAGGCGTATAAATATCGCCAGGCTTATTTGATGTTAAACCACCAGAAGCCACGCCCATTCTATAGACAGCCATGTCAAAAGCGAGAGCATCAACTTGTTCAAGATTGATATTATTTTGCTCGGCATAAGTATAAGCTTTTTCCAATAACTTCCGATCAGAAGAAGAAAGAAAGTCATAGGAATTACCTGTCAGCATGTTTGTAGTTACAACGGACAGCACTTTTGGCTCAGCAGCAGCAGGGTCTTTAATACGCCAAAGGCGCTCAAGCATCAAACCATGGCCACGGGATGCGCGAGATTCTTGAGCGCTGGCGCTTGCTGCCGATGATTTAGACAGTTGCACCCCGGATGATGTTGGGCTGATTATTGCGCTTATGCTCATGATAGCTCTCCGTAAGCGTTAAGAAAAAGCGGCCAACTCCCGTTTGCCGCCATCTGGTGTTGAGCAACACTCGTACTTCAACCTTGCTCGGCCTTTTCCGCCATCAGCAGCTTTTCCAGTACACTCGACATTTGGACAATGAGCGTGTGGTTCTTTGGTTTGTTGGCAGGAAGCATGCTATCAAACAGTGAAAAGGCACTATCCGAACGATGGTAAGCCCCAATAGCTTTGTTGGCAGTTTGCGCTGAGGCATAGCTGCTTGCGCTGGATTGTCCAGTCACCGTATGCATGCGCATTGACCCTAAGCGCGTGGCGGCCTGATCCAGTTGCTCGGTGCTCATACCCAGCGACATCAGCATTTTATAAGCACCAATCAATTGCTTTCTGTCTTGCTCAGACAGATAACTTAATACATTAGGCGTATTATTTATGGCCTTGTCGGATGTGCTACTGGAAGTACTGGATTTCTCTTTAACGTAGTACCCATTTACACCAAAATGGAGATCTGGACTGGCCTTGCCTGCTGTTGCCGTATTTTCATTGATTGCCCGGCCTGTTTCCGCAGAAAAATCAATCACCACTCTTTCCAGAAATTTAAAATCTACAGCATGAACAGAATTCTGCCATGGATCCAAAGCATATCTTAAAAACCCACCATCAACTTCGGTAGAAGACAATGCTGAATCTGATTTGATACGCTCAGCAGTATAGTAGTCACTCTCATTGAATGCATAAACAATTTCTTTGCCATCTGTAGTAAAAATATTACCCGGACCAATTGCGCTAAGGCCAGGACCATTTGTAGCATACAGCATTCTATATGCAGCCATATCAGTAGCCAGATTATCTACCTGGGCCAGATCAATATTCTTTTCTTGTGCATAGGTATACGCCTTCTCAAGAAACTTGCGATCTGAGCTTGAGAGAAAATCATAAGAATTACCGGTCAACATATTAGTGGTAACAGAGGACAATACTTTTGGTGCAGATGCAGAAGGATCATTAATTCGCCACAACCGGCTCAGCATGACAGCTTTACCACTCAAAGTGACTTGAGTGTTTGATGCATTTTGATTTTTTAATGAAGCATCAGCAGATACGGTAGAAGAAGCTATAGCAGCATTCTTTGCTTGGTAGACGCTATTGCTTGCGCCCAGGTAAGAAATATTGCTCATGTATTATGCCTTCTCAGGGTGTAACCAATTTTCGTGATGGCTGATGTAATATATCCTCCGAATAACCCAACTCATCATGGACACATTATTCGGAGGACATGGCACACATCCGCTATTTTTTATCAGGCCCGCCCCGTCTGCTCGGCCTTTTCTGCCATCAACAGCTTCTCCAGCACCTTGGACATCTGCGTGACCGGTTGGCGATTTTTTTGCCGATTGGCCGGGCTCAGGGTATCCAGCAGTGAGGTCAAACCGTTCTGACTGCTGTATGCGCGTGTGGCTTTATGGGTAGCGCTTGTGCTGCTGGCCGGGGCCGATTGGCCGGTGGCTTCGCGCATGCGCACCGCCCCCAGGCTGGTGGCGGTTTGGTCAAGCTGATCGGTGCTCATGCCCAGCGACATCAGCATTTGATAGGCCTGCAGCAGTTTTTTGCGGTCTTGCTTGGTCAGGTAATTCAGCACATCCCCACTGCCGTCGGCATTTTTGCCCAGATTATCTGGATGGGTGGGCGGTTTTTTGCCGTTGAGGGTTTCGACCAGATACGACCCTCGCCCTGGTTCAGCATAGCGACGATTGGGGTCATCTGGCATCTGGAGATTTTCATCTGGCTGGCCGGCTTGGTCGGAAAACTCTTTCACCATTTTGGCTAGAAAGGCAAAGTCAACGCCATGCGTAGGCGCTTTTTCTGGGTCTAGTGCTTCATTCAAAAACCCCCGATCAAACTCAGTACTCAACATTGCCTTGCCATTTTTGATTTGGTAAGCAATTTTGGTATCTCGCTCGTCGAATGCATTTATTATCCACTTGCCATCCAGCGTATAGGAGTTCCCTGGTTTATTTGGAATATGCCCACCAGGACCTGCCATACGATAACCTGCCATATCAAAAGCCAGCAAATCCACCTGCTCCAAGTCAATATTATTGTCTTCTGCGTAAGTGTAGGCTTTTTCCAGCAACCGACGATCCGAATATGATAAAAAGTCAAATGAATTACCTGACAACATGTCAGTAGTGACAGTGGATAGAATTTTCGGCTCAGGAGCAGAAGGATCCTTGATGCGCCACAAGCGCTCAAGCATTAATGCATGCCCTCTAGACTTACTGGTGGTGGAATCACTTGATACGGCTGACTTGGCAGTAGAAAATGTGTTCCCTACCATAGAAAGACCGCTGGTTATATTAGTGTTCATTTTTTTCTCCATGCAAAAGCAATCATGGCAAAGCACTTACTTAAGTTCACCTTACCATGAAGTCAAAGCTACTATTGGTGCATCACTGTCACAGAGTCTGATGCACTAGAAATAGCAGGGTAGCTGCCACCAAAAATACGATGTCGAATCCAGAATTTACCTGAAGCATCTAAGCCATCAAAACTATGGATAACCGCTTGCTGCCTATCAGAAATGGTTTGACATCTCCCGATGGTTGTCGAATACTTGGCCGAATAGCAAATTTCAACAATTCTGGATGTATTTGCATTTCCATACCCAGTCCACTGATATGAAACCGACGTCACAAAAGAAGTCAGCGGTGCGATTGAAATAGGTGCACCAAACGGCATTTCAGCATATCCCCCACTAAAGTAGATGGGATAATGCGCCGTTTGTTTACTCCACTACCCCACCACCGCATGACTCTGTGCAGCAAACCCCAGCATTGCACACATCAGTATAATTTTTTTCATTGCCAACCCCTTTTATCAAACAAGAAAATAAAAACATGCTTTATACGCATATTCAATGTAGACCGACTTGAACCCTGCGTCAAGCTCGTGATGGTAGAATGTTGTATTTCAGCAAATTTCCCCATAAAATCAGCGTGTTCCACGTAGTTTTACCTAGAAAATAATACGTAATTTTACTTAATATTCATGCAAAAATAAATTATATTTACTTATTCAAATAAAATTAAATACCACTTAAGGATGCGCTGATTTATTCAGAAAAATCGTGTTTACCAAAATCAAAACCTAGCAAAATCAACACCCTGGATTCCCGCCTTCGCGGGAATGACGATTTTTTCAGCGTATCCTTAACCGGCACCAAAAAATGCCGGACCTGGCACAAGAAAACTGTTTTGAAAAAAGGCCATACCTGGAGATGTTCTGATTTACCCAGAAGCATCATCCCTACAAAAAACCCATTAAAATCAACACCATGGATTCCAACTGATGCAGAAATGATGATTTTTTCCAATGCTTCCCTGGCAACGCTTATTCCGCGCGCAGGGCATCCACCATGGAAGGGCGCATCAGATAGCGCACCGGCAGCAGGGAAAACCCCAGGCAGATGGTGCTGGAGCACAGCACGGCAAGCAGCACATGGCCACCGTGTACGGCAAATGCCCAGCCGGCGGCCCAGGCCACCAGGGCGGCGCACAGCACCCCCAGGCATACGCCGGCTGCCGCCCCCAGCAGGCTGAGCACGGCAGCCTCTACCGACAGCATGATGAAAATATCGCGCACCGAGGCGCCAACAATCAGCCGGACGGCGATTTCCCGTCGCCGGTCGGCCAGGTCGGACAAGGTGCTGCTCATCACCCCCACTGCCGCCACCACCACGGCAATCAGCGCCACGCCCGCCAGCAGCCAGGCCAACAACTGCTGCTGGGTTTTCATCGAGTCGATGATTTTGGCCGGATAATTCACCTCGGCAGCACTAAAGCCGCGCTGAATCCAGTACGCCCGCAAGGCGCTGGCATTGGCTTCATTCACCTGCTGGGCCGGCACGCGAATCAGCATGCGGGCAAATGCCGGGCCAGGAAAAATATGCCGGATGGCCGATATCGGTACAATGACGGCATTGCGGGCATCGATGTCCACAAACGGGATATTGTCCAGCTCGGCAAACACCCCGGCCACTGGGTAATAACGGCCTTCAATGCGCAGGCGGGTATCCCGCCCCGGATAAGCCGGCAAACCCAGTTCGGCCATCAGGCCCGCGCCCACCCACACGCCAGTTTCGCCAGGGGCGGTGGCGGCCCACAGCGGAGAAATCAACGGCCTGAACTGCTCGTCGCCGGCATACACCACCGCATCAGCCTGACGGTGGTGTACCTTGACTCTGGTAGACAGCGAAAACACCGTGGCAACGCGCTCGACAAACGGAAAAGTGTTTTGCAAGGCGCGTTTTTCATCGGCCATGCGCGATTCACTCAGCGCCTGCCCCTGCTCCAGATTGCTGACCACAAACAGATTCACTCCCAGCGCAGAGAATCGCCGTACCGACTCATTGGCGGCGTTCCAGCCAATGGTGAGAATCGCCACCACGGCGGCAGTGGAAATCACAATGCCCACCAGGGTCAGCAGCACGCGGGTGCGCTTGAGCTGGATGTTCTGCAAGGCTTCTGCCACGATCCATCGGGTTCGGAGTTCAAACATGGGTGATACGCCCTTGCTGGATCAGCAAGCGGGATTTGGCCCGCGCGGCCAGCGCCAGGTCGTGGGTGACCATCACAATCGCCACGCCTTCCTGATTCAGCTCACACAAAAGTTGCATCACGTCGCTGGCGTGCTGGGGGTCCAGGCTGCCGGTGGGTTCGTCGGCAATCATCAAATCCGGCTGGGTTACCAGCGCCCTGGCAATGGCCACACGCTGCTTTTGCCCGCCGGACAAATCGTCCGGTCGCATGTGCGCCTTGGCGGCAATGCCCAGTTTTTCCAGCAGGCGCAGGCTTTGCGCGCTGCGCTCACGCGGGCTGACACCCTGATACAGCAGCGGCAGGGCAATGTTGTCCAGCACGGACAGCGAAGGAATCAGATTGAACTGCTGAAAAATAAAGCCTATCGGCTTGGCTGGGCGGTTGGATACATAATTGCCCAGGCTGAAGTCCACGGGCTTGCCCTGATACACCACCGTGCCGGCAGAAGGCGGCATCAGCAGGCCAATGATATTCAGCAAGGTGCTCTTGCCCGAGCCGGATTCACCGGTAATGGCCAAAAAATCGCCACGCCGGATCGACAGCGATATATTGGACAGCACGGCGGTTTCGCCTTGTTGGCAGCGAAAGGTTTGGCTGACCTGAATCAGCTCAACCAAGTTAGAAGGGCTGTTCAACAAGCGTTTCCCCCGGTGTCACCCCTGAGCGCAGTTCAACCCGGCCATCCTGAATATGGCCGGTCTGCACTGTCCTGGCTTCACTCTGCTGACGGTTGCGCGCTTGCACATACACCACCTGACCGGCATTCGCCGGGTGTACAAAGCTGACCGGGACCACCATGGCGTTTTTCCATAGCAAAAAAGACAGCGTAACCTTGCCTGTGGAACCCACCAGCGCCGATGCGCCACTGGAGGGTGGCTCAGGCGTCAGCGCAGCGCGCACGTCAAATTCGGCACTTTTGGCTGCCGACAAGACAGGCGAAGCCTGTGCCGCAATAAAGGTGATCTTGCCACGCATGGCCTGGCCCAGCACGTCGCTGTGAAACATCATCTCCTGGCCAGGGGCCAGCCGACGCACCAGCACTTCATCCACCTTGAATGCAGCCGCCAGGTGGTCTGGATCCATCAGGCTGAGCAAGTGCTGGCCGCGCGTTACCCGGCTGCCGCGCTCTACTGGCGTTTGCCCGCCTTGGGCGGACTGGCTCACTAGCGCCACCCCGCTGATTGGCGCTTTTAGCGGGTTGTCCTTCTCGGCGTGCAGCAGAGCCTGGTATTTTTGCTGCGCGGCGGCCAGGTTGACCTCGGCCACTTTTTTTTGCACGGTATTAAATCGCTCCAGCGCAGACGCCAGCTCTTCCTCTGCCGATTTAACCAGGGCCGACTGTTGGCGGGCCTGTTCTTCGCCGTCGTCGCGTTCATTGCGCGACACAATGCCTTTTTCAAACAGAATGGCGGTTTCTTCGGCTTTTTTCCGTGCATTCGACCAGCCTGCCTGCGCCAGCGTCAGGCTACGGCGCGCGCGCGAGATATCTGGCACGCTATCCAGACGGTCAAACAGCCGGCGTTGTTCCTGCGCTTTCAGGTAGGCAATTTCCGCCTCGGCGCGCTGGTGGGTCAGCTCGGAGGCGTCTATTTTCAGCAAGGCGTCGCCAGCGTTCACCCGCTGGTTATGCAGAAAATGCTTTTCAGTCACCACACCATCAAACGGCGCAGACAAATTGACAATGCGCGCAGACTCCACCACGCCCACCAGTTCCAGCGTCATGCTCACATCCTCACGGCGGACTACCCATTGCTTGGGCGCAAGCCCATCAGGGTGGCTGACTTGACGCCAGCCATATGTGCCCGCGCCCACCAGCGCCAGCACTCCGGCCAGTGTGGCCAGCACGCGCCAGCGCCTAGTCTGCACACGTTCAATCAGCCTCATCACCTTGCCCTTCCAATAACACCTGAATCTCCGCCTGGGAAATCAGCCGGAGATTCCATTTGTCCACCAGCATGCCGGTGGCCAGCAATAGCTCTACCTGGGTATTCAGGTAATTCATTCTGGCGTTCAGCCGGTTGTTTTCTGCTGCCCGCAAGTCGTTTTCAAACAGAATCACCTGAAAGCTGCTGGAGCGGCCATAACGCAGTTTTTCCTGTTCAATGTCCATTTTCTGGCGCGCCAGCGCAGCGGCCTTATCCGCCAGCGCAGCCTGCTTGGCCCTGGCCTGCACATTGCGGATGGCATTGATCATCTTGCTGCTCAGGCTTTGCCGCACCTGCTCAAGCTGTATTTTTTCGTTTTTCAGGTCGTTTTCTGCCGATACCCGCGCCTGCTCGATGCTACGGTCGAACAGCGGAATGCTCAGCTGCGCGCCAAGGTATTTATCCGTCTTGCGGGCTTCTGCCGGGCTATTGCCCGGCGTGTTCTGATTGACGCCAGCCACCAGTGACACATCCCATAGCTGCTGGTTATTGGCCACCCGCAAACGCTGCCGGGCACGTTCTACTGCCAGCTGCGCCGCCCAATAATCCGGGTGTTGCACAATCAGGCTTGCCAGCTGATCCGGCGTGATCGGGCTGGCGTCCATACCCCAGGCGTCAGCCACGGCGCTGACCTGACTGTCGAGGTCCAGCGACAGCAAGCCCAGCAGTTCCAGCCGATAACTGTCCAGCTGATTGACACTTTCTTCCAGCGCCAGCGCCTGATTGGCCACATCGGCTTCGGCCTGGATCACATCCATCGACGGAATTCTGCCCGCCTGCGCCAGTGCCTGATTCATGGCCACAAAGTGAGTGGCCCGCGCCAGCCCATCGCGGGCAATCTTGATCTGCTCTTGCGCCCGCAACAGATTGCGGTAGGCATAGATAATCTGCGCGACGGTCTGGGCAATCACATTCTGCAAGCCAATCCGGCTGGCGGCGTCCGCCAGCCGGGCCTGGGTAATCGACGACATGGCCATGGCCAGCCCGGCATTTTTCAGCAAGGGCTGGGTCAGGGTCAGGCTGGAGAGCGTGCTGCGCAGCCCCTGCTCCGGCAGCAAGGCCCTGGCCGTGGACAGCGACAAGGTTCCTCCAGTGGGCAGCGCCAGCAACGACGTGATGCCGCCATCCATCTGCCGTGTTCGGCCCGCACTGCCAGACAGGGTTTTATATGAAGCAGAGATGGTGGTTTTGGGGATGAACTTGCCTTCGGCAACGTATAGGTCGAATGCCTGAGTCTCTCGTCCTAGATAGGCGGCTTGTATGCTGCGATTGAAGGCCAATCCAATGCGCACAGCCTCATCTAAGACAAGAGAGCGGCTGACGTCAAGGGAGGAAGAAGACACAGCGGCAAACGGTATAAGCGACGGAGGGGGCGCGGCTTGTGCCAGTGTGACAGCGCACAGCAACAGACTTGGCATAAGCCGCGCTGCAACAAAAAAGCAAGCAGGCAAGATAGATACCTTGGGCGTAACAGCGTATGATAAAACCATTATTGTGCCGCAAATGGCCCCATCATGAACATCCGGTTACTTCATAGTGAATTCAACGGAGTAGCTATAACCTGAAAAATCAACTGAGGTTATTGTGGCTTGGCATACTGCCGAGGTCAAACCTGTCGATGTGCCGCTCTTGGTCCATGACACAGTAGGCGTGCCGGTAAGCAGTGGTGGCGGGAGAATGGTGACAGCTGTCGCAAAAGCACATTTCTTCTTGCCAGCAGTCTATGTGAATGTTGCTGCTGCACTGTTGGCATATGGGCTATTTACAGAAAAGCCATTGACACTCCCAGGTGGAATTGAGGCGATTGGAGTTGGGGAGGACTTTAACTGAGTAGAGCTATCATTGACTCCTGTGGGAGTGCTATAAATCGGAACCGTGCCTGCATTCTTCACCTTAACGGATATGGTTGGCCCAGCATATGCCACTGCAGAAAAAAGGGATACCAAAACAACAAGCTTGTTAATTAGCATAATTACCTCTTAGTGAACCTACTGAAAAAACTTTTTTACGTTTCCTGCTAGGTTATTCCATGTCACTCTAAAAATAGACCCTTCAACATCCCCCCCCTGTGTCTTGCCCCAAAAATTACGTGTTTCCGGCACTGTAGACTGCATACCTAGCCAACTATATACACTTGATAGCTCGTGCATACTTTTCTGTTTGTCCGCACTGGAATGCACTGAAGCCGGTAAAAGTGCATTAGCCGCTCCATCTAATTTCCCAAATTTTTGCTCCTCATCCTCAAGCCAGCCAACCAGATTTGCTCGATAGCCCGCTGGTGCAAAAGACTGCTCAATCGGAGACAGCTTGTCATGGAACTCAATAGCCGCTCGATAGTGCTTTCTATAATCCCGACTCATGAAAGCATCTTCAATAATCGGGTTCCAGTAGTTGTAATCTTGTCTACATTGCTCACTATGCGCAGCAGACCGCTCATTAACCGTATATGTACCACTATCATCATAAATGATCTTAGTTAACTCTTCTCGAGGCAAATTCAAGAAAGGATTTTTTTGAATATCGCTTCTTCGCAGGCAGAACTCAGTGGCCTGTTTTGCCCGCGCCAATCGCTGTGGATCATCAGAGTCCGGCACCTCTTCATTTGCTTTTTTTGTTCCAGCAATATCAAGTTGATGAAGTAGTGCCAACCCCGTTTTTCTCAACGTATTCCGATCCATCGTCTCATACGAATCAAATTTCGCCTGGCTATAGGCCTGCCGGGATACGGTCACATCGCTGGCACTCAGACTGGTGCCCGTGCTGGCGGGCCTGCTCTGCGTGTTGCTGTTCTTTGACCCATCAGCATACGTGGGCGTGGTGTAAGCGGTGCGGGTACTGCTGGGCACTTGATTCATGAGGCTTCTCCTGCCGGCTAGCAATTATGAACATGGCAAAATATAGACGAACAATATGTCATTTAGCAAGAAGTTAGGCAATATATCACCAGCAGACCGTAGCTTAATTACAACAACATGAGTTACTACGTAATACTACGCGAGTAGATATACGTAAAACTGGAGCAATAGGTGATGGCCAGTACACTCAGGATGCACTGATTTATTCAGAAAAATTGTGTTTGCCAAAAACAAAACCCAGAAAAATTAAAACACTGGATTCCCGCCTTCGCGGGAATGACGATTTTTTAGCATCTTCCTTGCAAGAAATAGCAGTAGATTATTTAACTATCAATAGTGTACTAAGTAAGATTATTTGCATAGAAAGAGCAGCTTATTGAAAAAGTTTTTTAACCGGGTGGATCACAGAATTCCAGGTCACACGAAAAATTGAATCAGTCGGCTCCTTTCCTTTTTCCACCGGAGGCTGAGCAGCATTTTTTGCCATGGCTTGCTCAGCCTGAACAAGGGTATTCATCCAGCCATACAGACTTTTTTCACCAGAAAAGAGTTGATTTGAAATAATTTTATCTTTTTTGGCGCTATCCACTAGAGGTTGTGCCGTGTTGACATCATCTAGTTTTTCCAGCCGCTCCTCTTCCTTTTTCAACCAATTGACTACATTTTCACGGTAACCTACTGGTGCAAATGATTTCTCAATCGGAGACAATTTATCATAAAATTCAATTGCAGCACGATAGTGCTTTCTACAGTCACCACTCATAAATGAATCACTGATAATTGGAGACCAATAGTTATAATCTTGCCGCTGCTGCTCACTACCAGCAGCAGCTCGCTCATTGATCGTGTATGTGCCACTGTCGTCATACATAATTTTAGTTAGCGATTCTCTTGACATACCTGCAAAGGGAT
The DNA here is from genome assembly GCF_002002905.1 of Aquaspirillum sp. LM1. Taxonomy (NCBI): domain Bacteria; kingdom Pseudomonadati; phylum Pseudomonadota; class Betaproteobacteria; order Neisseriales; family Aquaspirillaceae; genus Aquaspirillum; species Aquaspirillum sp. LM1. The sequence goes on along the minus strand of NZ_CP019509.1, from coordinate 645,970 downwards.
TTTTAGCACTGCTTTTGAAATTAGTACCACTTTGCCCACACACAAAATCCGTCGCTTGCTTCGCTCTAGCCAAACGAACCGGATCATCAGAATCAGGCACTTCATCATTGGCTTTTTTTGAGCCAGCAATATAGAGTTGATCAAGTATCTCAACACCCTTTTTCTTCAGCGAATTCCGATCCATCGTCTCATACGAATCAAATTTCGCCTGGCTATAGGCCTGCCGGGATACGGTCACATCGCTGGCACTCAGACTGGTGCCCGTGCTGGCGGGCTTGCTCTGCGTGTTGCTGTTCTTTGACCCATCAGCATACGTGGGCGTGGTGTAAGCGGTGCGGGTACTGCTGGGCACTTGGCTCATGAGGCTTCTCCTGCTGGCTAACAATTATGAACATAGCAAACATATACGAATAACATGCCATTTAGCAAGAAGCCAGGTAACATATCGAAAATATACTGCAACTTAATTACAACAACATGATTTACTACGTAGTATTACGCGAGTAGATATACGTAAAAACTGGAGAGACAGATCATGACAAGCATACTCAGGATGCACTGATTTACCCAGAAAAATCGTGTCATCCAATAAGTAAAATCCAGAAAAATCAATATCCTGAACTCTAATCCAGGCGGGAATGACACTTTTCCATCAGTTACTCAATACGTATTTTTCAACCCGCCTTACCTTTTCCGAAAACAATGTTCACATAGCCACAAAGAAGTGACCTGGAAATAAAAATGCCCCCGATACACCACCCACTGCCGCGAAATTAGCTAAAAATCATACACCGTGCAACCTTCCCTTACGGTAGAATAGCGCGCACAACCAATTGATCAGTATGTAAAAATGACAAAAAAACCGCCCCTCTCAATACTCCAGTTCAATCCATAAAATTCACACCCTCATCACGTCCGTGGACTTCATTGCCCGACATCGCCAGGCTGCTCGCGACTTTACCCGCCGCGCCGTTTTCACCTTCGAGCGTGTCGTCGGCGTCTTGCTCGTCAATCTGATGCGCTCGCTGCAAGTCGAGCTTGATCAGTTCTTCTCCCGGATTTCCTTGCCCTTGGGCCGTCGCGCTCATGACGATGCTTTCCGCATGGCGCGCAAGAAGTTGCGTTGGCAAGCCTTTGTCGAACTTAACCAGGCGGTTCTGGCAGACCTCCATCCCGCACCAGATTGGCACGGCTTGCGTGTGGTTGCCTGCGATGGCACCACGCTTTATCTGCCCACCACACACCCTGACACCATCAGCAGCGGCCCAGATGGATTCAACTGCTACCACTCGCAGGGCGGCATCTACAGTCTTGCCCGCGCCAGCGCCTTGTGTGAAACCAGTTCAGGTCTGATTCTGCACGCCAGTCTGGCTGCCGACACCCGTGACGAACGCAGCATGTTGGCCGAACAGTTTGAGCATCTGCGCCCTGACGATTTGTTGGTGTTGGATCGCGGGTATCCGGCTTATTGGCTGTTTGCCTTGTTGCTGGCGCGCCAGCAACATTTCTGCATTCGTCTGCCACAGAGTTTTTCGCCACAGGTTCAGGCTTTTGTGGCGTCTGGTCAGGCTTGTGCTGTCATCAGGATGCAGCCTGGCCACGGGCAGCGCCAGGATTTTGTCCAGCACCAGCTGCCGATGGATGCATTCTCGGTGCGCCTGGTGCGTGTTCCGCTCAAAACAGGCCAGATTGAAATTCTGGCCACGTCGCTGCTGGATGCGTCACGCTGGCCCGCAGTAGACTTTGCAGCGCTGTATCAGCAACGCTGGCGCATCGAAGAGGCGTTCCGGCATCTCAAATGTCGCTTGCAACTGGAGCAGTTTGGCGGAGAGACGCCACAGGCGATTCGTCAGGAGTTCCACGCCTCAATCCTGTTGCACAATCTGACCATCATTGCCGCGCAGGATGTGTTGGCGGAACAGGAGCTGGATGCGGCCACGCTGGTGCCAAACCTGACTCATGCCACACATCTGGTGCGTTTGTATCTGCCGCAGTTGCTGGAAGACCCGGCATCAATCGACAGGATTGGGCCGGCCTTGTTTGCTGGAATTGCTGGGCAGATCAGCAAACGACGGCCTGGCAAGCCAGCGCCGCCACGTAAGCCGAACCGGAAGAAACCACGCCGTCACCGGGCTTATAAATGACGGTAGGGTCATGCGATGTGGCTATTTTCGCGGCAGTGGATACACCACCGGGGGCATTGCAATATCACTATATTTAGCTTGGTAGTACTCACTTCAGTATGATTCAGTAGGCCCCAATTGTGGCGTACAATGATAACCAACGACTGGCCTTTGCCTGAGAAACCGGGTTGGCCGGGGCTTTGCTGGCGGCTGTCGCTTCTTGTGGTGGATTCTTTTCTGCTGTTGCATCTTTACTGGCAGACACAAATTCGATTAATTCCAGCCGAGTGCTATCAGCAGCCAGCTGCTTGACTGAAACCATCTTCCAGGCAACCAGCCCCTGTGTATCAGTCACGGCAGCCAGCACACTGTCTTTCGCTTCACGCAGATTTTGGTACTCTGGTAGCTCGGGAGGATTCACACCATTTGTTTCCAGTTTCAGTGCGGCAGCTATCGTACGTTCGCTGGCTTCTGTACCGAAGCCACGAAAAGCACGCTCTGTTTCGCTCATTTCAGAGAGTAGCGTAGCGCGGGCATTACTTTGGATCAATCGGGTCCAGAGTGTCGATCGACTTTCATCTTTACGCGACATCGTGGCAATTTGCTCAGTAATTTTTTTACCAAACTCTTGATCACGATGCTCTATCTCAGTAAAAGCAACGAATCTCTCTGACGAGGTATAGGCACCGGAATCATCAAAAGCAATATTTGACAAAGTTTTCCTCCCCAGTGCTGAAAAAGGATTCTTTGCCGAGACATCACCATATGCCAATGGCTCACCTGATGTTTGCAGGATATAATTTGCCGCTTGTTTAGCCAGATCCAAACGTGCTGGGTCGCTGCTTTCAGGTAGCTCATTCAGCATTTTTGAGTCTTTTTTAGAGTCGCATAATTCTTCATGAAAATTTTTCAAGAAATCACTAAAATCTGCCGCACTTTTTAGATTAACCTTGTCTTCTTGTTTCTGGATGAGCGCGTTTATTGCTTTTGGATCAATCGATAAAGTCACAACAACGCCATCACGATCTTGCTTAACAGAAGATGCTGGTACTTCCCCCTGTTTTTCCAAACGCTTTGGCCCGACACCAGCTTGGGTAAGCTTGGCATGCAATTTTTCACCGGCGCTCAAACTACTAATACCACGACCTAAAATCATATATCCTCCAGACGAAAATTAAGCTTATTGAGATATAAAAAATTTTACTTGATAACGATGTAGGGGAGTCCATTTTTAGTCAAACACACCTGTTTTTACCGTATATCTACCCGAGTAGATATACGTAACACCTCCACTAAAGATTTCAATCAAAATAGATAATAACCCAACCACTAAGGATGCGCTGATTTATTCAAAAAAACTGTTCTCACCAAAAGCAAAACCCAGCAAAATCAACACCCTGGATTCCCGCCTTCGCGGGAATGACGATTTTTTCAGCGTATCCCTAAAACTCATCAAATCATTCCAACCTTGTTGAACCAGCCTGACACTCCCTCCCCCTGGGTTGCCCAACGCATTCGACCAATCACCGTGTTTCTGCAGCGACGCACCGCGCTCAGCCAAGCCGGCAAAGAGGCGCGCAAAACGCCCCCGGTGCGGCAAGCAGCGGGGGCGGAAAGAGAAAACGGGGAAGTCAGGCGGGGATAGCCATCAGGCAAAACACCGCTTGCTGGCTAACGCGCCGGATCGGTCACAAATGCAATCTTCACCAGCCCAGCCTGCTGGGCGCTGGCCATCAGGCTGGCCACGGCTTCGTAGCGGGTGTTGCGGTCGGCGTGCAGGTGCAGTTCCGGCTGGCGTGCGGCTTCGGCGGCCAGGCGGGCGGGCAGTTGCTCGCGGCTGATCGGGGTGTCGTTCCAGAACACATTGCCCTGGCCATCCAGTGACAGACGGATGGCTTGTGTTGCGTCAGGTGCCGGGGCGGCGCTGGCTTGCGGCAGGTCGATGCTGACGGCCTGGTGCAGCACCGGCGCGGTAATCAGAAAAATCACCAGCAGCACCAGCATCACATCCACCAGCGGGGTGGTGTTGATGTCTGCCATGGGCGGTGGGTGGCCATTGCCTCGGGAAAATCCATTAAAAGCCATACTCTGCTCCAGATAAAAAAGATGCTGACGGCCTGAAGGCCGGGGCATGCCGGGCATCGGGTCGGGCATGCTGTTTTGCCCGTGGACATCGCCGGCAAAGCCCGTCAGCGCATCCCCGCCTGCGCGGGAGTCCCGCGTGTTGCCGCCCGCGCTCAGTCGGCGGCGCGGGCGGGTGAGGCCACCCGTACCCCGGCCACCAGAAAGGCATGCAGGCTGTGGGCAAAGCCATCGAGCTGTGCCAGCACCAGCCGGTTGGCGCGGGTGCAGGCGTTGTAGGCCAGCACTGCCGGAATGGCCACAAACAGCCCGGCGGCGGTCATCACCAGCGCCTCGCCCACTGGGCCGGCCACTTGGTCGATGCTCATCCGCGCCGCGCCAGACAGGCCAATCAGCGCGTGATAAATCCCCCACACCGTGCCAAACAGGCCCACAAATGGCGCGGTGGAGCCCACCGAGGCCAGAAAGGTCAGCCCGGATTCCACCCTGGCCTGGGCATGAACAATCGATTGCTGCAGGGTGCGGCCAATGAATTCGCTGGCGTCCACCCCGGCACCAATCCCGCCACAGCTTTTTTGTTCGTAGGCCTGCGCCGCCCGTTCGGCGTCGGTGGCCAGGGTGGCAAAAATCAGGCTGCGGTCTTCACGGCGCAGGGTGTCCACCGCCACCGCCCGCGATGGCGCGGCCCAAAAGGCGTCCAGCCCCGTGCGCAGGGTGTGGCGCACACGCCAGTGCGCCAGCAGCTTGTGCAGCATCAGCGTCCAGCTGCCAACCGACATCACCAGCAGCGCCAGCGCCACCAGGTGCGACACGTTGTCGCCTTGTGCCCAGAAGTGGGCCAATCCAAGAGAAGGGGAGGTCATGCGGGTTTCCTTGCAGGATGAGTATTCTGGCCGAGCGGGGCGCGGCGGCGCAGCCGGTGCCAGCCGATCACCAGCGCGGTCAGCGACAAGCCGGTACCGCCCAGGCTGGCGGCTATCATGACGCCGTCCCACAGCGGGCGCTGACTGAGCAATGGCAGCCAGTCCCAGCTGTGCAACAGGGCAAACAGCCAGCGCTTGAGCCGGCCATGCTGGTCCAGGCTGTTCAGCAGCGTGCCGCTGTATGGATCAAGATGCACCCAGGTGGCATTGGCGTCGGCAAATTGCAGGCGCAGCACCGGCAAGGGTTTGTCCTGATGGCCACCCATGGTGTGCGCGGCGCGGCTGTAGTAGTAAAAGTCGTAATGGGAGAGCCATTCGGCCCGCGCCACCTTGCTGGGCAGCAGGGCCTGGCCGGCGTGTTCCAGTTCGACGGCACTCAGCCGCAGGCGCATTGGTGCGTTGGCCTGCGCCGCCCACAGTCGCGAACGGCCCATGCCATCCAGCGCCTGGTAATGACCCTGGCCGGCAATCACCCGCCAGTGTACTTCGCGGGCCAGAAAACCTTGCTGGGCCAGGCTGGCAATGCCCGGCCACGGGCTGAGCGCAAATGGTGCCTGCGCCAGCGACGCACCGGCCATGGCCTGTGAGCGGGGTTTCAGCGCATGGCTGTCAAACATTTTCCAGGGGTTCATCGACATCAGCCCGCTGAACACCCAGGTCAGCGTCAGCAGGCCCGCGCCCAGCCCCAGCCAGTGGTGCCAGCGCATCCAGGCGGGGCGATACGGTGAGCGGCTGCCATTGGGAAAGCGCCCGAACATCCGCCAGCGCAGCAGGCCAATCCACAGCCCGGACACACTGAGCAGGCAGCCCAGCAGCGACAGGGTGATGACAATATCGGCCCACCAGGCATCCAGCAGGCCGCCACGCAAGGGATAAAGCCAGTGCAGCCAGGCCCCCACCCAGTTCCAGTTGCGTTCCAGCGCGCTGGCGTCGCGCACCACCTCGCCGGTTTGTGCCGAGACATACAGCAGGGTGTCTGCCGGGTGGGTGACCTGCACCCGGTACAGCGGGCGCAGGGGGTCGAGGGCTTTGGAATGGGTCCAGGCGTCTTCGTCCACCAGGCCTTGCTCGCGCACCGGTGACTGGGGAAACAGCGCCTGCGCCGCCGCCAGCGCGGCTGCGGCATCGGCGCCTGGCAGTGACTGACCCTGCCAGTCCAGCGCGCGCACGCGCTTGCCGGGGCCGCTGACGATCAGCCGGGGCTGGCCGGCCACACTGGTCAGGCGGATGGCGTCGGGCTGCTGCCCGGCCAGCGCCGTGGCCAGACGCGGCCAGTCCAGCGGGGCAGCGGGCTCGGCCAAGGGCGGCAGGGCGGCCAGACGCTCGGCTTGGGTCCACTTGGGGTAGCCCACATAGAGCATCACCACGCCAGACACAAACCAGAGCAGCATGAACACCGCCAGGCCAATGCCCAGCCAGCGATGACCCAGAAACACCCAGCGGCGCAGGACGGGCGGCATGGATTAAAAGTCCACCTGAACGGCCACTTCTGCCGAACGCGGCGCGCCCAGGTAAAACTGGCCGGTGGACACATTGGCGGCGTAGATCTTGTCGGTCAGGTTATTCAGCCGCGCCGACAGTGACACCTGCTTGTTCAGCCGATAGTTCAGCGATGCCCCCAGCAGGGTGTAGGCCTTGTCGCTGATGGTGTTGGCCGCGTCGGCGTAGCGGCGCGACACATAACGCGCATCCATGCCCACTTGCAATGCCCCAGTGAGGTCGTGACTGACGCGCAGATTGGCCACCCGCGCCGGGATATTGCTGGGCCGTTTGCCCGCACGCGACACGGCCACGCCGCTGACGTTTTCGGTAAAGGTGTCGTACTGGGCATCCACCAGCGCAACGTCGGCTTTCACCCACCAGCGCGGGCTCAGGCGCAGTGCAGTGGCCAGCTCGATGCCGCGTGACGACTGCTGGCCCACCGGCAGGGTGACACCAGGCTGGTTCGGGTCGGCAATCGCCAGGTTTTTGCGCACAATGTGGTAGGCCGCCAGTGTGGCGCTGCCACGCCCTGCCCAGTAGTCAAACTTGCTGCCCACTTCCACTTGCCGGCCCGTGGTCAGGTCGAAGTCGCGCACCTGGCTGAAGCTGGCGGTGGTCAGGATGCCGGCGGGCGGGTCGGCGGCGGTGCTGTACTGCACGTACACATTGGCGCTTGGGCTCAGGGCGTAGCTCAGTGCCGCCCGACCGGTGGTGGGGGTGTAGGTCTGGCTGAAATACGCCGGGTCGGTGGCCGACACGGTGCGGTGATTGCGCACGCCCAGCTTGATCTGATCGTGACGCAGGCCAGTCAGCAGCGACCAGCGCTCGCCCAGCTGGGTGCGGTTTTCCAGAAACAGCGCCAGGGTGGTCACCTTGTTGCTGCGGTCGGGACGGAAGCCGGGGGTCATGCCGGGCACATTGAAAAACGACTCGGTGACAAACTGGGCGGGGTTGACCGTACTGACCACCGGACTGAGCGACAGCGGGTAGCGGGTCTGGTGATTCACGCTGTAGTCAAAGCCGGCTGCCCAGTGGGATGGCAACCCGGCCAGCGTGCCCTGATGGGTCAGCTCCAGGCGGTTGCCCGTCAGGTCCTGATCGTGACGCTGCAACAGCGCCGAGCTGCGGCTGACCGCGCTATTGCTGCTGTTGAAGCGGTAGCTTTCCACATTGCGATAGTCGCGCAGCGCCTGGTAGTGATACAGGGTGTTGCGCAGGCGGGTGGCGTCCGTCCATTGGTAGTCCAGCTGGGAGCGCGCCCATTTCACCGTTTGCTGGTAAATCCCGTCCTGCGAGTTGTAGTTCTTGAACCGGGTGCTTTCGTCAATCTGGCCATTGCTGGTGGGGTTGAGCAGTGGCGTGCCCCAGTAGGGGCGATGGCTGGTTTCGCGCTGATATTCCAGCGACAGGGTGTGCGACAGCCGCGCGTTTACCTCGCTCAGCAGCGACATGGCCACATTGGCCGATTCGCGGTTATTGCCGTCCACATAGCCCTGGCCGCGCCGCTGGTTGGCATCCACCCGCACGGTGTGCGCCACCCCACCCTGCTCGGGCCGGGTCAGCGCCTGATTCAGCCCCAGCGCAATGTCCTGGGTGTCAAATGAGCCATAGCTCAGCCGCGCCTGCAACAGCGATTCATCGCGCAGCGGCTGTTTGCTCAGGTAGTTGATGGCACCGCCCACCGCGCCCGCGCCAAACAAAAAGGTTGAGGGGCCGCCAATCACTTCCACCCGGTCGTAAATCCAGCTGTCCACCGGGCGGGCGGCAATGGCGTCGTATTGCACGGTGATGCCGTTGAACAGCTGGGTCAGCTGTGAGGCACCAAAACCACGGTAATACACCGAACCCGCCGACCCAGGCGGCGAGGCGGCGGTCATCCCCGGCACATGCTTGAGCATGTCCTGCGTGCTGTCGGCCCCCCATTTTTCAAGGGTGTCGCGATCCACCACGCTGACGGTGGCCGGGGTGTCGCGCACGCTCAACCCCAGCCGCGAAGCGGTGCTGGCGCGCTGGTCCAGGTTCAGGTTTTCTGCCGGGGCCTTGCTGTGTACCAGCACTTCACCCAGGGTGCGCGTGGGTTCAGCTTCGGCCTGGGCCAGCAGCGGCAGGGCGGCGCACACCGCCAGGGTCAGGGGACGAATCGTACAGAATGTCATCAAAATCTTCCGGTTACAGACAAAATTCATGCCGCGCCGCTCAAGACGCCGCTTCCAGCCGAAACACAATCGGCACCAGCACCGTGGCGCTGATGGGCTCATCGCCGCGCCGCGCCGGCACAAACCGCCATTGCCGCACGGTGGCGGCAGCGGCATCGTCCAGACGCGGGTAACCGCTGCTGTGGCGCACGTCCACCTGTTCGGCACGGCCTTGCGCGCTGACCCGCACGCTGAGCTGCACCCGGCCTTCTTCGCCATTGCGCCGTGACATGGCCGGATAGGCCGGGGCCGGGTTGTGCAGATAGTCGGCGTCAAACCGGGCGGCGCTGACCGGTGCCGGTTCGGCGGCTGCCGGGCTGGCGGCCACGGGTGCCGGGGCGGCTGGCGCGGCCTGAATCGGGCTGCTGCTGGGGGCGCTACGGGCAGCGGTGAGCAGTGGGGTGGGGGTAGGCCGTGGCGGGTGCAGTGGCCGGAGGGTTTGCGGCAGGGGTTTGGCCGGCTGCACCGGTGCCGGGGTGGAGGCTGGCGCAGGTGCGGCCTGCAGCATGCGCACTTGCATGGGCAAGGGCTGAGGCGGGCTTGCCGCCGGCGGCAAGCCCGACCACAAGGCCCAGATGGCCAGGCCATGCAGGCCGGCCACCAGTGCGCCAGCCGGCCAGCGCGCCAGACCGGCTGGCCCAGCGGCCAGCTCCCCCCCGGTGCTGGCCGCCAAAAGCCCCCTTGCTGTCATCCCGATTCCTCCTGCCATCCCTGGCCAAGCTGGCGCGTTGCAGTGGGACGGCACACGCCCGACACCCCATCACACGCCTGAAAGGCCGCCACCATAGCAGCCGGGCCGGGGCTTGTCGTGCGGCAAAATGTCGCATTCCCTGCCGCCACGGTTTTGCCCATACTGCCGGCCAGTCAAGGCAAGAAGGTTTTTCCTGCCCGAAAAAACCTTCTTTATTTACAAAAAGATAAATTGTGCTGCTTGCCCCAGCCGGAGTGGTTGCCGATGTATTCGCGTTCCTTTGCCTTATCCCCCCTGATGGCCGGCGTGTCTGCCGCCTTATCTGTTTTTGCCCTGCTCCCGGCCCAGGCCGCCGACACCCAGCTGGGTGAAGTGCTGGTCAGCGGCGGGCGCAGCAGTGCCGTGCCGGTTAACCTGCCGGCGTCACAAGCCGGGATGGACGCCCGGCAAATTGCCGCATCAGTGAATGTGATCAATACCGAAGATGTGGTGAAGTACCTGCCCAGCGTGCAGGTGCGCAAACGCTATATCGGCGACCGCAACAGCATCATCGCCACCCGCACCTCGGGGCAGACCAGCAGCGCGCGCTCGCTGCTGTACGCCGACGGCGTGTTGCTGTCCAATCTGCTGGGCAGTCGCTATGACTTTCCGCCGCGCTGGAATTTGCTCAGCCCGGAAGAAATCAGCCGGGTAGACATGATTTACGGCCCGTTTGCCGCAGAATATCCAGGCAACTCGGTGGGCTCGGTGGTGGTGATGAGCACGCGCATGCCAGAAAAATTTGAAGCCCACGTCAAGGCGCAAACCTTCAGCGAAAGCTTCAAGCTGTACGACACCGACAGCCGCTACACCGGCAACAAGCTGGAAGCCGCGCTGGGCAATCGCAGCGGGGCAGTGTCGTGGTGGCAGAACGCCAGCCATCTGGACAGCCACGGCCACCCGATGAGTTTTGCCGCCAACCCCAGCCGCTACACCGGCAGCGCCGCCGCCACCGCCGTGACCGGCGCGCAAACCGATACCGACCCATATGGTGCCAGCCGGCTGATTCTGGGTGCCACCAGCGTTGACCACACCGTGCAGGACAGCGCCCGGCTGAAACTGGCCTGGGACATCAGCCCCAGCCTGACGGCCAGCTACCAGCTGGGTTACTGGCAAAACGACTCTGACTCCACGGTAAACAGCTATCTGCGCAATAGCGCGGGCGAAGGGGTGTACGCGCGCCTGGCGCATGCCCACCGTGTCCGAGCTGTTCCAGGGCAGCGCCGCCGGCAGCAACGCCATTTTGACATCCTCCCCCGCCTAAAGCCGGGGGATTCCTACGGCGCTCATCCCGGCATCAGGCTGGCATGAGTCGCTTCGGCGGGTTCCTGCTGCTGGCGGCATGACTGCACCGCTCACTTCACAGGCGATCCGGGCATCGTCCTGCCCTTCGCTACTCAGTAGCGCTTCGCCGTGGCGAAGCACGTTGATCGCGCCGACCAGATCGGCGTTTTCCTCGAAACCGCATTCCACACACAGGAACCGTGCCTGCGTCTGGCGGTTGTCCGCCGACACATGGCCGCAGCACGGACACGTCCGGCTGGTGTTCTGCGCCGGCACGGCGATGAGATGCCCGCCGTTCCACGCCAGTTTGTAGTCCAGTTGGCGACGGAATTCGAACCATCCTTGATCAAGGATGGACTTGTTCAGGCCGGACTTGGCCCGAACGTTCTTGCCCGGTGTTTCGGTTGTACCTGCCGCCGACCTGGACATATTCCGCACCTGCAAGTCCTCGATACACACCATCGCGTGGTTTTGGCTGATCGTGGTGGAGCACTTGTGCAGGTAGTCGCGGCGGGCGTTGCCGATGCGGGAATGGATGCGCTGGACGCGGGCTTTGGCCTTCTTCCAGTTGCTGCTGAAATTCTGTTTGCGGCTCATCGCACGTTGCGCACGGCGCAAGGCGGTTTCATGCCGTTTGAAGCTGTTGAGCGGGGCATGGAACGTGCCGTCCGAGAGCGTGGCGAAACGGGTGATGCCCATGTCGATGCCGACTGCGCCGCCCTTTGGAATCGGCTGCTCGACCTCGCGTTCGGTCTGGATTGACACGAAGCACTTGCCTGCCGACAGGCTGACGGTGACGTTCTTCACCACCCCCAATACTTCCCGGCTGTTGCGGTAGCGCAGCCAGCCGAGCTTGGGCAGGAAGATTCGGCTGTTGGCCTGATCGAGCCTGATCTGTTTCGGATCTGGATAGCGAAAGCTGTCGGACTGGCCCTTCTTCTTGAAACGCGGGAAGTCGGCCCGCCTGGCGAAGAAGTTGGCGTAAGCGCGTTCCAGGTCCTTGAGCGTCTGCTGCAGCGGATGAACGGGCGCATCGGCCAGCCACGGCGTTTCAGATCCATTGCGCCACTCGGTGAGCAGCTTGCACAGCCCTGCGTAGCCGAGCTTCTTCTTGCCTTGCTCGTAGCGCTCCTTTTGCAAGGCCAATGCCTTGTTGAACACGAAACGGCACGAGCCAGCAAAGCGGCGCATGTCGCGCTGCTGTTGGCCGGTCGGCATCAGTTCATATTTGTAGGCTTGAAGGCGTTGCATACTGGTATTTTATACAGCCCACCCCCATCGACGGCAAGGACAGGGCAATCGCATGAATGCTTTTATCATGCACTTGGCTGAAATTTACCAAAAACCAACAAGCCAGAAATTGTCCACACCCTCTCTGACTTGTGGTTTTTTGGGTAAAACCATGGAAAAGAAGGCCTGCAGCGGTTGGCAGGCGTGTTCATTTCATGAGAATTGCCGTCAATGACCCTGCGGACTTGGGCTGATATCCGTTCATGCGATTGCCCCGGCATCCCCACCTGGCGCGCCACCCTGCTGGCCACCTATCGGCATGATGATGCACTGAGCTATAGCCTGGGGGCGCGCTACAGCGGCAAGCAGGCTTACGACATCAACAACACCGTGACCCACGATGTCAGCCAGTACGGGGTGAATAGCCGTTATCTGGTGCTGGATGCGCGGCTGCAATACAAGCTGAACAAACAGTTCACCGTGGCCGCCGGGGTGGACAACCTGAATAACGACAAGATGTTTGCCTATCACCCAATGCCGCAACGCACCTGGCACGCCGAACTGAAATTGGATTATTGACGCGCAGCGGGCGGTTTGCCTTCCTTCGTTCTCCTGATCCGGCAGGCATGCTGACCGGCCCCTTTTCTGCCTGCCGGCTCATGCCCGAGAGAAAAGGGGCCACCCCCACGTGATGCGCCCGCATCCGCACCGAGGCCATGCGCAACGCAGGTTGTCGCCAGCGCCCGGCTTCCCACCAAGGACTCTCCCGGTGAAACGCACGCTATTCATTCTTCATCGCTGGCTGGGCATTGCCCTGGGCCTGTTCATGCTCATCTGGTTTTTTTCTGGCCTGGTCATGGTATATGCCGGCTCGTCCCGCGTGGGCAGCAGCACCCGGCTGGCGCACAGCCCGCCCTTGCCCACCCACGCCGTGACCTTGAGCGCCGCGCAGGCCTGGCAGCGCGCCTACCCTGACCAAGCCGCCCCGACTCTGGGCGAAGCCCGCCTGCTGATGCAGGCCGGCGAACCTGTCTGGCTGCTGATTGACCAGGCCGGCCAGCGCCATGTGCTGTCGGCACAGGACGGCCAGTTGCTGCGCACCGACGCCAGCCGGGCGGTGCGCCTGGCGCGAGACTGGGCGCAGGCGGCAGGCGATGCCACCAGCACACCGATGTTCCTCGACACGGTACGCGCCGACGCCGGCACCCGGATGATGAGCTTCGACCCCTTCCGCCCGCTGCACCGCGTGGCGCTGAACGACGCCGACGGCACCCAGCTGCATATCTCGGCCAAAACCGGCGAAGTGGTGCGCGCCACCACCACGCTGGGTCGCACGCTCACCTGGCTGGGCAGCTGGCTGCATTTCTTGCGCCCGCTGGACGACATTGGCCTGAGCGAATCACGCAAGGACATTCTCACCTGGAGCGCCTTGGTGGCCTGCTTTGCCACGCTGACCGGGCTGTGGGTGGGCTGGCAGCGCTGGCGGCCAGGCTGGTTTGGCCAGCGTCGCTATGCCACCGGCCTGGTTCACCCCTACCGCAGCGCCGCCTGGCCACGCTGGCACTTCTGGCTGGGGCTGACCGGCGGCGTGTGGGCAATGCTGTGGATTTTCAGCGGCTTTCTGGCCAATAACCCCTGGCATCTGTTCAGCCACGCCGGGGTCAAGCCCGCCGAACTGGCGCGCTACCAGCAAGGCAGCCTGCCAGCCGCCGCGCTGGACTGGCGCGCGCCGCTGGCCACCGAGCCGGCATCGCCGTGGGTGGCGCTGCACTGGCGGCATCTGGGCGAACACGCGGTGTTGCTGGCGTATCAGGCCGATGGCCGGGTCAGCCGGCTGAGCGAACTGGCCGGCCCCAGCAACAGCGGCCCGCGCCCCCACACCTTCAGCCAGGCCGAACTGGAACGCGCGGCCCGCGCGCTCTACCCGGACAGCCAGGTGGTGGCACGCCAGTGGCTGAGCGAAGGCGACAGCTATTACTACCTGCGCCCACGCGGCGAAGACCCGCTGGACAAACCGTTTCCGGTGCTGCGCCTGCAACTGGATGACCCGGCAGCAACCTGGCTGTATCTGGACGCCAGCACCGGCCAGCTGCTCAAACGCATCGACCGCAGCCGGCGCAGCTACCGCTGGCTGTTCAACGCCCTGCACAGCTGGGACCTGCCCATTTTGCGCAGCCGCCCGCTGTGGGATGGCTGGATGATTGTGGCCAGCCTGCTGGGCATTGGTCTGGGGGTAACTTCGCTGGTGCTGGGCGGCAAACGGCTGGCACGCACGCTGACGCCAGCCCGGCTCACCAAGGCGCACACCAAACGCTGAATGCAAGAACGCCGCCAGCGCCATCGGGCTGGCGCGCCAAAGATATCTTCACTTGAGGAGAATGCCCATGTTTCGCCTGTCTCATCTGGCCTGGCGGCTGAGCGGAATTTTTGTCGGTGCCATGCCACTGCTGACGCTTGCCGCTGAGCCGGCCACTGAACTGAATCCGCTGGTGATCACCGCCACCAAAACCCAGAAAGCCTTGCGCGATGTGCCGGCTGCCGTATCGGTGATCAGCCGCGAGGCCATCGAGCAATCGCCAGCGAGCACAGTGGACCAACTGCTGCAAGGCGTGCCGGGGGTGTATGCGGCACGGATGGACGCCTCCTCGCCCAACCGCATTGCGCAAACCTACACGCGCGGCCTGCCGGGCAACAGCCGCACGCTGGTGTTGCTGGATGGCGTGCCGATGAATGTGCTTTACGATGGCCAGGTGGATTGGTCGCAGTTGAGCACCCAGGATATCGAGCGCGTGGAGATTGTGCGTGGTGCCAGCTCTGGCCTGTACGGTGCCAATGCCATGGGCGGGGTGATTCACGTCTTGTCCCGCGCGCCCGAGGCCGGCAGCGTCACCCGGCTGGGGGCGGAGTACGGCAGCCTGAACAGCAAGCGGCTGACGGCGTCGCATTCGTATGGCGCTGGCCCGACCTCGCTGCGGCTGTCGGCCAGCCATTTTTCCAGCGACGGCTACACCATGTGGCGTCCGGACACCACCGTGCCAGTAGCCAACCAGGAAGCCATCGGCACAGTGAAGCAGAATGCTTCGCTGAAAGTGGCGCACGAGCTGAGCGCGCAATCACTGCTGGAGGCTGGGGTCAGCTACCTGAAAGACGAAGCCACCGGTTTTTATCGGCCAGGCGCACCAGGCTACCAGCCCTCCACCCGTGAGCAATGGCTGCCCACCCTGCGCTATGCGCGCGAAGCTGACGGCGCCAGCACCACCGCCATGGTGTATGCGCGGCTGGGCAAGCAATGGGCCGACACACTGAGCACGCCAAGCTACCGCAGCATTGCCGAAAAAGGCCTGTACCAAGACCGTACCGTGGGCGGCAATCTCCAGCACGCCTGGACGCTGACGCCAGGGCAGCAGCTGACCGTGGGCATGGATTATCTGGACGGTGATCTCCGCAACCATTTTGACTATCCAGGTAGCACGCGCTTGCGCGATACGCGCGGCGATGTGCGGCGATGTGCGGCGCTATGGGCTGTTTGTACAGGATGACATGCAGCTGACCCCACGCTGGAACCTGAACCTGGCCGCGCGCTACGACCACTGGAAAACTGGCGGCAATCAAACCGACAGCGGCACCGGGCAACCCAACTCAGCCTACCGCAGCCAAACCGACAGCAAGCTGTCGCCCAAACTGGCCACTTTGTTCAAACTGAACGACGCAGTCAATTTACGCGCCAGCGCCGGGCAGGCGTTCAATCTGCCGGACATGTTCAATTTGTACGCCGACACCAAACGCGGCAATGTCACCTATTGGGCCAATCCGGCGCTGACCCCAGAAAAGGTCAATGCCTATGACTTTGGCGTGGATGTGTATTTTGGCCAGATGGGCCATGTCAAGGCCACAGCGTATTACAACGACGCCAAGGATTTTATTTATTCGGTGCAGCGCAACGCCAGCCATGTGGACAAGATCAATATTGGCACGGTAACCACGCGAGGGCTGGAGCTGGAGGCGGTGTATCGTGTCCGGCCAACGCTGACGCTGACCGGCAGTTACACCTTGAACCAGTCCAAAATCGTCAAAAACCCGCGTGATGTCAGCCTGCAGGGCAAAAGCCTGACCAATGTGCCGCGCCAGCAGGGGTTTTTGAAGGCGGACTATCAATGGATGCCGGGCAGCACACTGTTTGCCACGTTTAACCATGTGGGCAAACGCTACGGCAATGACGCCAACACCACAGAATATCAAGCCTATTCCACGGTGGATATTGGCCTGAGCCACGCACTGGGCAAGCAGTTGACCGCTCGCCTCAGTGTGGCCAATGTGGCGGATAAACAGTATGACGGGATTGGCTATATTGCCCCTGGCCGCACGGTGACGGTGGGGGTGCAGGCAAAATTCTGAGCGGGAGTGGTGAACACAATACGTGGAAGACTGCTGGCGCATGCGCCAATCGGGCAGCGCAATGGCGCTGCCCATTTTTTATCGGTGTGTGATAGCCAAAACAGCCTGCGACATTATGTCGCAGAGAAGCCCTGAGTAAAACTACTATAATCCGCCGCACCTTTTCGCATTAACAGGTGAGATATGGCGATGTTTTTGCGCTGGCAGCCCATTGGCCTGGGCCTGGGCCTGGGCTGTTTCTGGCTGGTGGCCGGTGCGCTGGCCGCGCCCGCACCACATACCCATGCCGCCCCCACCGAGCGCCCGACATGGACGCGCTATCCGCTGTTGCAGGCGCAGGCCACGCGTGGCGAGTCAGCCGGCGGCGTGCGCATCGACGCGGCCAATCTGCCCACCCCAACCCTGGTCATGCACACCGTGGCGCGAACGGATGGCCAGACGCTGAGCGGCTGGCGCGCCAGCCGCGAGCAGACTGGCAGCGGCCACGTCTGGTTCAGTGCCAGTGGTGCGCGCGATGACCACACTGTGCTGCGCGCCAGCACCCATGTTTATTTGCCCGGCAAGCCGCTATCGCCATCTGCCTTGCTGGCGCAGCGCCGCGACGGGCTGGAAATTGTCCCGCAGCGCCTGCCCGAACACGGCGGCGTGCGGGAAACCAGCCAGTGGCGCTTTCAGGTGCGCTTCAATGGCCAGCCGCGACCCAATGTCGGCGTTGAGCTGCTCACCGAGCCCGGCACACGCCGGGTGTGGGTCAGCGATGCGCGCGGCGAGGTGGAGGTGACGTTTCCGCGTGATTTCCCCGAGGCGGCGCTGGCAGGCCCCAATTCCATGAATGCCAGCCAGGGCTTTGTGCTGGCGGTCAATCAGGCCATCGACGGGCGCAACTATCTGAGCACCTACGCCCACCGTTACTACCCTGATCGCATGCGCGAGCGCAGCCTGGCTGCCGGCGTGGGTGCGCTGGGTTTTGGCATGGTGCTGGCGGCACCCTTGATCCGACGCAAACGGGAGCGCGCATGAAATCCATCTTGTCTGGGCTGTCTTTAGCGTGAAAGAGCCCACCACCAGGACGAGCGTCACCCTGGCCCGAAGGCCATGTAAAAAAACGCCCATGCAGAATCAGGCGCTGGCTGGCGTGATAAAGCCAAATTTAGTCAGCGCCTTGATCCAGCGTGGGGCATTGCGCTGAACAGAGAGCGCCTCGTAATCCGTCGCGCAATCCCGGTAATGCTCGCGCCGCTTGAGCATGAAGAACAGCGTGCGCAGAATTTTGTGACCAATTGCAATAATGGCGCGTTTGTAGCCACGCCTGACCACAAGAGCCTGGAACTTCGACTTGAACACCGATGTGGTGCGACTGGCGGCATGCGCAAACTCGCACAGCAGGCGGCGCACATATGGGTTGCCCTTGCGGGTGTGGCCTGACTTGCGCTTGCCCGCCGACTCGTTGTTGCCCGGGCAAACGCCAACCCACGAAGCCAAACGATCTGCGCTGCCGAAGGCGCCCATGTCCGAGCCAATTTCCACCAACAGCATCGCCGCGCCGATCAGGTCAACGCCAGGGATCGTTTGCAGCAGCGCCAGCGTGCCCCGCTCGGATTCAAGCCCAGCCAGCAATCGGACGTCGAAGCGGTCGATCCTGGCTTCGATCTCCTCAATATGCTGCATCAGTTCGTCGAGCACGAAGCGGTGACTGGCGGTCAGATCGCCTTGTAGGGCATCGAAGATCTCCTCACGGCTGGCCTTCAGTCGGCGGCTGGCCAGGTTGATCACCTGCTGTGGGGCTTGCCCGGCGATGATCGCCTTGACCATGGCGCGGGCAGATTGCCCATGCAGATCGCTGACCACTACGCCAAGGCGAATTCCACTGTCGGTCAGCACTTTGTGCAGCCGGTTCTTCTCAGAGGCCAGTTGGCCAACCAGTTTCTGTCGCTGACGGGCAATCAGGCGCAATTCGCGCAATGCTGCAGGCGGGACAAACGAGGCGCGCAACAAACCGGCCCGCGCCAGCATCGCCAGCCAATGGGCATCGCCCACATCGGTCTTGCGGCCAGGGACATGCTTGACGTGGCGGGCATTCACCACCTTGGCGCGGATGCCGACTGCCTCCAGCGCGGCATACGGGCTCTTCCAGTAGATGCCGGTGCTCTCCATCACGACTTCATCCGGGTGCAAGGAAGCGGCCCAATCCGCGAGTTCCCGGCGGTCGCGGGCAAAGCCGCCAAACTGCCGCTGCTCGATGCGCGTGCTGCCATCGGGTTGCTGAATCAATGCGCAGGCGGTGATTTGCGCCTGATGGACGTCGAGTCCGATGACGCATTTGTACAGTGCTGACAGTTCCATGGCGCTTCCTATCGATTTACACTTGAGGATGGAAGGAGGCGGGCACCAGGACTGAATGAGCCTGAAGGCGACAAGTCGCCAACGGCCTGTTTAGCGTGCGCTCTCGATGGAAGCAATCCGGGGTGCGAGTCAGTCTGGCAGGTCACGTTAGAGGCTGGGTCAAGCCGCAAAGTACTAATACGACCTCGACCCGCCAACTTCCACCCGATAGTCTCTTTCATCTTCTGGGGTGGCGCTACTCTCCATGATCGTTAGGGCGTGTGCGCCTGAGCGTGCAGCTGCTGATGCTGCTGCTCACCGTTTGGGGGGCCAATCTGGTGGGTTATTACGCGGCAGAAAAAATCTCCACCGCCCTGCCGGCTTTGTCTTGCGCCTACGACACACAAAACGGCGGCTATTGCGCGCTGGTGCCGTTGCAACA
Organism: Aquaspirillum sp. LM1; assembly: GCF_002002905.1. Lineage (NCBI taxonomy): Bacteria > Pseudomonadati > Pseudomonadota > Betaproteobacteria > Neisseriales > Aquaspirillaceae > Aquaspirillum > Aquaspirillum sp. LM1. The sequence continues at coordinate 626,762 of NZ_CP019509.1, read as the reverse complement.
CCAGCTGGACCATCAGGTGGGTGCCGCGCTGGCGCGCGCCCAGCAGGTGGCGCTGCAAACCTTCTTGCCGCTGCTGCTCACCCTGGGCAGCTTTTTATTGGCTTATCTGCTGCTGGGCAAGGCGTTTTGCGCCTGGGTGTGCCCGCTGGGCACGGTACAGGAATGGCTGTACCGGCTGGGGCGCAAGCTGGGGCTGGCGCGGCGCACCGTGGCCCCGGCGCGGCTGCGCTGGCTGCGGCCAGTGAAATGGCTGGTGTTGCTGGGGCTGGTGTTTGCCTTGCCGCTGGCCGCCGGCCTGGGCGTGGCCCCGCATTCGGCGGGCAACCCCTATTGCGATGTCTGCCCGTCACGGATTGTCACCACCTTGCTGACCGGCCAGACCGACGAGCTGGCGCTGAAAGTGGGCGGCGATGCGCTGGGGCTGACGTTGAGCCTGATTGGCAACACGGTGGCCGGCTTTGTGTTGCTGGCCAGCCTGGCCGTGCGCCAGCCGTTCTGCCGGGTGTGCCCGATGCTGGCCATGAATGCGCTGGCGCGTCATGTGTCGCTGCTGCGCCTGGACAAACGCGAACACAGCAAATGCGCCCAATGCGGCATTTGCAGCCGCGCCTGTCCGATGGATATCCCGGAAATCCACCACCAGCACGGCCGCCGGGCCTTCACCGAAGATTGCACTCTGTGTGGGCGCTGTGCCGAATACTGCCCGGACGATCAGATCATCCGCGTGCGGGTGGGTCCGCTGGCGGCGTTCAGCTCCTCGCGCGACTACTACAAGCGCCAGGTCAAGCGGGAAACCCCGGATGGCGAACGCAAGGTGATCCGCATCGCCCGCGCCAAACCGGCGGACAGCAGCCATGGCGGCTGATGCCTCGCTGACCGGCGTGCTGCTGCTGGGGGCCTCGCTGGGGCTCACCGCCTGTGCCGCCACCTGCATGCCCTTTATCGGTGCCTGGACCCTGGCCGGCGCTGGCGGCGCACGCGCCGGGCTGCGCGATGCGCTGAGTTTTCTGGGCGGGCGCTGGCTGGCCTACACCAGCCTGGGCGCGCTGGCGGCCAGCCTGGGCGACTGGTTTCTCCAGACCCTGCGCTCCGGCGTGGGCAATGCACTGATTGGCACCGCAGCGCTGGCCTGCGCCGGCCTGCTGTTACGCCCAAGCACCCCGCACACCGCCGCTGCGCTGTGCCACCGCGCTGGCCGCGCCGGGCTGAGCTCACCCTTTTTGCTGGGCATGGCGCTCACCCTGATTCCCTGCACGCCGTTGGCCACCTTGCTGACCACCGCCGCTGCCAGCGCCGACCCTGGCCAGGGCGCGCGGCTGGGCATGGCGTTTGGCGCGGGGGCCTTGCTGACACCCATGCTGGCGCTGATTCCGGCCTGCGCCGCGCTGGGCCAGCGCCTGCGCGCCGAACAGCCCTGGCTGGCCCCCTGCCTGCGGGTGGGCGCGGCGCTGGTGCTGGCGCTGATGGGCTGGCGACGGCTGGCCACCGTGTCGCCCACCTGGGCCACGCTGGCCTTGGCGCTGGGTGCCATCGCGCTGGCCACCGCCCACCTGCGCCAGCGCCGGCGCGCGCGGCGGGTGATCCCCATTGCCCCACTGGCACGGCCATAAATCATTTTTATTATTTGGCCTGGCTGTCGCAGCGCCAGCGCCCACCACCTCAGGAGACATCATGTCCTTGCCCATGTTGCTTGCCCGCCCCGCGCCACTGTGCCTGGCGCTGGCCAGCGCCTTCTCGCTGGCAGCCCACGCCGAAGACACCTCACTTAAGCCGGTGGTGGTCACCGCCGCCAGCTACGCCCAGCCGGTGCAGGATGTGCAGGCCAGCGTGCAGGTGCTCAGCCGCCGCGACCTGGACGCCACCGCCGGCGTCAGCCTGGTGGACAACCTCAAGCAGGCGGTGGGGGTAGACACCCGTGGCACCTCCACCAACGCCACCGTCAGCATGCGCGGCATGACCAGCAGCGGCACGCTGATTCTGTACGATGGCCTGCGCCGCACGCAGAAATACGGCTCGCGCGACCTGAACCTGTTTTCCAGCGAAGACACTGAACAAATCGAAATCGTGCGCGGCCCGATGTCGGCGCTGTATGGCGCTGACGCTTCGGGTGGGGTGATCAACATCATCAGCAAGCAGCCCAAATACCATAGCGGCCTGCACGGTGGTGCCTCGCTGCTGTACGGGCTGTCGCAGGGCAATTCACGCGACACCGACTTGTGGAAGGGCTATGTGGAATATGGCGGCGAAAACGTCACCCACCGCGTGAGCGTGGAGCAACGCAACCGCGACGAATACCGGGTGGTAGACAACAGCTACCGCGCCGATCTCAAGGGCAGCGATGAAACCTACGTCAATTACCATGGTGGCCTGCGCGTGGCACCGGGCCACACCGTCAAACTGACGCTGGAGCGCGTACTGCAAAACGACCGCGCCCCCGACCAGCTGGCCAGCGCGCCGTTCACCCGCTTTGTGGGCTACGAGCAAGAGCGCCGCGACTACGCCGGGCTGAACTATACCGGCGACATTGGCCCCGGCCAGTTGGTGGTGGACATGGCGCGTGGTCGTTCCGACGCCAAGACCACCCGTGCCTATCCGCTGATTGAAGACACCCACTACACGCAAACCCAGCTGGGTGCGCGCTACACCCTGCCGCTGGGCCGGCATATGCTGACCATTGGCCTGGGCCGGCAAACCGACCAGCTGCGCGTCGCCAACAACACCTCGCGCGAAGGCGACCGCCGCAACCAGTATGGCCTGGCGCAGGGCGATTTCACCCTGCTGCCCGACCTGCACATGCTGGCGGGCGTGCGCTACGACAGCTTCAACGAATTCGGCCACGCCACCACCCCGCGCCTGTCGCTGCAATACACCCCGTCCAACTGGCGCTTCCGCCTGGGCTACGGCGAGGCATTTCGCGCACCCAGCGTGCTGGAGCAATACGCCACCTTCCGCCGTGGCACCTTCCTGATTCTGGGCAATGACGCACTGGTTCCGGAAGAAAGCCGCAGCCTGGAGGCCGCCATCGGCTACCAGCGTGACGATTGGAACCTGGAGCTTGCTGCCTACCGCACCCGCGCCAGCAACCTGATCACCACCGTGTCGCGAGCCCGCCAGGCCAGCGACTCCGCCGGCGTGCTCAGCCGCTCGGTGTACGCCAATGTGGGCCGCGCCACCATTGAGGGCATCGAGCTCAGCGGCCAGTGGCGCTTTTTGCCGGGCTGGTCGCTGACTGGCGGCTACGAACATATCCGCGCCCGCGACGACAGCAGCGGCCAGCGCCTGACGGGCCGACCAGGCAGCATTGCCCGCGCCGGCCTGCGCGCAGAAATGGGGGCCTGGCGTGCCGACCTGCAAGGACGCTATTACTTCAATTACTACAACAGCCACAACACCCTGCGCGGAGTGAACCTGTCCAGCAACCACGGCCTGACCGACTTCAAGCTGGCGTATCAAGTCAACAAACAGATCAGCCTGGCCGCTGGCGTGGACAATCTGCTCAACCGCCAGGCCCCGGACAACTGGGGGTCGATGTACGCACTGGAAGACCCGCCCACCCGGTTCTTTTATCTGAGCGCACAGTATCGCTTCTGACCGCATCCGCCCACCCCCTGACATCCTGCTGGCACATACGCTTCATGCCAATGTAAAACAAGCCAGGTAGGATGCTGCCATCCCAGAAACGGATGGCATCAGGCGGGGAATGCCCGATCTCCCTGCACCAATTCCCAACCGGCCTGTCGGCAACGACGGGCCGGTTTTCTTATGGCACACACCGGGGCCATTCTGGTTTGCCCCTTCCATGCCGGAACTTGCAGACTGAGCGCGTGGTCAAAGCGCACACCGTCACCCGACGGCTGGTTTTCCCCAACGACACACACTATTCAAGGAGATTTCCCCATGGGCTTGTTCGACATGTTCAAGAGCGACAGCGGCGACAAAATGACCCCGCATCTGGCCTTTGCCACCTCGCTGCTGTACATGATGTCGGCAGACGGCGAGATGGACAATGAAGAAGTCGGCCATCTGCTCAGCGTGCTGGGCGGTCAGGATGACGGTCGCGGCACCATTGGCGTGGGCGCACAAAACCAGGCTCTGCTGGATTCGGCACTGAAATACCGTCGCAAGAACTCGCTGGAAACCTTCCTGCAGGAAGCTGCGCCGCTGCTGAGCGACGCACAGAAGATGTGCATGCTGGTTAACCTGATCGACTCGTCGCTGGTCGATGGTCAGCCGGAGCCGGAAGAACAAGTGCTGTTTGGCAAGTTCCTGACGGCATTTGGCATTTCGGAAGCGCGCTTCCGCCCGTTCTTTGAAGTCATCGTGCTGAAAAACGACCGCAGCGTGTTCACCAACGACAACCATCCGAAAAACCAGGCGGGTTATCAGGTCAAGCTGCCGGCGTAAACGCCTGCGCACCACCAAGCCATATAATGCCAGCGGCACGACAGCTTGACCCGGTGCGCGGCAAGCCCCGCCGTTCAGGGCGGAGAAGGATAGCGCGGACGGCGCAGCTGTCCTTTGGTGTCTGTATGATTGAGGTATGCAACGACTTCAAGCCTTCAAGTTCGCCCTGATGCCAGACGGCCAGCAAGCGCGGCAAATGCGCCGCTTCGCTGGCTCGTGCCGGTTCGTCTTCAACAAGGCGCTGGCATTGCAGAAAGCGCGCTACGAGCAGGGCGAGAAGAAGCTCGGCTACGCAGGACTGTGCAAGCTGCTGACTGAGTGGCGCAACAGCACGGAAATGGCTTGGCTGGCGGATGCGCCAGTCCATCCCTTGCAGCAGACGCTCAAGGATGAGGATGTCAATGTCGTGCCGCTGCATGGTTTTGTGGCACAGCTCACCGCGTATACCCGTTGTAAAAAGCAAAACCCAGTAAAATCAAACGCCTGGACGCCCGCCTTCGCGGGGGTGACGATTGGTTCAGCGTTTCCCTAGTTGTCAGTCACGTTGAAACACAAGGGTTCATACGAGCAAGTTTATACCGGGCACCTCGGTTTAATTTCTATTAAAACAAAACCTTACTTTGCCACAGCGAACTGTCTTCCGCGCCTATCCCGTCATTCCCGCGCAGGCGGGAATCCAGGAGCATCCACAGCGTGCATCGGGGGGTGCGCTCACGACCGCCACATGCCCACGGCGTACGCTGTGGCGTGGTCTGGGTTCCCGCCTGCGCGGGAACGACAAGTCGGGTGAGATTCATGCCCAAAGCGGTCAAGTCGCCGTCCCGTTGAAATACCTGCGTGCAGGCGAGCGCGCTGACCTTGGGTATCTGTGCCAATCATCGGTTCATATTAGTCGCCAGTCACGTTGAAACACGAGGGTGCCTGCGAGCAAGCCGACGTCGGATGTCTTGCTTTATTTATTTCAACACAACATCTTGATTTGACACAGCGAACCATCCGCCGCACCCCACCGCGTCATTCCCGCGCAGGCGGGAATCCAGAGGCATCCACAGCGCGCGAACTATCCGACAACGCTCAACACCCACCGCACACGCTGTAGCGCGGTCTGGGTTCCCGCCTGCGCGGGAACGACGACATCGTGCGCCCGGTGTAGTCCAGCCAGCGCCTGGGTTCCCGCCTGCGCGGGAACGACACGTCAGGTGAAACGCATGCCGAAAGCGGTCTAGCTGCCAGTCATTTGCTTCATATCATCGTGACTGGCTATTAGGGTGACTGACGACTACTAAAGCGTGAAGCGCATCGCCGTGGCACGCAGCTCTGCCGCCAGCACATTCAGGCGCATGACCTGATCGCTGACCTGCTCAACTGCCGCATTCGACTCATCCACCCTTTGGGCAATTTGCTCCACATTGCCGGCAATGCTGTTGCTTGCCAGGCTTTGCTCCTGTGCGGCACTGGCCACATCACGCGTTTTGCCCAGCGCAGCCCCCACCCGGCCGCGAATCTCACGCAGCGAAGTGGCAGCCAGCTCAGCGCGCTCGACGCTGCTTCTGACCTGATGGCGCACGCCATCCATATGCGCGGCAGCCTGTTCAGTGTCGGCCAGCACACCACGGATGGTGAGATTGATGCCATCGGTGGCCCGGGCAGTGCGCTCGGCCAGTTTGCGCACCTCGTCGGCCACCACGGCAAAGCCGCGTCCCTGTTCACCGGCGCGGGCGGCCTCAATCGCCGCATTCAGCGCCAGCAGGTTGGTCTGGTCGGCAATGTCCTTGATAATCGTGCTGGCGCCGTCGATCTCGCGCGAACGCTCAGCCAGCAGGCGGATATTGTCAGCCGCCTGGCTGACGGCTTGCGCCACCTGGCGCACCTCGTCTGCCGTCTCGCTGACCAGTTGTTCCCCTTGGGTGGCCAGCGTGGAGGCATCGCTGGAGAATTGCTCGGTTTCGCGCGCATTGTCAGAAATCTGGTCAATGCTGACGGTCATCTGTTCCACGGCGGCAGCTGTCGACGACGCAGCGGCAGACGTGCTGCTGGCACTGCGGCCCAGCAAGGACACCTGATGAGACAGTTCTGCGCTTGCCGACGCCAGCAGTTCCGACGCCTGGCTGAAATGCCCGACCAGTTTGCGCAAACCGTGCTGCATCTGGTTCATCGACCCCAGCAAGCTGCCAGCAGCCCCTTTGCAGGAAATCTCCCGCGACAGGTTGCCCTGGGCGATCTGCTGTGCAATTTCAGCGGCGTACTGTGGTTCGCCACCCAGCTGGCCGAGAATGACCGTGGACATGCGCCAGGCCAGCAAGGCAATCAGGATGAAGATGGCACCGCCAACGGCCAGCATGATGCTGGCGCGTTGCCAGAATACCGTGTCGATATCGTTCAGATAGCCGCCATAGCCGATGATCCAGTTCCACGGACCAAACAGTGTCACGGCGTAAATCTTGCTGACATGACCCTCGACGCCCGGACGGGTGCCCTGCGAAAACAGAAACCCAACCTCCGCGCCCTGCATGGCGTTTCGGTATTCATCCCCCTTTTTCCTGGCATCCGCATCAGCCTTGTTCACCCGTTTGGGGTCAGGATGCACCAGGTTGACATCATTGCCGTTATCCCGCACCCAAAGATAACGGTCGCTCTTGTGAAAGGCCGAAATGGCTTGCTTGGCGCGCTTTTGCGCTTCCTCTGTGCTCAAGGAGCCATCCGCTTCCATTTTCTGGAAGTAGGCAACGGTTGCCTTGCCCAGCTCGACCAGCGTAGCCAGCTGGTTCTGACGCTCGCTCATCATGTTCGAACGCAGGACCGACAGCGAAATGGCCGCAATCAGCCCCATGCTCACCAGGACGGTCACCACCAGAATCAGGATTCTGTTCTGTACCTTCATTATTTTTATCTTTCAGTAGGTTACACTACAAAATAACATGCCTTGGTTTTCAGCTCGCTGGCCATGACGCGCAGCTGGCTGGCGGTGTCGGCTGAGCTGCGGCTGGCGGCAGAAGTCTGTTCAGCCATCCGCGCCACCACGTCCACCTTGCCCGCCAGCGAGGCATTGGCCGAGCGCTGTTCGCGAATGGCCGAGCTGATTTCCTGAATCTGGCTCTGGGTGTGCTGTGCGCCGTTCTGGATGGCGGCCAGCGCGGCAGTGGCGGCGCTGGTCAGCTGCTTGCCACGCTCCACATTGGGCAGAATCTGCACCATGGTGTCGAAGGCACTGCCGGTGTCGCACTGAATACCGGCAATCATCTGTTCAATTTCGCCGGTGGCACTGGCGGTGCGCTCAGCCAGCTTGCGCACTTCATCGGCCACCACGGCAAAGCCGCGTCCCTGTTCGCCGGCGCGGGCGGCCTCAATGGCAGCGTTGAGCGCCAGCAGATTGGTCTGGCCGGCAATATCCTTGATCACCGAGGCAATATTGGAAATCAACCCGGCGCGTTCATTCAGCGCGCCAATCTGGCGAGCCGCCACCGAAACGGATTCGGCAATGCGGTGAATGGTGTCATTGGCCAGGTTCAACTGTTCAGTGGCCTGACGCGACACACAGGCGGAATCGGAGGAAGATTGCTCGGTGTCGGCGGCCCGCTCGGCAATATGGGCGCTGCACTGCGACAGCTGATGGATGGCCCCGGCCATGCTGAGGGTGGCATCGGCCTGCTCTGCCGCTGCGCCCATCACCCCGGCCAGCACGCCATGGATGGATTCAGAATTTTCGTGCAGACGTCGAGCATCGCTATTGATCTTGCGGATCAGCGCGCTCAGTTCGCTGGCCATTTCGCCAATGGCGCGCAGCAGGCGGGAAATTTCGTCGGAAGCCGAACCATGAATCTCGATGCGCAAATCGCCGGATTTGACTCGCTCGATGGCGCGCAAGGCCACATTGAGCGGACGAAAGATCCGTCGCTGCATCAGCACGAAAGCCAGCACAATCCCCGCCAGGATCACACCATTGACAGCCATATAAATGGCCTGATACTGCTGGCCTTGCGCCAGCAGACGTTGGCTGGCGTCGGCAATCAGGCCATTGCTGGCCTTGACCTCCTTACCCACTTCAGCCAGCGCGGCATTGATGAAGGGTGCCACGCCATCAATGCTGGGCGTGGAAAAATCATTGGTGTGCGCCACCTGGCCAATGACCTTCTGGTAGGCCCTGGCACTGTGCATGAAGCGCTGGAAATTGTCTCGCTCGCGGCCATTGCCCTGTTCGGCAAACGCCGTGCTGAAACAGGCGTCCGCCTCGGCCAGCAGCGCGTCCAGCGCCTGGGTGCGGCTGACCAGCGTCTGGCGCAACGCCGACATGTCTGGCCCGTCATCCGCTTGCGCCAGCGCAACGCGGATAAAGGCATTTTGAATGCCGCGAATCTGCAGGCCCACCGCCATGATGGCGTCGTTATAGCGTTTTTGCTGCTGCAGGGTTTCGGTGGCGCGATGGCGGGCCTGCGCATCAAAATAACTGACGCCAAACGGCACCGTGCCCAGCAGAAACATGATGGCAAGCATGCCGGTAAAGAAAGTGCGTATTCCCATGATGAAGTTCTATTTCTCCGCAACCAAATAGCAGGTGATTTTTTTGGCGCTCAGCAGAAACGAACATCCCCTGCCACTGAGTAAACAGTAGATAGGGTCAGCATCCTGACCTGCGCCGATAAAAAATCATTCGTTTGAATGATTTAAAAAAAACATCATACCCGATCCGGACAACGCCATCACACCCTGAAAGCCATTCGCAAGGTCTGTGTAAATTTTCCTGAAATAGTCAGATTTTATGGTGAATTCAAGCGGATTTTTTCTCATCAGCACCCGATTCAGCCAGTTTGGCCAGTAAGGTGGTCAGCTGGCCCAGCGCCTCGGGACGCAGCGTCGCCCGCAACCATGCCCGGGTAGCGGCCACGGTTTCAACCATCGCTGTCTCGATCAGCGCCCGGCCCGCCGCACTGAGCTGCACCGGCTTGATGCGCAAATCCTGTGCCGACTGCAAACGCCGGATCAGCCCACGGGTTTCCAGCTGCGCCATGACCTTGCTCAGTCCACCCGAGGTCAGCACCATGCGCGCCAGCAGCTGCGATGGCGTGAGCGTGTGTGGCACCTCGGCATTGCGCAGGGTAGCCAACAGGTCAAATTCGGCCTCGGACAATGCGTATTTTTCCAGCGATGGCCGCATGCCAGCCAGTGAACGCGCCTGCGCCCATTGCAGCGGTAAAAACAACGGCACAACCTCATCATCCAGCGTGACATCCCAACGGGATTAATCTAGCGTGGGCATAGTCAGTTTCCTTGTGGGTTAATTCAGCACTGAGTCTCACTATCAAAGCATTTCTTACCCTGTGTATCAGGCAAGTAACAAAAAGTAAAACACCACCAATTATCTTGCTGGAAAGATAACTGGCGGAATATCCTGCCCGCAAGGCTGTTTACCGAGATTTCCCGATGAAAACCCTGACCTACACACTCTGGCTTTACCTGGCCCTGCTCACGGGCTTCTGGCTGCTAAGCGACCCCACCCCCCTGGCCAGTCTGGATGGCTTCTTTGCCTGGCGCGGCGTGCTGATGCAATACAGCGGCGTGCTCGGCATCGGCGTGATGAGCCTGGCCATGCTGCTGGCCATGCGCCCACGCCTGCTGGAAGCACCGCTGGGCGGACTGGACAAACTGTACCGGCTGCATAAATGGCTGGGCATCAGCGGCCTGGTCATTTCCATTGCTCACTGGCTGCTGGCCAAAGGGCCAAAATGGCTGGTAGGGCTGGGCTGGCTGGAACGCCCCGCCCGCAAGCCACGCCCACCACTGGAGCCCGGTTCGTGGCAACAGCTGCTTGCCCAGCAACGCGGCCTGGCCGAAGCCGTGGGCGAATGGGCATTCTATGCGGCGGCGGCACTGATGGCGCTGGCACTGATCAAATGGTTTCCCTATCGCCGCTTTGTGCAAACCCATCGCTGGATTTCGCTGGCGTATCTGGCATTGGTGTTTCATGCCATCGTGTTGGTCAAGTTTGAATACTGGCAAACGCCAGTGGGCGGGCTGCTGGCAGGGTTGATCGGCCTGGGCTGTGTGGCCGGGGTGATGTCGCTGCTGGGGCGGCGTGCCGGCGGAAGCAAGGTCAGCGGGCGGATTGCCGCGCTGGATGCGCACCCTGAACTAAACGCGCTCAGCATTGACCTGCAATTGCAGCCGGGCTGGCCAGGCCATCAGGCTGGACAGTTTGCATTTTTCACCTTTCACCCCGACGAGGGCGCGCACCCCTTTACCCTGGCGTCGGCCTGGCAAGCAGATGAACCGCGCCTGAGCATTGTGGTCAAGGCGCTGGGCGACTACACCGCTACGCTGGCCACCCGGCTGAAGGTGGGCAATGCGGTGCAAGTGGAAGGGCCGTACGGGCGGTTTACCTTTGCCGGCGATGCGCATCGGCAAATCTGGGTGGGCGGCGGCATCGGCATCACCCCGTTCCTGGCCCGGCTGCAGGCGCTGGCGGCACACCACGACGGCAAAGCGATTGATCTGTTTTATGCCACGGCAGAGCACGACCCGGCCATGATCGCACGCCTGCAGCGCGACGCTGACCGCGCGCGGGTGAATCTGCACCTGCTGTGGGAACCCCGCGATGGCCGGCTGAACACCGCCCGGCTGCAGGCACTGATTCCGGACTGGTGCCACGCCGATGTGTGGTTTTGCGGCCCGGCCAGCTTTGGCCGCATGCTGCGGGAAGAACTGCAGGCGCAAGGGTTACCGGCCCAGCGCTTTCATCAGGAATGGTTCGAGATGCGTTAGGCGGGATGTGCTGATTTACTCAGTAAAATCAGCATTTTGCATTCCAACTTTCGCGGGAATGACAATTTTTTCAGCATTTTCTTAGCGATAGGCGGCTTGATATCAGCCAAATCCCCTTGGCAACCCAGCCCCCCACGCACCATCCACCGTCGGGGTCCCCTGCGGACGGAACGGGCGGCATGAATGAGCAAGGCGCAAGGGCTTGCTTACACTTCTTCGATCAGCACCTGTGGGCTGTTCAACGTGGCCCGCACCTGCGCTGGCAAGTGCATGGCGTGGCGCAGCACCGCCACCGGGCCAGCGCCGGCAGCCCAGTCCGATGCCACCAGCACCCGGGCGTGGCCCAGGCCGGGCAGGTGCTGGCGGGCGCGGGCCAGCGCGGCGTCGGGGTGAGGAAAGGCGTGGCGCTGGCGGTGGATATGCCGGGCCAGCGGGGCGGCCTGGATGCCGAGCAGGCCATCGAGTTCGCTGTCCAGCAGCAGGCCGAGCACGGCATCGTCCAGCCCCATGCGTTCCGGCTGAGTCATGCCGCCCAGACGGGCGCACAGCAACACTTCATCGTCGGCAGCGCGGTGTGCCAGCTGCGCGCTGACAAACTCCACGCCCAGCGCAAACGGATGCTCTACCTGCGGATGCCAGGCACCGCCAGCACGCAGGCGGTGGGCCACATCCTCGCGGGCGTACACCGAATGCACATGAATCATCGGGCTGTAGCGCACGGCAGCCAGGCTGGCGGCAATTTGCGAAAAACTGGGGGCCAGCAATAGCGCCGCTTCCCGCGCCGACACGGCCAGAATCACCAGATCAGCCTCGAAGGTTTCCATGCCGGTGACCACGCACCAGCCGTGCGCCCGGCGAATCAGCGCACCAACCGGCTGGTTGAGTCGCACGTCCACCCGCGCCGACAGGGTGTCGGTCAGTGTGTCCAGGCCATGGCGAAAGCCATGGCACGGTATCTGGCGCAGCGCGTACAGCTGCCGGGCCAGCGCCAGCCGGCTGCTGGTGTCGGCCACATCGGCCAGCGCCAGCGCCATCCAGGCGGATTCGGCGTCAGCGCCCTGGCTGGCGGCCAGCCACGGGGCCACCATGTAGTCGTTGAACCAGTCGCCCAGAATCTGGCGCACCCTGGGTGCCACCTCATCCGGCAGCACCGGCGGTGAACGGCGCAGCAGGCCCAGCGACTGGCGCAGGACGCTGTGCTTGCTCTCACGGTCGACCCGGCGGCTGAGCATGAACGCCAGCGGGGTATCCATCAGCGGCATATAGCGGCCCTGGCGCAACACCAGCTGGCGTCGCGCCACCGGCAGCGCCGGGTGCAGGGCCGGGCCCAGGCCCAGCGAGGCAATCCACGCCAGCAGCGGCGCGTCCAGCTCAAGCAGGCTGGGGGTGTATTCAAACAGGCGCGGGCCATCGCGCCAGCCCAGCGCCGGCCCGCCGGGGCGACTGCCGGCTTCAAACACCCGCACCCGAAACCCCGCCGCCTCGGCATGCCAGGCCGCCGCCAGGCCAGCCAGCCCCCCACCGATCACGGCAATACGGGGCGGACGATTTTGGACAGAGGCAGTGGCGGCGGTCATCAATCAATACTACTCCAGATAAACCCGGTGTCAGGGCAAACGTTTAGCGCGGCTCACAAACCCCCCGCGCAGCGCGCCTGGCCAGGCGTGCTGGCGCAGACAAAGGTGCATGGCAAGGCACAGGAGGGTTGTGCGCGGCGTTTATTGCATTGCAGCATAGCGCATTCCCCCGACGCCAGGATGACCATCAGGTGAATTTTCATGAAATCTTAACGGTATCGTCATGGCAAGTCTCTACCATGCGCGGCGGACTGCCTGTCTGCCATGCCCCCGGCCCTGCGGCCAGCAGGGTGAAACAGGACGGATTTGCCTTTCTCCCCCCAGGAAAACGCCAGTATGCCCATTCTTGCCCTGTTGTCGCTACGCACCCGCCTGATGGTGTTTTTTTCCCTGCTGATTGCCCTGATGCTGCTGATTGCCGGTGCCGGGGTGCAAGGGGTGTACCGGCAATCGGCGCTGGCAGGCGAACTGGCCCAGCGCGACCTCGGGCTGAGCGTGGCGCTACAGGCAGCGCACACCCGCCTGTCCAATATGCGCCGGTTTGAAAAAGACATGCTGATTCAGCTGCGCGAGCCGGGCAAGGTTAACGATTATTTCAGCAAATGGCAGGGCGAACACCAGCAGCTTAACCAGGCGCTGGACCAGGCCGATGCGCTGGCCAGCGCCGAGGGCCGCCAGCAGATTGCCCAGATTCGCCAGCATCTGGCCCAGGGCTATGTGCCGCAGCTGGAGCAGTTGCACGCCCAGCTGGGCCAGCCGGTGTTTGCCTCTGCCGCCGAAGCCAATGCCGCACTGAGCACAGGCAAGGCAGCGGCACACGCGGCAGAAATGCTGTTCCAGCAGGCCGAACAGCAGGTGGCCAGCCGCATGCGCAGCATGGCCGGCAAATTTGCCGCCCTGCGTGACCAGGTGGTGGCCACCTTGCTGGTGCTGGTGGCAGGTGCGGTGTTGCTGGCCATTGGGCTGTTATGGCTGGCTGAGCGTTCGATCCGCCGCCCGCTACTGGCGCTGCGTGGCGAGATGCAGACCATTGCCCGCTCGCTGCAGCTGGATCAGGACTTGCCGGTGCAAGGCCGCGATGAAGTAGCCGACACGGTGCGGGCGTTCAACCAGTTGCTGGCGGTCATGCGCGAGGCGCTGCACGCAGTGCGCGCCAGCGCCGGCCAGGTGGGCAGCAGCGCCCATCAGCTGAGCAGCGCCGCCGATGCCTCACTGGCCAGCAGCCAGACCCAGATTGGCCACGCCAGCGGAGTGGCCGAGGCGGTGGCGCAAATCAGCCAGGGCATTGCCGAAATCTCCGAGCGCGCCGGTGCCGTGCGCGAACTGGCCGAGCACACCGCCCAGGTGGCCGGGGCTGGGGTGAATATGGCCAGCCGCACGGTCGAGGGCCTGCACCATCTGGAAACCCGCTTGCAGGCCAGCGTGGCCGGCGTCACCCAGCTGAATCAGCGCGCCAGCGAAATCGGCCAGGTGGTGGCCACCATTCATGATATTGCCGACCAGACCAATCTGCTGGCGCTGAATGCGGCGATTGAAGCCGCCCGCGCCGGTGAATCCGGGCGCGGCTTTGCCGTGGTGGCCGACGAGGTGCGCAAGCTGGCGGAAAAAACCGCACAGGCTACGCTGGCAATTACCCGGCAGATCGACGCGGTGCAGCACGATACCCAGCGCACGGTGGACGATATTCAGTTGCTGGCCGGGCAGGTGGCCACAGAAAAAGACGCCGCCGATGCCTTTGTCGAGCAGTTGCACACCCTGCAACAGCAGGCCGAGCAGGCGTTTGTGCAGGTGGACAGCATTGCCGACGCCACCCACGAACAGCGCGAGGCCGGCGAGCATGCCAGCCAGCAGGTCAGCCATCTGGCCGGGCTTTCGCGCCGTGCCGGAGACACTGCCGCCTCGGTGGCCGGGCTGGGCGATGGCCTGACCACGGTGGCCCACCAGCTGGATCAGGCCATTGGCCGGTTCCAGCTGGGACAGGCGGCCAAGTAAGCCTTGACATCCTCCCCTGCCCTCTCGCTTACGCTCGCCAGTCTTTAAGACAGGTGTGCAGTGGTTCGAGAGACGAACCATCGCTCAGGGTGGAAAAACGGGCAATGCCCATGTCGATACCCACGATGCCGCCAGCAGGGGGGTGCTTCGACTTCACGCTGAGTATGGTGTGCGGTGTTTTTGTGGGGTTGCGCGCCGGCTCACAGCCGAAAAGCGGACATGAAAAAAGCCTGCGCAAGCGCAGGCTTTTCAAAACTGGCGTCCCCACGGGGATTCGAACCCCGGTTATCGCCGTGAAAGGGCGGTGTCCTAGGCCTCTAGACGATGGGGACATCGGTGGCGCACCCGGAGCGATTCGAACGCCCGACCCTCTGGTTCGTAGCCAGATACTCTATCCAACTGAGCTACGGGTGCGCGGTTTGGCGGAGAAAGAGGGATTCGAACCCTCGATACAGGTTTAAGCCCGTATGCTTCCTTAGCAGGGAAGTGCCTTCGACCACTCGGCCATTTCTCCGTCCAGAGCCGCGAACTATACGCAGGTGCGCGGCTTCTGTCAAGCGGTGTGACGTATTATTGCGGCTGGTCCAGGCCAAATGCCTTGTGCAGCACGCGCACGCCCAGTTCCAGATACTTTTCGTCGATCAGCACCGACACCTTGATTTCCGAGGTGGAGATCATCTGGATGTTGATGCCTTCTTCGGCCAGGGTGCGGAACATGGTGGAGGCAATGCCGGTGTGCGAGCGCATGCCCACGCCCACGATGGACACCTTGGCAATCTTGTCGTCTCCGTCCACTTTGGCCGCGCCAACATGGGTTTGCACATCGCGCAGGATGGTCAGCGCCTTCTGGTATTCGCCACGCGGCACGGTAAACGAAAAGTCGGTGGTGCCGGATTCACCCATGTTCTGGATGATCATGTCCACTTCGATATTGGCGTCAGCCACCGGGCCCAGAATCTGGTAGGCAATGCCCGGCTTGTCCGGCACACCCTTGACGTTGATGCGTGCTTCGTTGCGGTCAAAGGCGATGCCGGCGACTGCTGCTTTTTCCATTTTTTCGTCTTCCTCAAACGTAATCAGCGTGCCTTCGCCTTCTTCTTCAAAGCTGGAGAGGACACGGAGCTTGACCTTGTACTTGCCGGCGAATTCCACCGAGCGGATTTGCAACACCTTAGAGCCCAGGCTGGCCATTTCCAGCATTTCTTCAAAGGTGATGGTGGACAGCTTGCGCGCTTCGGGCACCACACGCGGGTCGGTGGTGTACACGCCATCCACGTCGGTGTAGATCTGGCATTCGTCAGCCTTCAGCGCGGCGGCAATCGCCACTGCCGAGGTATCGGAACCGCCACGGCCCAGCGTGGTGATGCTGCCGGATTCGTCGATACCCTGGAAACCGGCCACCACCACCACGCGCCCGGCGTCGAGGTCGGCGCGCATGCGCTTGTCTTCGATCGACTGAATGCGGGCCTTGGTGTAGGCATTGTCGGTGGCCATCGGCATTTGCCAGCCGGTGTAGCTGATGGCGTCCACGCCAATGGCCTTCAGGGCCATCGACAGCAAGCCGATGGTGACCTGTTCGCCGGTGGATGCAATCACATCCAGCTCACGCGGATCGGGAGTCGACTGGATTTCGCGGGCCAGGCCAATCAGGCGATTGGTTTCGCCGCTCATGGCCGATACCACGACCACCACTTGATGGCCTTGGGCATGCCATTTGGCCACGCGCCGGGCGACGTTCTTGATGCGCTCTGTCGAGCCCACCGAAGTGCCGCCGTATTTCTGAACGATAAGAGCCATTGCTTGTAGCTTCTTGATGATGAAGATGAAGGAAAAAAATCACAGATTCATCTGATTTTAACCAAATTGGCCAGCCAAGACGAGAGCCGCCGATGTGCAGGTGCGGCAATTGTCTGCCAGATGGCATGATGCATGCCTTCTCCTGGCCATCCGCCAGCGCTACACTGCGCGTTTTGCCTGACTTTACTGAGTGGGATTTCCCATCATGTCACCTCGTATCCTGTTCGTTGAAGATGACTTTGAACTGGCCAAGCTGATTGGCGAATTCCTCACCCGCAACGGGTTCCTGATTCACCATATCGACCGTGGCGACACCGTCGAGGCGGCGATTGCCGAACACGACCCCGACCTGCTGCTGCTGGACATCATGCTGCCCGGCAAGGATGGCCTGTCGATCTGCCGCGATCTGCGCCCGGCGTTTACCCGGCCCATCATCCTGCTGACCTCGGTGGGCAGCGACATGAACCAGGTGCTCGGGCTGGAGCTCGGTGCCAACGACTATGTGGTAAAAACCACGCCGCCGGCAGTGCTCTTGGCGCGTATCCGCGCCCAGCTGCGCCAGCACGAGCCGCAGACCATCGCTGGCAGCCGGCCAGCCACGCCAGCGCTGAGCCAGGTGTTGCATTTTGGCCGACTGGTGATCGACGCCGCCAACCGTGATGTCAAACTGGATGGCCACAGCGTGGTGCTGTCCACCAGCGACTTCGACCTGCTCTGGCTGCTGGCCAGCCAGGCCGGGGAAACCCTGTCGCGCGATGCGCTGCTCAAGGCGCTGCGCGGGGTGGAGTACGACGGGCTGGACCGCAGCATCGACGTGGCGGTGTCGCGGCTGCGCAAAAAACTCGGCGACGATCCTAACGAGCCGCACAAGATCAAAACCGTGCGCAATCGGGGCTACCTGTTTGTCCGCTCCGGCTGGGACAGCTGATGCGGCGGATTTTCATCCAGTTTTACCTCACCCTGGTCATCAGCTTTATCGGTGCCATTGCCCTGGCCGGGGCCATTTACGGCCAGGTGGTGGACAAGGTCAGCGACCGCTACCTGAACGATATTTTTCGCGCCACCGTCAGCCTGCTGCAAACCACCCTGAGCGAAGAACCAGTGGACCAGTGGAATGCCCGGCTGGATACCCTGGGGCTGTCGCTGCCCTACCCGATCAAGGTTGAGCCGCTGGACACCTACGAACTGAGCGCCGACAACCGCGCCGCGCTGGCCGATGGCGATATTGTCATGCTGGCCGAGACTTACCAGTTTTTGCAGCGGGTGCCAGAAACCGGCTATATGCTCACCTTGGGCCCGGTGGATTATCTGTATTTTCTGCATGAAATCCAGTCGTTCGACTACCTGATGCTGGGCCTGGCCGCCCTGTTTCTGGGCGTGCCCGCCTTTGCCTGGATGCGCCCGCTCTGGCGGCAACTGATGCACCTCAAGCGGGTGGCGCGCCAGCTGGGGGCGGGCAATCTGGACGCCCGCGCCAGCCTGCCCGACGACTCCGGCGTGGCCGAGCTGGGCAGCACCATCAACACCATGGCCGATAATCTGCAATCGCTGATCCAGTCGCGGCGCGAACTGCTGGACGCGGTGTCGCACGAGCTGCGCACGCCGATTGCCCGGCTGCGCTATCGGCTGGCCATGCTGGAAGACGGCGTGGCCGACGATGCCCGTGAAGCGATGGACCGCGACATCAGCAGCATCGACCGGATGATTGAAGAGCTGCTGCTGTATTCCCGGCTGGATCAGGGCCACGACCTGCTGCACCCCGAGCGCCTGACCCTGTGGCCGTGGCTGAACGAGGTGCTGGCCCGGCATGGCGAAGACTTCCCCCAGGTGTGCTACACCCTGCGCCCCACCCCGGCCAGCCTGCATGATCAGCAGGCCGAGGTGGACGGGTTTTATCTGGAGCGGGCGCTGTCCAATCTGTTGCGCAACGCCGCCCGCTACGGCCAGGGCGAGGTGGCGGTGACGCTGGGCTGCGATGGCCAGCACTGGTGGATTGAAGTGGAAGACAACGGCCCCGGCATTCCCGAAGCAGAACGCGAGCGGGTGTTCGAGCCCTTTGTGCGGCTGGACCACAGCCGCAACCGGCGTACCGGCGGCTATGGCCTGGGGCTGGCGATTGTGCGCCGGATCATGGGCTGGCATGGCGGTCAGGCCAGCGTGCAGGCATCGGCGCTGGGCGGGGCGTGTTTTGTGCTGCGCTGGCCGGTGACACTGCCCAGATTACATTCGCTGGTGCCATCGGTACGGGGCGATGAAGCAGACGAAGCCACGTAAGCCGCATGCCCCAAGCGATAAGCCCCACCGGTTGAACCGGCGGGGCCATATGACTCAATGCGAGTGGGTGGTGCGTGCCGCTTTCACTTCCTCGGCATGAATCTGCTCTGCCCGGCGGCCTTCCCAGTAGTGGGCATGCGCAATGCCCAGCGCCTGTGGATGGAATAGCGGGTCCTTGCCCTGGGCCTGCTGCGCCTCGTAGTCCTTCAGCGCCACCAGCGCCGGCTTTTGCAGCAGCAAAATGGCAATAATATTCAGCCAGGCCATCAGCCCCACGCCAATATCGCCCAACCCCCAGGCCAGTTCGGCGGTTTTTACCGTGCCGTATACCGTGGAGGCCATGATGGCAAACTTAAGCAGCAGGGTCAGCCACGGGCGGTTGATCTTGCGGTTGATGTAGGCGATATTGGTTTCGGCGATGTAGTAGTAGGCAATGATGGTGGTAAAGGCAAAGAAGAACAGCGCCACCGCCACAAACAGATTGCCAAAGCCCGGCATGATGTTTTCCATGGCGGTCTGCACATAACCCGGACCCGCCGCCACGCCAGCAATGCCGGTGTAAATGGCCTTGCCGGCACCGTCCTGCACATTGTACTGGCCGGTGATCAGCAGCATGAAAGCCGTGGCCGAGCAGACAAACAGCGTATCCACATACACCGAGAACGCCTGCACCAGGCCTTGTTTGGCCGGATGGGTGACAGCAGCGGCAGAAGACGCATGCGGGCCGGTGCCCTGGCCGGCTTCATTGGAATACACGCCGCGCTTGACGCCCCATTGGATGGCCAGGCCCAGCAGCGCACCAAAGCTGGCGTCAGCGCCCACGGCACTGCGCAGGATCAAACCCAGCACGTCTGGCAGGCGCTCAATGTGCAGGGCGATGATCACGCAGGCCACGATGATGTAGCCCAGCGCCATGAACGGTACGATGATTTCGGCAAAGCGGGCAATGCGCTGCACGCCGCCAAAGATGATAAAGCCCAATAACACGGCCAGAATCGCCGCCGTGGCTTCCGGCACGATGCCCAGCGCGGTGTTCAGGCTGCTGGCGATGCCGTTGGCCTGCACGCCTGGCAGCAGCACGCCGCAGGCAATAATGGTGCAGACGGCAAACACCCAGGCGTACCACTTCATGCCCAGGCCTTTTTCGATGTAAAACGCCGGGCCGCCGCGATACTGGCCGTCGAGTTTTTCCTTGTAGATCTGGCCCAGGGTGGATTCGACAAACGCCGAGCTGGCCCCCAGAAACGCCACCATCCACATCCAGAACACCGCGCCGGGGCCGCCAAAGGTGATAGCAGTGGCCACGCCGGCGATATTGCCGGTGCCTACCCGGCCAGCCAGGGTCATGGCCAGCGCCTGAAACGACGACACCCCGGCATCGCTGCTCTTGCCATCGAACATCAGCCGGATCATTTCGCGGAAATGGCGCACCTGAGCAAAACGGGTGCGCACAGAAAAATACAACCCCACGCCCAGGCACAGATAAATCAGAGCTGGGCTCCAGATCAGTGCATTGAGGTGATTTACCCAGGCATCGATTGCCATACGCCCTCCTTCAAACAAACCAAGCCACCACGCAAATGGCTGAAAACCCTTCGCCGCACCAGCGCAGCGAAGGCATGAAGCCGCGCACGATAACCACTTTGCCCTGGCAGGGCTATAAAGCACTGGAAGATCAGAAAAAAACGGTGATATTAAAAGAAAAATAACGTTTCATCAGGGCTATTCAATAACAAAACGGATATCACAGCGTTTTTCACTTATTGGCATTGCCCGTTTTCTGCCTGGGCCACTTGCCATCACACATTGAGTTCCTTGGCCAAACCGTCTATAGCCTGTGTATCACCCTGCCGAGCACTGCCGTTTGAACCCCTTGGTTTTCCCTGTTTGGGTCTTGTTCCTGCCCCTGCTGGCGCAGGTCTTGCTGGGACACTTTCAGCTACCTTTTTTTGCCAGGCCATCACGGCAGAATCTGCCCTGCCAAGATTTGCAGTGCAGCATGACAATGTGTTTTGCATAAATTTGCTGTTTTTCCGTGACGCTATGCTATACCGAATTAACGCCCCTCTGACCCAGGGGCGGCTGCCCGCGCAAATGCCGGATGCCCCCTCAGGCCCAGCATCAGCCCGCCAGCCAAGCCCGCTCGCACACACGCACCGTCGCCGCACAGGAGTCTCATCATGAACGCCGATATCTTTGCCAGTTTCGCCAGCCGTTATGATCGCAGTCGAGAAGAGGAATATTCGCTGAAGGAATTCCTCGAAATTTGCCGGCAGAATCCGTCCGCCTACGCCACGGCGTCCGAGCGCATGCTGATGGCGATTGGCGAGCCCGAGCTGATTGACACCCGCCACGACTCGCGGCTGTCGCGCATCTTCACCAACAAGGTGCTCAAGGTGTATCCGGCGTTTCGCGAGTTTTACGGCATGGAAGAAGCCATCGAGCAAGTGGTGGCTTACTTTCGCCATGCTGCGCAGGGGCTGGAAGAAAAGAAACAGATCCTCTATCTGCTTGGCCCGGTGGGTGGCGGCAAGTCGTCGATTGCCGAAAAGCTCAAGGAGCTGATGGAAAAGGTGCCGTTTTATTGCATCAAGGGTTCGCCGGTGAACGAATCGCCGCTGGGGCTGTTCAATGCCGACGAAGACGGCGAGATTCTGCAGGAACAGTTCGGCATTCCGCTGCGTTACCTGAAAACCATCCCCAGCCCGTGGGCAGTCAAGCGGCTGCAGGAGTTCAACGGCGACATCAACCAGTTTCGGGTGGTGAAACGCTATCCGTCGGTACTGCGTCAGGTGGCGGTGTCGAAAACCGAGCCGGGTGATGAAAACAACCAGGATATTTCCAGCCTGGTGGGCAAGGTGGACATCCGCAAGCTGGAGAAATTTGCCCAGGACGATCCGGACGCCTACAGCTACTCCGGCGGGCTGTGCCTGGCCAACCAGGGCTTGCTGGAATTTGTGGAAATGTTCAAGGCACCGATCAAGGTGCTCCACCCGCTGCTGACCGCCACCCAGGAAGGCAACTTCAAGGGCACCGAAGGCTTTGGCGCGATTCCGTTTGAGGGGGTGATTCTGGCCCACTCGAATGAATCGGAATGGAAAACCTTCCGCAACAACAAGAACAACGAGGCCTTCCTCGACCGGATTTACATCGTCAAGGTGCCGTATTGCCTGCGGGTGAGCGAAGAAATCCAGATTTACGACAAGCTGCTGAAAAACTCGTCGCTGGCCAAAGCGCCATGCGCCCCCGGCACGCTGAAGATGATGGCGCAGTTTGCCGTGCTGTCGCGGCTGAAAGACCCGGAAAACTCCAGCCTGTTCAGCAAGATGCAGGTGTACGATGGCGAAAACCTGAAAGACACCGACCCCAAGGCCAAGTCGATTCAGGAATACCGCGACTATGCCGGGGTAGACGAGGGCATGAACGGCCTGTCCACCCGCTTTGCCTACAAGATTCTGTCGCGGGTGTTCAACTTTGACCACACCGAAGTGGCGGCCAACCCGGTGCATCTGCTCTACATTCTGGAGCAGCAGATCGAGCGCGAGCAGTTCCCGCAGGAAACCGAACAGAAGTACATGACCTTCCTGAAGGAATACCTGGCACCCAAGTATGTGGAATTCATTGGCAAGGAAATCCAGACCGCCTATCTGGAAAGCTACTCCGAGTATGGCCAGAACATCTTTGACCGCTATGTGACCTTTGCCGACTACTGGATTCAGGATCAGGAGTTCCGCGACCCGGACACGGGCGAAAGCTTTGACCGCAATGCACTGAACAACGAACTGGAAAAGATCGAGAAACCTGCCGGGATTTCCAACCCGAAAGACTTCCGCAACGAAATCGTCAACTTCGTGCTGCGGGCACGGGCCAACAATGCCGGCAAGAACCCAACCTGGACCAGCTACGAAAAGCTGCGCACGGTGATCGAGAAGAAGATGTTCTCCAACACCGAAGAGCTGCTGCCGGTGATTTCGTTCAATGCCAAATCCAGCAACGACGAAGCGAAAAAGCACGAAGACTTTGTCAACCGCATGGTGGAAAAGGGCTACACCGCCAAGCAGGTGCGCCTGTTGTGCGAATGGTATCTGCGCGTCAGAAAATCGTCCTGATCGCGCCCCCGCGCAACGCCGGACCCACACCCCTGGGGCGCGCCTGCCCAGGGGCGGTTACGGCCACGGCAATGACCCAGCGAAGGACGTGAACCATGTCTCACCTTATCGACAGACGGCTTAATGGCAAGAACAAGTCGGCGGTGAACCGCGAGCGGTTCCTGCGCCGGTTTCGTACGCAAATCCGCCAGTCGGTGGCGCGCGCCATCAAGGGGCGCAGCATCACCGACATCAGCAGCGGCGAAAAAGTCACCATCCCGGTGCGCGACGTGTCCGAACCCACGTTTCACCATGGCTCGGGCGGCGTGCGCGACGTGGTGCATCCGGGCAATGAAGAGTTTGTGGCCGGCGACCATATTGCCCGCCCGGATGGCGGTGGTGGCGGCAAGGGCGGCAAGGCATCCGATCAAGGCGGTGGCGAGGACGACTTTGCCTTTGAACTCAGCCGCGAAGAGTTCATGAATTTTTTCTTTGAAGATCTGGCGCTGCCCAATCTGATCAAAACCCAGCTGACCGGCAACGAAGAATGGAAAAGCGTGCGCGCCGGCTACACCAGCGACGGCACGCCCACCAACATCAGCATTGTCCGCTCACTGCGCGGCGCACAGGCGCGGCGCATTGCCCTGGGCGCGCCCACCCTGGCCGAACTGCACGACGCCGAAGAAGAGCTCGACGAACTGCTGGAATCCTGCAGCGAGGACGACCCGCTGGTGCGGGCGCTGCGCAGCAAGATTCACCGCCTGCGCGACAAAGCCGCGAGCATTCCGTTTCTCGACCCGTTCGACCTGCGCTACAACAACCGCGCGCGCGTGCCCAAGCCCACCAGCCAGGCAGTGATGTTCTGCATCATGGATGTGTCGGGCTCGATGGACGAAGCCAAAAAAGACATCGCCAAGCGGTTTTTCATCCTGCTGTATCTGTTCTTGCAAAAGAGCTACGAAAAAATCGAGCTGGTGTTCATCCGCCACCACACCAGCGCGATGGAAGTGGACGAAGAAAACTTTTTTCACTCGCGTGAATCGGGCGGCACCGTGGTGTCGTCGGCGCTGGTGCTGATGCACGACATCATCCGCCAGCGTTACCCCAGCGACGACTGGAATATCTACGCCGCGCAAGCCTCGGACGGCGACAACTGGGACAGCGACTCGGCCAATTGCGGCAAACTGCTGGAAGCCCAGCTGCTGCCGCTGGTGCAATACTTTGCCTACATTGAAATCACCGAGGGCGAGCCGCAAAACCTGTGGTACGAATACCTGCGCGTGCAGAGCGGCAATCCGCAGTTTGCCATGCAGAAAATCCGCAACGCCGCCGACATCTACCCGGTGTTTCGCGAACTGTTCAAACGCCAGCCCAGCACAGGCCGTGAACTGGCCTAGCCAGCTTCCCACTCTAGGAGAGTCCGCCATGGCGCCCAGCCCCCGCACCCCGATCTCCACCAGCTCGGAATGGACCTTTGACCTGATCGAAACCTACGACCGGGAAATCCACGCCATTGCCTGCGACGAATTCGGCCTGGACATCTACCCCAACCAGCTGGAAATCATCACCGCCGAACAGATGATGGATGCCTACTCGTCAGTGGGCATGCCGGTGAACTACCACCACTGGAGCTTTGGCAAGCAGTTTGTCTCCACCGAAAAAAGCTACAAGCGCGGCCAGATGGGCCTGGCTTACGAGATTGTGATCAACTCCAATCCGTGCATTTCCTATCTGATGGAAGAAAACTCAATGACCATGCAGGCGCTGGTCATCGCCCACGCCGCGTATGGCCACAACAGCTTTTTCAAGGGCAATTATCTGTTTCGCACCTGGACCGACGC
This sequence comes from Aquaspirillum sp. LM1, assembly GCF_002002905.1. NCBI lineage: Bacteria > Pseudomonadati > Pseudomonadota > Betaproteobacteria > Neisseriales > Aquaspirillaceae > Aquaspirillum > Aquaspirillum sp. LM1. The sequence goes on along the minus strand of NZ_CP019509.1, from coordinate 602,033 downwards.
CTCGGCCATCATCGACTACCTGGTGTTTGCCCGCGATTACCTCAGCCAGTGCGAAGAGCGCTACGGCTTTGATGCGGTGGAAATGCTACTGGATTCGTGCCATGCGCTGATGAACTACGGCGTGGACCGCTACAAGCGCCCGGCCAAGCTGTCGCTGGCGCAGGAAAAACTGCGCCAGCACGAACGGGAAGCCTACCAGCAGCTGCAAATCAACGACCTGTGGCGCACCATCCCGCGCCGTCAGGCCAGCGAGGAGGGCAACGAGCCACTGCGTTTTCCGGTTGAGCCACAGGAAAACCTGCTGTACTTCATCGAAAAATCTGCCCCGCTGCTGGAACCATGGCAGCGCGAAGTGGTGCGCATCGTGCGCAAGGTGGCGCAGTATTTCTATCCGCAGCGGCAAACCCAGGTGATGAACGAAGGCTGGGCCACCTTCTGGCACTACACCCTGCTCAACCGCCTGTACGACAAGGGCCTGTGCACCGATGGCTTTATGATGGAGTTTTTGCAGTCGCACACCAATGTGATTTACCAGCCCCCCGTGACCAGCCGCTGGTATTCCGGCATCAACCCGTATGCACTGGGCTTTGCCATGTATCAGGACATGCGCCGCATTTGCGAAGCCCCCACCGCCGAAGACCGCGAATGGTTTCCCGACATGGCCGGCCAGCCCTGGCTGCCCACGCTGAACTTTGCCATGCGCAATTTCAAGGATGAAAGCTTTATTGCCCAGTACCTGTCGCCCAAGCTGATCCGCGACTTCCGCCTGTTTGCCGTGCGCGACGACGACCGTGCCGACAAGCTGTACGTACCGGCCATCCACGACGACAACGGCTACCGCAAGGTGCGGCAAACCCTGGCCGAGCAATACAACCTGGGCTCACGCGAGCCGAATATCCAGGTGTGGTCGGTGGACGTGCGCGGCGACCGCAGCCTGACCTTGCGCCACACCCGGCACAACCGCCGCCCGCTGGACAGCGGTAGCGCCGACGAGGTCATCAAGCATATTGCCCGGCTGTGGGGCTTTGATGTGCGGCTGGAAAGCGTGGACGAGCACGGCACGGTGGCGCAGCAATTCAGCTGCAAGGTGGACAAGGACCGCCGCGAGCTGCTGTTTTGAGCCAGCAGCTGCCCGCCCTCCGGCCCTGAATACACCGGGGAGCGGGCAGAAAAACACCTACACCAGCCCGAACAACAAACCCGCCCCGGCCACGGCAATCGCGGCACCCAGCGCCCTGGCCAGCCGCTGCAGCGGCAACGACACCCCCAGCCCGATCAGATGCAGGCAGGCCGACGCCAGCACAAAGCCGGCAGCGTAGGCCAGCGGGCTGCCATCCAGCGGCATTTCTGCGCCATGGGCCAGGCCATGCAGCAAGGCAAACCCGCCGGCCAGCGCCAGACCCACCGCGCGCGGCAGCCGGGCCTGGCCCGCCACCAGCAGGCCCAATACCAGCACCGACGCGGCAATGCCGCCTTCCACGCCCGGCAACGCCAGCCCGGCCATGCCCAGCGCGCCGCCCAGCGCCAGGAGCAGCACAAAACTCAACGGTGCCTGCCAGCGCGCCGCGCCACCTTGCTGACCGGCCCACAGGCCAATTGCCAGCATGGCCAGCAGATGGTCCAGCCCGCCCAGCGGGTGGCTGAAGCCGGCAAACAAAGTGGCGCTATCGTGGCCACTGTGGGCCAGCGCGGCATGACTGGCCAGCGCCAGCGGAAAAAACAGCAGAAATTTACCCATGAGAAGCCTCCGGATTCAGGTTGAGCATGCCTTTGTCTTCGATCAGGGCAATGATGTCGGCCAGCCCCTGACCCGTTTTCAGATTGGAAAACAAGAATGGCCGTTCGCCGCGCATGGTTTTGGCGTCGCGCGCCATCACCTCCAGCGACGCCCCCACCAGCGGGGCCAGGTCGATCTTGTTGATCACCAGCAGGTCGGATTTGCAAATGCCCGGCCCGCCCTTGCGCGGGATTTTGTCGCCAGCGGAGACATCAATCACGTAAATGGTCAGGTCAGACAATTCCGGGCTGAAGGTGGCGGCCAGATTGTCGCCGCCGGACTCGACAAAAATCACCTCCAGATCGGGGTGACGGGCGTTAAGCCGGGCGATGGCTTCCAGATTGATCGACGCGTCTTCGCGGATGGCGGTGTGTGGGCACCCACCGGTTTCCACCCCGATGATGCGGTCGGGAGACAGCGCTTCATTGCGCACCAGAAACTGGGCGTCTTCCTGGGTGTAGATGTCGTTGGTGACCACGGCAATGTGGTAGCGCTCACGCAGGGCGGTGCACAATGCCCAGGTGAGGTGGGTCTTGCCGGATCCAACCGGCCCGCCGATGCCCACGCGCAGAGGGGTGGCTGACATGAAATGCTCCTTATTGAATCTGGCCCGCCATCAATAGAAAGCGGGCCGGGGTGAATCGTTGCCGGCGCACGCGCCGGATGAAAAATCAATCTTGCCAATCCCCCTCCGCCGCCGTCATTCCGCACAGGCGGGAATCCAGTGTGGGCCACGGCGCGTGATGGCCAGAATCACTCACCGTCCGTCCAGCCTTCGCCCAGGCTCGCTGTAGACACTGGCCTGGGTCCCCGCCTACGCGGGGACGACGCGGTGGGGCGCAAGGGGCTGCGGGGATAAAAAGGCGCGGTGGTCACCTTCACCATCGCCAGCACCCTCAACCCCCGTCATTCCCGCGCAGGCGGGAATCCAGCACGGGCCACTGCGCGTGATGGCCAGAATCACTCACTGTCCGTCCCATCTTCGCCCAGGCTCGCTGTGGACACTGGCCTGGGTCCCCGCCTACGCGGGAACGACGCGGTGGGGCGCAACGGGCTGCGGGGATAAAAAGGCGCGGTAACCGCCTTCACCATCGCCGGCCCCTCCACTCCCGTCATTCCCGCGCAGGCGGGAATCCAGCGTGGGCCACGGCGCGTGACGGCCAGAGTCAATCACCGTCCGTCCCACCTTCACCCAGGCTCGCTGCAGACACTGGCCTGGGTCCCCGCCTACGCGGGGACGACGCGGTGGTGCGCAACGGGCAGCAGGATAAAAAGGCGCGGTAACCGCCTTCACCATCGCCAGCACCCTCCACCGCCGTCATTCCCGCGCAGGCGGGAATCCAGCACGGGCCACGGCGCGTGATGGCCAGAATCACTCACCGTCCGTCCCACCTTCACCCGTGCTCGCTGTGGACACTGGCCTGGGTCCCCGCCTACGCGGGGACGACGCGGTGGGGCGCAAGGGGCAGCGGGGGTAAAAAGGCGCGGTGATCACCTTCACCATCGCCAGCCCCCTCCACCCCCGTCATTCCCGCGCAGGCGGGAATCCAGCACGGGCCACGGCGCGTGATGGCCAGAATCACTCACCGTCCGTCCAGCCTTCGCCCAGGCTCGCTGCAGACACTGGCCTGGGTCCCCGCCTACGCGGGGACGACGCGGTGGGGCGCAAGGGGCAGCGGGATAAAAAGGCGCGGTGATCACCTTCACCATCGCTTTCCCTCTACCCCCGTCATTCCCGCGCAGGCGGGAATCCAGACGCCACCACAGCGATCCCCCCACCCATTGATCACGACCGGAATAGCCGGCTGTATTGGGTTTCGTGCTGCATGGCCATCCAGCTTTGCATCGGGGCCAGGCTGCTGAGCTGCTGGTCCGGCAGGCGGATGGCGCGCTGGGTGGCCTCAGCCAGCAGCGGCAGCAGCGCCGACATCAGTTGCTGGCCCACGGTTTGTCCCATGGGCAGCGCCTTCATCAGCACCATCACCTGGTTTTCCAGCCAGCTCCATAAATACGCCTGCACCAGCGTGGCTTCGTCCAGCCCCAGCCGGCAGCCCGCCCAGCCGTAGGCCAGGATGAATGCCAGCTCGCCGGTTTGCAGCGCGGCAGGCAGCGGCTGGCTGGCAGTTTCCGGCAAGGCCAGCAGCAGCTGGCGCAGCGAATAGCCCATCTGCACGCTTTCCTGGCGCTGCTCGCGGCTGTCGCGGCTGGCCAGCAGGGTCTGGTTCAGCGCCAGCAGCGCGGCGTCGTCACCGGCGGCGCTGGCGCGGTGGGCGCGTGCCAGCATCGGAGCATCGTAGCGGCTGACCGGGCCGGCCAGCAGGCCGCACAGCCAGCGCTCGGCGCTGGCGCGGTCGTGAATCTGGCCCAGGTCGATGGCGGTTTCCAGCCCTTGCGAGTAGCTGTAGCCGCCAATCGGCAGGCCGGGGCTGGCCAGACGCAGGCATTGCAGCGCGGCCAGCGGGGTCATGCGCCGTCGTCCGGGCTGCCGTCGCGGCGAAACTGGTGCAGGCGCGGCGCATACTGAAACGCGCTGTCCTTGCCGTGCGAATGGTGATGGCCGCCACCATATGCACCGGATTCTGGCTGAAACGGTGCCAGCAGCGGCTGCACCAGCATGCCCAGCTGTTCCAGCATGCCTTGCAGCACGCTGTCGGCCCCCAGCCGCAGCCAGCCTTCGCCCACCTGCACGGGCACATGGCGGTTGCCCAGGTGGTAGGCGGCGCGGTTCAGCTCGCGCGGGTTGATGGCGCTCACATGCAGCAGCGCTTCCGGCTGGGCGCACACCCGCACCACCCGGCCATCGTTGGCCTGCAGGCGGTCGCCGTCGGCCAGCGGCGGGCTGCCCGATGGCAGGAAAATCGCCACGTCCTCGCCGTCGGCGCTGCGGGTGCGCAGCCGGGTTTTGCTGCGCAGCTCGTAACTGAGGGTCAGCGTCACGTCGCCGTGTTCGCCAGGGTCGGCATGGCGGGTAATGGTCAGCATGTCCGCCTCCTTAAAACAGGAAATAGCGCTGCGCCATCGGCAGCACGCTGGCCGGCTCGCACCACAGCAGTTCACCGTTGGCGCGCACCTGATAGGTTTGCGGATCGACGGTGATGTCGGGCAGCCAGTTGTTGTGGATCAGGTCGGCTTTTTGCACGCTGCGGCAGCCTTGTACCGCCACCAGCCGCTTGGCCAGGCCAAGCTGGCCGCCAATGTCGGCCTCCAGCGCCGCTTGCGAGACAAACGTCACCGAGGTGGCGGTCATCGCCAGGCCAAAGCTGCCAAACATGGGCCGGTAGTGCACCGGCTGCGGGGTGGGAATGCTGGCATTGGCGTCGCCCATGCTGGCGGCGGCAATCATGCCGCCCTTGAGGATCAGGCTGGGTTTGACGCCAAAGAACGCGGGCCGCCAGATCACCAGGTCGGCCAGCTTGCCGGCTTCGATGCTGCCCACTTCGTGGGCGATGCCGTGGGTCAGTGCCGGGTTGATGGTGTATTTGGCGATATAGCGCTTGGCGCGGAAATTGTCGTTGCCTGGCCCGTCGTCGGGCAGCGCGCCGCGCTGGCGCTTCATTTTGTCGGCGCTTTGCCAGCAGCGCAGGATCACCTCACCCACCCGGCCCATGGCCTGGCTGTCGGACGAGATCATGGAAAACGCGCCCAGATCGTGCAGGATGTCTTCGGCGGCGATGGTTTCGCGGCGGATGCGGCTTTCGGCAAAGGCCACGTCCTCGGCAATATTCGGGTCAAGGTGATGACAGACCATCAGCATGTCCAGATGCTCGTCGATGGTGTTCACCGTGTAGGGCCGGGTCGGGTTGGTCGAGCTGGGCAGCACATTGGGCTGGCCGCAGGCCTTGATGATGTCCGGGGCGTGGCCACCGCCCGCGCCTTCGGTGTGGTAGGTGTGGATGGTGCGGCCCTTGAACGCCGCCAGAGTGGCTTCGACAAAGCCGGATTCGTTCAGCGTGTCGGTGTGGATGGCCACCTGCACATCCAGCTCGTCGGCCACGGAAAGGCAGTTGTCGATGGCCGCCGGGGTGGTGCCCCAGTCCTCATGCAGCTTCAGCCCGATGGCCCCGGCCAGCACCTGCTCGCGCAGCGGCTCCGGCAGGCTGGCGTTGCCCTTGCCGGTAAAGCCCAGGTTCATCGGAAAACTGTCGGCGGCCTTGAGCATCTGCGCCAGATGCCATGGCCCGGAGGTGCAGGTGGTGGCGTTGGTGCCGGTGGCCGGCCCGGTGCCGCCGCCAATCATGGTGGTGACGCCGCTCATCAGCGCTTCTTCGATCTGCTGCGGGCAGATAAAGTGGATATGGGTATCGATGCCACCGGCAGTGACAATCATGCCTTCGCCGGCAATGATTTCAGTTGCCGCGCCAATCACCAGGGTGACGCCAGGCTGAATGTCCGGGTTGCCCGCCTTGCCGATACCGGCAATCCGCCCGCCCTTCAGGCCGATATCGGCCTTGACGATGCCCCAGTGGTCCAGAATCAGCGCATTGGTGATCACCGTGTCCATCACCTCGGCGGCCAGCGCCTGGCCCTGACCCATGCCGTCGCGGATCACCTTGCCGCCGCCGAATTTCACTTCTTCGCCGTAAATGGTGTAGTCGTGCTCGACTTCAATCCACAGTTCGGTGTCGGCCAGCCGCACCTTGTCGCCCACGGTGGGGCCAAACATTTCGGCATACGCCTGTCTGCTCAGTTTCATAGCGCCCCCATCACCTTGCCCTGAAAGCCATACACCCGGCGCGCGCCGGCCAGTGCCACCAGCTCAACCGTGCGCGACTGGCCCGGCTCGAAGCGCACCGCCGTGCCCGCCGGAATATTCAGCCGGAAGCCGCGCGCGGCTGCGCGGTCAAATTGCAGGGCGTCGTTGGTTTCATAAAAATGGTAGTGCGAGCCCACCTGAATGGGCCGGTCGCCGCTGTTGGCCACGACCAGGGTCAGGGTGGGCCGCCCTGCGTTCAGCTCGATGTCGCCCTCGGCGGGGCGGATTTCTCCGGGAATCATGCGATATCCTTTGCGTAGCAGCTCGGGGGAGCGTCAGACGATGGGTTGATGCACGGTGACCAGCTTGGTGCCGTCGGGGAAGGTGGCTTCCACCTGGATTTCCGGAATCATCTCGGCAATCCCGTCCATCACATCGGCGCGGCTGAGCAAGGTGGTGCCTTCGTGCATCAGTTCGGCCACGGTGCGCCCGTCGCGTGCGCCTTCCATGATCGCCGCCGACAAATAGGCCACGGCTTCCGGATAGTTCAGCTTCAGGCCACGGGCCTTGCGCCGTTCGGCCAGCAGGGCGGCAGTAAACAGCAGCAGCTTGTCTTTTTCGCGGGGCGTGAGTTCCATGCCGGTTCCTTTACATAATCAAATCGGGATCGTTCAATCGGGTTGGCGGTAGGTTGGTCAGCTCAGGTGCGCCAGATTCTTGGCGCATCGGCTGGCCGATCCAGCCAGTAGGGGCGCAGGCGCTGCCACAGTGCGCGTTGCCAGGCCAGCGCCGCCTCGGCGGAATCGCCCAGCCAGCGTGCCAGCCACACGCCGGGCAGTTGGGTGCAGGCAGCGTGGCGGTGTTCGGCGCAGCAGGCGCGCGCCAGCGCCAATGCATCGGCGTCCAGCGCCGGGCCGGCCCACAGCAGGGTGGCCATCACCGTGTGGCCATTCAGCCCAGTAGCGGCATTCAGCAGCGGATCGTCGCCACCCAGCCAGGTGTGTTCCTGCCACAACAGCGCGCCATCACGCCACAGCGCGCTGCCTTGTGCCCAATGGCCATGGCTGAAGCGTTCTCCGGCAGCGGGCCGGCCCAGGCACACCACATCGCCCCACAGCAGGCGGGCGCTGCCGTGCAGCTGAATCTGGCTGTGCAGCTCGGCCTGTGCGCCGGCAAACAGGATGGTTTCCTGCGGCAGCCATTCCAGCGTGGCGGCATCGGCCAGACGGACGGTGAGCGTCTGCTGCGCCGGTGCGTGGTCGCAGCGGTACCACTTGGCCGCGCCAGGGCTGGTCAGCAGCGCGTGCGCGCCAGTTTCCAGCTGCAGGTCAATCCGCAGGCGGTCGCCACCGGCAATGCCGCCGGGTGGGTGGACGAGGATATGGTGGCAAACCGCCGGGCCTTCCGGGTAAAAGTGCTTTTGCACCCGCAACGGCCCGCGATGCCAGCGCCGTGATGGCACGCTCTGGCCATCGCGGCGCTGGTAGGCCAGTTCCAGTTCGGCCTGCCAGCCATCTTGCCAGGGAAGCGTGGCGGCTGCGTTCATGGCTGTCTCATGCAAATAAAATCCATTGTCCCGGATTTGCCAGGCTTGGCAAGCCGCCTGGGGTGAATTGGAGTATGTGACCGGCTGAATAAAGGCAGGAAAGTCTCCCGCTGCCTCAAATCGCCAGCAGTTCGCGCACGCCGTCCGCCGCCATGTCTTGGCCACGCCCCTGGCGGATGATTTCGCCGCGCGACATCACCAGGTATTGGTCGGCCAGTTGTTCGGCGAAGTCGTAATATTGTTCCACCAGCAGGATGGCCATGTCGCCACGGCTGGCCAGCTGGCGGATGACTTCGCCAATCTGCTTGATGATCGATGGCTGGATGCCTTCGGTGGGCTCGTCCAGGATCAGCAGTTTGGGCTGGCTGACCAGGGCGCGGCCAATGGCCAGCTGCTGCTGCTGGCCGCCGGACAGGTCGCCGCCACGGCGGTGTTTCATCTCGGACAGCACCGGAAACATGTCGTACACCCAGCCAGGAATCTCGCGCCCGGCCTTGCCGGAAAAACGCGCCAGGCCCATTTTCAGGTTTTCTTCCACGCTCAGGCGGGCAAAGATTTCCCGGCCTTGCGGCACATAGGCCACGCCTTCGGCCACGCGCTGGTGCGGGCGGGCGCTGTTCAGCCGCTTGTCCTGCCAGACAATCTCGCCGCTGCGCGCCGGGACCAGGCCCATCAGGCATTTCAGCAGGGTGCTCTTGCCCACGCCATTGCGCCCGAGCAGGCAGGTGGTTTGCCCGATCGGGGCGCTAAAGCAGATGTCGCGCAGGATGTGACTGCCGCCGTAGTATTGGTTGAGTGCATCGACTTTCAACATGGGAGCGCTTTCCTGTAAAAAATTCAGTTCCGGCCCGTGGCCGTGGGCCGGCAACGGGCTTGCCAATGCCAAAGGCGGATCAGCGCCCCAGATACACTTCAATCACCCGTTCGTCGGCCTGCACCTGCGCCAGCGTGCCTTCGGCCAGCACACTGCCTTCGGCCAGCACGGTCACCTGTTCGGCAATGCTGCCGACAAACGCCATATCGTGTTCAACCACCATCAGCGAATGGCTGCCTTTCAGCGTCAGCAGCAGCTCGGCGGTTTTTTCGGTTTCTGCGTCGGTCATGCCGGCCACCGGCTCGTCCAGCAGCAAGAGCTTGGGCTCCTGCGCCAGCAGCATGCCGATTTCCAGCCACTGCTTTTGCCCATGCGACAGCAGCCCGGCTTCGCGCTGGCGCTGGTCGGTCAGCCGGATCAGCGTCAGCAGCTCGTCGATGCGGTCGCGCTGCTGGCCGGTCAGCCGGGCGCGCAGGCTGGACCAGACTGATTTATCGGCCTTCAGGGCAATTTCCAGGTTGTCCGCCACGCTCATTGCCTCGAACACCGTTGGCTTCTGAAACTTGCGGCCAATGCCGGCCTGGGCAATCTGCGCCTCGTTCATCCGGGTCAGGTCGATGGTCTGGCCAAAAAATGCCGTGCCGGCATCCGGACGGGTTTTGCCGGTGATCACGTCCATCATGGTGGTCTTGCCCGCGCCGTTGGGGCCGATGATGCAGCGCAGTTCGCCCACGGCAATGTTCAGGGTGAGCTTGTTCAGCGCCCGGAAACCATCAAAGCTGACGGTGATGTCGTCCAGATACAAAATATTGCCGTGGCGGGTGTCCAGCCCCTCGCCCACCAGGTGGGCCATGCCGGTGGCTTCGCCTTCCCAGCCGTGGTGCTCGGTGTTTGGGTCAACGACGGTGCTCATGTTGACGCTCCTTTGCGGGTCAGCAGGCCCATCACCCCACGCGGCAGGAACAGGGTGACGGCAATAAACAGAAAGCCCAGAAAAAACAGCCAGTATTCCGGAAACGCCACGGTAAACCAGCTCTTGGCCAGGTTGATCAGCCCGGCACCCAGCAGCGGCCCCACCAGCGTGCCACGCCCACCCACCGCCACCCAGATGGCGATTTCGATCGAGTTGGCCGGCGACATTTCCGACGGATTGATAATGCCCACCTGCGGCACATACAGCGCGCCAGCCACGCCGCAAATCACCGCCGACAGCACCCAGATGAACAGCTTGTAGCCCAGCGGGTTGTAGCCGCAGAACATCAGCCGTGACTCGGCGTCGCGGATGGCAGTGAGAATGCGGCCAAATTTGGAGCGGGTGAGCTTCCAGCCGCCGTACAGCGCCAGCACCAGCAGCAGCACGGTGAGCAAAAACAGCACGGCGCGGGTGGCCGGCGCGGCCACTGGAAAGCCCAGGATGCGCTTGAAGTCGGTAAAGCCGTTATTGCCGCCAAAGCCGGTTTCGTTGCGAAAAAACAGCAACATGGCGGCAAAGGTGAGCGCCTGGGTCATGATGGAGAAATACACGCCCTTGATGCGCGAGCGAAACGCCAGCCAGCCAAAGCCCAGTGCCAGTGCGCCAGGCACCAGCACCGCCAGCAGCATGGCCCAGACAAAGCTATCAGTGCCCTGCCAGTACCAGGGCAGGGTTTTCCAGTCGAGAAACACCATAAAGTCCGGCAGGTCGCTCTGGTAGTTGCCGTCATGGCCAATCTGACGCATCAGATACATGCCCATACCGTAGCCGCCCAGGGCAAAAAACAGCCCGTGGCCCAGGCTGAGCAGGCCGGTGTAGCCCCACACCAGATCCATCGCCAGCGCCACAATGGCGTAGCACAGAATCTTGCCGGCCAGGGTCAGCGTGTAGGCCGACACATGCAGGGTGTGGCCTTCCGGCAGCAGGTGCATCAGCGGCAGGGCAATCAGGCCGGCCAGCGCCAGCCCGCCAGCCAGGCGGGCCGTGCCGGGGCCCAGCGCGCCAATCAGGCGCTGTGAGTAGGGTTGATGCATGCCATTCTCCTAGTCGATCACACGGCCCTTGAGGGCGAACAAGCCTTGCGGGCGTTTCTGGATGAACAGGATGATGAACACCAGGATGACAATCTTGCCCAGCACCGCGCCAATTTGCGGTTCCAGCACCTTGTTGACCATGCCCAGCCCCATCGCCCCCAGCACAGTGCCAGCCAGCTGGCCCACGCCCCCCAGCACCACCACCATGAAGCTGTCAACGATATAGCCCTGGCCCAGGTCGGGGCCGACATTGCCAATCTGGCTTAATGCCACCCCGCCCAGCCCGGCAATGCCCGAGCCCAGGCCAAAGGCCAGCATGTCCACCCGGCCAGTGGGCACGCCCACGCAGTCGGCCATGCGCCGGTTTTGCGTGACAGCGCGAACAAACAGCCCCAGTCGGGTCTTGTTCAGCAGCAGCCAGGTCAGCAGCAAAATGGCCAGCACAAAGCCAATAATGGCAATCCGGTTATACGGCAGGGTCAGCGCAGCGTTGATCTGCCAGCCGCCAGACAGCCAGTCCGGGTTGGCCACTTCCACGTTTTGCGCGCCAAACAGCACGCGCACGCTTTGCATCAGCATCAGGCTGATGCCCCAGGTGGCCAGCAGGGTTTCCAGCGGGCGGCCATACAGATGACGAATCACCAGCCGTTCCAGCGCCATGCCAATCAGCGCGGTGACCACAAAGGCCACCGGCAGCGCAGCAATCAGGTAGGCGCCAAACTGCTCGGGCCAGTATTGGCGAAACAGGCTTTGCACCACATAGGTGGCATACGCGCCCAACATCAGCATTTCGCCGTGCGCCATATTGATCACCCCCAACAGGCCATAGGTGATGGCCAGGCCCAGCGCCGCCAGCAGCAGCACCGAACCCAGGCTGACGCCGCTAAAGGCGTGGCCGATCAGCTCGAAGGTGAACAAGCGGCTGTCCATGGCCTTGACGCTGCTCACCGCCGCCGCGCGCACCCCCGCGACCGGCTCGTTGGCCGGGTCGGTCAGCGCCAGCAGGCGGGTGCGTACCGATGGGTCGGCGCTGCTGGCCAGCTCGCTGACCGCCTGCTTGCGCAGTGCGGCGTCGCTGTGGGTCAGGCGCAGATTGGCGCTGACCTGGCTGATGGCGTTGCGCACGCCGGGATCGGTTTCGGTTTTCAGGCGCGCATCCAGCAGTGGCAGCAGCGCCGTGGAGCTGGCGTCGGCCAGCACGCGCAGTGCCGCCAGACGGCCCTCCACGCTGGTGGCATTCAGCTCGCGGGCGGCGCGCGCCACCTCCAGCGCAGCGCGCACCCGGTTGTTCAGCGCCACGGCTTCCAGCGTGCTGTCGTCCACCTTGACCGCTTGCTGGCTATTGGCATCCACATAACCGGCATCGGTCTGGATATACGGTTTGCCTTGTGCGTCCTGGAGCAGCCGGCCCTCGGCCAGCGCGTCCAGCAAGGTGCCAAGCGCCGGGTCGGCCTGTGCCGCCCAGCGCTGGATCAATTCGGCGCGACCGGCGCTGTCGGCCTGCACCAGCGCCTCGGCGGGCGTCTCGGCCCAGACCGGCCAGCACAGCAAGAGGGCCAGCCACGGCAGGATCGCGTGCAATAAACGTGAACGCATGCCCAAGTCCTTGGAAAAATGTCAGAAAAAAACGGGGCGACGCTGTCGCCCCGCTCAAAGACAACCGTGCGGCGGGACGCACGGCCAGTGGAGAAGCTCCTGTCAGGCATTCCCCCACTGAATCCCCGTTGCCGGGGAAAGGCCATCGTGGCGCGGGTCGATGCAGGGGTCATCCACCCGCCCACCATGCAGCACAAGGTTGCCCCTGGCTGCACCGTCGCGCAGCCAGGAGCAGGGTGATTACTTGCTCTTCACCGGGGTATCCGGCTTGCCTTCGTTGCCAGCAATAAACGGGCTCCACGGCTGGGCGCGCACCGGGGCGGATGTTTTCCACACCACCGAGAACTGGCCGTTAGGCTGCACTTCGCCAATCATCACCGGCTTGTGCAGGTGATGGTTCTTTTCGTCCATCTTCAGGGTGAAGCCAGACGGGGCCTTGAAGCTGATGCCAGCCATCGCCTTGCTCACTGCCGCCACATCGGTGCTGCCAGCCTTCTTGACCGCTTCAGCCCACATATTGATGCCGACGTAGGTGGCTTCCATCGGGTCATTGGTCACCAGCTTGTCAGCGCCGGTCATGCCCTTTTTCTTGGCCCAGGCCTTGTAGTCGGCAATCCACTTGCTGTTGACCGGGTTCTTCACGCTCATGAAGTAGTTCCAGGCGGCCAGATGGCCCAGCAGCGGCTTGGTGTCGATGCCCTTCAGCTCTTCTTCACCCACCGAGAACGCCACCACCGGCACGTCGGTGGCCTTCAGGCCCTGGTTGCCCAGCTCTTTGTAGAACGGCACATTCGAATCACCGTTGATGGTGGAGATCACCGCCGTCTTGCCGCCAGCGGCAAATTTCTTGATATTGCCGACGATGGTCTGGTAATCGCTATGCCCAAACGGGGTGTAGATTTCCTGGATATCGCTTTCCTTCACCCCCTTGGACTTGAGGAAGGCGCGCAGAATCTTGTTGGTGGTACGCGGGTAAACATAGTCGGTGCCCAGCAGGAAGAAACGCTTGGCACCACCGCCATCCTTGCTCATCAGGTATTCCACCGCCGGAATCGCCTGCTGGTTCGGCGCGGCACCGGTGTAGAACACATTGGGCGACAGCTCTTCGCCTTCATACTGCACCGGGTAGAACAGCAGGCCGTTCAGCTCTTCGTACACCGGCAGCACCGACTTGCGCGACACCGAGGTCCAGCAGCCAAAGGTGACGGCAACCTTGTCCTTGGTCAGCAGCTGACGGGCCTTTTCGGCAAACAGCGGCCAGTTGGACGCCGGATCCACCACCACCGGCTCCAGCTTCTTGCCCAGCACGCCACCCTTGGCGTTGATCTCGTCGATGGCGAACAGCGCCATGTCCTTCAGCGAGGTTTCGGAAATCGCCATGGTGCCAGACAGCGAATGCAGCACGCCCACCTTGATGGTGTCAGCGGCAAAAGCAGTCGGGGCCATTGCCAGGGCAACGGAAAGGGCAGTGGCTTTCAGGATGAAACGACGGGTCAGCATGGGGGGCGCTCCTGTGTGGGACTTAATGGTGTCTGGGGTGCTGCAACATGGAGGCCACTGTACGGTGTGGGTGCTGCACTGCGGAATACGTCATCTTGCGTATGGGGGAGGGTGGGGAGGTGTGATGGGGCGGGGATAGGGAAGTGGTGGAAATTTTTTGGGGGGTGAGGCACAATATTAAAATCGACATAAAAGTAAAGTCGAAGATTTTTTAAGAAATCTTGATCGGTTTTGTATTATTTTGCATGAAAAGATCGCGCTAGCGATAAAAAAACACCAAAGAGGCGACTTGGAAAGTTTAAAGAACTGGTGACTTGGATTTGTTGGCAAAAAACAACCAGTTTTATTTAAACCATAACGGGAAATCCCCCGGCTGTGCCGGGGTGACAGTAAAAGTTTGACGTTTACGGGAGTCCATCGATGAAACTTCCAGAGTGAGCCGCCAAGCACACTCGATAAAGGGAGTTTCACGATGGACGAATTTGAGAGCCTAAGCCACAGTCGGTGGGAGTGCAAATACCATGTGGTGTTCATTCCGAAGTGCCGAAGGAAAGCGTTGTATGCGAGCCTGCGCAAGCACTTGGGAGAGGTGTTCCGACAACTGGCGCAGCGCAAGGAATGCGAGATTCTGGAAGGGCACCTGATGCCGGATCATGTGCATATGCTGATAGCGATCCCGCCAAAGCATGCGGTATCGCAAGTGGTGGGGTACATGAAAGGGAAGAGTGCGATCCACATTGCCCGAGTGTACGGAGAACGCAGGCGGAATTTTGTGGGGCAGAGTTTTTGGGCGAGAGGGTATTTTGTTTCGACAGTGGGTCGGGATGAGGAAATGATCCGAAAGTACATCCGGGATCAGGAAAAAGAGGATGAACGGTTGGAGCAGCTGAAGCTGACGTAAGGGATGCGGTGCCAATGGCACCAAGAAAGCGGGGCCGCGTTAGCGTCCCCGTTCAGCCGCTTTGAGCGGCTCACACCATGAAGGCCCCCGGCTCTGCCGGGGGATTGTTACTATAGTAATTTTAAGAGGCGAAGCAGGGCACACATGATCAAAACGACCTCGGATGAATTATACAAAGCAGCCGCTGAAGTTACAGCGAAATATGTTTATTTTTTACTTGCGGCCACAGGAGCATCAGTTGCTTATAGTACACAGGCAGCCAATTCTGCCATCATCGCATGGCCTTTGCTGTTCTTAATATTAGCCATTTGCGCTTGGGGATATAGTTTTTTTGCTGGCTGCAAACACCTTCAATGCAGCATATCTACTTACAACATACAGATACTCATGAGAAATAATAATGAAATATTTGACAATATAACAGTCGAGGCAGGACAACAAGAAAAGTTTTACGACGCTCAATATCAATTACAGCATGCATTAGAACCTCAGGAAATAGAGTGCAGCGCATACCTAGGGATGCGCTGATTTATTCAGAAAAATCGTGTTTGCCAAAATCAAAACCTAGCAAAATCAACAACCTGGATTCCCGCCTTCGCGGGAATGACGATTTTTTCAGCATATCCCTAGAAAAGCAATTTAAGTGCTTTATTGTTGGGGCTTTTTTGTTCGTAACATGGCGCACAGCAGAAATTGCATTAAAAAACTGTTTGTTTTATTGATTTAATTTAATGGCTTTCGCAGCAAAATACCGTTTTTATGCAATAAACACTAACTCACCAATCCACCCTCTACGACTAAAGCAAAATAGCCAATTTTAGTCACTGAATAATGGAGAAAACATGAACTTGTCAGGTGTGTTCTCATACGGAAATTTACTCAAAACTTTTTTGCCTGGCTTATTGCTTTTATGTGGAATGGTGCTATTTACGGATAGTTATATTCTTTTTCCTTATAGTCAAAAAACTCAAACCTTGATCACTGCACTAGCCAAAACCCCAGCTTTTTCAATAGTGCTTATTGCATCCACCTCAATCTTGTTTGGAATTATTTCCAACTCAATCCACTTCAAATGGACGATTCCATATATTGGTAAAATATTTGAAAGCCGCAATAAAATGTTTGTTGATTTTAAAAAAGCGGCACTCTCAGAGATGGAGCATCATTATGCCAAGCTATTAAATATCCCAAATAACCATATCCCGATGAGCCATAATGGGTTTGATGTTCGTGCTTTTCTGCTTAATAAAACTGATGTGGTTACATTGCAATACCTAAGGGAAAGTTACTGGTATTACATGGAGTTTCAAGTAAACTCTATAGGAGCTTCTATATTTTTATGCGCAGCATCTACCGCGTACACAACAATCAATTATCTTATCAAGAATATTTCGATAACATCATGCATATTGATTGTTTGCTTGATGCTAGCTTTTACCACGTTGACCATACTAATATTTGCCAAAGCAGCATATGAAAACTACGAAAAACACGAGAAGAAATATTTTAGTTTTTTACTTGGAACTTACCATATTTGTCGATTTGGAAATATAAAATAGGCTGCATCTTAACCCGTTAAACCACAACATCAAGATAAATACCAAAAAATAAAAATAGATAAAATCTTGATTCGACTTTCCCTTAAAAACCTTATGCACCTCACCTCCCTCACCCTAGAAAACTTCCGCTGCTTTGAGCACTTGGCGGTGGATTTTCACCCCGAGTTCACCGTGTTGATCGCGCCCAATGGCAGCGGTAAAACCACGGTGCTGGATGCTGCCCGCGTGGCGCTGTGGTCTTATGTCAAAGGCTTTGATCTGGGCGCGGGGGCAGGGGGCGGCGCTACGCTGGAAATTGCCGATGTGCGCTTGGCACCTCGCCCTGATGGTGGGATGGAGCCGCAGTTGCCGGCGCGGATCAGCGCGCAGGGCGTGTGGGACGATGGGATGGGCGAGCGGGTGTGGACGCAAACCCGCGAGCGGGTGAAGCCCCGTTCCAATGCGCAGGAGAATGCCGCCGCCAAGCAGCTCAAGACATTTGCCAGCCAGCTGGAGCGGCAGGTGCGCGCGGGCGAGGCGGTGATTTTGCCGCTGGTGAGTTATCTGGGGACATCGCGGTTATGGTTTGAAGGGCGTTTTACTTCGGCAGCCAAAGAGGTGACGCTGGAAAATAGCGAATATTCACGCACGTCGGGCTATCGAGGGTGTTTGACTTATGTATCCAGCTTCAAGGCGTTTTGTGCTTGGTACGGCTGGGTGTTTCGCAGTTATCGCGAAGAGCAGATTCTGGCGCTGGAGCGCAAGCAGCCGCTGAGCGAAACCGGGCAACGCTTTGCCGGAGTGATTGCGGTGGTGACGACCGCAGTGGATGCGCTGGTGCAGGAAGCCACTGGCTGGCATGGTTTGCAATACCGGGCAAGCCAAAATCAGCAGTTGGTGATGGATCATCCTCAATTTGGCACCATGCCGGTGGAAATGCTCAGCGACGGCACCAGAAACGCCATTGCCATGGTGGCGGATTTGGCGTTTCGCACCTATAAGCTTAATCCGCATCTGGGCGCAGAAGCCGCCCGTCAAACGCCTGGCATTGCGCTGATTGACGAAGTGGACATGTTTTTGCACCCCAGCTGGCAGCAAACCATTGTATCGTCATTGCGGCGGGCTTTTCCCAATATCCAGTTTATTGTCACCACCCACAGCCCACAGGTGCTGAGCACGCTGCCGCGCGACAATATCCGGGAGATTGCGCTCACCCCCGCCGGTGGCATGGCGCGCATGCCGGATTTCAGCCCGCTGGCGCATGAGTCAGGCGCGGCGCTGGCCAAAGTGATGGGCGTACATCAAGCGCCGCCGTTACCGATTCAGGACGATATCCATCAATTTGAGTTGCTGGTGCGCGCCAATCAGGAACACAGTGATGAGGCCCGTGCATTGCGCAGCAAACTGGATGCCGCTGGCTATCAGTTTCATGACAGCGATTTGGCCACCTGGCGCTTTCTGGCAAGCCGGCGGGCGATGGAAGGCAAATCCACATGATCGAATTACAGCATCGGGCCACGCCCACTGAACTGCTCAGCGAATTTGTGGCGGCCAATCCGCAGTTAACCCCAGCGGATTTTTCCAGCGTGGCATTTCAGCCGGTCAAGCGGCAAGTCAAGGCTGATCTGAATGCCGATCAGGGCGGCTTGTGCGTCTACTGCGAAAAACCCCTGGGGCCAAACGAAGGCCAAATAGACCACATCAAGCCCAAGGACGGCCCGCACGGCCATCCGCACCTGTGCTTTAGCTACGTCAATTACGCCCACAGCTGCATCAATCCAAAAACCTGCGGACAACAGAAAAAATCCGGCCTGCTGCCGATTGAGCCACAGCCAGGCTGCAATGCGGAGTGGATGCTGTCCACCGATGGAACCATCATGCCGATAGCCGGGCTGAGCAGGCAGCGTCGTCATGCTGTGGTGCAAACACGCGATATGCTGGGCTTGAACAAAGACGCCAATCTGGTGGACGAGCGCAAACGATGGTTAGCCAGTGTACTGGCCATCGGGCAAGCACAGCCGCAGGATATGCTGTTGTTTTTGCAAACAGCGCCCTATCGCCACATTCTGGCCACGGTGTTGTTGTAGACACCGAGCGGGTTTCTGATTGGGGCGACGCCCAAAATGGCGGTCAGGTGGGCCGCTTCATCCTGTGCACATTGTTCAAAAAACGCCGCCATGAAGAAGCCGTGCATGGCTGCAGCCAGTGTGGGTTTGCGTGTTGAGCGCGGGATCGGGCGTCGTGCAGTTGTTATCAGGTCTGGCTGGCTGAACGTCTTTGTTGCACCCACGTCGGCACCGGACCCAGCGCTGGCGCGGTTTCTACTTCAAAAATCAGCTCCAGCAAGCCGGTGATGTCGGCGTCCACCTGTTCTTGCGGCATGGCCAGTCGCGACTTCATATAAATAGGCGTGTTTTGTTCAAAGTCCCCCACGGAAATCACGATGTACTTGCTGTTCTGTTCGCCCTGCACCAGCATGTCGCCCTGAATGATCATGGTTTCCCAGCCCACACCAGCCTTGCGCATGTCGGCTTTTTCCGCGTAATGGACATCGCACACCAGCAGCACCCTGCGCGCCTTGATCAGTTCGTTGGTCATCCATTGTGGTACATCCATGCCAGGCTTCAGATGAAAATGGTCCAGCCGGGCATCCACGCCCAGCAAGGGCAGATTCACTTGGGAGCAGTCGTTGTCGCGGCGAAAGCGCCCAATGCGCTGGGTGATGCGGGTGATGGCCTCGAGACTGGCGCAACCGGTGGCCACGCTCACCGAAGCGGCATAGCCCACACAGTCGGCTTTTTCATACAGGGTTTGCACCGTCGAGAAGAACACCTCGCCGTGCGGTATTTTTTGCTTCCAGAAGGGCAAGTGGTGTTGCTCGATTTCGTGCCGCACCCATCCGGTTACGCCGCCTTGGTCATTGCACGGCAGGATCAGCAAGTCGCACTTGTCGTCAAATACGCTGCCAAATTTGATTTTCAGCATGATGGTTTCCTCCGCTCAGCGATGCTGGCCTGCTGGCAGTCAAGGCGTAATATCACCTTGCCCAATGAAAAAAAATGCAGGCGTTCGGGCGTTGCTGAGGCTCAGGATTCTGGCAAAGTTGACATCCTCCACGCCCTCTCGCTTACGCTCGCCAGTCTTTAAAGACCGGAAAGACGGGGATTCCTACTGCTGTGAGCTAAAAACGCCGCACTAAACCCAAAAACAGGATTGCTGCGCAATCCACGCTATCCTTCCCCGCCCTGAAGGACGGGGGTTGCCACGCACGGGATCAGGCCGATGGGTATTGGAACAGGGAAAGCACGCTGGCCAGGTGGGGGCGCTACTGGGGGTCGGGCTCGCTGCCATCCGGCCCATGTGGGGTGGGAATCCGGTAGCCTTCATTGGCCCACTGCCCCAGGTCAATCAGCTTGCAGCGTTCGCTGCAAAATGGCCGGAACGGGTTGGCCGTGGTCCATGTGACCGGGCGGCGGCATTGCGGGCAGGGCACCACCGGCGGTGGGCGCACATCAGGGGCGTCGCTCATAGTTTGCAAAAAGCCAGGGTAAACGGAATATCCGCCGTGGCAGCACGGGAGCGGGCCGAGTGGGTGGTAGGCTCGATAAAGCGCACATTCACCGCATATTTATTGGCGGATACTTCCGGCACCAGCCCCAGGCTGGCATCCAGGGTGATGCGAATCAGGTGCACCACCTTGCCACCGGACATTTGCTGAAACGCGCCGTGGCGGGCGGTAAAAGTGTTGCTTTTGCCGCTGTCGCGCAGCAATTTGAGCAGCACGCCCACCGCATCGCGGGTGGCCAGCAATGGCGCAGACCAGCGTTGCAGGTCGGCACGGCGGACCTCGGCGGATTGTTTTTGCCAGAAATAATACGACGGCAGGTCAAACTGACAGGCCCCGCCGGCAATGGCGGTGCGCTGCTTGATGTTCATCAGCCACTCGTTGTCGCGCAGTTCGTGGCCAAACTTGCCGGTGAACTCCAGCTGGCGGGTCATGGCCGATTCGATTTCACCCAGCACCGCTTCCAGCGCGCCTTCGGCAATGGCCGGATTATCGCGCAGCGCCTCCAGCGCATAGCGCTGGCGTTCAAGGTCTTGAATCAGTTCGGATTTCAAGTCACCACGCGCGCCCAGCTCGGCCATGTCAAACAGGGTTTGCAGGGCAACATGGTGCTCGTCAGCGCCGTCGGCGCTGGAAAAATGCGTCAGCCGGCGAAACAGTTCTTCCAGCCTGAGCAGGATCCGCACACGTTCGACAATAGGAAATTCAAAGCTGATCACAAGGCCACGGCAGGAGTATGAAAATTAATCGGCAACCCGGTTGGCGCACGCCAGGCGCGCCAGTGCGAGATAATAGCCGTGTTTTGCATCCACTTGAAGCCCAAGCTGCGCAAAACTGTCTGAATTGTCAATTACGTCATCGGCGTGCGCCAGCCGTTGCGCCCGGCTGGCCTGGCTGGCCAGGATGGCGTCGATCTGGCTATCGGCCAGTCCGTTGCGCGCACGCACCCGCTGTTTTTGCATCTCTTCCGGGCAGTCCACCACCAGCACACGGTCAGCCAGGGCCAGATAGCTGCCGGTTTCCACCAGCAATGGCACCACCAGCACCAGATACTCGCCGGGGCAATCCGCCAACGCCCGCTCGGTGTGCTGGCGGATCAGCGGATGCAGGATCGCCTCCAGCTGCTGGCGCGCCGCCGGGTCGGCAAACACCCGGGCGCGCATCGCCGCCCGATCCATCGCGCCGTCGGCCTGGGCGCATTCTGGGCCAAATGCCGCCATCAGTGCCGGCATGGCGGCACCGCCCGGCGCAGTCAGCGCATGGGCAATCAGGTCGGTATCCACCACCCCGGCCCCCAGTTCGCCCAGCCGTTGCGCCACCGCGCTTTTGCCGCTGCCAATACCGCCAGTCAGCGCCAGCACCCAGCGCGGGCCTTGTGGGCTGTCAATCATGTCAAATCTCCTTATAAGGCAGCTCGCAAAACCCTCCTGGCGTGGCGGCACGACCTTACCGTACGGCTTCCCTACGGTCGTGCGCCTGGCCAGAATCGCTACGCTGCGTTTGGTGAGCGGCTCTTAATATTCCATCCATGCCAGCCACAGCGGCAAAGGCCAGAGCCACAAGGCAATGCCGGCCATGGCCAGAAACGGGCCAAACGCCAGCGCCCGCCGGGCGCGCAGTGGCCCCGTACACACCGCCCAGATCAGCCCACCCAGTGCGGCCAGGGTAAGCAGCCAGGGCAGCGCCAGCCCACCATGCCAGGCCCCCAGCGCCGCCAGCAGCTTGGCGTCGCCGCCCCCCAGGCCAGGCTGGCCACGCCAGGCACGGTAGCCGGCATTCAGCCCGGCCAGGCCGGCATAGCCTGCTGCGGCCCCCCATACCGACGCAGTCAGCTGCCACGGGCTGGCCAGGCTGGCAAACAGCAGGCCCGCCCACAGCAAGGGCAGGGTGAGCAGGTCGGGCAGCCAGAACGTTTCGGCGTCGATCCACGCCAGCGCCAGCAGGGTGGCGCAGCATAGCAGGGCGGCGGCAAAGGTGGCCGTCAGGCCATAGCGGCTGCCCAGCATCACGCTGAGCAGCGCCATCAGCGCTTCCAGCAGCGGGTAGCGCCAGGCAATTGGCTGCTGGCAATGCCGGCAGCGGCCACGCTGGCGCAGCCAGCTGAGCAGCGGCAGCAGTTCGGCCAGGCGCAGACGCTGCTGGCAGTGCGGGCAGTGGGAAGGCGGCCAGCTCAGCCGGGCCAGCAGGCGGACATGGCCGGGATGGGCATCTTCGGCCAGCAGCAGCGGCACACGCGCCACCAGCACGGAAAGAAAGCTGCCCAGCGCCAGGCCCAGCAGGGCCAGCGCGGACAGCCATACGCTGTCGGGCAGCGGCACCGGCATCAATGCGGCGGCAGGATGCGCACACGCTTGACGCCGCGCTCCTGGGTTTGCAGCACTTCAAACACGCAGCCCGACAGGCGGAAACAGGTGCCCGGCTCAGGAATGTCCTGGAAATACTCGACAATCAGGCCATTGACGGTTTTCGGGCCGTCCAGGTCGAAATTGACTTCCATTAATTTGACCAGATCGCGCACGCTCATGCTGCCATCCACCAGCACACTGCCGTCGTCCTGGCGCTGGGCCAGTGGGTTTTGTCCTGGCGCATGGGTGGTGAATTCCCCCACCACTTGTTCCAGAATGTCTTCCAGCGTGGTCAGGCCCATCATTTCGCCGTATTCATCGACAATGATGGCAATCCGCCGCTGGTTTTCCTGAAAGTTTTGCAACTGGGTGAACAGTGGGGTGCCGGCAGGCACAAAGTAGGGCGGGCGCAGAATGCTGAGCAAGCGCTCGACGGTAATGTCTTCGGTGGCCAGGTGCAGCACTTTGCGCACATGCAGAAAACCCACCACATTGTCGTAGCCGCTGCGGTACACCGGCAGGCGGGTGTGATGGCAGGTCATCAGCTGTTCGCGGATTTGTTCAATCGGCGCGTCCAGGTCAATCATTTCCAGCTGTTTGCGCGGAATCATCACGTCGTCAACGGTGAAGTTTTCCAGCTCAAACAGGTTGAGCAGCATGGTGCGGTGTTTCTTGGCAATAAACTGGCCAGACTCCAGCACCAGCACGCGCAGTTCTTCTGGCGTCAACACCGTGGTTTCTGGTTGTGGCTGCACCCGCAGCAGGCGAATCGCCCCCTTGACGAACAGATTGACGAACCACACGATCGGATAACACACCTTGAGCAGCACGGTCAGCGGATAGCTGGCGACCACGGCCACCTGATCGGGACGGGTGGCGGCAATCACCTTGGGGGTGGCTTCGGAAACAATCAGGATGGCAAAGGTGACGGCGACGGTGGCCAGGCCCAGTGCGGCTTCGTTCTGGCCGAACAGGCGAAAGGTGATCACCGTGGCCAGTGAGGCCGAGGCGGAGTTGACAAAGTTATTGCCCAGCAGAATCACGCCAAGCAGCTTGTCGGTTTGTTCCAGCAGCTTTTGCGCCAGCCGGGCACCGGTGTGGCCCTGGGCGGCGCGGTTTTTCAGCCGGTAGCGGTTGACCGCCATCATGCCGGTTTCCGACATGGAGAAAAACGCCGAGATCAGTAACAAGACTATCAGAATGCCGATGAGTCCGGATAAGGGAATGTCGTCCAAGAAAGTCAGCTCACAAAAACGATACGATGCACAGTATGCCAGCGCGCTGCCGTGTTGTGGATGAAAATCCTGCAACACGACGCCTGGCCGGCCTGACTGCACCAGACCATGAAAAAAGACGACCGAAGTCGTCTTTTTTCATTCACATCAGGACACGCCTGAATTAGAACTTGTGTTGCACGCCCACGGCCAGGGTGCGTTCCTTGCGCTCGTCGGTGCCGGCAACGATGATGTTGTCGTGCTTGACGTAGCCAAAGGAGGTGTAAGCGGTGGTGCGCTTGGACAGGGCGTAGTCCACACCAATCACGTACTGGTTGATGCCGTCGTCAGCCTTGGTGCCGTTAACCTTGGTGTCCCACACGTGAGCGTAGGTGAACTTCGGGGTCAGGGCACCCATGGTGTAACCCACGGTCAGAGCGGCTTCCTTGGCCTTGGTGGAGTTCACAGCACTGTCCTTGTACAGCTTGGATTGGCCGTAGGCCAGGGCAACCAGCAGGTTGTTGGCGTTGTAGCCACCTTCCAGACGCCAGTAGTTGCCGTCCTTGGAAGCGGAAGCGTCGGTGTCCTGGAAGGACACGTAGCCGATGTCAGCGTAGTAGCCAGCGTTTTCGTAGCCAGCGCCCAGGCTCCACACGGCCTTGTTGGAGCGGTTGCCCTTCACAGTGGTGCGGGCTTCGTCAAAGCCGTACTGAGCAGCCACCTTGAAGCCGTTCAGGCTCGGGCTGTCGTAACGGATGGAGTTGTTGTAACGGGTGTCCAGGGTGTTGGCGGAGGTCACGGTAGCACCGTTCACGCCAGCGCCGTAGATCCACGCGTCATACTTTTCCATGTCGGAGTTCAGGTAGGAGCTCAGCTTACCCAGACGCACGGTACCGAAGTTGCCGGTCAGGCCCACGAAGCTGTCGCGGGTTGCCCAGGTGTTGTTGCCGTTGACGTTGGTGCCGTCGATCGACAGGGCTTGCTCAACTTGCCAGATAGCCTTCAGGCCGTTGCCCAGGTTTTCGCTGCCCTTGAAGCCGATCAGGGAGCCGGTGTCGTCGATGCGGGTGGTCGACTTGGCGGCACCGCCGCTGTAGCTCAGGGACTTACCGTTTTCGATGCTGGCTTCGATGGTGCCGTACAGGGTCACGTCGGCCATGGCGGCCATCGGCAGGGCAGCAACTGCCAGAGCGATCAGTTTTTTCATTGCAAAATCCTTTTCAAGTCAGTCAAAGGTTCAGTTGGACACGGCTTGGCCGCCCAATAAAGAACATCTGTGCATCGCGCATTGACGGCGACGTCATGGAGGCGAATATAGTCGCTGGCGTTGTGAAAATACAAACAAAGCCCTTTTTGCCGATTTCCGCACTGCGGAATTTCTGGCAAAAAAACATCTAAGACACTGATTTAAAAAGATACTGTGCAAAATACCGCTATGTTGTATTCCTGCCACAATATGGCAGGATGGTGACAGAGCAGCGCAATATGGCCAGCCAGCAGGCGCAAAAAAACGGGGCGCTTTGCTCAAAAAGCGCCCCGTTTGCACCACGTAGCGTGCCCGATCCGGGCTCCCACCGCTGAAATGACTTACATATTAGGGTAGTTCGGCCCGCCCCCACCTTCTGGTGTGGTCCAGTTGATGTTCTGGCTGGGGTCCTTGATATCACAGGTTTTGCAGTGTACGCAGTTTTGCGCGTTGATCTGCAAACGCGGCGCGGCGTCGCCCTCGCGGACAATTTCATACACGCCCGCCGGGCAGTAGCGCTGCTCGGGGGCGTCGTAGCGGGCCAGGTTCAGCGCAATCGGCACGCTGGCGTCTTTCAGCCGCAGATGAATCGGCTGGTCTTCGCTGTGGTTGGTGTTGGAAATGAACACGCTGGACAGCTTGTCGAAGGTCAGCACGCCATCGGGCTTGGGATAACTGATTTTAGGCATCTCCGCTGCCGGCTTCAGGCAGACATGGTCCGGACGCTTGTGGCGCAGGGTCCACGGCGCATTGCCCTTGAACACATAGGTGTCCAGCGCCGAGTACACCAGCGCCGGCCAGAAGCCCCAGTGGAACGACGGGCGAATGTTGCGCACGCGCCACAGTTCGTCAAACAGCCAGCTATGACGGAAGGCAGTCGGGTAGGCGGTCATCTCGCGCGCAGGGACATCTTCGCCCAGCGCAGCAAAAATCGCTTCGGCAGCCAGCATGCCGGACTTCATTGCCGTGTGCGTGCCCTTGATCTTGGGCACATTCAGAAAGCCCGCCGTGTCGCCCACCAGGCAGCCGCCAGGGAAGGTCAGCTTGGGCAGGCTCTGGATGCCCCCTTCGGACAGCGCACGCGCGCCGTAGCTGATGCGCCGTCCACCTTCAAACACCGGGCGAATGGCCGGGTGGGTCTTGAAGCGCTGGAACTCGTCGTACGGGCTCAGGTGCGGGTTGTCGTAGTCCAGGCCAATCACGAAGCCCACTACCACCTGATTGTTTTCCAGGTGATACAAAAACGAGCCGCCGTAGGTTTTGCTGTCCATCGGCCAGCCAGTGGTGTGGGTGATGCTGCCCGGCTGGTGATGCTCGGGCTTGACTTCCCACAGCTCCTTGATGCCGATGCCGTAGGTTTGCGGGTCGCTGTCGGCGCGCAGGTCAAAACGCTCGAACAGGGTTTTGGTCAGTGAACCGCGACAGCCTTCGGCAAACACCGTCTGTTTGGCCCACAGTTCCATGCCCGGCTGATAGGCATCGGTTGGCTCGCCATCGCGGCCCACGCCCATGTCGCCAGTGGCCACGCCCTTGACCGAGCCGTCTTCGTGGTACAGCACTTCAGCGGCAGCAAAGCCGGGGTAAATTTCCACGCCCAGCGCTTCGGCCTGTTCGCCCAGCCAGCGGCAGAAATTCCCCAGGCTGATGATGTAATTGCCATGGTTGTTCATTTGCGGCGGGGTGGGCAGCCGGGTGGCGGCGGTTTCGCTCAGATGCAAAAAGCGGTCTTCGCCAGCCGGGGTGTTCAGCGGCGCGCCCTTGTCTTTCCAGTCGGGAATCAGCTCGTTGAGCGCGGTGGGCTCCAGCACCGCCCCAGACAGAATGTGCGCGCCGATTTCCGAGCCTTTTTCCAGCAGGCAGACACTGAGCTCGCGCCCGTGCTGTTCGGCCAGTTGTTTCAGGCGAATCGCCGCAGACAGGCCGGACGGGCCGCCCCCCACGATCACCACGTCGTATTCCATGTATTCGCGTTCCACCGCAGTCTCCTTGTCATCCGCCGCAACAGCAGTTTTTTGGTGTGGCTTGTTGCGCGAATCATGCATGCAAATCCCCGGCAGGTCAAACAAGCGTTTGAAATTATCCCTGAGCCAGGCACCTCGTGCAGCAAGCATGCCACAGCTTGCTGGTGACGTTAGGGAAGGGGGCAGTGGTCTGTGCGGATGGCCGCGCGCGTCACCCTGCTTTATTGTGATTCCGTACAGGTGAGCATCCAGGGCCATCCACCCTGCATTCATGCCCCCTTACACCACGCCGTTTTCCCGCAGGCGGGCCACCTCTTCTGCCGTCTTTCCCAACGACGTCAACACCGCCTCGGTATGCTGCCCCAAGGCGGGTGGGGCGGCATGGTACACCACTGGCGTGCCGGAGAGTTGAATCGGGCACGCCACCTGCGGCACGGGCTGCCCCTGAGCATCGGGCAAATCCAGCCGCATGCCGCGCGCCACGATCTGCGGATCGGCAAACGCCTGATCCACGGTATTGATCGGGCCATTGGGCACGCCAGCCGCGTCCAGCGCGGCCAGCCAGTCGTCGCGGGTGCGGGTGACAAACACCTCGGCCAGCAGTGGGGTCAGCGCGTCACGATGTGCCACCCGGTCGGCGTTGCGGGCAAAGCGCGGGTCGGTGGCCCATTCCGCATGGCCGCACAGCTCGGCGATGCGGGCAAACTGGCTGTCGTTGCCACAAGCCAGAATAAAATGGCCGTCGGAAGTGGCAAATACCTGATACGGCACGATATTCGGGTGGGCATTGCCCAGGCGCGGGGGCACTTCCCCGCCAATCAGCCAGTTCATGTTGACGTTGGCCAGCATGGCCAGCGCGCAGTCGAACAACGCCAGATCAATCGCCTGGCCTTCACCGCTGCGTTCGCGCGCCAGCAGCGCGGCACAAATCGCATTGCTGGCGTACAGGCCGGTGAATAGGTCGGTGACGGCCACGCCCACCTTGTGCGGTTCGCCCTCCGCCGGGCCGGTGATGCTCATCAGCCCGCTCATGCCTTGCACAATATAGTCGTAGCCGGGGCGGCTGGCGTAGGGGCCGGTCTGGCCAAAGCCGGTGATTGAGCAATACACCAGGCGTGGGTTGATTGCCTTGAGCGTGGGGTAGTCCAGCCCATATTTTTTCAGGCCGCCCACTTTGTAGTTTTCCAGCAACACATCGGCTTCAGCGGCCAGTTGCTGCACAATCGCCCGTCCTTCCGGCTGGGTGATGTCCACGGTAATCGACTGCTTGCCCCGGTTGGCCGCCAGAAAATACCCGGCGGTGCCATCGGGCAGATTGGGCGGCCCCCAGTGGCGGGTGTCGTCACCGGCACCGGGTTTTTCCACCTTGATCACCGTGGCCCCCAGATCGGCCAGCAACTGGCTGGCCCAAGGCCCGGCCAGTACCCGCGACAAATCCAGCACCTTGATGCCGTCTAATGCTCCGCTCATATTGACTCCTTGCCGGCCCGCGCCCACCCCGCAGCGGGGGCCGATAAAAAACGCCCGGTCCTGAAAAGGGCCGGGCAAAGTGATGGAGGGTGAGATCCCCCTCGACCGCGCATGATCTTGCTGACGCCCGACGGCGTGAGGGCGGCTGGGCGTCGGGTATCGGCCTGCCGACGCAATGGCATTAGGGAAGCGCTGATGTATTCAGAAAAATCGTGTTTGCCAAAAGCAAAATCCAGCAAAATCAAAGCCCTGGATTCCCACCTTCGCGGGAATGACGAT
Organism: Aquaspirillum sp. LM1; assembly: GCF_002002905.1. Classification (NCBI taxonomy): domain Bacteria; kingdom Pseudomonadati; phylum Pseudomonadota; class Betaproteobacteria; order Neisseriales; family Aquaspirillaceae; genus Aquaspirillum; species Aquaspirillum sp. LM1. The sequence continues at coordinate 573,581 of NZ_CP019509.1, read as the reverse complement.
TTTTTCAGCGTTAGCGCCGTTCACCACACCCAGCGAAGCAATCCTGGCCAGGCGTGTGGGCAGATACGGCAAGGCCACACCACCACGCCAGGCAGGTTGTGTAAGCAGCGCTTAGCCAAACGCCTGGATGCCGGTTTGCGCCCGACCCAAAATCAGCGCATGCACATCGTGGGTGCCTTCGTAGGTGTTGACCGCTTCCAGGTTCATCACATGGCGAATCACGTGGAATTCATCGGCAATGCCATTGCCGCCGTGCATGTCGCGGCTGACGCGGGCGATGTCCAGTGCCTTGCCGCAGTTATTGCGCTTGATCAGGCTGATCATTTCCGGCGCGGCCTGGCCTTCGTCCATCAGCCGGCCCACGCGCAGCGCGGCTTGCAGGCCCAGGGTGATTTCGGTTTGCATATTGGCCAGCTTGAGCTGCACCAGCTGGGTGGCGGCCAGCGGGCGGTTGAATTGCTTGCGGTCCAGCGTGTACTGGCGGGCAGCGTGCCAGCAGAATTCCGCCGAGCCCATGGCCCCCCAGGCGATGCCATAGCGGGCCTTGTTCAGGCAGCCAAACGGGCCTTTCAGGCCTTTGACATTGGGCAGCAGGTGGTCATCCGGCACAAACACGTTATCCATGACAATTTCGCCGGTGATCGACGCGCGCAGCGAGAACTTGCCGTGAATCTTCGGCGTACTCAGACCCGGCATGCCGCGATCCAGAATAAAGCCACGGATTTCGCCTTCGTCGTCCTTGGCCCACACCACGCACACATCGGCAATCGGGCTGTTGGTGATCCACATCTTGCTGCCGTTCAGCGTCCAGCCGCCGTCTACCTTGCGGGCGCGGGTTTTCATGCCAGCGGGGTCGGAGCCAGCGTCCGGCTCGGTCAGACCAAAGCAGCCCACCCATTCGCCAGTGGCCAGCTTGGGCAGGTAGGTATCGCGCTGGGCATCGGTGCCGTAGGCGTAAATCGGGTGCATCACCAGCGAGCTTTGCACGCTCATCGCCGAGCGATAGCCGGAATCCACCCGCTCGACTTCACGCGCTACCAGGCCGTAGGCCACATGGCTCAGGCCGGCGCAGCCCCAGTTGTCCAGCGTGCAGCCCAGCAGGCCCAGCTCGCCCATTTCGCTCATGATTTCGCGGTCGAAGCGCTCTTCGCGGTTGGCGGTCAGCACGCGTGGCAGCAGTTGTTCCTGACAGTAGGCGCGGGCCGAATCGCGCACCATGCGCTCTTCTTCGGTCAGCTGGCTTTCCAGCAGCAGGGCGTCATCCCATTGAAAAGCCGGGCGGGAAGCGGACATTGTGTATCTCCTTGCAATCAGTCGGGTCGGGAACGCCGGTCAGCCGGGCTGTCTGGCGGGATTTTTGTTCCGCTTTGCGGAATAGTGTTTTACAATGCAGAATACTTTAGCCAAGCTCGCGTCTGCTGTAAAGTGGCAAAATTCACCTCCGCCCCCACCCAGGGCGGAAAGCCCCAGCCCGGCAGCCGCCCATCGGCCACTGTCTGGACACTTTTTTGCGGTTTGCCCAGTCTGACCACCCTACGCCAGCCACGGCCCGCACACGGAAACGCGATGGAATCTTCTGACACTGAAAACAAAGACCGGCTGTTTGTCACTGCCCTGGCCCGTGGCCTGGCGGTGCTGGCGGCATTTCGCAGCGGCGAGCCACAGCTGTCCAACCAAGACCTGGCCAGCCGCACCAGCCTGCCCAAAAGCACGGTGTCGCGGCTGACCTACACCCTGACCCAGCTGGGCTATCTGGATCAGGATGCCAGCACCGGGCGCTATCAGTTGGGCCTGGCGGTGCTGGAGCTCTCCGCCGCCACCCTGGCCAGTTTCGACGCCCGCCGGCTGATTGCCCCGCGCATGCAGCAGTTTGCCGAAACGCACGGCGTATCGGTCAGCCTGGCCATTCGCGAAGGGCTGGACATGATGTATCTGGAAACCGTGCGCAGCCGGGCGCGGGTGACGGTGCAGCTCAGCGTGGGCTCGCGGGTGCCGCTGGCCACCACGGCAATTGGCCGCGCTTATCTGGCGGCCATGCCGGTGGCCGAACGCAATACACTGATGCCGGCGCTGGCAGTGCAGTACGGCGAGCACTGGCCAGCCATTGCCGCCAGTGTGGAGCAGGCGCTGGGCGACTACGCCCGTCAGCAGTTTTGCTGCTCGTTTGGTGAGTTTCAGCCCGAAGTGTTTGCCGTGGCGGTGCCGGTGCCGCCGCTGGCACCAGGGCAGCCATGGATGAGCCTGAACGCCAGCGGCCCGGCCTTTCTGTTTACCGAACAGGCGATGCGCGAACAGATTGCCCCGCCGCTGCTGGCGCTGGTCAATAGCTTGAGCACGCGGGCAGGCTGAACGGGCGCGTTGCGCGCCAGCACATGCGCCGCCCGGCCTGCCACGCTTCGCGTTACAATTCGAGCAAACATCCGTTTGCGAGCGCAACATGACCCACCCCGACCCCGAGCATGTTCTGGCCCATCTGACCTTCTGGCGCAAGGAAATCTCCCAGCAGCTGGCCGAATGGATTGAGCACTGCGAAGGCGCGGTGGCGGTGGACCGGGACAGCAAGGTGGTATGGATCAGCAAGCCCTACCTGGAAGCCCTGGGCCTGTCGCGTCAGCAGGACGCGCTGGGCCGGCATATCCTGGAGCTCACCCCGCATTCGCAAATGCCGGAAGTGCTGGAAACCGGTCGCCCCATCCTGCTCGACATCTGGACAGTGCGCGACCGCTCCTTTGTGATTTCCCGTGTGCCGTTCAAGGACGAACAAGGCCAGGTGGTGGGCGCGGTGGGCTTTGTGCTGTACGAGAGCAGCCAGCATATCCAGCCGCTGCTGGCCAAGTTTTCCCGCCTGCAGGCCGAACTGGGCTGCACCCGCAGCGCGCTGCTGCTGGCGCGCAGCAACAAATACACCCTGGCCGATATGGTCGGGCATTCGGCGGTGATGCAGCAGCTCAAGCGCGCCGCCCGCCGCGCCGCCCGGCAGGACAGCACCGTGCTGCTGCTGGGCGAAACCGGCACCGGCAAGGAACTGCTGGCCCACGCCATTCACGCCGAATCTGCCCGCACCGGCAAGCCGTTTGTGGCCATCAATGTGGCGGCGATTCCAGATAGCCTGCTGGAAGCCGAGCTGTTTGGCTCAGCCGCAGGTGCCTACACCGGTGCCGACCGCAAGGGCCGCGAAGGCAAGATTGTGCTGGCCAATGGCGGCACGCTGTTTCTGGATGAAATTGGCGACATGCCCCTGAGCCTGCAGGCCAAGCTGTTGCGCGTGCTGCAGGAAAAAGAAGTAGAGCCGCTGGGCAGCAACCGGGTGTTGTCGGTCAATCTGCGGGTGATTGCCGCCACCAGCGCCGACCTGCCGCGCCGGGTGGCTGACGGCAGTTTTCGCGCCGACCTGTATTACCGGCTGAATGTGCTGCCGCTGACCCTGCCACCGCTGCGCGACCGGCTGGACGACCTGCCCAGCCTGTGCGAGTTCATTCTCACCCGCCTGGGCGAAAAAACCGCCAGCCGCCCGCGCGATATCGACGAAGCCGGCCTGGCCCTGCTGCGCGGCCAGCGCTGGCCGGGCAATTTGCGCCAATTATGGAACACCCTGGAACAGGCCGTGGCCATGACCGACAGCGACACGCTCAGCACCGCCGAGCTGCGTCCGCTGCTGCCCAACCCGGCCCCACCGGCCCCGGCCCCGCACACCCTGGCCGAGGCGCTGGCCGCCACCGAGCGACAGATGATTCAGGCCGCGCTGGCGGCCTGTCATGGCCGGGTGGTGGCTGCCGCCAGGCAACTGGGCGTCTCGCGCGCCACCTTGTATAAAAAGCTGGTGCAGCACGGGCTGGGCGAGGCATAAAGCGCAGGCCGGGCTCATTTTGTGCCCCTGCCGATCAAACCGCCGCGCTGCCAACGTGCGCGCCACGCTGATCCATAGCCAAATCAAATCAATTCTCCCCCAATCCAGATGGTTGCCGCTGACCTTCCGGCTACGATGGCTGACAGTTCACCCTTATGTATCGGGAAAAGCATGTCCGCCCAACATCCTCTGGCATTACGCCGCCCCTTCTGGCCCTGGCTGGCCACACCGGGCCTCTCGCGCCACACTCTGGCCGTGCTGGCCGGATTTGCCGTGTTGTATCTGGGCTGGGGCAGCACGTTTCTGGCCAACCATCTGGCGCTGGCCGGGTTTCCCAGCCTGGTGCTGGCTGGTTTGCGCTTTTTGCTGGCCGGGCTGCTGTTGGCTGGCCTGGCCTGGCAGCGCGCCGGCGGCATGCGTCTGGGCTGGCATGATGCGCGGCTGATGGTGATTGGCGGGGTATTGATGCTGAGCATTGGCCAGGGGGCCATGGTGTACGGCGTGCAGCATCTGCCGTCAGGTCTGGCGGCCTTGGTGTGTACCTCGCTGCCGCTGTGGACCGTGGTGCTGCAATCTCTGCTGCCCAATGAACGCCGGCCTGCACCGGTGGTGCTGTTTGGCCTGGGCCTGAGTGTGGTGGGCATGGCCGCGCTGCTGGGCAGCCGGCTGGATGTCTTGCAAGACCGTGACCGTCTGGGCGCCGTGGCCGTGCTGGTGCTGGCCCAGCTGGCGTGGGCCTGGGGCAGTTTTCTGTTTCGTCGGGCCGGACGCGGCTATAGCCAGGTATGGTGGGGGATGAGCGCGCAAATGTTGCTGGCCGGCGTGATCTTGCTTGGCCTGGCGGCGCTGACCGGCCAGTGGCAGGCATTTCGCTGGTCGGCGGTGAGTGCAGACAGCGCCTGGGCGCTGGGCTATCTGGTGCTGGTGGTGACGGTGCTGGCCTACCCGGTGTATTTCTGGCTATTGCGCGTGACTTCACCGACATTGGTGTCCACGTTTGCTTTTGTGGCACCACTGGTGGCGGTGACGCTGGGGGTGGCGGTATTGGGTGAAACGCTGACGACCGCCATGCTGGGTGCGGCTGGGCTGATTCTGCTGGGTGTGGTGGCAATCACCCTGGGCCAGCGCACCTGACCTGAACCCTGCCACGTCCTAACTGAGCCGCACGCATAAAAAAACTGCCGGCCCCTTTTATCGGGGCCGGCAGTTTTTTGCAAGAATGCCCAGTCAGGGCATCGCAGGGTTCAGGCGGCCAGTTCCAGCATCAGCGCATTGATCCGCTTGACGAAGCCCGCCGGATCTTCCAGCTGGCCACCTTCGGCCAGCAGCGCCTGGTCAAACACGATATGCGCCAGATCGGCAAAGCGGGTTTCCTGGCTGCGGGCGGCGTCCAGCTTTTGCACCAGCGGATGTTCCGGGTTCACCTCCAGAATCGGCTTGCTGCTGGGCACGCTTTGTCCGGCAGCCTTGAGCATGCGCTCCAGGTGGCTGCTCATCGCATGCTCGTCGGCCACCAGGCAGGCCGGGGATTCGGTCAGGCGGTGGGTAACGCGTACTTCCTTGACCTTGTCTTTCAGCGTGTCGGTCAGCGCATCCACCAGCGGTTTCATCGCTTCTTCGCTGGCTTTCTGGCTGGCTTTTTCGCTTTCGTCTTCCAGCGCGCCCAGATCCAGCGCGCCACGCGCCACCGAGACCAGGCTCTTGCCGTCAAACTCGTTCAGGTGCGAAGTCACCCATTCGTCCACCCGGTCGGTCAGCAGCAGCACTTCCACGCCCTTCTTGCGGAACACTTCCAGGTGCGGGCTGGCCAGCGCAGCGGTGTAGCTGTCGGCGGTGAGATAGTAAATCTTGTCCTGTTCCGGCTTCATCCGGCTTGCGTAGTCAGCCAGGCTGACCGTCTGGCCGTCGTTGCCGGCCTGGGTGGAGGCAAAGCGCAGCAGCTTGGCAATGCGTTCACGGTTGGCAAAGTCCTCGCCCACGCCTTCTTTCAGCACCTGGCCAAATTCTTTCCAGAAGGTGGCGTACTTGTCGGCCTGGTTGTCTGCCAGGTCTTCCAGCATGCCCAGCACTTTTTTCACGCAGCCGGCACGGATGGCGTCGATGTCCTTGTTGCCTTGCAGCAGTTCACGGCTGACGTTCAGCGGCAGGTCGGCAGAATCGATCACCCCACGGATAAAGCGCAGGTATTGCGGCATCAGCTTGTCGGCGTCGTCCATGATGAACACACGGCGCACATACAGCTTCACGCCGTGGCGGGCATCGCGGTCGTACAGGTCAAACGGCGCGTGCGACGGCAGGTAGAGCAGCTGGGTGTATTCCTGACGGCCTTCCACGCGGGCATGGGTCCAGGCCAGCGGGTCGCTGTAGTCGTGGGCCACATGCTGGTAAAACGCTTTGTATTCGTCGTCGCTGATGTCGTTTTTGGCCCGCGCCCACAGCGCGGAGGCCTTGTTGACGGTTTCCCAGCCCGCAGCCTGGGTTTGCTTGCCTTCTTCGTCGGTGACTTCCGGCGTTGGCATTTCAATCGGCAGGGTGATGTGGTCGGAGTATTTGCGGATGATGGTTTTCAGCTGCCAGTCGTTCAGCAGCTCGTCTTCGCCTTCGCGCAGGTGCAGCACAATCTGGGTGCCACGTGCCGGGACATCCACGCTTTCCAGGGTGTAATCGCCTTCACCGGCGGATTCCCAGCGCACCCCGGTGCTGGCTGGCAGGCCGGCGCGGCGGGTGGTCAGCGTGACTTTGTCGGCCACGATAAAGGCCGAGTAAAAGCCCACGCCAAACTGGCCAATCAGGTTGGCATCCTTGCGTGCATCGCCGGTCAGTTGCTCAAAAAATGCCCGGGTGCCGGATTTGGCGATGGTGCCAATATGCTCGATCACCTCGTCGCGGCTCATGCCGATGCCGTTGTCGGTCAGGGTCAGCGTGCGTGCTTCGCGGTCCACGCTCAGGCGGATGCGCAACTCGCCGTCCTGCTCGTACAGGGCCGGGGCGTCCAGCGCTTCAAAACGCAGCTTGTCGGCAGCGTCGGAAGCATTGGAAATGAGTTCGCGCAAGAAAATTTCCTTGTCCGAATACAAGGAGTGAATCATCAACTGAAGCAGCTGTTTGACTTCTGCCTGGAATCCGAGGGTTTCCTTTTGTGTACTCATGATCTTCTGTTCAATGGGTTGGGAAAGACCTTCACCAGATAGGGGGAAGACCGGCAATTTCAATGCCTGTGGCCGGAATAAACACGCCGTTTGGTTGACATTCTCCCCCGCCTAAAGCGGGGGATTCCTACGGCGCTCAGGCGCGGCATTGAGCCTTCCTTGAGTCGCTTCGGCGGGTTCCTGCTGCTGGCGGCATGACTGCACCGCTCACTTCACAGGCTAACCGGGCGTGTCGCGCCCTTAGAACGTTGATCGCGCCGACCAGATCGGCGTTTTCCTCGAAGCCGCATTCCACGCAAGCGAACTTCGCCTGACTGGTGCGGTTGTCCGCCGATACATGGCCGCAGCACGGACACGTCCGGCTGGTGTTCTGCGGCGGTACAGCGATGACCTCCTGGCAATCCTAATCAATTCGTAAAAATACCATAGCAATAATACGTATTTTCCGTGCAGATGCCTCGGTAGCACGGGCGGCAGGGCGGTGCTTCACTTACCCCAGACGAAAAAAACCCGTCACGGCCTCCCAGCGCGTGACGGGCAATCCCCTAACTTGTTTGCAGTGCCGCTGCGGCAGGCGTTCAGCCCAGCTTCAAGAGCGTGGTTTTCAGCTCGGTGTACTTTTCCAGCGCATGCAGCGATTTATCGCGGCCATTGCCCGACTGCTTGTAGCCGCCAAACGGCAGGTTCATGTCGCCACCTTCGTCATAGCAGTTGATCCACACCGTGCCGGCGCGCAGGCGGCGCGACAGGCGATGGGCGCGGCTGACGTCGCGGGTCCACAGTGCCGCAGCCAGGCCGTATTCGCTGTCGTTGGCGATGTCGATGGCCTCATCTTCGCTGTCAAACACAATCAGCGTGCACACCGGGCCAAAGATTTCCTCGCGGGCGATGCGGCTGTGCGGGCTGGCTTCAAAAATGGTTGGGGTGATGAAATAGCCACGCTCGGTCATCACGCCATTGCCGCCCAGCAGGCAGCGGCCTTCGCTGCGGCCCAGCTGGATATAGCCCAGCACGCGCTCGTACTGCACATCATCAACAATGGCCCCCATGCGGGTGGCTGGGTCAAGCGGGTCGCCCGGTGTGTAGGCACGGGCGGCATCGGTGAAGGCGGCCACAAATTCGGCGTAGATGCTGCGATGCACCAGCACGCGCGAGCCTGCCGAGCACATTTCGCCCTGGTTGAAGAAAATCCCACCCGCAGCAGCGCGGGCGGCGGCGGCCACGTCCGGGCAGTCCTCCAGCACGATATTGGGCGATTTGCCACCCAGCTCCAGCCAGACGCGCTTGAGGTTGGATTCTGCCGCGTAGCCCATGATGCGCTTGCCCACCCCGGTGGAGCCGGTAAACGCCAGGCAGTCCACGTCCAGATGCAGGCTCAGCAGCTTGCCCACTTCGCCGTCGCCTGGCAGCACCTGAAACACCCCGGCGGGCACGCCGGCTTCATGCGCCAGGCCGGCAATACGGATGGCGGTGAGCGGGGATTTTTCTGACGGCTTGAGAATCACCGAATTGCCGGCGGCCAGCGCCGGAGCAAATTTCCAGCTGGCCATCAGCAGCGGAAAATTCCACGGCACCACTGCCGCCACCACGCCGACCGGCTCGCGGGTGACGGTGCCCAGCAGATTGGACGCCAGCGGGGCCACTTCGCCGCCCACCTTGTCGATGGCTTCGGCAAACCACTGCACGCAGTACGCCGCGCCGGCCACGTCCACGGCACGGGCGTCGCTAATCGGCTTGCCGGTGTCCAGGCTTTCCAGCAGCGCCAGTTCGTCGCGGTGAGCGCGAATCAGCTCGGCAAAGCGCAGCAGCACGCGCTTGCGCGCCATCGGGGCCTGATCGGCCCACACCCCGCGATTGAATGCCTCGCGGGCGGCGCTGACTGCCGCGTCCACATCGGCGGCGGCGCACTCGGCCACCTGGCAGAGGATTTGCCGGGTGGCCGGATTGCGGGTGGGAAAGCTGCGCCCGCTGGCAGGGGCGGTGTAAGCGCCGTTGATGAAGGCGCGGCCTTCAAATTGCACGGCGGCGGCGCGGGTCTGCCAGTCGGCAAGCGTCAGTTGAGTCATCCTGTTTCTCCACACGTTAGGGCGCCGCTACCCGCCGGCTGGCCTGGCGGTGGTGGCTGACCACCGGTCAAAAGCTGGCCGGGGTATTGGCGCTGATAATTTCGGCTTCTTCCTGACCCATATTGCGAAAACGGTGCGGCAAGGTGCTGGGAAAATAATACCCGTCACCGGCGGTCAGGATGTTGACTTGTCCATCAATGGTGAGTTCGATGGTGCCCCGCACCACGAACCCACATTCTTCCCCCTGCTGATGCACGATCGGCTCATCGCCGGTGTGCGCGCCAGGGGCGTACAGCTCGCGCAGCATGCGCATTTGCCGGTTGGGCACCGAAGCGCCAATCACCAGAAAACGCAAGCCATCCACGCCGCGAAAGGCCGGCTGGGCATCCGGTTTGAAGATGTACGGATGCTGGGCCGGCGGGGCCTCAAACGCAAAAAATTCTGACAGGGTGATGGGAATGCTTTCCAGCAGCTTGGTCAGCGAACTGACCGAGGGACTGACCCGGTTTTGCTCGATCAGCGAGATCGAGGCATTGGTAACCCCGGCGCGTTTGGCCAGCTCGCGCTGCGACAGGCTAAAGCGCTCACGCACCAATTTGAGACGTGCGCCTATGTCCATGGCAGCCCTTGAGTGTTCATAATAATTGACGCCTAGTGTAAAGAATAGTTGACGGAAACCCGGTGTCAGACACCGACGCAGGAGTATACCCGATTTCCCGGTTTACCCTGTGTTTCCGCACTATTATGTTGCACTGCGGCACCATTTGGATGCACACCCTTTCCCCCTGCACAGCCTCTATAAAAATATTTTTAACAGGTCTTGTCAATTATTTTTAACACGGCTAGACTGGTTTCACGCTAAACCCCCGAGCAAACAGTCCGTCGCAGCGGGGGGAAATTGCCCGCCCAAACGGCGGGCGCAAGCCAACACCCATGCAAGCGATGATGACGATGACACCTCCCGTAATAGGTTTGCCCTGCTGCCGCTGGTGGCTGAAAGACAGCCAGTTTTTCCATCTGGTGGGCGAGAAATACCTGCGTGCCGCCACTTGGTGCGGTGCCACCCCCATCCTGCTGCCGGCGCTGGGCGACGATGCCCCGCTGGCGCACTGGCTGGAGATGGTGGACGGCCTGCTGTTTACCGGCAGCCCCTCCAATATCGAACCGCACCACTACGGCGAAGCGCCACGCGATGGCGATTTCAACGACCCGCAGCGCGACGCCACCACCCTGCCGCTGATCCGCGCCGCGCTGGATGCAGGTGTGCCGGTGCTGGGGATTTGCCGGGGATTGCAGGAAATGAACGTCGCCCTGGGCGGCAGCCTGCATCCGGCGGTACACACGCTGCCCAACATGCTCAACCACCGCGAACAGGGCGACACCCTGGAAGCCCAGTACGGTCTGGCGCATGCGCTGACCCTGGCCGAGGACGGCGTGCTGCATCGGGCGCTGGGCAGCACCCAGGCCGAGGTCAATTCGCTGCATGGCCAGGGCATTCGCCAGCTGGGCGCAGGCCTGGTGGCCGAGGCCTGGGCACCGGATGGCCTGATTGAAGCATTCCGCGTGGCCGATGCCGCAACGTTTGCCGTGGCGGTGCAATGGCACCCCGAATGGCAGATCGACGCACATCCGCTGTCACGCGCGCTGTTCCAGGCGTTTGGCGAAGCCTGTCGCCAGCGCCGACATGCACGCGGCTGAGTTCAACTGAACCAGCGCGTGCCGCATCACAACCCCCAACGAGGATTTCACCATGGCCCAATTGAGCGAATGGCTGAAGCAACACCAGATTACCGAAGTGGAATGCGTGACCCCGGACTTTACCGGGATTGCCCGTGGCAAGATCGTGCCGCGTGAGAAGTTCAGCGAAGAAGAAGGCATGCGCCTGCCAGAAGCCGTGCTGGTGCAAACCGTCACCGGCGAGTTTGCCGAGAATGTCACCCCGGCCACCGACCCGGACATGATTCTGGTGCCCGATCCCAACAGCATCCGCCTGGTGCCGTGGGCAAAAGACCCGGTGGCACAGGTGATTCACGACTGCTTTAACAGCGACGGCACACCGGTGGAACTGTCGCCGCGCTATGTGCTGCGCCGCGTGCTCAAGCTGTACGAGGACATGGGCTGGGAGCCGGTGGTGGCACCGGAAATGGAATTTTATATCGTGGATGTCAACCGCGACCCCGACCTGCCGCTGCAACCGCCGCTGGGCCGCACTGGCCGGCCAGAAACCGGGCGCAAGGCGTACTCGATTGATGCGGTGAACGAGTACGACGATATGTTCGAGGACATTTACGACTACTGCGACGCGCAAAACCTGGCCATCGACACGCTGATTCACGAAGTGGGTGCCTGCCAGATGGAAATCAACTTCCTGCATGGCGACGCGCTGGACCTGGCCGACCAGGTGTTCCTGTTCAAGCGCACCGTGCGCGAGGCGGCCATCCGCCACAATATGTACGCCACCTTCATGGCCAAGCCGATGGAAAACGAGCCGGGTTCGGCCATGCATATCCATATGAGCCTGAAAGACAAGCTCTCGGGCAAGAATGTGTTTTCCAACCCGGACGGCAGCCCGAGTGAGGCATTTCTGCATGCGATTGGCGGCATGCAGAAATACCTGCCTCAGGTGATTGCCCTGTTTGCCCCGTTTGTGAACAGCTACCGTCGTCTGGTGCGCTTCAACGCCGCGCCGATCAATGTGCAGTGGGGTTACGACAACCGCACCTGCGGCATTCGCGTGCCGTACTCCAAACCGGAAGCCCGCCGTATTGAAAACCGCCTGCCCGGTGTGGATTGCAACCCCTACATCGCCCTGGCCGCCACCCTGGCCTGCGCCTACCTAGGCCTGACCGAAAAATGCCAGCCCAGCGAGCCGCAAACCGGCGACGCCTACGGCCTGCCGTTTGCCTTTGCCCGTGGCCTGGATGAAGCCATCAACCAGCTGCAAGCCTGCACCCCGGTGGCCAAGGTGCTGGGTGAGCGCTTTGTCAACGCCTACTGCGCGGTCAAAGAAGCCGAATACGTGGAATACGCCAGGGTGATCAGCCCGTGGGAACGTAAATACCTGTTGCTGCATGTGTAAGCCGGCCTGACCCCCAAACCCTGATTTTTTGCCCTGTGCGCCCCACGCTGGCGCACAGGCCAGCATGACGAGGAGAACCCCATGTCTTTAGCCCCAATGGTGATTGAAGCCCGCCAGCCGGTTCAACGCAGCGCCAGCCAGCGCAGCACCCAGCAATGGCAGGCGCTGGACGCCGCCCACCATCTGCACCCGTTTTCGGACGCCGCCGCGCTGAATGCGCAAGGCGCACGGGTGATCAGCCACGCCGATGGCGTGTATGTGTGGGACAGCGAAGGCAACAAGATTTTTGACGCCATGTCCGGGCTGTGGTGCGTGAACATTGGCTATGGCCGGCGCGAACTGGCCGAGGTGGCCGCGCGGCAGATGAACGAGCTGGCGTTTTATAACACCTTCTTCAAAACCACCCACCCGCAAGTGGCCGAGCTGTCGGCGCTGCTGGCCGAGGTGGCCCCGGAAGGCTTTAACCATGTGTTCTACACCAACTCCGGTTCGGAGGGGAACGACACGGTGATCCGCATGGTGCGCCACTACTGGGCCAGCCTGGGCCAGCCGCAGCGCAAAACCATCATTGCCCGCGAAAACGGCTACCACGGCTCGACTATCGGTGGCGCGTCGCTGGGCGGCATGACTTATATGCATGAGCAGGGCGATCTGCCGATTCCCGGCATTGTCCATATCGAACAGCCGTACTGGTTTGCCAATGGCGGTGACTTGAGTCCGGAAGCGTACGGTCTGAAAGCCGCGCGCGCGCTGGAAGCCAAAATTCTTGAGCTGGGCGCGGAAAACGTGGCTGCCTTTATTGGCGAGCCGGTGCAGGGTGCCGGCGGCATCATCATCCCGCCGTCCACCTACTGGCCGGAAATCCAGCGCATTTGCGACCAGTACGGCATCTTGCTGGTGGCGGACGAAGTGATCTGTGGCTTTGGCCGCACTGGCGAGTGGTTTGGCAGCCAGTATTTTGGTATCCGCCCGCACTTGATGACCATCGCCAAGGGCCTGTCGTCGGGCTATCTGCCGATTGGCGGCGTGCTGGTGCACGACCAGGTGGCCAAGGTGCTGATTGAAGCCGGTGACTTCAACCACGGCTTTACCTATTCCGGCCACCCGGTGGCCGCTGCCGTGGCGGCAGAGAACCTGCGCATCCTGAAAAACGAACGCATCATCGAGCGCATGCGCGACGAGATGGCACCGTATGTCCACCAGCTGTGGCATGCCGCCTTTGACGACCACCCGCTGGTGGGCGACGTGCGTTGCCTGGGTTATTTCTTTGCCCTCACCCTGGTGGAAGACAAGGCCAGCCGCAAGCGCTTTGCCAATGGCGACGCACTGGCGCTGCGTGGCCGCGACATCTGCTTTGCCAATAATCTGATTATGCGCGCCGTGCATGACAGCCTGATTGCTGCGCCGCCGCTGGTGATGAGCCGCGCCGAAGCCGAGCTGTTTGTCTCCCGCGCCCGCCAATGCATCGACCAGCTGGCTCGCGAACTGGGCTATCTGGCCTGATCCCGACCCGCCAGCCGGCCAACACGGCTGGCGGGCGGGCTGCGCCACCACGGTAACTGCACCACTCCACACTACAAAGGGAATGACCATGCGCAAACTGCTGTTGACCGCCCTGTCTGTCGGGCTGCTGGGCCTGTCCACCTCACCGGCCATGGCCGCCGGCAAGGTGTTGAATATTTATAACTGGTCGGACTATATCGCCCCGGATACGGTGAAGAACTTTGAAAAGGAAACCGGCATTCAGGTGCGTTACGACGTGTACGACTCGAATGAAGTGCTCCAGGCCAAAATCCTCACCGGGCGTTCCGGCTACGATATCGTGGTGCCGACCAACGCCTTTCTGGCCAAGCAGCTGCAAGCCAAGGTCTATCAGCCAATCGACAAGACCAAACTGCCCAACTACAAAAACCTGGACGCCGCCGTGCTGACCCAGGCCAATAAATTCGACCCGGGCAATCAATACGCCGTGCCGTATTTTTATGGCATCAACACCCTGGCCATCAATGTAAAAAAGGTGAAGGCGGCGCTGGGCAGCGAGCCGATGCCGGCCAATGACTGGGATTTGCTGTTTGACTCGAAATACTCGACCAAGCTGAAAAACTGCGGGATTTCCGTGCTGGACAGCCCGTCGGAAGTGCTGCCGATGGCGCTGCACTACCTGGGCCGCGACCCGAACAGCCACACCGACGCCGACTGGCAGGCCGCTGGCGAGCTGATGAAAAAAGCCCGGCCCTCCATCACCCGCTTCAGTTCGTCCGGCTACATCAATGAGCTGGCCAATGGCTCGATCTGTGTGGCGCTGGGCTACGGTGGCGACCTGAACATTGCCAAGCGCCGTGCCGAAGAAGCCAAGGGCGGCCAGGAAATCAAGGTGCTGGCCCCCAAGGATGGCGTGATGATGTGGATGGACAGCATGGTTATCCCGAAAGACGCGCAAAACGTCGATAACGCCCACGCCTTCATCAATTACATCCTGCGCCCCGAAGTGGCCGCCGCCAATGCCAAGGCCGTGACCTTTGGCTCGCCCAACGCCGCTGCCCGTGCGCTGATTGACAGCAAAATCCTGAAAGACCCGTCGATCTACCCCACCCCGGCCATCCAGGCGGTGAGCTTCCTGCAACTGCCCGTAGAAGCCAAGACCCAACGCCTGCAAACCCGGCTGTGGACTGAAATCAAAACCCGGAAATAACCACTACTCTGCCTGCGGCCACCCCAGACGGGTGGCCGGCTTGACAAGGGACACTCACTCATGACCATGGCTCCCCCGCTGGCGGATAGCGCCAAACCGTATTTGCAGATTGTCGATGTGGTCAAACAGTTTGGCGAGCACACTGCCGTCAACGGCGTCAATCTGAGCATTGCCAAAAACGAAATCTTCGCCCTGCTGGGCAGCTCCGGCTGCGGTAAATCCACCCTGCTGCGCATGCTGGCCGGCATGGAAACCCCCACCTCCGGACGCATCATTCTCGACGGCCAGGATGTCACCCGGCTGCCGCCCTACGAGCGGCCAATCAATATGATGTTCCAGAGCTATGCGCTGTTTCCGCACATGACGGTGGAACAGAACATCGCCTTTGGCCTGCAGCAAGACCATCTGGTAAAAAGCGAGGTGCAGGAACGCGTGGCGCGCATGCTCGAGCTGGTGCAAATGAGCAAGTACGCCCGGCGCAAGCCGTTTCAGCTCTCCGGCGGCCAGCAGCAACGCGTGGCACTGGCGCGCAGCCTGGCCAAGCGGCCCAAGCTCCTGCTGCTGGACGAGCCGCTGGGCGCACTGGACAAGAAACTGCGCCAGCAAACCCAGCTGGAGCTGGTGAACATGATCGAGCAAGTGGGCGTGACCTGCATCATGGTCACCCACGACCAGGAAGAAGCTATGACCATGGCCAGCCGGGTGGGCATCATGTCGGAAGGCCAGCTGCTACAAGTGGCCAGCCCCAACGACATTTACGAACGGCCCAACTGTCGCTTCACCGCTGAATTCATCGGCGAAACCAATCTGTTCAGTGGCCAGGTGATTGTCGATGAAGCCGACCATGTAGAAGTGGGGGCCAGCGAACTGCGCCTGCCGGTTTACGTGGGCCATGGCATCACCGGCACGCTGGGCATGCCGGTATGGGTGTCAATCCGCCCCGAGCGGGTGGGCCTGTCGCGCAGCGAACCTGCCGGCAGCTGCAACCACGACCACGGCACAGTGCAAGACATTGCCTACCTGGGTGGCTTCTCGATTTATCACATCCAGCTGGCCAGCGGCAAAGTGATCAAGGCCAGCGTGCCGGCCACCCGCTGGCGCGAAGAAACCGCCCCCACCTGGGGAGAAGCGGTGTACGTAAGCTGGGCCGATAACGACGCGGTGGTGCTGACACTATGAACACACCTCTCCTGCACGCCTGGGCCGCCCGCTGGCAGGCCCTGCGCCACCGGCTGCCCGCCGGGCGCACCCTGGTGATTGGCCTGCCGTATGGCTGGCTGTGGCTGTTTTTTCTGTTGCCTTTCCTGTTTGTGCTGCAAATCAGCTTTTCCGAAGTGGAAATTGCCAGCCCACCTTACCGGGCGCTGCTCAGCCAGAGCGAAGACGTACTGAATATTGCGCTGAACCTGGGCAATTACCGGTTTATCTTCGACGACCCACTGTACCTGGATGCCTACCTGGGCTCGGTGAAAGTGGCGCTGGTCACCACGCTGTTCTGCCTGCTGCTGGGCTACCCGATGGCCTACGCCATTGCCCGCGCCGCCCCCACCCAGCGCAACACCCTGCTGATGCTGGTGATGCTGCCGTTCTGGACCTCGTTTCTGGTGCGGGTGTACGCCTGGATGGGCCTGCTCGACAACGAAGGGCTGATCAACACCCTGCTGCTGGCGCTGGGGGTGATCGACCAGCCGCTGCATCTGCTGCACACCGCGTTTTCGGTGCAGCTGGTGATGGTGTACACCTACCTGCCGTTCATGATCCTGCCGCTGTACTCCAACCTGGTGAAGCTGGATGGCCGCCTGCTGGAAGCCGCCGCCGACCTGGGCTGCCGCCCCTGGCGCGCGTTTGTCACCGTGACGCTGCCCTTGTCAAAAAACGGCATTGTCGCCGGGGCCATGCTGGTGTTCATCCCGGCAGTGGGCGAGTTTGTCATCCCCGAGCTGGTGGGTACGCCGGAATCGCTGATGATCGGCAAGGTGTTGTGGATGGAGTTTTTTGACAACAACAACTGGCCGATGGCCGCAGCGGTGACTTGCGTGATGCTGGCGCTGCTGATTGTCCCGATCATCTACCTGCACCGCCGCGAAGAAAAAGCCCTGGCGCGGGCCGCCCGTCATTAATCGTCCGCCCCTGGCCCGTGCGGCCAGGGACGGCGGCGCCAGCCGGATGGCCGGCCTGGTGTTTGTATTGAGGAATCTGCCATGCAGAACACATCTTCCATGTCCTGGTTTGGCCGGCTGTCGCTGGGCAGCGGGCTGGCATTTCTCTACCTGCCCATTGTGGTGCTGGTGGTGTACTCGTTCAATGCCTCCAAGCTGGTCAGCGTCTGGTCGGGGTTTTCCCTGGGCTGGTACGTCACCCTGTTTGAAGATGAAGCGGTGATGGCCGCATTTGGCCTGAGCCTGAAAGTGGCGCTGCTGGCCAGCGCCATGAGCGTGGTGCTGGGCACCATGGCCGGGCTGGTGCTGGCACGCTTTGGCCCGTTTCGCGGCAAAAGCCTGTTTGCCGGCATGCTGACTGCGCCGATGGTGATGCCGGAAGTGATTACCGGCCTGTCCATGCTGCTGCTGTTTGTCAGCATGCAGCAGTGGTTTGGCTTTCCGGAAGAGCGCGGCGTGCTGACCATCTGGATTGGCCATGTCACCCTGTGCATGGCCTACGTCACCGTGGTGATCCGCTCGCGGCTGGTAGAAATGGACCGCTCGCTGGAAGAAGCCGCCATGGACCTGGGCGCACGGCCCCTGAAAATCTTTTTCGTGATTACCCTGCCGCTGATCCTGCCGGCTATTGCCTCCGGCTTTCTGCTGGCGTTCACCCTGTCGCTGGACGACCTGGTGATGACCGCCTTCCTGTCCGGCCCCGGCTCGACCACGCTGCCACAGCTGATTTTTTCCCGCGTGCGGCTGGGGCTGAACCCGGAAATCAACGCGCTGGGCACGCTCACCGTGCTGGTGGTAGCCGTGCTGGTGATTGCTGCCAACCGCATCATGCTGCACCAGGAAAAACGCCGCGCCGCGCTGGCCGCAGCCGCCTGAACCCGGAGCCGATATGGGATTACTCGACTTTGCCCACCACGAGCATATCGACTCCTGGTATCACCACACCGCCAGCGGCCCCACCTTTGCCCCGCTGCACGACGCCCTCGACGCCGATGTGTGCGTGGTGGGCGGCGGCTACACCGGGCTGTCTGCCGCGCTGGAGCTGGCCGAACGCGGGCTGAACGTGGTGCTGCTGGAAGGCGCGCGACTGGGCTGGGCGGCGTCCGGGCGCAACGGCGGCCAGGTGCTCACCGACATCGCCTGTGGCATGGACAGTGTACGCGCCCAGCTGGGTGCCGACGCCGCCCGCGCCATCTGGGACATGAGCGTGGAAGCCGTACACCTGGTAGGCGAGCGCTGCGCCCGCTACCAGATCGACGCCGACCTGCGCTGGGGCTATTTTCACGCCGCGCTGAAACCCCGGCAGATGCACGAGCTGGCCCGCTGGCAGGCCAGCGCCGCCCAGGACTACGGCTACAGCGCCTACCGGCTGATTGAGCAGGACGAAGTGGCCAGCCTGGTGGCGTCGCCGCGCTATATTGGCGGACTGTACGACCCCGGCTGCGGCCAACTGCACCCGCTGAAATACGCGCTTGGCCTGGCCGCTGCGGCGGTGAACGCCGGCGTGCGCGTGTACGAACACAGCCCGGCGCTGCGCATCCACCCCGGCACACCCAGCGTGGTGCACAGCGAACACGGCCAGGTGCGCGCCCGCCATGTGGTGCTGGCGTGCAACAGCCATATCGGCCAATTGGCCCCCAGCCTGGCGGCGAAAATCATGCCGGTGGGCACTTATATGATTGCCACCGCGCCCTTGGGCCAGGCCAGGGCGCAAGCGCTGATTCCCGGCCAGGTGGCGGTGTGCGACAGCAATTTTGTGCTGGATTATTTCCGCCTGTCTGCCGACCATCGCCTGCTGTTTGGCGGCAAGGTCAGCTATTCCGGCCTGCCGCCGACCAATCTGCAGGCCGCCATGCGCCACGACATGCTCAAGGTGTTTCCGCAACTGGCCGACGTGGCCATCGACAGCGGCTGGGGTGGCTTTGTCGATATCACCCAAAGCCGCGCGCCACACTTTGGCCAGTTGCCAGGCAATCTGTGGTTTGCCCAGGGCTTCTCCGGCCACGGCGTGGCGCTGACCGGCCTAGCCGGCAAGCTGATGGCCGAAGCCATCTGCGGCACACCACAACGCTTTGCCCTGTTCAGCCGCTTCCGCCACGCCAGCTTTCCTGGCGGACGCTGGCTGCGCACCCCGGCGCTGGTGCTGGCCATGCTGTATTACCGGATGCGGGACAGGCTGTAGGAAGAATGGGCGTAGTGCAGCGGATGGCGACCACTGCGCCGGTGCCGCGCCCCTCCGAGGTAGGCACATCCGATCTCTACCCTCTGACCATGCTGCGTGAGCTGAAAAAAGCGATGAAACTGGCCAAATAATTGATTGCCCGGTTCAGCGCAGTTCTGCATCCCCGAACTGGCGGAAACCGTGCTTTTTTCCGTCAGTCCCCTGATAGCTTGAGCAATTGGTCTTGCAGCCAGGCCGAGGCATGGCGTTGTCACTGCCGATAGACAAACCGCTCAAACCACTGCGCCAGTTGCTGCTGGGCCACTAGGCTCAGCGCACCCTCGGCGGGCTGGCCTGGTGCCGACCGGTAGTCCTGCACCGCATAATGGCGCACGCCCCGGTCGGCCAGTTGCCGGGCCAGCGTCAGCAGCCGGGATTCCGGCAGCCAGCGTGGGCTCCAGGTGGTGCGGCATTCAAACGCGCAGCCGGATTCCAGCAGCATGGCCAGGCTAACGCCCACCGGCCAGTGGCTGCGCGGCTTGCCGGTTAGCGCGTCGTGGCCGGCGGCGTCGGTCTTGATATCCAGCCCCACCCAGTCCAGCGTATCCAGCACGCTCGCCAGCCGCTGCGGGTAAATGCCGGCAGTGTGCAAGGCCGTGCCAAACCCCAGCGCCCTGACGTCGGCCAGCATGCTGGCCAGTGCCGGCTCGCTCAGCGGTTCGCCACCAGAAAACACCACACCATCCAGCAGGCCGCGCCGGCTGGGCAGCCAGTCGTGCACACTTGCCCAGCTCAGGCTGGCCTGACGCTGTTGCAAATGCGGGTTATGGCAGTAGTGGCAGCGCCACGGGCAACCGGCAATAAACACCACCGCCGCCAGTTGCCCTGGCCAGTCCACGCTGGAGAATGGCGTGACGCCGCCAATTGCCGCGTGGGCCTGTGCCATGGGCGCAGGCGGCCACGGCAGCGGGTCAGCGGGCAGCAGGTTCACGGAAAAACTGCCGCTGATGGAATTCACCCTGTTTGCCGGTGTTGAACGAGCTGACCGGGCGGTGATAGCCCATCACCCGTGTCCAGATTTCGCAGCGGGTGCGCCGGGGGTCATCTGCGGCCAGCGGCAACGGGTGAGCAGTAGGGGAAGCAGTAAACAACATGGTCAATCTCCTGGGTGAAAACGGGTGAGGGATGGGGCGCGGGCATGGCCATTTTATCCGGGTGTCAACAGGCCGCCAGCAGCGCCGCATCACACTGGGGGCAGAATTCATGACGACCAGACAAAAAGCCGTGGGTTGGGCAAATCGAAAAAGTCGGGGTAATGGTCAGGTAAGGCAGGCGAAAACGGGTTAATGCCCGTTGCACCAGGGTTTTGCATGCCTGTGCCGATGACACCGCCTCGTGCATGTACAGATGCAGCACGGTGCCGCCGGTATACTTGCCCTGTAGCTGTTCCTGTTGTTCCAGTGCGGCAAATGGGTCGTCGGTGTAGTCCACCGGCAGTTGCGAGCTATTGGTGTAATAGGGCTGGGCATCGGTGCCGGCCTGCAGGATGGCTGGCCAGCGCTTGCGGTCTTCGCGGGCAAAGCGGTAAGTGGTGCCTTCGGCTGGCGTGGCTTCCAGGTTGTACAGGTGGCCGGTGTCGGTCTGGAACTGGGCAATGCGGGCGCGCACGTGGTCGAGCAGGCGCACGGCCATGGCGTGGCCGGCGGCGGTGGTGATGTCGTCGCGGTCATGGCTGAAGTTGCGGATCATCTCGTTGACGCCGTTCACTCCCAGGGTGCTGAAGTGGTTGCGCAGGCTGCCCAGATAGCGCTTGCTGTAAGGGTAAAAGCCTTGGTCCATATGCCGCTGCACCACCTTGCGCTTGACCTCCAGCACGTCGCGGCCCTGGGCCAGCAGGGTGTCCAGCCGCGCCAGCAGCGCGGCTTCGTCGCCGGCGTGCAGGTAGCCCAGCCGCGCGCAGTTGATGGTCACCACGCCAATCGAGCCGGTTTGCTCGGCGCTGCCAAACAGGCCGTTGCCGCGCTTGAGCAGTTCGCGCAGGTCCAGCTGCAGGCGGCAGCACATCGAGCGCACCATGTGCGGCTCCAGGTCGGAGTTCACGAAGTTCTGGAAATACGGCAGGCCGTACTTGGCGGTCATGGCGAACAGCAAGTCGGTGTTGGGGTGATCCCAGGGAAAATCACGGGTGATGTTGTAGGTGGGGATGGGGAAGGTGAACACCCGCCCACGCGCGTCGCCGGCCATCATTACTTCGATGTAGGCGCGGTTGATCATGTCCATTTCTGCTTGCAGCTGGCCGTAGCTGAACGGGCATTCTTCGCCGCCGATATAGGGGATTTGCTCGGCCAGATCCGCCGGGCAGCGCCAGTCAAACGTCAGGTTGGTGAACGGGGTTTGCGTGCCCCAGCGGCTGGGCACGTTCAGGTTGTAGATCAGCTCCTGCATGCACTGGCGCACCTCGGCGTAGCTCATGGCGTCCAGGCGGATGAATGGCGCCATATAGGTGTCAAACGAGCTGAACGCCTGGGCGCCGGCCCATTCGTTTTGCAGCGCGCCCAAAAAATTGACGATCTGGCCAATGGCGGCGGACATATGCCGTGGCGGGGTGGCTTCCACCTTGCCCGGCACGCCGTTAAAGCCCTCGGTCAGCAGCTGGCGCAGCGACCAGCCGGCGCAGTAGCCGGACAGCATGTCCAGGTCGTGAATGTGCAAATCCCCTGCACGGTGCGACTGGCCGGCTTCAGCCGGAAACACATGGCTAAGCCAGTAATTGGCGGTGACCTTGCCTGCCACGTTCAGGATCAGCCCGCCCAGGCTGTAGCCCTGGTTGGCGTTGGCGTTCACCCGCCAGTCGCGCTGTTCCAGGTATTCGTTCATGCAGTGCTCGACATCCACCCAACTGCGCGAATCCTGACGCAGGCGGGCGTGTTGCTCGCGGTACACCACATAGGCGCGCGCGGTGCGCCAGTGGCCGGCGTGCGCCAGCGTTTCTTCCACCCGATCCTGAATGGTTTCCACATCCGGGCAGCTGTCGGCGGCCAGTTGGGCCAGCACTTGGTCGGTCAGCGCCTCGGCCAGCGGCAGATCAAACTCACCACTGGCGCGGCCGGCGGCGGCGATGGCGCGCACGATATTGCGGCGGTTGAACACGGCAAGGCTGCCATCCCGTTTGCGCACCGATTGCATGGCGCGACCCTCCAGATAGTGATGATGGACGGGATCATAACACTACATATTGTGTTTATTGCTTAGAAAAACTCAGCATTTTGTGTTTGCTTGATGGCCATCAAGCCCTGCGCCAACAGTGGGCAAAGCGCCGCCCGCCAGCTGCGCTAGCGCGGCGCGCACGGCGTGCGCCGCCTGCTGATGCTCGTCAGCCGTGCACTCACGGCCATGGCGCTTGCGGATGGCCAGCTCGCTGAGCACCACATGCCGATCCGCCGTCACCCCAGCCTGGGCCAGACAGGCCTGGCAGCAGGCCAGCGGGCAGCCATCCAAGGCCAGAATCGGCCGCCCGCTTTGCGCCAGCTTCACCAGCGCCGGCACGCCGCCGCCCACCCCGCTGATGCACGACATCTGCGCCTCGCCGCTGCGGTCCAGCGCCACCGCCAGCTGATTGGCCAACTGGGCGACATTCGAGCAACCCGAGCAGGCGTACACCAGCGGTTTGTCCGCTGGGGCGGTTGGCGCGCTCACATTGGGCTCCAGCGCGCCGCCAGCCGGGTCAGCCAGGCCGGGCGCTCTTGCGCATCCAGCCAGTTTTTCACCACCAGGCCCAGCTCGGTGTCGCCGGCAATCGCCAGCCGGCGCTGAAAAAACAAGGTGTCAGCATCCACCTGGCCAGCCAGCAGCTGCAACACATCGGCCAGACTGGCCGACAGGCTCAGCTCGGCGTCGGCCACGCCATGCGGCCGAAACCGCCCCTGGCGGCAACACAGGCCATGGCGCAAACCCAGGTCGGTCAGCGTCAGCGCCACGCTGCGCCCTTCCAGCTCAGCCGGCGGTTGCAGCCAGCGGCCCAGACGGGCCAGCTCCAGCACGGCGCACAAAGGGGGAGACAGCAAAACCGGCGGCACGATGGCGCCGAAAGTGGCTACAGACATGAGGTGAGCTCCTTGACATGAATCGGGTGGGGCGGCGGCGGATCCTTTGCGGCATCCCGCCGGCAGCACACATGGCCAGCATCTGGATTTCCGCCTGCGCGCAAATGACGGGGTGGGGCGCAACGGACAGCGGATGGCGCAATCGGCGCTTTGCCGTGCGCCACCCCTCCACCACGTCGCCCCCGCGCAGGCGGGGGCCCAGGCCAGGGGCCACGGCGCGCCAACGATAAAATTGCGTTGACCGCCATTTGTTGAGCGACGACGCCACGCTGTGGCGCGTTCTGGATTGGAAATCACGGGGTCGCGTGCAACCCGTGGCGCCGGCGAGACATGCCGCGTTGCCGTTTGCCTGTCGCCAGACGTGGCGGTGTCGGCGGCATGTTTCTGTTGGCGGCGAAGCATGCCGCGTTCAGCGTTCACGCCACACGTTGCCGGATTCGCCCCACCAATAGCCATTGCAGCGGCCAATGCCCGCCGGCAACATGACGCTGGGCACCGGCTGGCCGGCGCGGACGGCGGCCAGGGCGGCGATGGCTTGCAGCGTGCCTTGTGATTGCGGGCTGACCCGCAGCGCCGCCACGCCCAGTTGCGCCAGTTCACTGGCTTGATCCAGCAAATCCAGCACGGCACCGGATTGGGTCTGCACACCGTTCAGGGTGAGGAATTCACTGTCTTCCTGGGTGCGCATGGCCAGGCCATCCGGGTGCTCGATGCAGCGGAAGACGCAATCGTCCTTGCTCAGGTCAAAATGCCGGGCGGTGAAGCAGCGCGCCGAAAACGCCAGCGGCATGCGTCCCCACACCATCACCTCGCATTGCAGGCCGGGCGGGGTTTCCGCCAGCAGCGCGGCCAGGTCGGTGCGGTTGAGCTCCAGCGGGGCAACAAAGCGGCAGGCGCCCAGGCCGGCCAGCCAGCGCAGGGTGTCGCCGTGGTAGGCGTTCAGGTGCGGGCCGGCCACAAATGGCCGGCCGCCGCGCGCGCGGATGGCGCCCAGGTCGCCGGCCTCCACCAGCCAGTTATCCTGGCCGGCCAGCTTGTGGGTGAGCTGAATCGCCGCGCCGGATTCCACCAGCGTTGGCGTGGACAGCACCACCTGCTTGCCGGCGGCAGCCAGCTCGGCAGCGATCTCCAGCCAGTCAGCCGGGCGCAGCACATGGCGGCGCAGGCACACGGTTTCGCCCAGATACACCACGTCCACCGCGCTGGCGGCCACCTCGCGGTAAAACGCCTGCACGGTCTGCCGTGGCCAGTAGTACAGCAGCGGGCCCAGGGTGATGAGAAACGGTGGGGTCATTTCCATGGTCGCTCAAACGCTCCCTGCGTGGTCTGGCTGCCTTCGGCGTGGCGGGCCAGCGTGTGTTGCCAGTCGGGATGGGGTTGATAGCGCGCTGGCGCGGCCTGGGCGGCGTCCAGCGCCGCGCGCAGGGTGGCCACCACTTGCGCCACATAGGCCGGGCTGCGCTGGCGGCCCTCAATCTTGATGGCGCGCACGCCAATCGCCGCCAGGCGCGGCAGCAGGCTGAGCGCATTCAGGCTGGTGGGTTCTTCCAGCGCATGGTCGCGCCGGCCCTCTACGCTAAAGCGGCCCTTGCACAAGGTCGGGTAGGCGGCCGGTTCGTCCGGTGCGTAACGGTCGATCAGCAGGCCGTTCAAGCGCGCCTCCATCTGGCCATCGCGCTGCTGCCAGCGCACCGCATGCGCCGGCGAGCACACGCCGCGATTATTGGGCGAATCGCCAGTGGCGAAGCTGGACAGCAGGCAACGCCCCTCGGCCATCACGCACAGGCTGCCAAAGCCGAACACTTCCACTTCGACGGGGGTTTTTTCAATCAAGCGGGCGATGTCGGCCACGGTGAGCACACGCGGCAACACCACGCGCTGGATGCCAAACTGCTCGCGCATCAGCTCAATGGCGTCGGCGTGGGTGGCCGAGCCCTGCACCGACAAATGCAGGCGCTGCTGCGGGTAGCGCTGGCGGGCGTAGGCCAGCACGCCGGGGTCGGCCAGAATCAGCGCATCCGCACCCAGCCGGCAGGCGGCGTCCACCGCCGCGCGCCACGCCTGCGCACGGCCAGGCTGGGCAAAGGTGTTGATGGCGAACAGCACCTGACAGCCATGCTGGCGGGCAAACGCCACGCCCTGGGCAATGTCGGCCTCGGTGAAATTCAGCCCGGCAAAATTGCGGGCGTTGGTGGCGTTTTTCAGGCCCAGATACACCGCATCGGCCCCGGCCAGCACCGCCGCTTTCAACGCCGCCAGATTGCCGGCGGGCGCGATCAGTTCCATGGTTGCAGTCCTCGTGATGGAGCAAGCGGGGACTGTAAGACCGCCTCTGAGTGGCGGCCTTATCCTGGGTCAAGGCTGGCCAGTTGGCGGAGGGGGAGGTGTGCTTTTGGGGGAGAAGAGGCGGGGCTGTTAGCTTGGGTCGATTGGCATAGGTCGGGATGATTAATGTTGTGTTATTACAACAGCATGGAAAATGGCTTACCAATATTCGCACATGAAAATTGTAACGAAAATCAATATCATTGTACTATAGGACAACCAGTCTTAAGTTAATTAATATCACTCAAAAAAACATTAAATATCGTAATAAATTCAAATTTTTGTAAGAATAAGATAAAAGGTAAAAATTTAAATTCTTGTCTGTATGCTATAGTCGTTTCTTCAATGTTTCACTCGTGGCGATGGCGTAAAATCATAAGCTTATAATAATGGAGGTCAGATTGTTTCGAAAAGAAGTTTTGAATGCAAGGGCTGAACATAAACACGGATCTGTCATATTAATCCGTCCAGTATCAAGCTGGATATTTGTGGCCTGTACCGTATTTATCGTAGCTAGTATAACTGCCTATTTGGTACTAGGCTCGTACACGAAACGTGCCACAGCAACTGGGTCATTACTTCCAGTGAATGGGCTGGTGAGAATTATACCACCTATTGCAGGAATGGTTTCGGAGCGCCGGGTAGAAGAAGGGCAGCATGTTCGCAAAGGCGATATT
This sequence comes from Aquaspirillum sp. LM1, assembly GCF_002002905.1. Classification (NCBI taxonomy): domain Bacteria; kingdom Pseudomonadati; phylum Pseudomonadota; class Betaproteobacteria; order Neisseriales; family Aquaspirillaceae; genus Aquaspirillum; species Aquaspirillum sp. LM1. Next base: position 547,323 of record NZ_CP019509.1, on the reverse strand, counting down.
TTGTTTGTTCTTAGTGACGAACGCAGTCAAGTAAATGGTGGCAAAATTATTGCCTTGAGAGAAATTCACGCCACATCTCTTGAGCAGCGCCGTATAAGCTTACAGAGAGCAAGAGAAGCCAGTCAATTATTAGCCAAGCAAGCCCAGCATGGATTGAAAAATAAAATTGTTATGTTAAAAAATGAATTGTCACATAATAATCAGCAAGTTGATCTTCAAAAAAGCCGCGTCAACGCCGCAATTAAAATATTGCAAAAGCATAGACAATTGGAGCAAGAACAATTCATTTCTACTCTCGCTCTTCAGGAAAAAGAAGATGCTGTTGCAGCTCAGCGCTCACAGTTGCTCAGTCTGCAGCGCCAAAATACGGAACTCAAGCGCAATTTAGTAGCAATTTAAGATGAATTGCACCAAATTCCTACTCGTACGGATCAAGAATTAGCTGATATTGATCGCGATTTTGGGGTGTTAGCACAAGAAACTGCAGAGTTGCAGACACGAGATCGTTATGCCATCACGGCACCACTGGATAGTATTGTGACGTCAATTACAGCTCAGGTTGGCCAGCCTATCAATGGGCAAGCATTGGCAATTCTTTTACCAGTAGATGCACAATTAGAGGCTAATTTATATTTACCATCCCGCGCGATTGGATTTATTGAAATTGGCCAAAAAGTTCGCCTGCGCTATCAAGCATATCCCTATCAGAAGTTTGGTCAATATGATGGAATAGTTAAAGAAATTGCGCGAAGCCCGATTCCAGTTAATGAGCTACCGATGGCCTCACCGCTTATAAGCCAAGAAGTAGTTTATCGCGTCACAGTTAAATTAGCTGCGCAGTACATTTTGGCTTATGGTAAGCAGATTATGCTACGACCAGGAATGGCATTGGAAGCAGACATTGAACAGGAAAGGCGACGCCTGATTGAATGGATACTTGAACCATTGTATGGTTTTCACAAATATTTCCCATAAGCAATACAGTATATTAGGTGCAAGAATAATTCTTCACAATAAGTTAATTAAAAACAGAAATATAATCAGATAATTTTCACTCAGCTTTACAGAAATAAATTAGAGGATATATAGATATGATTTTTGGCATGTCAAGAGCCGATTTTATCGGCAACTACTTTGAGAAACGGCTTTTTATCTGTAAAAACGAATTTACTGATCACGGCATAGAATGGAAACATATCAATGAAACGTTGTTTTCATGGGATCCAAGTGATGGTTTGCTTCATTTGTATAAAGATGGCTTAGTGCCACAAAATAAATACACAGAATTTTTTGTAGACATTGGTTTGCAGCGTTCACGCATTGTGAAAGACGCATTCAATGCATATTTGCATAATGGGGCAACGCTAGTTTTAAATCGTCTAGATATTAAACTACCACTCATTCAAAAATTAACAATGTCAATTTCCCGCTTTGTCGGGGAAAAAGCAGCTGCTAATGGTTACATTGCATTTGGCGGAGAGGGGACTTTTGCTAAGCACTGGGATACTCATGATGTATTTGCCGTGCAATTGATTGGCCGTAAACGCTGGAAGATATTTGAGCCTACTTTCCCATTGCCGTTACCTCATCAAAAAAGTAAGGAATACAAGCATGAATGCCCTGTCAACCCTATATTTGATGGTATTTTAGAAACTGGTGATGTGCTTTATATTCCACGCGGCTGGTGGCATGAGGCTATTCCATTAGAAGGAGAAGAGACTTTCCATATTGCAGTTGGGATTCATACTGCGCATATAGCCGACTATATAGCATGGTCTTGTGGTAACACATTAGCACGTTTACTAGATTTTCGTAAAACACTAAAGTTTGAAGAAGATGGCCTTCAAGAGATTCGTGAAGCATTGAAAAATATCCATGAAGAGTTACTTAATCCAGAAAATATTTGTGCTTTTAAAAAAGTACAAGTCGAGCAAGAGCGGGTGACTTCTCCATTTGCAATAGAACATTCTAGTAGAGGCAGCTTACCTATTCTGAGGCCAGAAGATATCTTATCCATTAACTCAGCTTACCGCGCCGAGCCCAGATCAGATCGGCTAATAGTAAATGGATTTACAATAAAAATTGACGAAATTTCTGCCAAAATCATTGAGAACTGGATTCTAGAAGGTAGTGTGAGTATTAAGCAGATAATTGAAAAAGCTGGCCCAGTTCATCAAAGTAAAGTACAAGCATTAGCTGAGGGGCTACTAACCCATGACATCTTAAGCATTGAATAACCTAGGGATACGCTGAAAAAATCGTCATTCCCGCGAAGGCGGGAATCCAGATGGTTGATTTTTATGTGTTTTTATTTTAGCAAACACGATTTTCCTGAATAAATCAGCGCGTCCCTAGATGGCGTTCACCACACCACATACTAACTTTCCCGTAAGTAGCGTCATGTGAGCGATAGTACGCCCCATGAGATGCAAACGACCTTTCGATGGGCGCATCCTTGATCATCAAACCTTACAAATGATGCGGCAGCAAGCCATCAAAAATGCCGTTACATTCTCGGGTGACGTTACTTGTTGAAAGGTTATTAAAAAAGCCGCATAGATTTTAAATTTTAAATGCAAATAGTTTTATTAAATCTCAACCAGAGGAGTTTAAAAAATCAAAAGAAACTAAATATTTTTTATGCCGTACATTAATTTTAATTTTCCAGGAGGATAACATGCGTGAATTATTGATTTCAGATATTGAGTTGATCAGCGGAGGGATAACAGAGACGCAATGCATTGCTGGTTTTACCGGGGTCGGCTGGGTTGCAGGGGCCCTTTTAACAAAAACAGCAGCAGGGGCAAATAATGTTGGTGCATTAGCTGGAATTATTGGAGGAATGGTATGTGGAAATCTGGTTGGAGCAGATGGTGATGGGGAATAGTTCAATATTTTTGGCTATCATCCTTGGTATTGTTGTGACTGCCAACTTGATGCCCCAGTTACTGCCAGCTAGAATTGCCGCAGTATTTATACTAATTCTTTCTGGAATTGGCTTGCTAGGTATTTTTGGCTAGCCACATCATTAACCGCTGCTGGCGATAGTACTAGTCGGCAGCGTTTTATTTTTACTAAAACGAATATGTATAGTTCAAGACTTCTAAGCCCAATCACTTGAACAAGTTACACTGTCAAGTCCCGCCTGGTTATAAATGCGTTTCTTGAATAATTCAGGTTTTTTCTTCTGCCATTCCTTCAGCGCCTGAACGGGCGAAAGATGATTGAGCGCACGCTGCGGAATCTGATGATTGTACGTTTTCACATAGCGTTCAAGCGTCGTTTCCAACTCGGCGGCTGAAGCAAATCGGGTCTGACTCACCACCTCACTGATTCGGCCATTGAAGCGCTCAACCATCCCGTTTGTCTGTGGATGGCGCGGCGGGCACAGGCGGTGCTCAATGCCCAGCTCCGTGCAGCGAACATCAAAGGCATGCTGCCCGGTTGGCTCACGTTTTTTGCTGGTGAAGCGGTCGGTGAACTGGCTGCCGTTGTCGGTGAGCAACCTGACGATCTTCATCGGTGCTGCGCGCTCCAGCCGGTTTAAAAAGTCCACGCTGCTGCGCTCACTTTGATTGGCATAGATATGCATGAACACCCAGCGGGTGGCGCGGTCGATGGCCACAAACAGGTAGCGCCGCTCTTTCTCGTCAGGCATCTTCGGTAAGTACTTGATATCCATGTGCAGGAAGCCTGGCTCGTAATCCTTGAAGGTTTTGACCGGCGGCTGGACCTGGCCGGCATCAGCCAGCGCCTCGGCTTGCAGTTGACGCAGGTTGGCCACGCCATGGCGGCGCAGACAGCGATCCAGCCCAGAGCGCGAGACGTCTGGATTGATGAATTCGCGCACCACCGCGACCAGGTCATCCAGTCCCAGTAGCGTCAGGCTTCGCAAGGCCACGACAATCGCCTCCTGCGCCGGCGTCAGCGTGGTGCAAAGCTTGTGCGGGCGGTGTGATAAATCCTCCTGGCTATCGCGCTGCTTCCACTTGCGTGCGGTGGCCACGCTGATGTTGTAGCGTTTTGCCAATTCAAGCAATGATGCTGTTGAGTTCTTGATCTCGGCTCGCGTGCGAGGGGTGGTTCGGGCCTGGGCGTGGACTTCACTCATGTTGATTGCTCCGCTTTCAATGTCTCAATCAGATCACGCATCAGGTCTCTTGCCAAGAAGAGTGGCCAGCTACGAATTGGAATATGATCACACGGGACGCGACACATTAGTGCCTCCTGATTGTGCTGACATCAATCTACGCACAGAACCTGTTAGAAATAATTTTTAGTGTTGTTAATCAATGGATTAATGCTTTCACTTCCTGCCTTGCTTGTGCTGAAGAACAAATTATTCCTGTTTTAGGAATTCTAAAAGCACATTATATTCATTTATTGCAACATTGTAAAAAGTTAGTATAAGACCATCAATGGCGATAACAATAAAAACATGTCCACAATATGGTGGGCACACAATAGTTTTGTGCCTAGTGCGTATTAAAAAGCATGATTACAATCTACCATGAAGTAAAGCGAGCTTGTGATGAAACTGATGGTGATGTCTATTCTTCCGATTGTACTATGTCTTGCATTAGGCTATGGCTTGGGCTTACTTCTGCCACGGCATCAAATCCGGCATGGCGCTAAATTATTGACGCCTCTGATTTGGCTATTGTTATTTTTCTGCGGCAAGGAATTTGGCCATGCGCTAGGCGACGGCGAAATTTTAATCAAATCGCTTACAACGGCTTTAACTTTCGCCATATTGACAGCTTTGCTGCCATGGATATTGATCTTACTATGCATCAGACTCCCACGCGCCAACACCGCTCCTGTAGTTGCGGTGAAGCTGCCTGCTGTGCAGTTTTTCCATGCATTGCGCGATTGTATGATTGCTTTAGCAATGATTACAATGGGTGTCTTGGCTTCCAAATATCAAGGGCTCTGGTTGAATGGAGTGACTGCGGCACAGTTGCTTTACGCACTGATTTTTTTGGTGGGCATGGATCTGGTTCAGCTTGAATTTGATGGGCGGCAGCATGCTTCAGAACTTGTATGGGTTCCAATGCTGGTGATTATTGGCTCCATGGTAGGGGGCGTGATTGCTGGATTTTACACTGGAGAAGGCGTGCTGACTTCACTCGCGCTTTCCAGTGGTTTTGGCTGGGTCACTTTATCCAGCATTTTAGTGAGTGGAAAACTGGGGAGCAGCTATGGTGCCATTGCCATGCTGACAGACCTTTTTCGGGAAATGATCGCCATTATCATGCTTTATGTGTTGGGGTCTCGCTTTAGCCGAGAAGCGATTGGCATCTGTGGCGCAACAGCGTTGGATGCGACACTTCCTTTAATCAGGCAAAAATGTGGGTCTCAGCATGTATTGCTTGCTTTGATCAGTGGCTTCGTGCTGACTCTTACCAGCCCTGCACTGATATTAATTTTTTTGGTGGGGAACTGAAATTGCGCCTTCACATTGTGGCACCGGTGACCAGGAGCACAGCACCGATGCCACCACAGAACCAGCCCCCCCCGCATCCACAAGGAACACCGGGGGAGAAACGTCGCCTGCGCATATCACACGAGCAGAACAAGCAAGCAGCAAGACGATTTTGTGAGCCGTGTTTATGCGTGAGCAGTCTTTGGCATGGCTGCTGGAATGATCAGCAGGAGCTCAGCCTCATCCAACAAACGGTACACCGGGCGTTGGCCAGACAAGCGTTCGCTCTGCTCCAGAATGATCTGCACGCCTTCTCCGCGCTTGTCCATCATTGTGCTGCGGCCGGTGGTGGTTTTTTCCGTTTCGGGAATCTGGCATTTGGCCAGCAGGCTGGTGATCGCTTCGTTGCGGGCGGCTTGCCGGTAGGGCAAGCTATCCACCGTCATCGTGTTGGGAATCGCTCCCGGAGAATACAGCTCCAGTCGATCGGCAAATAGGCGTAGGCGAATTTTGGCGCCATGAATCGAGTAATCACGATGCGCCACAGCGTTCACCAGCGCTTCGAACACCGCTGTCATGTCGTACTGCGCCAGGTCATGTCGGCCTTGGTCCTTGCTGGCGTATATCTGCATGTTTTTTCGGACAAAGTGGCAGGCGTTCAGCACCTGGGCATCCAGGGGGCCGCTGATGTCTTGGGCGTCCAGCTGATAGGTGGCGTCGCCTTGGGGCAAAATCGCTGTCCCCCGGTAGGCCACTGCTTGAATGAAGGCGTTGGGCAGCCAGCGGCGAGGGTCGGCGCTGGCCATTAATACACCGGCAATCGTCGGGCGCAGCGCGCCATCTCCGTCTGGGCGCGCCATGGCCAGCTTGTCCAGCAACACCTCGCGGGTATCTTGCACGCGCGGGCTGGCAAAACGCTGCCACTGCGCGTCGGTAAGGTCGTCGAGCACGGCGCCGGGCACGGGCTGCTCATCAAAGCGGATGATCCGCGCCTGGCTGCGCTGCTGAAACAGCCGAGCCAGATAGTCAGGCGCCATTTCTCGCTTGGCGCTGCCCACGCGATGGATATAGCCGCCGGGACTTTTATGCACAAACAGGCTGCGGGTGACATCAATCTTTAACACCGGCAGTTGTTCGCCCATGCTGCTGGGCAGGGTCAGGCGCTCAATCACTGGCGTCAGTGGTGGGGTGATGCTGTCCAGACAGATTTGCCGCACGAAATCTTCCACCAGATCCAGCCGTTCCAGTGAAATGCCGAGCACTTCCCGGCTGTCGTCCACCCCCAGTAGGCACACGCCGCCACGGCTGTTGGCAAAGGCCGCCAGCTCATCTGCCAGAGAGTCTTTATGAGGTGCTGAGACTTTTTGCCCGGCAAAGCGGACTTCCTTCAGTTCCAGATAGGAGTCTTCTCCCAGGCGAATTTTGTCGATCAGCTCGGCCACGTTATCGAACATGTCATTCCTCTTTTCCCAGGCGCAGATAACGCCGGTCAAATGCTTCTTTGCCGCCTTCCATCACCAAACAGACTTCACGGCGCATGGCGGAGTCCTGCAAGGAGCCAGTTTGCTTGACGTGGCACTGATGGTTGAAGTCCAGCACATGAATCAGCTCGGCATCGCCATTCACCACAATATTGGGGTTGTGGGTCACGATGATGAGCTGACGGCGCAGTTTATTGCTGCGAATCTGCTGCACCACCAAACCGTAAATCAAATGGTTGTCCAGATCGTCTTCGGGTTGATCAAGAATCAGCGGTTCGTCACCGTGCGCCAGCAGAAAAGCCAGCATCGCGGCGGCGCGTTGCCCGGCAGAAGCCTGGCCGATAGGCTGGAAATTTTTGCCATCCCCTTTGCGGCTGTATTCCACTTGCAGGCCATCTTCTGGAAACCAGCACAAAATATGGTCGGCAAATTCGGGGCGTTTGTCAGTTTCGGTTTTGAGGAATTTATTGAACCAGACACCAAATGTTCCGTTGCCACGACAGGCTTGGCTCAGACGTTTCTTTTGCATCTGTAAGCTCTGTTCAAAAGCTTCTGTGTCCCATGCTTCCGAGGAAGCAGAAAGGCCGGAAATCATGAGGAGGTCTGCAACAAGCCCCTTGGCGAGAAAATTATTTTGTTCTTGGTATAAATCATCGACATATTTTCCGTCTGGGGCACCCAGCACATCCCGCAGCGAACGTTCGATCTCCTGCGCATCCCGGCTGTAGGGAATTAGCTCGATGCGCACAAAAGGGTTTTCTGCGAGGGTTTCCTGCAAAAATGCAGTGCGCCGTGCGCTGATGGCGCGGCGAGCGGATTGCACCTGATCCAGTTGAGCGTATGCTTTCTTGCGCAGCTCTGCCAACTGTGTTTGTGAAACCTCCAGCCGCTTCAGCTCGGTTTCCAGCCGCAGTTTTTCCTGCACCAGACGACCATATTCGCTGGGGTCGCTGACGCCTTGCTGCTGCAAGTCGGTCTTGAGTTGATCATAGGCCGCCTTGGCTACACCAATCCGGGCAAAATAGGGCGATGCTTCCAGTGCTTGCCGCTGGGTCTGGCTGTCTGCCTGCAAGGTAGTGGCGGCGTGTTCGACCGCTTGACTTGCCTGGTTGATGGCTGCGTGCAATGTCGCTACATGTGCCAGCGCCTGACTGTCTTCGGCAGCGTCGAACAAGCCTTCTGGCAAGTCTTCGGCCAGTAGCTCCTCCGCACATGCCTGCAAACGGGTGGCCAGTTCGGCAGCGGCAGCAAACTGATGTTCCAGCTCGCGGCCTTGTCGGCTTGTGCGCTGGTAGCGCTTTAGCACCGCCGCGTGATCGGCTTGTTCAAAGCGGGCCAGCTTGCGTTGAATATCCTCGAGAGACAGCTTTAGCGCATCACTGCCTTGTAGCTTGCCTTCCAGCTCACGCATCTGGGCGCGAGAGGCCAAAAAAGCCTGTTTGGCTTCGTCAAAGGCGGCTTGCTGCGATCGGACGCCAGCAGCATCATCAATTACCTGAAGCAAGGCCTGTTGGCTGTCGCCAGCCAGCGCCGCGATCTGCCCCTGGCTGAACAGGCGCAGAGGGAAGCGTTGTCCGGTGATGGCCTGGCTGGCCGACGGCTTGAAGCTGCCCGTGGTGACGTCCCATTCCTCCACCGCGTAGTCTTGACTATTTTGCGGCCAGATCAGGCGATAGGACGTGCCATCGCGGTGCACCTGCACGCAAATGGCCGTCTCTGCCAGCAGTCCGCCTTCGTTATTGCTGCGGGACTTGGCAATTTTGTTGAAGCGGTTGAAGGTCTGCCCGGCTTCTGAGGTGGACGAGAGCTCCTTCTCGCGCCGATAGGCCAAGCGCAGCGCATGCACGATGGTTGATTTGCCGGTGCCACGCCCGCCGATCAGGGCGTTGAAGTAGGGGTTGAGCGGCAAACTTGCGGGCAACCTGCCACAGCCCATGTAGCGCGCGTGACGAACTTCAATTGACTCGATGAAATGCTCGGGCGTGTTGAAGGGAGCAAAACCCGGGCTCTCGTCGCTACGCCGCACCGAAACCTCTTGACCATCCAGCAGCGCCAGGCGCAAGCCCTCCAGGCTAGGGGAGGCCATTTTGATCCAAGTGAATCGCGAACCTGGTGCGCCTTTCCCCTGAAAATTATGACTATCGCTACCTGCCACGCTGGCGAAGCGCAGTTTCAGTTCATTCAGCGCCATCGGCGCGGGGCTGGTGGCTTCCGACCACTCCAGCGCCAGCATGCCGGGCACCTGCAACACCTGTTTGACAGTATTGGTGTCCAAGCGGCATTGGTGGGTGTCTGGCTTGACTTGCAGCAGTCCTTTGTCGCTGTCCACATGCGCAGGAATGGCAATGCCGCCGGCCTCCAAAATACATTCCACTACCTTGGCCGCACCTTCGCGGGTGACGCCATCGCTGTCGCCACGCGTGTCCTTGTAGCCTGCCCGAGCGAGTAGATCGCTGATGGTCTGGCTGTTGGCGGAAGGATCAAAAATGGCCAGCAGATGAAAACCTCCCTGCACTGAAATCTCCACGCCAGGGAACACATGCAGTTCACGGAACCCCTCAGGCGGATTGCCTGCACTGGCTTGGCTTTGCATGTCCGCATAGGCCACTTTGAGTTTATCGATCCACTCTCCTGTGTTGTGGTCGGTGACGGCCACGCAGTCGATCCCGGCGGCCATGTATTTGAGCAGCCAGGTACGCGGAGTGACCTCTTGATCAGTGCCGATAGCGCTTTGCCAGGCATGGGTATCTTTGGAGGCAGGAGTGTGGGTGTGAAAATCAAATTTCCACCAGCGTGCGCCAGGATAGGGCCAAGCTGCGTGGGGGGATGGCTGTATTTGTTGTGTGGTTGCCATTTTTCTAGTTTCTTTATTTTCTCGAAGCATTCATTTGCTGATCAAGCTTCAGGTTGCGCGCTCGGGCATATTCCTGCACCACGATTTCCACCATCGACGCCAGCGAACGGTGCTCAGCCTCAGCCACCAGGTGCAATAGCTGTTTGATCTCAGCAGAAGTGCGGATAGAGAGGCTTCGTCTTTCAGGCGTGGTATGGCGTTATCTCGTCGCGGATGCCGCGCCAATGTACTGCCTTTGCATGTTTTGGCGCAATACAGGGGAACGTCCACATGTACTGGTCAAGTTTTTTCGAACACCCCGATAGGGAGTCAGCCGCTCAAGCCTGCACAGGCGCAGGTTTGAGCTGGCATTGTCTTTCAAACTCTGCCGGGCTCATCTCACCCAGCGCCGAGTGCAAACGCTTCTGGTTGTAAAACTTCATCAGGTAATCCGCCACATCCCGGCGCGCTTCTTCATGGTTGGCGTAATCTTTACGCCATACCCGCTCCATCTTCAAATTCAGGAAGAAGCGCTCCATCGGGGCGTTGTCCCAGCAGTTTCCTTTCCGGCTCATGCTGCACACCATCTTGTGTTTCTTCAGCAGCGCCTGGTATTCCGCACTGGCGTATTGGCTGCCTCTGTCTGAGTGCAGCAGCACACCTGCAGCGGGGTTTCTCTGCCCTTGTGCCATGGTGAGCGCCCGACAAACCAGCTCCGCCCGCATGTGTGGCTCCATGGCCCAGCCAATCACCCGGCGTGAGCACAGATCCATCACCACGGCCAGGTAGAGCCAGCCGCTGCGCGTGCGAATATAGGTGATGTCTGAAGCCCAGGCCTGGTTCAAGGCCTTGGGGTTAAACTTGCGGTTCAGCAGGTTTTCCGCCACCGGCAGCGTGTGTTTGCTGTCCGTGGTGTGAACAAACTTTCGCTTCCAGCAGGTTTTCAAGTTAAATGCGTTCAACAACTTACGCACTTTGTAGCGTCCAAGCGCCAAGCCACGTTTGGCCAGCTCGCTGCGCATTCTACGACTGCCATAGGTTTGCTGGTTCTCGGCAAAGACGGCCTTGAACAGGGTTTCGGTGCGCAGATCACACACCGGGCGATCACCGCGCTGGCGAGCGTGATGCAGGCCGGAGCGGCTCACGCCCAGCACGCGGCAGAGTGTGCTTTTGCTGTGCGCCCTGTCCAGTTGGCTAACGATGGGTAACATCATCGATAAGCGCGGGCGAACAAGGCCGAGGCTTTTTTTAGGATTTCGTTATCCTCTTTGGCAATGCGCAGTTCGGCTTCGAGTTGCCGGATGCGTTGCTGGTCTGGGGTCAGAGGCAGACCGATGCCTGGCTGGCCGTTGAGTTCGGCTTTGTATTGGGCGACCCAACGGCGGACGGCGGTTTCGCCAAGGCTCAGTTCGTGACAGAGCTGGGTGATGCTGCATTGCTGCTGAACGATTTTTTTGGCGACTTCGAGTTTGAACTCGGGGGCAAAGTGGCGACGGGTTTGTGGCATGTTCGATGTCCTTTGGGTGGTGGGATTGTTCCACCTATCGGGCTGTTCGAAAAGATTAGACCACTACAACATGACTCCCCACGAAAAAACCCCCGGCATCCACAAAGAACACCGGGGGAAGAAACGTCGCCTGCCGGTGTCTGCCAGACGGGCGGGCGGCGGATCAGGAGGATGGGTCGGTCAGGGCAGACACAGCAGGCGGTTCAACGACGGGGCCGAACCAGCTGCCAGGAGCGGTTCAGGTAACCCACGGCGGCAAAGCCGCTCCACACGTGCACCAGGCGGGTAAACGGGAAGATCACAAACAGGCTCATGCCCAGGAACAGGTGCAGCTTGAATACCGGCGAAGCGTCGGTGATGAAGCTGGCGGCGTCGCCACGGAAGGTGACCACATGCTGTGCCCAGCGCATCAGCAACAGCATTTCATGACCATCCAGATGCTGGCTGGAAACAAAGATGGTCGACAAACCCACCAGCACGGTCATCAGAATCCAGCCCAGCACCAGCTTGTCGCGCCAGGTGGTGTTGGCGGCCAGACGCGGGTTGCCCAGGCGGCGGGATAGCAGCATCAGCACGCCAACCAGGCACAGCGTGCCCATGATGCCACCAGCAGTCATGGCAAATACCTGCTTGAAGCTGTGGCTGACGCCCAGCGCGTCCCACACCGCTACCGGGGTGAGCAGGCCAACTGCGTGACCAAAAAACAGGCCGATGATGCCCAGATGAAACAGGATATTGCCCAGACGCAGGCTGCCACGGTGCAGCAGCTGGCTGGATTCGCTTTTCCAGCTGTATTGCTCGCGGTCAAAGCGGATCAGGCTGCCCAGCAAAAAAATGCTCAGGGCGATGTACGGGTAAATCCCGAAAACAAATTGGTGCAAGGTATCCATGCAAGCTCTCCTTGGTCGCCTGCCGCTCAGGCATGCGGGCGGGTGCGGTGGAAGTTGACCGGGGCAATCTGCGGCATCACCGGCTTGAGCAGCGGCTCGACGCCATCGGCACCGGGGCCGAAGGTTTCCAGCGCTTCGTCCATGTCGCGGATCGGCGGCACGGTCAGCGGCTGTGGTGCCACGCTGGCCAGGTTGGCCAGTGCGTGCAAGGCGCAGGCGTACACCGAATCACGCGATGCCAGCTGGCGGCCAATGTGCGCCACCACATGTACGGCATCGTCCAGCAGCCGGCATGCCTCATCGGCGGCGCACAGCGACAGGAACTCCAGAAACAGCGGCAGATAATCCGGCAGCTCGGGGCTGACTGGCTCAACGCCGTGGGCGCGGTATTCCTCGATCAGGTCTACCATCGCCTGGCCACGGGCGCGGTCTTCGCCGTGCAGGTGCTCAAACAGATGCAGCGAGTGCGCCGGCTGGCGGTCGAAGGTGCCCACGTAGATTTCCTGTCGCTCAATCAGTGGGGCACCAGCCAGGTGGGCACAGAGCGGTGCCAGTTCGGCGCGCAGCGCGGGGGCCACATCGGCCAGCGCGGCGTCCAGTTCGGGCAGGGCGTCGATCAGCGGCTGTTCCGGGTAATCCAGCAACAGCGACAGCACCCGATAGCTCAACGGATGGGCAGGAGCACGCATGGCTTATTCTCCCGCCTGACGCGCACGGTCACGGCGCATCTCGTGGAACACAATCGGCGTGGCTTTCTTCTTGCCAAACAGGCTTTCGTTGGAGTGACCATCCGAGCAGCCGTTACCAAAGGTAAAGCCGCAGCTGGCTTTGTCCTCGAAGGCGTTTTCCACCATCTCCTTGTGGCTGGAGGGGATGACAAAGCGGTCTTCGTAATTGGCGATGGCCATCACCTGGTACATTTCTTCCACTTGCGCCGGGTTCAGGTGCGTGCCCTTGAGGGTGTTGGGGTCCACCACCTTGTCCACGCTCTTCTTGCGCATGTAGCGGCGCATGGCGATCATGGTTTCCAGCGCCTTCACCACCGGTTCTTCCTTGCCGGCGGTGAGCAGGTTGGCCAAGTATTGAATCGGAATGCGCAGGTCTTTCACCGACGGGATGATGCCGTTTTCGCCAATCAGGCCGTTTTCCATCGCCGACTGGATGGGGGAAAGCGGCGGGATGTACCACACCATCGGCAGGGTGCGGTATTCCGGGTGCAGCGGGAAGGCCACTTTCCATTCCATCGCCATTTTGTACACCGGCGATTTTTGCGCCGCAGTCAGCCAGGCGTCGGGGATGCCCTGTTTTTTCGCCTCGGCAATCACCTCCGGCGCGTTCGGATCAAGGAACACCTTCAGCTGGGCTTCGTACAGGTCTTTCGGGTTGGCCACGCTGGCGGCGTGTTCGATCCTGTCGGCGTCGTACAGCAGCACGCCCAGGTAGCGGATGCGGCCCACGCAGGTTTCCGAGCACACGGTCGGCTGGCCGGCTTCGATGCGCGGGTAGCAGAAGATGCACTTCTCGGCCTTGCCGGAGGTCCAGTTGTAGTAAATCTTCTTGTACGGGCAGCCGGAGATGCACATGCGCCAGCCCCGGCATTTGTCCTGATCAATCAGCACAATGCCGTCATCTTCGCGCTTGTAGATCGAGCCAGACGGGCAGCTGGCCACGCAGGTGGGGTTCAGGCAGTGCTCGCACAGGCGTGGCAGATACATCATGAAGGTGTTCTCGAAGGTCGAGTACATCTCTTTCTGGATGCCTTCAAACAGCGCATCTTTGGCGCGCTGGGCAAATTCACCGCCCAGGTCGTCTTCCCAGTTCGGGCCCCATTCGATCTTGTCCATCTTCTTGCCGGTCAGCACCGAAATGGGCCGGGCAGTCGGCGGAGTCTGCATGCGCGGGGCGTTTTGCAGGTGTTCGTAGTCGTAAGTAAACGGCTCGTAATATTCGTCAATCGCCGGCAGGTTCGGGTTGGCAAAAATATTGGCCAGAATGCGCAGCTTGCCGCCCTGGCGCGGCTCCAGCTTGCCGTCGGTGCGGCGAATCCAGCCGCCGTTCCATTTTTTCTGGTTTTCCCATTCTTTCGGGTAGCCGATGCCAGGCTTGGTTTCCACATTGTTGAACCAGGCATATTCCACGCCGTCACGGCTGGTCCATACGTTCTTGCAGGTGACCGAACAGGTGTGACAGCCAATGCACTTGTCCAGGTTGAGCACCATACCGATTTGGGCACGGATTTTCATCTTCTTGCTCCTTATTGCGTCAGTCTCGGAGGCGGGCGGCGAGCCGCCACCCTGCCGGCCTGGGTCAGGCGTGTTCCGAAAGCGGCTGGTCCAGCCAGTCCACGTTTTTCATCTTGCGCACAATCACGAATTCATCGCGGTTGGAGCCCACCGTGCCGTAGTAATTGAAGCCCCAGGCCAGCTGCACGTAGCCGCCAATCATGTGGGTGGGCTTGATCACCGTGCGGGTGACTGAATTGTGGATGCCGCCGCGCTTGCCGCTGGTTTCTGCGCCGGGTACGTTGATGATCTTTTCCTGGGCGTGGTACATCAGACTCATGCCTTCCGGCACGCGCTGGCTGACCACCGCGCGGGCGGTCAGCGTGCCGTTGACGTTGAACACTTCAATCCAGTCGTTATCCACAATGCCGGCTTTTTTGGCGTCGATTTCCGACACCCACACATGTGGGCCGCCTCGGCTGAGGGTGAGCATGCGCAGATTGTCGGAATAGGTGCTGTGGATGCCCCATTTCTGGTGCGGGGTGATCCAGTTCAGCACGATCTCATGGTGGCCATTGGGCTTCTTGCCCAGGATGGCGGCGGTGGTTTTCAGGTCCACATGCGGCTTGTACAGACACAGCCCTTCGCCAAAGGCACGCATCCACAGGTGATCCTGATAGAACTGCTGGCGGCCAGTCAGCGTGCGCCAGGGAATGTACTCATGCACATTGGTGTAGCCGGCGTTGTAGCTGACTTCCTCGCTTTCCAGGCCCGACCAGGTGGGCGAGCTGATGATCTTGCGCGGCTGCGCCTGCACATCGCGAAAGCGAATGCTGTCGTGCTCACGCGGCAGCGCCAGATGGGTGTGGTCGCGGCCAGTGATCTTGGACAAGGCCGCCCAGGCTTTCACCGCCACATGGCCGTTGGTTTCCGGTGCCAGGGTGAGAATCATCTCGGCGGCGTCAATCGCCGTATCCAGCCGGGGCTGACCAGCCGCCACGCCGCTGGCCACGGTTTTGTTCAGGCCGCGCAGCACGTCCACTTCGTGGCCGGTTTGCCAGCCAATGCCCTTGCCGCCGTTGCCGACTTTTTCCAGCAAGGGGCCAATCGAGGTGAACTTGTCGTGGATCTTGCGGTAATCGCGCTCGACCACAGTCATTTTCGGCATGGTCTTGCCAGGGATGGGCTCGCACTCGCCTTTTTTCCAGTCGCGCGGGTCGAACGGCTGGCCCAGCTCTTCCGGGGTGTCGTGCATCAACGGGGTAAGCACTAGGTCTTGCTGCACGCCCAGATACTCGCCGCCCACTTCAGAAATCGCCTTGGCAAAGCCCTTGTAGATTTCCCAGTCGCTCTTGGCCTGCCACAGTGGCTGTACGGCTTCCGACAGCGGATGGATGAACGGGTGCATGTCCGAGGTGTTCAGGTCGTCTTTTTCGTACCAGGTGGCGGTGGGCAGCACGATGTCGCCGTACAAACAGGTAGTGGACATGCGGAAATCCAGCACCACCAGCAAATCCAGCTTGCCCTGTGCCGCCGGGCGCACAGTGATTTCGCTGGGCTTGACACAGCCTTCTTCGCTGTTCATCACCGCATTTTGCGTGCCCAGCAGATACTTGAGAAAGTACTCATGGCCTTTCCCCGAGCTGCCCAGAATATTCGAGCGCCAGACAAACAGATTGCGCGGGAAGTTTTTCGGGTTGTCCGGGTCGTTGCAGGCCATGTCCAGCTGGCCGGATTTCAGCTGCTCAACCGCGTAGGTAATCGGGTCCTGCCCGGCGGCGGCGGCGTGGCGGGTCACGTCCAGCGGGTTGGTGGTCAGCTGCGGCGCAGACGGCAGCCAGCCCATGCGTTCGGCCTTGGCGTTGTAATCAATCAGCGCCATATTGGCCATCTTGCCGTCGGCGGTCGGGCTGAGAATTTCATTCACCCCCAGCTTTTCATGCCGCCACTGGCTGGTGTGGGCGTAGAAGAAGCTGGTGCCGTTCATCTGCCGCGCCGGGCGGTTCCAGTCGCCGGCAAATGCCAGCGGGGCCCAGCCGGTTTGCGGGCGCAGTTTTTCCTGGCCAACATAATGGCACCAGCCACCGCCAGACTGACCGATACAGCCGCACAGCATCAACATATTGATGATGCCGCGATAGGTCATGTCCATGTGATACCAGTGGTTCAGCGCCGCGCCGACAATCACCATCGAGCGGCCATGGGTCTGGTCGGCATTCTGGGCGAACTCGCGCGCCACCTGAATCACCATTTCCGGCTTCACCCCGGTGTGCTTGTGCTGCCAGGCCGGGGTGTAGGGCACATCGTCCAGATACGAGCTGGCCACATTGCCGCCGCCCAGGCCGCGATCAATGCCGTAGTTGGCCGCCATCAGGTCGAACACCGTGGCCACCCGCGCCGTGCTGCCGTCGGCCAGAACGATGTGTCTGACCGGCACCCGGCGGGTGATCAGTTCGTCATGCTCTGCGCCAAAATACGGGAAGCCCACGCCCACCACTTCATCGCTCTGGGCAATCAGCGACAGCTGCGCCTTCACCGGCTGGCTGTTGATGCCGGCTTTTTCTTCCAGATTCCACTTGCCGCTCTGATCCCAGCGAAACCCCGCCGAGCCATTGGGCACCGCCAAATTGCCGCTGGTTTCGTCCAGCACCAGGGTTTTCCATTCCGGGTTGTGCGCCTGATCGGCATTGCCGGCTAGGTGCGAGGCACGCAGGAAGTAATCCGGGAGATAACGGCCAGCGGCATCCTGCTTGAGCATCACCAGCATCGGCATGTCGGTGTACTGACGGATATAGCCGGTAAAGTAGTCGCTGGGCCGATCCAGGTGGAATTCCTTGAAAATCACATGGCCCATCGCCATCGCCAGCGCAGCGTCGGTGCCCTGCTTGGGGGCCAGCCAGATATCGCCAAACTTGGCCATCTCGCCAAAGTCCGACGACACCGCCACCGTCTTGGTGCCCTTATAGCGCACCTCGGTGTAGAAATGCGCGTCCGGCGTGCGGGTCATCGGGATATTCGAGCCCCACACCATCAGGTAATTGGAGTTGTACCAGTCAGCCGATTCCGCCACGTCGGTCTGCTCGCCCCAGATCTGCGGGCTGGCCGGCGGCAAATCGCAGTACCAGTCGTAAAACGACAGCGGCACGCCGCCAATCAGGCTCAGATAACGGCTGCCAGCGGCGTAAGACACCATCGACATCGCCGGAATTGGCGAAAAGCCAATCACCCGGTCCGGGCCGTAGTTCTTGATGGTGTAAGCGTTGGCGGCGGCGATGATCTCGTTCACCTCATCCCAGCTGGCACGCACAAAGCCACCCTGACCGCGCTGGGTTTTGTACTGCGTGGCGATTTCCGGCGTCTGGCTGATGCGCTGCCAGGCCTCAATCGGCCCCAGCTTTTTACGCAACTCGCGCCAGTGCTGCATCAGCACCCCGCGCACCATCGGGTACTTCACCCGCTGCGCCGAATACACATACCAGCTGTACGACGCCCCACGCGGACAACCACGCGGCTCGTGGTTGGGCAGGTCGGGCCGGGTGCGCGGGTAGTCGGTCTGCTGGGTTTCCCAGGTGATCAGCCCGCTCTTCACGTACACCTTCCAGCTGCACGAGCCGGTGCAGTTCACCCCGTGGGTGGAACGGACAATCTTGTCGTGCTGCCAGCGCTGGCGGTATCCGTCTTCCCACTTGCGGTCTTCCTTCACCACCGCACCGTGGCCATCGGAAAAGGTGGATTTCACCTTGCCCAGAAAATTCAGTCTGTCGAGAAAATGGCTCATGCGTGCCTCCGTAGGGTTACCGCTTACGCGGTCCGCACAGGGCAAACCTCCCTGTGTGAATGCCTGACAGAATAAGAACTTGGCGCGGCTGCGCCCATTGGCCAGAGGGACAGCGGGAGGGAGGCAGAGGGGGGAGGGTGGGGTAGTTCGAAAGGAGGGGGAGTAGGGAAATAAGCTTTAACACTCAAAAATACATAGGGCAATCACCAAGAAATTTACGTGGCTATTCTTCAAAGCGTGGCAAATCGCCCCATATTTTATGTTTTTGCTAATCTTTGCATAACATCCAAACGTAATTGCATGAATTGATTTAATTCATCAGAAATGCCTTTTTGCCCGTAGAATCTGGCGCTATCAATTCCCTGCTCAGTTGTCAGTTCTAATCGTTTCCGAAGTTCCGCAATATAAGTTGGGTCATAATCCTCCGCACCACTAACACCTTTTTTTAATATTGTCTCAAGTGTAGCTCCTTCTTTTTGGACTTTAAACATATTGCCTGCCTCTACTAAGCTATAGCCAAACTTAGCCAACGCTTCGCGCAACGCTCCAAGTTTAAGAGGCTTTTCACCTTTCTGTTGTTTACGAGAGTTTCTTTCTAGCCACTCTGCAATCACTTCGACTTCATTTCTGCGATTTTCTATAATTTCATGCGCAGCAATCATTCGGGTAAATTCATACATTTCATCATCATTACACTTATCCAACCAATACCCAAATTCACTCAAAAAATACAAAGTGGATAGTAGCGCTGCGCGTTTATTTCCATTGTGAAATGAATGATTGCATGCAATGCTATGGAAAAGTGATGCTGCTTTTAAAAACACGGACGGATAAGCATCTTGTCCTCCTGCTGTTGCAAATGGTCGAGCAGCAGCAGACTCAATAGTTGAAAAATCTTTCACGCCGGAAGGACTTATTGGATCTTCTTTGTCTAGAAAAAATTCTGTTAGATGCTGATGAATAAAAACTATTGTAGATGCATCCATTATATTGACTCCTTATAAAGCCATTTATTTTATGGTGATTGATCGCCTAGTGTTTAGGCCAGGGCCTCCGCACTCGGACATCATATGAATTCGAGCCAAAGCACCCGGGCTCGTTCTTCGTCCGACCATGCTGTGGCCTTGCGCTTCATGCGCAAGCTCATCTTGCCGTTTTTCCCCATCGGGACCGGTCGCACCAGATTCAGCACTATCTTTTTCAATAACGACAGGTTCTGCGGTGCGTAATCCTTGCGCACCGTACTGGCATCCTCGCCAAATCCCACATCCAGCACCCAGTGCAGCCGGTTTTCGATGCCCCAGTGTGCGCGTACCGCACGCCCCAGTGCCTCACCATCCAGATCGCGCGAACTGATGTAATAACGCCGCTCCCATTGCGCTGGCTTGTCGCCCACCTGCCGCCATGAATCGATCACGCCGATACTCTTGCACGCTGGCCAGGCCGTCGTGTCGATATGCCCTACAGCCGGAATCACCCGCGCCGTCTGCACCACTTTCCGGCCATGGCTGTTCTCGACCATCGGCCACGGCACGGCTGCTTCACCCAGTTCGGTCACCGCCGCCTCAACCACCTTTTGCAACGCGGGTTGGTTACCTTTGACCGCCAGCAGGTAATCCCCTTCCTGCCGGTGAATTTGTGCCGCAATGTCGCGCTGGCAACCCATGGCATCGATGCTGACCAGCAAGCCCTTGAGGTACAGGCTTTCCAGCAGGAGGGGAATCGCCGTGATCTCGTTGCTTTTGCCGTGTACTTTCTCCTGCCCGAGCACCAGTCCGGCCTGAGTGGCAAAGGCACTCACCATGTGGATGGCCCGTTCGCCACCGCTACCAGAGCCACGTAAGGTCTTGCCGTCGATGGCCAGCGTTTCGTGACTCAGTACCGGCAGAATGTCGCCGGCCCAGCCACGGAATGCATGCTCGAACTGCTTTGGATCGAGCATCCGGAATACACGGATGAAGGTGTCTTCCGAGGGGATGCCATTCGCCAGTTTGAGGAAACCTCGCAGCCAGTCCTGCTTGTAACGTGCCCACGCCACCATTTCTTCGAAGGTATCGTTGTCCGACAACATCGCGCAGATGGCCACCACCAGGAGTTCACGGAAATCATGACGCGTTCCGTTACTGGGGCTGCGTGGATCATCAATATGTTCAAGGGCTTGCATCAGGCTGACTCCGGCGGTGCTCACGTTGGGCTTGGGCAAAGCCTGATAGTGAACAACAAGTTCTCAGCCGGTGCAAACATTAGCTCATGTCGTTTGTCGGCTATTCATTCCGAGTGCGGAAGCCCTGGTGTTTAGGCACAGTTTTTTTAAAACTGCTATTGCATTTTGGTTGAATTTGACTTTCTAAGTGTGCCTATACGGCTAGACCAGAGGCAAAATTTATATAAATCAATTATTTTATCGACAAATCCCTCATAACAAACCATGAGGCTTATCGTACTTATGATAACATTGCCATTTAGCACAAGTCTACTACTTAATTTTTATTTTTCACTAAATTTGCGCCACACCAATCCATTAAGGATATACTTTTATTCAAAAACTGCACTTAAAGATACGCTGATTCATTCAGAAAAATCGTGTTTGCCAAAAGCAAAACCCAGCAAGATCAAACTACTGGATTCCCGCCTTCGCGGGAATGACGATTTGTTCAGCGCATCCTTAACAACAGCACAACACATAAAATTCAACAACTTAGATTTATATCTTTACGGCGGGTATATTTTCAGCATCCTTTTAATATTTCACTGCAAGTAAATTTTTAAAATAAACATGGGGATAGATGGAGGACGATCTCAAGAACCATGGACTCTCTCTGGTTTGATTGTGCCAAGACACCTACCCGGGTAATTGTGCAAGCGCCCCTTGCACAATTACCCGGGTAGGCATGGGTAAAAGTACGCATATTAGGAAAAGCCAAGCACAGGTCCTCGGCCAGCCGTTCAATCACCTTGCTCCTCAGCCTTCTACCCATTCACCCCATACCCCACACTCCGCCCCCCACCTTCCAGGCGCTGCAACACGCCCCATGCCACCAACTGGTTGATGTCGCGCAGCGCGGTGTCTTGCGAGCAGTTGGCCATTGATGCCCAGCGGCGGGTGGTGAGTTTGCCGTCAAAGCCATCCAGCAGGCGGTTCAGCAGTTTGATTTGCCGGGGGTTGAATGGCGTGCTGGCAAAGCGTTGCCAAAAGCGCGCCTTGGCCAGCACGGCGTCGAGGGTGGTGTGTGCGTGTTGGATGGCGCGGTGCAGGGCGGCAAGAAACCACAGCAGCCAGTTGGTGACGTCCATTCCGTCTTTTTGCGTGGCTTCCAGTATCTGGTAATAGTGGCTGCGTTCACGCTGAATTTGCGCGGACAGGCTGTAAAAGCGCTGCGGGCTGCCGTCGGCGCGGGCCAGCAGCAGTTCGCCGATGGCGCGCGCCAGGCGGCCGTTGCCGTCGTCAAACGGATGCAGGGTGACAAACCATAAATGGCCCAGCCCGGCGCGGATCAGCGCGGGCTCTTTGGCCGGGGCGTTGATCCAGTCAAGAAAGCGTTGCATGTCAGCGGGCAGCCTCTGGGCGGGCGGTGCCTGAAAATGCACGCGCGGGCGGGTCAGCGCGCCGGACACCACTTGCATCGGCCCGTCGGCGTCATCGCGCCAGCCGCCCACGTTGATGCGCGCCAGGCCAGAATAACCGGTGGGGAAGAGCGCCGCATGCCAGCCAAACAGCCGCTCGGCCGTCAGCGCCGCCTGGCTGTCGCGGGTGGCGTTCAGCACCAGCTCCACCACGCCTTCCACCTGTCGGTCTGCGGGGGCCAGCGCGCCAATGTCCACGCCCAGCCGCCGCGCCAGCGAGGAGCGCACCGACATGACGTTAAGCAGCTCGCCTTCGATGGCGCTGGTGTGCAGCACTTCGTCGGTCAGCGCCGCCAGGCTGGCGCTGTCACGCCAATCCATGCCCACATCGGCCAGCCGGCCCAGCAGCACGCCTTGCGCGTGGCTGACTTCGGCCAGCGGCGCGGCCAAGGCGTTCAGGTCGTAGCGCCAATGCGGCCAGTCGGCGGCTTGCCAGATATATAGTGGGGTGTCTGTGTCCATCACCCGAGTATGCCCGCGCTGCGGCGAATGCGTCCATATTCACCGCACAATCTGCGGTGAATAGCGTGCTGTTATCCAGGTATTTGAGCATCAATAAAAAACGCGCCCTGACCCATCCGCCAACGGGCGGTAAGGTCAGGGCGCGTGAGACACCGCGCGTGACACCAGCGGCTTACACCAGGCCGAGGCTTTCTTCCACCCCCAGATGCACATTCATCGACTGCACTGCCGCACCGGATGCGCCCTTGCCCAGGTTATCCAGGCGGGCAATCAGCAGCATGCGTTCGGCGTTGCCAAACACGGCGATGTCTACCCGGTTGCTGCCGTTATTGGCTTCTACATTGTAAAACCCGCCCTCGGTGGTGGCGTCCAGGTCCAGCGGCTGAACGTGGATAAACGGCTCGCCCGCGTAGTAGTCGGCAAGAATCTGCTGCACGTCGGCGGGGCTGGCGCTGCGGCTGAACTGCTGTGGATGCAGATAGGCGGTCAGTGCCAGGCCTTTGTAAAACGGGCCAACGATGGGCTGAAAAATCGGGGCCACGTTCAGCCCGGTGTACGCCTGCATTTCCGGCAGGTGCTTGTGCGCCAGCGCCAGCGCGTAGGGGCGCGGGGCGTCGATGCGTTCCGGGCTCTGGTAGTGGGCAATCATCGACTTGCCGCCGCCGGAATAGCCGGTGATGGAATTGGCGGCAATCTGCGTGCTGGCCGGCAGCAGGCCAGCCGCCACCAGTGGGCGCAGCGCCAGAATGAAGGCGCTGGCGTGACAGCCAGGGTTGGCAATCCGCTTGCTGGCGCGGATTTTGGCGCGCTGCTCAGCCGCCAGTTCCGGCAGACCAAAGGTCCAGTCCGGGTTGACCCGGTGCGCGGTGGAGGCATCGATGATGCAGGTATTGGGGTTGTCAACCAGGCTGACCGATTCTTTGGCCGCGTCGTCAGGCAGGCACAAAAAGGTCACGTCGGATTCGTTGATCAGGCGCTTGCGCTCGGCCAGGTCCTTGCGCTTGTCGGCATCGATCCTGAGCAGTTCGATATCGCTGCGCTGGGCAAGGTATTCGTTGATCTGCAGGCCGGTAGTG
This sequence comes from Aquaspirillum sp. LM1, assembly GCF_002002905.1. NCBI lineage: Bacteria > Pseudomonadati > Pseudomonadota > Betaproteobacteria > Neisseriales > Aquaspirillaceae > Aquaspirillum > Aquaspirillum sp. LM1. The sequence continues at coordinate 524,025 of NZ_CP019509.1, read as the reverse complement.
CCTTCCTGGCCATCGACAAAGACGGTGTAGCTCATGGCGAATCCGTGGATTGGGGTGGGATGAAGGCTGAATTCTGGCAGAAAACCCCTGGGGAAGGGAATGTGCTCCGGCAATGGGGCCGCTGCCAGCGTGTGCAGCACAGCGTTCTGGCCTGATTGGCATCACGGCCATGCATGCGCTAAACCACGCTAGACACCCCAGATGGACGATGGTGCTGGGTGTTGCTTTTCGAGCTGCTCAGCAAGCTCTCCTGGCGTTGTGGTGTGACTACTGCTGTGTACTACACCTAGTAGCCAGTCACCATGATCTGAATCGACTGACAGGCGATTAGACCGCTTTCGGCATGAGTTTCACCTCAGGTGTCGTTCCCGCGAAGGCGGGAACCCAGACCGCGCCACAGCGGGCGCGGTGGGCATGGCGCAGGTAGCGCTGATGAGCGCTCACCCCGCTGTACGCTGTGGACACGCCTGGATTCCCGCCTGCGCGGGAATGACGCGGTGTAGTGCGGCGAGTGGTTCGTCGTGGAACGTGAGCCATCGTGTTTCAACGTGACTGGCTACTAGTCGTTAGTCACGTTGAAACACAAGGGTTTATACGAGCACGTTTATGCTGGGTATCTCGGTTTAATTTTTTTTAAAACATAGTCTTACTTTGCCACGGCGAACCACCCTCCGTATCCCACCGCGTCATTCCCGCCTGCGCGGGAACGACACGTTAAGGTGAAGTTCAGCCGAAAGCGATCGAGTCGCCGTCCCGTTGAAATACCCGTGTGCAGGCGAGCGCGCTGATGCTGGGTATCTGTGCCAATGGTCGCTTCATATCAGGGTGACTGACGACTAGCCAGGACCGCTGCGCTGAGTTGTGTTAGCGGCTTTTAGCCCGCTGAATTGACTGAAAGAAAAACCACGCCCCTGGCGGCCAGCACAGTGCCCAGGGGCGTTGTCTTATCCGCGCACCCGGCTTGGGCTGACGCCATAGTGCTGGCGAAACGCGGTGGCAAAATTGCTGGCGGCGCTGTAGCCGGCCAGTTCTGCCGCTTGCGCCACGGCACCGCCGCGCAGCAGCAGGGCGCGGGCTTTTTCCAGGCGGATGGTACGCAGGCGCTCGAATACGCTCATGCCCCAGGCGCGGCGCGCCAGTGCTTGCAGGCTGGTGGGGTTGCTGCCAACGGCGCGGGCAATGTCGGCCATGGACAGCGGCACGGGGTTGTCCTGATGTAGCAGTTCTTCCAGCCGGGCCAGACGGCGTACGTCGCCGCTGCGGGTGCCTGCGCGGTTGGGGGTGCTGTCGTGCTCCAGCGCGCCTAGCGCCAGCGCTGCCAGTTCCAGGCACTGGCTTTCCAGCTGCAGCCGGTGCAGGCCGGGCGGGCTGCTGGCTTTGCTGGCCAGAATCTGTTGCGCCAGCAAACGCGCGCGCGGGGCAATGCGCCAGGGCCGGCTGTTCAGATGCTGGCTGGCAAAGCGCGCCAGCGCTGCCGCATGCGCCAGCCCGCCTTGCGCCAGCCAATCCGGGGTCAGGGTCAGGCTGATTTTGCGTTCGTGCCGGCCTTGCTGCCAGTGGCGGCAAAAGCATGCTGGCTCAGTCAGGTTGATCAGCATGCCCTGGTCGCGTGCGTCGCGCACCGGGCTGTGCGGGCCGAGCTGAAAACGACGTTGATCAAACGCCACATCGGTCGCGCCATCCACCACCAGCACAATCTTGATGCCCGGGTGATGCAGCATATTGCGCGTGCGCAAATCATGCAGGTCACGCACCTGGGCGGCGTGCAGCATCAGGCCGGGACGCAGGCATACGCTGTTGAACTGCCCCTGCAGCACGGCCTGGTGCGCTTGCGGCGCTTCGCCTTCAAAGCGGTAATCCGACCCAAACAATTGGGCCGACTGTTCCAGCTCGGCACGGGTAATCCATGGGCCAGAAGTTCCGGGGGCGACCACAATAGGTGCGGATTCATACATTTTGCTTGCTCCGGCATAGGTTGACGCGCGGAATGGCTGGCATACTCCACGACTAGTTAATAATAACCATTTGCATTTGATTTTAACCGCTGTTGCAGTGCTTGTGGAGAGCCCTATGCCGTCAACGTCTGTTTGTTTTCCCCGTCGCCCACTGACCACGCTGGTGTGCGGGCTGCTGGCTCTGCCAGGGCTGGCCCACGCCGACCCGCAGGAAGCCACGCTCAAGCCAGTGGTGGTGACCGCTTCGTCGGTGGAACAATCCCTGCGCGACGCGCCAGCCAGTGTGTCGGTGATTACCCGCGAAGACATCGCCAAACGCCCGGTGCAGGAACTGGCCGAGCTGCTGGGCACGGTAGAGGGGGTCACCCTGTCGCGCAGTGGCAATCAGGTGCCGGGGGTACAAATTCGTGGCCTGGGCCAGGCGTATACGCTGATGTTGATTGACGGCAAGCGGGTGAATTCCACCAACGCCATGTTCCGGGGCAACGACTACGACACTGGCTGGGTGCCGGTGTCGGAAATCGAGCGTATTGAAGTGGTGCGCGGGCCCATGTCGTCGCTGTATGGCTCGGATGCCATTGGTGGTGTGGTCAATGTGATTACCCGTAAAGTGGGCAAAACCTGGCGGGCATCGGCACGGACGGATCTGGTGCTGCAGGAAAACCGTGAAGCCGGCGATTCTCGCCTGGTCAGCGTCAGCGCCAGTGGCCCGCTGATTGCCGATGTGCTGGGGGTGCGTCTGACCGCCAGCCACGATCACCGCGAGCCGGATGGTGCCATCAACACCCCGGCCACGCCAGGGGCAAGCGCCCAGCCCGGCCTGCAATTGCTGGATAACCGCCAACTGGGCGCACTGTTCACCTGGACGCCCCATGCCCAGCATGAAATCAAGCTGAGCCACGACGACAGCCGACGCAACCATAGTGGTTTTGTGCTGGAACGCCAGGCCACCTCGCTGAGCCACCATGGCCGTTACGGATTTGCCACCTCGGATGTGACGCTGAACCTGGATCGCACCCGCAACCGGGTGGGCATGATTACCGGCCAGAGCAATCCAAACGTGGCCGACAGCCATAGCCTGGACGGCAAGCTGATGCTGCCGTGGGACAGCGCCCGGCAGATGATCACCCTGGGCGGCGAGTTGCGCCGCGACAAACTGAGCGACCCGACCAACCTCACCGGCTGGCCTGGTACCGCCAGCTATCGCGCCAGTTCCCATGCCGAAGTGTCACAGCGGGCGTTTTTTGTGGAAGATGAGTTCCAGCTCAGCGACACCCTCAAGCTGACGGTGGGCAACCGCTACGACGACCACGAAAACTTTGGCGGCCATCACAGCCCGCGCGCCTATCTGGTGTGGCACGCCACGCCGGAAATCAGCTTCAAGGGTGGCTGGGCCAAAGCCTTCCGCGCGCCCACCCTGCTGCAGGGCAGCCCCAACTGGGGGTCGGTGTCGTGCGGCAGTGCCACGGCAGGCTGCTATATTGTTGGCACCCCCAAACTCAAGCCGGAAACCAGCACCAGCAAGGAAATCGGCGTGCGTTACGAGGGCGCGGGCATCAGCGGCGGGCTGACCTTGTTTGATAATCAGCTGAAAGACATGATCAGCATCGACAGCCGCACCGCCAACCGGACCCTGGCCCCCAGCTACAGCAATTTTGTGGGCTATCTGCCCGATGGCAGGCCGATCTTCGCTTACCAGAACATTGCCAGCGTGCGCAGCAAGGGGCTGGAGCTAGGCGGGCGCCTCACGCTGAACCGCCAGTGGCAGCTCAGCGCCAACTACACCTATACCGATGCGAAAAACACCAGTGGCAGCAGCAAGCTGCCGCTGACCTACCGGCCCAAGCACGCGGCCAATATCAGCGTGGACTGGCAGCCCAATGACCAGTGGTCTTTCAACACCACGGCGCGTTATTCCGGCCTGCAATACATCAATGTGCCGGCCAACGGGCAAAACATGCTGACCAAAGCGGCTTACAGCGTGGCGGACCTGTCGGTGGGCTACCGCATCGACAAGCATTTCAGCGTGCGCGCCGGGGTGCTGAACCTCACTGACCAAAACGACAACCGCAGCCAGTCTACCGATTTCAATGAAGATGGCCGCCGCTACTTTGTGTCGCTGTCGGCTGATTTTTAAGCCTCTGAACAAACCGGCACATCCTTAACCCATCCATGCCCCAACGACACCTGACCTGTCTGGTGCCCTGGGGGCATGGCATGCCTGTCTGAACCATTTGGTGATGTTGCGATGCCCCTGACCTGGCCTGTTGTGCTTTCCCGTGTGCTGGCCGCTGCCATAGGCGGCTATCTGGCCGCCTGGAGCCTGGCGTTCACCCTGGCAACGTTACTGCCCATGGCGCGGGCCAGTGTGTGGTTTCTCTGCCACCTGCTCACCCCATTGGCGCTGTTATCGGCCCTGCTGTGGGCATTTGCCGCCAAAACCAGCGCGCGAGCCTGGGGCGTGCCCTTGCTGCTGGCGCTGGCCGGGGTGCTGTCCAGCCTGCTGCTGCGGGAAATCAAATGAAAAAAACCTTTACCCAATCGATGGCCTGGCTGCACACCTGGGGCGGGTTGCTGCTGGGCTGGCTGCTGGTTCCAATCTTTTTTACCGGCACGCTGGCGGTATTTGAGCCAGAACTGTCGCACTGGATGCGCCCGGAACTGCACCAGGCCAACACGCGTGTGCTGCCCGCCGTCCAGGCCAGCACGCTGGCGCAAGCGCGCCTGCAAGCGGTGGCCGCCGGTGCGCCTGGCTGGCAGATCGACCTGCCGGACGCTCGCAACCCGGCGCTGCACATTGGCTGGGGCAGCCCACGCGCGCTACAGCGTGAATACCTCGACCCGCGCACCGGCGCACCACTGCGCGTGCGCGCCACCGAAGGCGGACATTTCTTCACCCATTTTCATGCGGAACTGGACGCCGGCAAAGTGGGGCGGGCGCTGGTGTGCGTGGCTGGGCTGGTGATGCTGGCCAGCTTGATCAGCGGCATTGTGCTGCACAAAAAGATTTTTCAGGATTTCTTCACCTTCCGCCCACGCGCCTCCTCGCAGCGCGCCTGGCTGGATGCGCACACGGTGCTGGGCGTACTCAGCCTGCCGTTTTTGCTGATGATCAGCTATTCCGGGGTGATCATGCTGGTGGACGACTACCTGCCCGCCGCCACCACCCACCTGTATCACGGCAAATCCGGTGCGCGTGCCGAGGTGGTGAAAAACTTTGAGCGCAAACCCCTGGGCCAGCCGGCCAGCCTGCCAGCGCTGGCCGGGCTCACCGCACAGGCCGAACACCGCTTTGGGGTGGGCATGCTCAGCCAGATCAGCGTGCGCGCCCCAGGCGATGCCGCTGCCACGGTGCGCTTTAGCCGGCACATCCACGACCGGCTGGGAGCCGTGGCCGACCATGTCAGCTACGATGCCGCCAGTGGCGCACTGCGCGGGGTGCAAACCGACTGGAACCCGATGGCCTACCTGTTTCGCACGCTGGTGGGGCTGCATATCGTCAAGTTTGGCGGCTATCCGGCGCTGGCGCTGTACTTTCTGGCCGGGCTGGCGGCCAGCGCGCTGCTGGCCGGCGGGCTGGTGCTGTACACCATCAAACGGCGCAAGCGCGGCGGCCAGGCATTTGGGGCGGCCACCACGCAAATTCATGCGCTGATTGAAGCGCTGAATGTGGCGGCCATTGCCGGCATTGTGCTGGCCAGCGCCGCCTACCTGTGGAGCAACCGGCTGCTGCCGGCCAGTTGGGAGGCCCGCGCCAGCGCCGAAGTGGGCGGATTTTTTGCCGTGTGGGCGCTCAGCCTGCTCCATGCCCTGCTGCGCCCACCGCTGCGCGCCTGGTTTGAACAAGTGAGCCTGGCCGCCGCCTTGTGCGGACTGCTGCCGCTGCTGGATGTCGCCACTGGCCAGCAGTCCGATCCAATAGCACAGGGGGTAGACGCCGTGGCCGTCCTGCTGGCATTGGCGCTAAGCTGGCTGGCGTGGCGGCTGCGCCCGCCGCACGCAGGCCACGCCCCGGTTTTTCTGAACAAGGCCGCCGCATGATGCTGCTCCTGACCTCCCTTGCCAGCCTGACACTGGCCTACGCCGCCATGACCGCGCTGTGCCTGGGTCTGCCCCGCTACTGGCGGCAGTGTGTTCCCACCCCCTTATTCCCCCATTGCCAACGCGCCTTGCGCGGCCTGGGCTGGCTCTTGCTCGCCGGGGCCAGTGGGCCGGGTGGATACACCTGGGGCGGACCGATTGGCCTGGCGCTGTGGCCAGGGGCGCTGGCGCTGGCAGGCATGACACTGGTGTGTGTGCTCGCCTACCGGCCCCGCTGGACACCCAAATTAGGGCTGGGCAGCTTGTGTGCCGGCCTATTGGCCAGCGGATGGCTACTGACCAGCGGATGGCTACTGAAAGGATGACACCATGACAACACGCATCACCATGACCCTGCTGGCGCGCCTCGCGTGCTGCCTGTGGCTGACACTCCCGTGGCTGGGCAGCGCCCACGCCGCCCCAACTGAGCCCGCCCCACTGGTGCAATTCAGTGGCACACTCGACGCTGGCCAGCACCGCACCCACCCGCTGACCCTGGCACCCGGCGAGTATGTGCAAGGCCAGTTGAACGGTGCAGGCATGCGCCTGGTATTGCTGGATGGCCAGGGCCAGCGGGTGCGGGTGCTGGGCAAAGGCCAGCGCGAACAGGAGGCGTTCATGTTTGTGGCTGGCGACGCCGGCCCCTACCAGTTGGACGTGCGAGCCCCGCAGGCCGGTGCTTACCAGCTGGACATCACCCGGCAAACACCGCTGAGCGCACAGACCCGCCCGACAGAACGACCCGACAGCCCCCGTCTGCAAGCCGTGCTGAACACCGGCGATAGCACGGCCTTCTGGCGCGAACTGGCCCAGACCGGTACACCGCTGGTGGAAACCACAGGCGTCACCCCGGCGCTGGCCGCCGACGAACGGCTGGTGACTTTTGTCTGGCGTGGCGCGCAGCATGGCGTGCGCCTGCATGGCGGGCCTTCTGCCGACCATGACGAACTGCACCTTCTGCCTGGTACTGACGTGTGGTATCGCAGCTACCGGCTGCCCGCCAGCACCCGGCTGGCCTACCGCCTGGCCCCTGACGTGCCGGAACTGAACGCCGACCCGATCACGCGCCGCCGCGCCATTCTGGCCACCGCCCAGCGCGACCCGCTGAACCCGCGCAGCATGCCGGACAAACCACTGGACCGCTACGACGGCTATTCATTGCTGGAACTCCCCGACGCGCCATCCGCGCACTGGACCGTACCGCGCCCCGGTGTGGCTGCCGGCACGCTGGAAACCCTGCAATTGGCCAGTCAGGCATTGGGCAATCAGCGCCGCATTCAGTTGTACCGCTCGGCAGGCTACCGTCCTGGCGGCAAGGGCCAGGCGCTGGTGGTACTGTTTGATGGTGAAAGCTATAGCACGGTGGTGCCCACCCCCACCATGCTTGACAACCTGGTGGCCGCTGGCCGCCTGCCACCGCTGGCCGCCATCCTGATTCACAATCCCAGCGAAGCCAGCCGCAGCGCCGAACTGCCGCCCAACCCGGCATTTGCCCGGTTTCTGGCCAAAGAGCTGATGCCCTGGGCCAAGGCACGCGGCGTGTTTGCCCCGGCGGCCCACACGGTGATTGCCGGGGCCAGCTACGGCGGGCTGGCCGCCGTCTGGGCTGGCTTCACGCACCCGGAATGGTTTGGCAATGTGTATAGCCAGTCTGGCTCGTTCTGGTGGGCACCCGGCTGGGAACACGCCGGCCATTTTGTGCAAGGCGAGGCCCAAGCCGAATGGCTGACCCGTCGCCTGGCCGAATCCCCCCGCCTGCCACTGCGTTTTCAGCTGGAAGCCGGCCTGTTTGAAACCGGTCGGCTGGGCGCGGTCGGCATCCGCGATGCCACCCGCCACCTGCGCGATGTGCTGCGCGCCAAGGGCTACCCGGTGGGCCACCGTGAATACGCGGCAGCACATGGCTATGAACACTGGCGCGTCAGCCTGGCCGACGGGTTGGTGGCCCTGCTGGGTAGGTTGGCGTTTCCACCACAAGGCAAAAATCCAGTGGATTGAGTGTGCCGAATTTTGGAAGCAATGGGGTGACGTGCTGTGGTCGCCGTCCTGCTTCGCCAGAAGCGGTCACCCCCATCGAGAGTATCCGCCAGCAGCAGATGCCACACTGACCGCCGAAAAGGCAGCTACGCCGTCCACGCTATCCTTCCCCGCCCTGAACGGGAACGGCAGGGCTTGCCGCGCACCGGCTCACTCACACATCCGCTTCCACCGAGTTCCCTTTTTCTTCCATCCATGCCCGGCGGCTGGCGGCTTCGCCTTTGCCCATCAGCATGGTGAAGGTTGCATCGGTGCCATCGTGGCTGGGCAGTACCACCCGGCTCAGCCGGCGGGTGTCGGGGTGCATGGTGGTGTCTTTCAACTGTTCCGGGTTCATCTCGCCCAGGCCCTTGAAGCGGCCAATGCTCCAGCTGCCGTCGCGCACCTGTTCGCTGCGCAGGCGGTCGAGGATGCTGTCGAGTTCAGCATCATCCAGTGCGTAGAACTTGCGCAGCGGGCGGGTTTTGCCCTGGCCGGGCACGTCGATGCGGTACAGCGGCGGTTTGGCGATGTAAATATGCCCAGCGCGGATCAGCGCCGGGAAGTGGCGGTAAAACAGCGTGAGCAGCAACACCTGGATGTGCGAGCCATCCACGTCGGCGTCGGACAGGATGGCAATCTTGCCGTAGCGCAGGCCGGACAGGTCCGGGCTGTCGCTGGCACCGTGCGGATCGACGCCGATGGCCACGGCAATGTCGTGGATCTCGGCGTTGGAAAACAGCTGGTCACGGTCGGTTTCCCAGCTGTTGAGCACCTTGCCACGCAGCGGCAGGATAGCCTGGTATTCCTTGTCGCGGGCCAGTTTGGCCGAACCGCCGGCGGAATCGCCCTCCACCAGAAACAGCTCGTTGCGCTGGATGTCTTCGCTTTCGCAGTCGGTCAGCTTGCCGGGTAGCACGGCCACGCCGGAGCCTTTTTTCTTTTCCACTTTTTTCACCGACTTCAGCCGGCTTTGCGCCTGGCGGATGGCCAGTTCGGCAATTTTGCGTGCGTCATCGACATGGGCGTTCAGCCAGATTTCCAGTGGGTCGCGCACCAGGCTGGAGACGAGCTTGAGTGCGTCGCGGTTATTGAGCTTTTCTTTGGTCTGGCCCTGAAACTGCGGGTCGAGCACCCGCGCCGACAGCACAAAACGCACCCGGCCCCACACGTCTTCGGCTTGCAGTTTAACGCCGCGCGGCAGCAGGTTGTGGTGATCGACAAAGCTTTTCACCGCCTCAAACACGCCGGTGCGCAGGCCGGCTTCGTGGGTGCCGCCGCTGGCGGTGGGAATCAGGTTGACGTAGCTTTCGCCGCCGCCGGTGTGCTCAAACCAGGCCAGCGCCCAGGCCGCGCCTTCGCCACGGGAAAACTGCTCGTGGTCGGCACCGATGTAGTTTTCGCCGGCAAACGGCGGGGCCACCGGCTCGTCGTCGCCAAACAGCTCCACCAGATAGCTTTTCAGGCCATCGGGGTAGCGCCAGCTGCGCACCTCGTGCTGGCCATCAGCTTTTTCCAGGGTGAGGGTGACCGCCACGCCGGGCAGCAGCACGGCCTTGGCGCGCAGCAGGCGCTCCAGCTCGGCCAGCGAGTAGCGCGGGCTTTCAAAATAGCGCGCATCCGGCCACACGCGCACGCGGGTGCCGCTGCTGCGCGGCGGACACGCGCCAGTCTGCTGCAGCGCTTCGATCACGTCGCCGCCAGAAAACGCCAGCTGCCAGACCGCGCCTTCGCGTTTGACTTCCACTTCCAGCCGGGTAGACAGCGCATTGGTCACCGACACGCCCACACCATGCAGCCCGCCGGAAAACGCATACGCGCCGCCGTCTTTTTTATTGAACTTGCCGCCGGCGTGCAGGCGGGTGAACACCAGTTCGACCACTGGCACGCCTTCGTCCGGGTGCAGGCCCACCGGAATGCCACGGCCATCGTCTTCCACACTCAGCGAGCCGTCCAGATGCAGGGTGACGGCAATCTTGCGGGCAAAGCCGCCCAGCGCCTCGTCGGCGGCGTTGTCGATGACTTCCTGGCAGATGTGGGTGGGGTCGGTGGTGCGGGTGTACATGCCTGGCCGCTCTTTGACTGGCTCCAGGCCTTTGAGGACACGCACGGAAGATTCGTCGTAAGATTTGCTCATGGGTTCACGCCATACCGCTGCAGCAGCCCGGCGCTGACAAGCGGGGCCACTGCGGCAGGATCAAGTAAGAAAAGAAAATCCCGCCACAGCAAGGCGGGCGGGATGGAGCAGGCTGGCCGGAGGTCAATCCAGCTGGCTGGCTGCGGGCGGGTCAGGCGGCAGGGCGCGCGGGTCGAGGCCTTTGAGAAATTTGGCCAGTTCGCCCAGCGCACGCTGGTAGACGTCGCGCTTGAATTCGATCACCGCGTCCACTGGTGCCCAATAGGTGTTCCAGCGCCAGGCGTCAAACTCGGGGTGGCTGGTGGCGCGCAGGCAGACGTCGTTGTCACGCCCGGTGAGGCGCAGCAAGAACCAGATCTGCTTTTGCCCACGGTAGCTGCCGCGCCATTCGCGGCGAATCCAGTGGGTGGGCACTTCGTAGCGCAGCCAGTCGCGGGTGCGGCCCAGAATCTTGACATGGTGCGGCGACAGGCCGACCTCTTCCATGAGTTCGCGGTACATGGCCGCTTCCGGGCTTTCGCCCGGCTTGATGCCCCCTTGCGGAAACTGCCAGGAGTGCTCGCGCACCCGCTTGCCCCAGAATACTTCGTTACGGGCATTGCACAGAATAATTCCGACATTGGGGCGGTAACCGTCCCGGTCTAACATGATGCAACCTGCCTGATATCCAATGGCCTGAATTCTGGCACATTTTTCGCCGGGAGGACAGACGGTGGGGTCATCGCCTGGGCTAGCAGGCTGGGCATGCAGCGCGGTGCGGCGGGAATCAGGTCACGATTTGGGCTGAGCGCCGCTGACAAAAGGGTGCTGAGCGGCTGAACCAGGGCGCGCCGGCAAGGTACGGCAAGGCGGCACAACGCGGAATCAGGGAGGGGGTGAGCGCTTGTTATGCCGGGCCGGCAAACACCTGCCGCCATGGCTGCATGGCCGATGGAGCAAAGCCGTGGCGGGCATAAAAGCGCTGGGCCGGCAGGTTGTCGCTGTCGGTCAGCAGGGTCACTCGCAAGCAATCCTGGGCGCGGGCGTGGGCCAGCGCGGCGTCGAGCAACTGGCCGCCAACGCCCTGGCCGCGTGCCAGGGGGTGCAGCACCATGTCTTCCAGCCAGGCCACCCGCCCACCCAGCGCGGTGCTGATGGTATACAGCAGCGACACCATACCGCACACCACGCCGGCCTGACGCCAGACCAGAATCTGGCCGATGTCGGGTTGTGCCAAGAGCTGGCGCAGGCCGCGCAGCTGGCGTTCCGGGTCGGGGGTAAAGTCGGCCTCCTGGGCAAACAGCAGGGTCAGCAGCTCAACCAGGGCGGGCAGTTCTGCGGGGCCGGCAATGGCGATGCCGTCGGCGGGCAGCGGGTGGGCGTCAGCCATGCTGGCCTACTGCATACTGGCTGATGGCCTTCACCACCGAGCGCGCGCCTTCCATGATCTGGCCCATGGTTTCCCCGGCTTCGCGGGTGCGCACCACACTTTGCGACGCCTGTTCCTGAATGGCCGACATGTTTTGCACTGCCACCTGGGTTTGCTGCTGAATTTCCGACACCATCTTGCTGATTTCGGCGGTGGAGGTGGTGGTGCGTTCGGCCAGCTTGCGCACTTCGTCGGCCACCACGGCAAAGCCGCGCCCTTGCTCGCCGGCGCGGGCGGCTTCAATGGCCGCGTTCAGTGCCAGCAGATTGGTCTGGTCGGCAATGTCCTTGATGGTCTGCACAATTGAGGTGATCTGTTCGGAACGCTGGCCCAGCGCCTGCACATTCTGCCCGGCCTGCTCGATGCTGCCGGCCATTTGCTGGATTTCGTCGCCGCTGCTGCGGATATTATCCGCCCCGGTGCTGGACAGCGCTTCGGTTTCCTGCGCCACTTCGTAGGCAAAGCGGGCGCTTTCGCTTTCTTTTTTCTGCGACAGCACCCGTTCGGTAATGTCCGAGGCAAATTTCACCACCGAAGTCACGGTTTTGCCGTCGGTGGCAAATACCGGGTTGTAGCTGGCCTCCAGCCAGCGTACCGAGCCGTCCTTGGCCAGCCGCTTGATCTGCCCGGAAAAGAGTTGACCGCGCCCCAGATTTTGCCAGTGGGTTTGATATTCGGCTGACTGGGAAAATGCCGGGTCGCAGAACAGGCGATGGGTTTTGCCCTTGACTTCATCCAGACGATAGCCCAGCACTTTCAGGAAGTTGTCATTGGCATCAATCACCGTGCCATCCGGGGTAAATTCAATCACCGCCATGGCGCGGTTGATGGCGTTCAGCTTGGCGCGGTTGCGTGCTTCGGCCTCAACCTGTGCGGTAATGTCCGATGCCAGCTTGATATACGAAATCACCTGCCCCTGACCATCGCGCACCGGCGCGTAGGTGGCTTCCAGCCAGATTTCCTTGCCCTCGGCGGTTTGACGCCGGACCTGGCCGGTAAACGGCTCGCCCCGGCGCAGGCTGTCCCAAAACTGCTGGTAGGCCGGGCTGTTGGCCTCTTCCCGGCTACACAGCTGGCTGTGTTTTTTGCCACGCACATCGTTCTCGTTGCGATACCCCAGCAAGCGCAAGAAATGCTCATTGGCCGACAGAACATTGCCGTCCCGGTCAAAGCGGATCACCGCCATGGCGCGTGACAGGGCGGCCTCAGCGGCAGCGGTGGCCTGCGCTTGCTGTTGCAGGTTGGCGATTTCTTGTTTGAGTTTGCTGTTGAACATGCAGGATTCCAGTCAGTGGCAAAAACGCGCTGTGCGACCGGTCGGACAAGACACGGCCAAGGCAGTTAGGGGTGTGCGTTAAGTCTATTATTATCGGCCAAGCGTCAGGCGAAGTTAAGTAAAACTACGCTATAAATATCAGTGAAACAGGCAAAACATTTCAAAAAAAATCGTGTGTCACACAGAATATTTTACCCACCACAAACGGATGAACCGCTCACGCAAGCGACCAAAGCAAGGCAAAATGGCTGTGTAATAGGCGGATGGAATTTTTTCCATCGATCATACCATGCATTTTGGATGAAAGACAGCTTCAACCGTGCAGGCGCATGCCATCGTAGCCCACCACCACCCCTGGCGGGCATTGCGCGCTCAAGGTGTGGTATTCCAGTTCGTGGGTCATGTGGATCAGCACGGTACGCGGCGCGGCCAGCCGGGCGGCCAGTTCCAGCGCCTGGGCAAAGCTCAGGTGGGAGGGGTAGGGGGTCATGCGCAGGCAGTCGAGCAGCAACAGGCGCACGCCGGCCAGCAGTGGCCAGCTGGCGTCGGGAATCGACGAGATGTCGGTCAGGTAGGCCACCTCGCCAATCCGCCAGCCCAGAATCGGCCATTGGCCATGCAACACCGGAATCGGCGTGACCGTTACCCCGGCATAGGCAAACGGGCCATCAATGGCGTGGGTTTCCAGCACCGGTTTGTCCCATTGCGGCCCGGCGGCGTGCAGCGCGTAGCCAAAGCGGTCGCGGATATTGTCCATCATGAAGCGGCTGCCAAACAGCGGAATCGCCCCGCGCTTGAGGTAGCAAAAGGCGCGCAGGTCGTCGATGCCGTTCAGGTGGTCGGCGTGCGGGTGGGTGTAGAGCACCGCATCCACCTGGCGCAGGCCCTCGCGCAGCGCCTGCTGGCGCAGGTCGGGGCCGGTATCGATCAGGAAGTTCACCCCGTTGGCGCGCAGCAGTGTGCTGGCGCGGGTGCGCCGGTTTTTCGGGTCGGCGGAGACGCAGGTTGGGCAGGCGCAGCCGATGGCCGGGGTGCCGGAGCTGGATCCGCAGCCCAGGATCAAGACATCAACGTCCACGGGGTACCTTGGCAAACAGGGTAAAGAAATTGTCGGTGCTGGCCTCGGCCACCGCCTCCAGCGACAGCCCGCGCAGCTCGGCAATATGTGCGGCCACCTGGCGCACATACGCCGGTTCGTTGGTTTTGCCGCGATGCGGCACCGGGGCCAGGTACGGCGAATCGGTTTCGATCAGCAGGCGATCCAGCGGAACCTTGCGCGCCACGTCCTTGACGGTGCTGGCGCTCTTGAAGGTGACAATCCCGGAAAACGAAATGTAAAAACCCAGGTCCAGCGCCGCCGATGCCACTTCCCAGCTTTCGGTAAAGCAGTGCATCACCCCGCCAGCGGCGTCGGCCCCGGCTGCACGCATCACCGCCAGGGTGTCGTCGGCGGCGTCGCGGGTGTGGATAATCAGCGGCAGGCCGCTGCGCCGGGCGGCGCGGATATGCACGCGAAAGCGTTCGCGCTGCCATTCCAGCTCGCCCTTGCACCAGTGGTAGTCCAGCCCGGTTTCGCCAATGCCCACCACTTTGGGGTGCTGCGCCTCGGCCACCAGGTCGTCTTCGCTGAATTCCGGGCTGTTTTCCACATCCGGATGCACGCCAACGGTGGCGTAAAAATTGTCGAAGCGCTCGGCCAGCTCGCGCACCGCCGGGTAGTCGGGGCGGTTGACCGAAATCACCAGCGCATGGCTGACCGCCTGGGCGGCCATATTGTCGCGGATGGCGTCAATGCGCTGGATCAGGTCGGGGAAATTCAGGTGGCAGTGGGAATCAACCAGCATGTCGGGACTCGTGTCAGCGTGTTCAGTCGGTCAGGCGGCGGCAAACAGCGCCTGGTATTCCAGCAAGAGCTGTTCCATCTGCATGCGCACATTCAGGGTGTGGTGGCCAAAGCGCGACAGCTGCATCAGCGTCTCGTTAAAACCATGCAGGCGGCGCGGGTCCAGCCGGGGGGCCAGCGCATTCAGCGCGGCCCGTTCATCCGGATAATAACGGATCAAGCCCGCCAGCCTCAATCCAGCCAGATCGTGCAGCCAGCGTTGCACCCAGCCCACCGGCACGGCCAGCGGCAGTTTGGCGCTGTCCAGCGCGCCGGCGGCATCCAGAATGGCGGTCATGCCCGGCTGGCTCAGCGCGGCCAGCAGCTTGCGCCGCAAGGGGCGTAGCGCGGCGTCGTCCAGCGCAAACGGCGCGCCACCGGCGTGGGCCAGTTCGGTGGCAGCGTCGGTTTCGCCGTGGCTGTTGAGCCAGGCCAGCGCCTGCGCCTGATCGGGCGCGGTCAGCGGAAAAATCCGGCAGCGGCTGCGCAGGGTGGGCAGCAGTTTTTGCAGCGCATGGCTGACCAGCAGGAACACCACATCGCCGGGCGGCTCTTCCAGCACTTTCAGCAGCGCATTGGCGGCGTTCAGGTTCATTGCCTCGGCGGGTTCGATCAGAATCACCCGCCGCCCGCCCCGGTGCGAGCTGAGGTAAGCAAAGTCGATCACCCCGCGCACCGCTTCAATCTTGATGACTTCCAGCTTGCGGGCGGCCGGTTTGCCGTCGCTGGTTTCTTCGCTGTCCGGGCGCAGCCCCCGGAAGTCCGGGTGCGCCTGCTGGGCAAACCAGTGGCAGGCCTCGCACTGGCCGCAAGGGCGCTGGTCGGGCTGTGGGTGTTCGCACAGCAGCGCCTGTGCCACATGGCGGGCAAATGCGCCCTTGCCAATACCCGCCGGGCCGGTGAGCAGCAGCGCATGCGGCAGGCGGGAAAACTGCGCGGCAAAGCGCTGCCAGTCGGCCAGTTGCCAGGGCAGCAGGCTCATGCGCAGCCCTTTCGCGCCAGCAGTTGCGCCAGCGCGGCCAGGGCGTCGGCGCGCACCTGTTCCAGCGGCTGGTCAGCGCGAATCACCACCACCCGCTGTGGGTCGGCGGCGGCGCGGGCCAGATAGGCATCGCGCACGCGCTGGTGAAACGCCTGGGCTTCCTGCTCAAAGCGGTCCAGCTCGCGCTCGCCGGCCATGCGGGCGTGGGCCACGTCGATTGGCGCGTCAAACAGCAGGGTGAGGTCAGGTTGCAGGCCCTGCTGCACCCAGTGTTCCAGCACGGCAATCCGCGCCGGATCCACCCCACGCCCGCCCCCCTGAAAGGCAAAGGTGGCGTCGGTAAAGCGGTCGGACAGCACCCAGCGGCCTTGCGCCAGCGCCGGACGGATCACGGTATGCACATGTTCGCAACGGGCGGCAAACATCAGCAGGGTTTCGGTGTCCAGCGTGGCGTGGGTGGCCGGGTCGAGCAGCAGGCTGCGCAGTTGTTCGCCCAGCGGGGTGCCGCCCGGTTCGCGGGTCAGCAGTGGGTCGATGCCCTGCGCCAGCAGGCTGTTGCGCAGGGCGGGCAGATGCGAGGTTTTACCTGCGCCATCAATGCCTTCCAGGGTAATGAAACACGCCATGGTCGATCAGTCTTTCTTGCCCAGGATGTAGCGGCGCACCGCCTGGTTGTGTTGGTCCAGTGTCTCGGAAAACTGTGAGCTGCCGTCGCCCCGCGCCACAAAATACAGCGCCCGGCCTTCTGCCGGATGCAATGCGGCATGCAGCGCGGCCCGGCCCGGCAGGGCGATCGGGCTGGGCGGCAGGCCGGCGCGGGTATAGGTGTTGTACGGGGTGTCGGTTTGCAGGTGAACGCGGGTGAGGTTGCCGTCAAAGGCCTCGCCCAGGCCGTAAATGACACTGGGGTCGGTTTGCAGGCGCATGCCAATGGCCAGCCGGTTGAGAAACACCCGGGCAATCATGGGCCGGTCGGCGGCCTGGCCGGTTTCCTTTTCAATCAGGCTGGCCATGATCAGCGCTTCATACGGGGTGGCGTAGGGCAGGCCGGGCGCACGCTGCGCCCAGGCGGTGTCCAGCTCGCGCTGCAATAGCTGCGCCGCCTGGCGCAGCACCAGAATATCGCTGCTGCCGCGCAAAAAGCGGTAGGTGTCGGGAAAAAACAGACCTTCGCCATGCGTGGCATTCAGCTTGAGTTTGGCCAGCAATTCGGCGTCTGACCACTGGCTGGTGTCGTGGCGCAGGGCTGGGTGGCGGTCCAGCTCGGCACGAAACTGACGCAAGGTCCAGCCTTCACGGATGGTGACCCCCTGCAAGCTGGTTTCGCCTCTGGCCAGCTTTTGCATCACCGCCCACATTGACATCGGCTGGGTCAGCCGGTAATCCCCGGCCTTGAGCCGTGGGGCATCGCCGCTCAACTTGGCCAGCAGCATGAACGCCCCGGCATGACGCACGGCACCGGACTGCGCCAGCGTTTGCGCAATTTCCCCCAACCCCTGGTTGGGCTCAATGGTGAATTCCAGCGGAAAACCGGTGGCTGGATACGGCGATAGCACCCACCAGGTGCTGCCTGCACCCAGCCCGCCGATCAGCAGCAGCATCAGAAAAAATCGTTTCAGCATTCACGTTCACGCCAGAAAAAAACAAGCCACAGGGAGACGCCCATGGCGGCATTGTGGCACACGCTGGCAGCCGCTTGCGGGAAAACGCGCCGGCCATCAGAGGGGCACGGGCAGCGGCCCGCCCATAAAAAAACCGCCAGCACAGGCCGGCGGTTCTTTTTTCCACTGCGCAATACTCAGGCAGCAGCGCCCACCACCGTCACGGTGATGTTCACCACCACATCGTGGTGCAGGGCGACTTCCACTTCGTACTCGCCGATGGCCTTGAACGGGCCGTCCGGCAGACGAACTTCAGCCTTTTTCACTTCAATGCCAGTAGCGGTGATGGCTTCGGCAATGTCGGCGTTACCCACCGAGCCAAACAGACGGCCATCCACGCCAGCCTTTTGAGCGACGGTGACAGCAGCGCCAGCCAGCTTTTCGCCACGAGCCTGGGCAGCGGCCAGAATTTCGGCTTGCTGCTTTTCCAGTTCGGCGCGACGGGCTTCAAATTCCTTCAGGTTGGCGTCGGTGGCGCGCTTGGCCTTGCCTTGCGGAATCAGGAAGTTACGTGCGTAACCGTCTTTAACCTTGACGATATCGCCCAGCTGACCCAGGTTGGCCACTTTTTCCAGAAGAATGATTTGCATGGTTCTCGGCTCCTAAATCTTAGTGCTGGTCGGTGTACGGCATCAGCGCCAGGAAACGGGCGCGCTTGATCGCGGTCGACAGCTGACGCTGATAGCGGGCCTTGGTGCCAGTGATACGAGCCGGGATGATCTTGCCGTTTTCGGCGATGAAGTCTTTCAGCAGATCGACGCTCTTGTAGTCGATTTCCTTGATGCCTTCGGCAGTAAAGCGGCAAAACTTGCGGCGCTTGAACAATTGACGTGCCATGTTAAATACCTTTTTCAAATTCAACGTGTTGGATGTGCAGCACCAGCTTCGGGTTTCTCAGGCTGCGCGCGGCCAGAAAGCCTTGTGCGGTCACCGTGCGCTCATTGAGCGATGCGGCCAGCTCAGTGGCCAGCGGGCCAACCAGCAAGGCCTGCACCAGGCAGCGCACATCGCGCTCAAAGCCTCCGGCGCTTTGCCGGGACACATGCTCCAGCGCAAACTCCAGCACGGCAATGCCAGCCGGGGTGTAGCGCAGGGCATCATGCACACGGGCAAGCCCGGTCAGAACCACCCGATTGTGCCAATCACTCGGCAGCGGCGGCTTGGGCTTCGGCTGCAACTTCTTGCGTGCCTGCTGCGCTGTCCAGCAGATTCTTGGCCTTTTCTTCCTTCATCATCGGGGAAGCTTCGACCACGGCGCGGTCCATCTTGACGGTCAGATGACGCAGCACGGCGTCGTTGAATTTGAACGCGTGTTCCAGTTCTTCCAGAGTTTCACGGTCGCACTCAATGTTCATCAGAACATAGTGGGCTTTGTGGATTTTCTGGATCGGGTAAGCCAGTTGGCGGCGGCCCCAGTCTTCCAGGCGATGCATCTTGCCTTCGCGACCGAGCACCATGCCCTTGTAGCGTTCGATCATCGCCGGCACCTGCTCGCTTTGGTCAGGATGGACGATAAATACGATTTCGTAATGCCGCATGTGAACTCCTTTTGGATTGCAGCCTTCCGCCATGCGTAGCGGGAAGGCAAGGGTTGCGAAAACCGTCGATTATACGGGGTATTGGCGTTGGGCCGCAATGCATTGGCAAAAATTGCGCCAATGACCGCCAGTACGCCTCAGCGCCGCTCACCAAACCCAGCACAGCGATCCTGGCCAGGCGCGCAACCGTAGACAATTGCCAGGTCGTGCAACAACGCTAGTAGCCAGTCACCATGATCTGAATCGACTGACAGGCGATTAGACCGCTTTCGGCATGAGTTTCACCCCAGGTGTCGTTCCCGCGAAGGCGGGAACCCAGACCGCGCCACAGCGTGCGCGGTGGGCATGGCGCAGGTAGCGCTGATGAGCGCTCACCCCGCTGTACGCTGTGGACACGCCTGGATTCCCGCCTGCGCGGGAATGACGCGGTGGGGCGCGGCGAGTGGTTCGTCGTGGAACGTGAGCCATCGTGTTTCAACGTGACTGGCTACTAGGAGGGTGTTGTGAGCCGCTCTTTGAACACACTCTTAGCCCGGAAACAGGCCGGTAGACAGGTAGCGGTCGCCACGGTCGCAGACAATCGACACAATCACGGCGTTTTCCAGCTGTTCAGACAATTTCAGCGCCACCGCCAGCGCACCGCCAGACGATGGGCCAGCCAGAATGCCTTCTTCACGCGCCAGGCGGCGGGCGGTGTCTTCGGCTTCGGCCTGGCTGATCAGCACCAGTTGGTCAATGCGGGAAAAATCACAAATTTTTGGCAGGTATTCCGGCTCCCATTTGCGAATGCCGGGAATCTGGCTGCCGGGCTCCGGCTGTACGCCAATGATCTGGATAGCCGGATTCTGGCTTTTCAGATAGCGCGAGGTGCCCATGATGGTGCCAGTGGTGCCCATGCTGGAAACAAAATGGGTGACCGTGCCCGCCGTGTCGGCCCAGATTTCCGGGCCGGTGGTTTCAAAGTGGGCCAGCGGATTGTCGGCATTGCCAAATTGATCCAGAAACAGCCCTTCACCCGCGTCCACCCGCCGCCGCGCTTCGTCAATGGCCCCCGGCATCGACGCCGCTGCCGGGGTGAGCACCACCTCTGCGCCGTAGGCCTTCATGGTGGCCACCCGTTCGGCGCTGGAGTTTTCCGGCATCACCAGCACCATGCGGTAGCCCAGAATTGCCGCCGCCATGGCCAGGCCGATGCCGGTGTTGCCACTGGTGGGTTCAATCAGTGTGTCACCCGGGCGAATGGCCCCACGCGCCTGGGCGTGACGAATCATCGACAGCGCCGGGCGATCCTTGACCGAGCCGCCGGGGTTGTTGCCTTCCAGCTTGACCAGCACCACATTGTTGCGCTCACCGGGCAAACGCTTGAGCCGCACCAGTGGGGTGTGGCCGACAAAATCTTCCAGGTAATGAAAAGTCGGGGGGGTAGACATCGGCGTGTTCCTGAAAAAAGGTTCAGCCGATTATAGTCTGCGGCACTCGGCCATGGTCGCTGACATCAATATGGAATCAGAACCGTTTTTCATATGATTAGAATTTCTAAGCTTCAGTCCGCGCCACCGCTTGCCCTGACCCCAGCCCCTGCCACCACAGGCCCCAGCATGGCCCCGCCGACAGCCATTGCCCCGCTTGCGCCACACCGCCCGGATCTTCAAGCCGCCCCAGAAATGACAAAATAATTCCGGTTTATTTATTTTCGCCATGTGGCTGCGTGTTATCTACTGCAATGCCCTGTAATGGCAAGTTATCAATAAACCCGTAGTATTCAGCTTGTTTTAACGCTTCACCTCCCGTGTGGATTTCTCCCGAACAGAATGCAGAAAAAGCCCGTTGAAATTTTACTGCACTGCAATGGGTGCTATCGCTTTCATGTCATCGTCTGGAAGAAATATCACACACCCCGGCTGTTCATTATTGCGCCACCCTGAGGAATCATCATGGAAATCAAGCTGAACCAGTGGATTTATCTGGAAAATTTCAACCATGGCCGTCTGTTTGCTGCTGATGCCGACAAGATTGATAACGATCACCTGGTGGAAACCGACCCCACCGGCAAAACCGGCGACAAATACCAATGGATGATTCATCAGGTCGGCAGCGATTATTTCATCCAGAATCGCTCGCATGGCTTTATGTTCAGCGCAGATGGCGACAAAAAGGGCAGCGACCACCTGGTGGAATGCGACCCCAAGGTAATCACTCTGGCTCAAGCCATCAGCAAGGGCAAGGACAGCAGCAAGTGGAAATGGACGCTCAGTGCCAGCCCGACCGAACTGCTGATTACCAATCAGCGGTATGGGCAGATGTTTGCCGCTGACGAGGACAAAAAAGGCAACGATCATCTGGTGGAAACCCGCCCGAATGGCCGCGACAGTGGGGGCAAATGGGCATGGGCCATCACGGAAATCAATCCGCATATCGACTGGATTTATCTGGAAAACACCTTGTATGGTCGCCTGTTTGCCGCCAACGAGGACAAGAAAGGCAATGACCATCTGGTCGAAGCCGACCCGCTATGTGGCAGCGGCGACAAATACCTGTGGGCCATTCACCAGTCTGGTGGCGAGTGCTTCATCCAGAACAAACTGTACGGCTTCATGTTTGCCGCCGATCAGGACCGACAGGGCAGCGATCACCTGGTGGAATGCGACCCCAGCGTGACCACCTTGCTGCAGGCGATCAAAAAAGGCCAGGAAAACGCCAAGTGGAAATGGGACGTGGGCAGCGGCATGGGCATGGTGATCAGCAACCGGCGCTATGGCCGGATGTTTGCCGCCGCCGAAGACAAAAAAGACAACGACCATCTGGTGGAAACCCGCCCGAATGCGCAAAACACCGGTGGCAAGTGGGCCTGGACCCGTAGCGAGCACTGGACCCCGGCAGATTGGATGGGCGAACTGGCCACGGTGATTGGCAATACCCCGCTGAAAGAGCTGGTACTGCCCGGCACCCATGACTCTGGCAGCTATGCCTGCTCGGCCACCTCAACCCTTGCCCCCAAGCAGGATATCCCCGAATGGGTCAATGCCATTTACGGCATCCCGCTGGTGGGCCTGGGCGTGATGGACGTGATTGCCCGCTGGGCCAAAGCGCAAGGCAAGAACATTGCCGGCCAGCTGGCTGGCGGCATCCGCTATCTTGATCTGCGCGTGGTGCGCACCGGCAAGCAGTATGACACCTGCCATTCGCTGTATGGCGCGTCCATGAATGAGGTGATTCACCAGACCAAGACGTTTTTGGCACAACACCCCAAAGAACTGGTGATTCTGGACTTCAGCCATCTGTACAATATGGACAGCCTGAATGACCAAATCCCGCTGATTCAGCAGCTGATTGACGCATTTGGCAGCAAAATGGCCCCGAACAGCATGGGCCCCGATAATACGCTGAATGATTTCTGGAAAAAGGGCTATCAGGTGATTGCGCTGTACGACAATGCCGACGCCGTCAACCAGTATCCGCAGCTGTGGTCACAAAGCCAGATTTCTTCCCCGTGGCCAGACACCACCCACCTGGACACGCTGAAGCGGAAAATGGACGACAATCTGCGCCAGCGCAACGTCAATACCCTGTTTGTGCTGCAAGGGTTGCTGACACCGGATGGCGACATGATTGCCAAGGGCCTGGTGCCGTTTACCAGTGATCCCTCTTCCCTGGAAAACCTGGCCAAAACCGTCACCCCGGACGTCACCACCTGGCTGGAGGACTGGGCCAGCCAGAATCAAAACATTGCGATTGTGGACTGGTTCAACCTGGCCAACTATGTGGGGACCATTCGCCAGATCAATGTGCAAAAGCATCGTTAAGCCGGCACGGCGTGATTCAGGGCCATCGTGGTGGTCCCTGAAAATCAACTGAACCGGGGTAGCCAGGCAAGGGAAAGCCGGTGCGCTGAAAAACCCAGGCTTGCCCTTGCGCCCCACCGTCCAGCGGCCCGTTCCCCGTCTCCCGGCAAATCAGATGTAGCCGGGCAGACGGCTGGGCTACAATCCAGGCTTCCCGATGCCCTTACCGGCAGCCCCGGCTGCCGGTCCAGCGAGCCATGACCCTATCTGATTTTGCTGCACTTCGTCCCGGCCAGAAACAGCGGACCGGGGTGTTGACCGCCTCTGCCGACGCCCGGCTGCTGGCCGGCCTGCTGACGCCCGGCACACCGCTCTTGGTGCTGACCGCCGACGCCGAGGCCGCGCAACGGCTGAAAGAAGAAATTCCGGTGTTTGCCCCTCAGGCGCGGGTGTTGCTGCTGCCCGACTGGGAAACCCTGCCCTACGACCATTTTTCGCCGCATGCCGACCTGGTGTCCGAGCGGCTGGCCACCCTGTGGCAAATCCGCCAGGGCCAGGCCGATGTGATTCTGGCACCGATCAGCACGGCGATGACCCGGCTGGCACCGCTGAGTTTTCTGGCCGGGCGCACGTTTGTACTCAAGCAAAAGCAGACCCTCAACGTGGACGCGCTGCGCGCCGATCTGGCGCTGGCGGGCTATACCCATGTCACCCAGGTGTACACCCCCGGCGAATTTTCCGTGCGCGGCAGCCTGATCGACCTGTTTCCCACCGGCTCGGCGCTGCCGTACCGGATTGACTTGTTCGACAATGAAATCGACAGCCTGCGCACCTTTGACGTGGATACCCAGCGCACGCTCTACCCGGTCAGCGACATGCGCCTGCTGCCAGCGCGCGAGTTTCCCACCGATGAAACCGGGGTGACCACCTTCCGCCAGCAGTTCCGCGAACGCATGGAAGGCGACCCCTCCAGGGCGCAGATCTACAAAGAAGTATCCAACCAGTGCTGGCCGCCCGGCATTGAGTACTACCTGCCGCTGTTCTTTACCGAGACCGCCAGCGTGTTTGACTACCTGGGCGATAGCGCCCGGCTGGTGCTGCACCACGACGTACAAGTTGCTGCCGAAGCGTTCTGGAAAGAAGCCGGTTCGCGCTACGACCTGCTGCGCGGCGACCCGGCCCGGCCACTGCTGCCGCCCGCCGAGGTGTTTTTGCGTCCGGACAGCCTGATGGCCGAGCTCAAGCGCTACCCGCGCCTGGAGCTCCCTGCCGAAGGCGACGCCGATCCTGGCACCGCACGGCTGCCCGCGCTGGCGGTGGACCG
This sequence comes from Aquaspirillum sp. LM1, assembly GCF_002002905.1. Lineage (NCBI taxonomy): Bacteria > Pseudomonadati > Pseudomonadota > Betaproteobacteria > Neisseriales > Aquaspirillaceae > Aquaspirillum > Aquaspirillum sp. LM1. Next base: position 499,984 of record NZ_CP019509.1, on the reverse strand, counting down.
CCGCGCCGACGACCCGCTGCACGCGCTCAAGCAGTTTATTGCCGGGTTTGCTGGCCGGGTGCTGATTGTGGCGGAAAGCCTGGGCCGACGGGAAACCCTGCAGCAGTTCATGGCTGAACATGGCCTGGTGCTGGATGGCGTGGCCGACTACGCCAGCTTTGCCCACGGCAGCCAGGCGCTGGCGGTGCTGGCCGCGCCGCTGAGCGGCGGCTTTATCGACCCGCACGCCGGGCTGGCGGTGATTACCGAAACCGAGCTGTACCAGCATGTCAGCCGCCAGCGTCGGCGCAGCCGCAGCCGCGCCAGCCAGGACGCCATGCTCAAGGACCTGGCCGAGGTCAAGGTGGGCGATCCGGTGGTACACGAAACCCACGGCATTGGCCGCTATCAGGGGCTGGTGTCGATGGACCTGGGCGAGGGCGAATCCGAAATGATGATGCTGGAGTACGCCGACCAGGCGCGGCTGTATGTGCCGGTCAGCCAGCTGCAGCTGATTTCGCGCTGGGCTGGCGGTGCCAGCGACAACGCCCCACTGACCCGGCTGGGGTCGCCGCAGTGGGAAAAAGCCAAGCAGCGTGCCGCCGAAAAAGCCCGCGACACCGCCGCCGAGCTGCTCAATCTGTACGCCCAGCGCGCCGCGCGCGAAGGCCACGCCTTTGCCCTGTCGGACGACGATTACGCTGCCTTTGCCGAAGGCTTTGGCTTTGACGAAACCCCCGACCAGCAAGCCGCCATTGAGGCAGTGATTGCCGACATGACCTCGGGCAAGCCGATGGACCGGCTGGTGTGCGGCGACGTGGGCTTTGGCAAAACCGAAGTGGCCCTGCGCGCGGCGTTTGTTGCCGTGCTGGGCGGCAAGCAGGTAGCAGTGCTGGTGCCCACCACCCTGCTGGCCGAACAGCATTACCAGAACTTTGCCGACCGCTTTGCCGACTGGCCGGTGAAAATTGCCGAGCTGTCGCGCTTCAAGAGCGGCAAGGAACTGAAAACCGCGCTGGCCGGCCTGGCCGACGGCAGTGTCGATATCGTGATTGGCACCCACCGGCTCACCCAGCCCGACGTCGAGTTTGCCCGGCTGGGCCTGGTGATCATCGACGAGGAACACCGCTTTGGCGTGCGCCAGAAAGAACAGCTCAAGCGCCTGCGCGCCAATGTGGACGTGCTGACGCTGACCGCCACGCCGATTCCGCGCACGCTGGCCATGAGCCTGGAAGGCCTGCGCGACTTCTCGGTGATTGCCACCGCGCCCAGCCGCCGGCTGGCGGTGAAAACCTTTGTCAGCCCGCACAGCGCCGGCGTGGTGCGCGAAGCCGTGCTGCGCGAGCTCAAGCGCGGCGGCCAGGTGTTTTATCTGTACAACGAAGTGGAAACCATCGAAAACATGCGCGAACGGCTGGCCGAACTGCTGCCGGAAGCGCGCATCGGTGTGGCCCACGGCCAGCTGCGCGAGCGCGAGCTGGAGCAGGTGATGCGCGACTTTCACCAGCGCCGCTTCAATGTGCTGCTGTGCTCGACCATTATCGAAACCGGCATCGACATCCCCAACGCCAACACCATCCTGATTCACCGCGCCGACAAGTTTGGCCTGGCCCAGCTGCACCAGCTGCGCGGGCGGGTGGGGCGCAGCCATCACCAGGCCTACGCCTACCTGCTGACCGGCGAAGGGCTGACCCGCGACGCGCAAAAACGCCTGGAAGCGATTCAGTCGATGGAAGAACTCGGCAGCGGTTTTTACCTGGCTATGCACGATCTGGAAATTCGCGGTGCCGGCGAAGTGCTGGGCGAGGGACAGTCGGGTGAAATGCACGAGGTGGGTTTCTCGCTGTACACCGAAATGCTCAAGCAGGCGGTCAAGGCGCTGAAAAAAGGCCACGAACCCGACCTGGACGCCCCGCTGGGGGTAACCACCGAAATCAATCTGCACAGCCCGGCGCTACTGCCCGACGATTACTGTCCGGACGTGCACGAGCGGCTGGTGCTGTACAAGCGCCTGGCCAGCTGCGACAACGACAGCGAGATCGACGCCATCCACGAAGAGCTGATCGACCGCTTTGGCCTGCCGCCGCAAACGGTGAAAACCCTGATCGACAGCCACCGCCTGCGTCTGGCCGCACGCGAACTGGGCATCCAGAAAATCGACGCCAGCGAAGTGGCCATCCAGCTCACCTTCATCAAAAACCCGCCGATCGACCCGATGAAAATCATCGGGCTGATCCAGAGCAAGCGCAACTACAAGCTGGCCGGGCAGGACAAGCTCAAGGTGGAAAGCCCGCTGCCGGACGTGGCGCTGCGCAGCGTGCGGGTGAAGGAGCTGCTGCGCGAGCTGCGTTAAGGAAACGCTGAGCAAGTCGTCATTCCCGCGAAGGCGGGAATCCAGGGGTTTGATTTTGCTGGGTTTTGATTTTGGCAAACACGATTTTTCTGAATAAATCAGCGCATCCCTAGAGTTGTGTTGCTGTAACGCAATACTCGTCACTCGTTGTGCAATTATGCAGGGCGAGTGTAGATTATTTTTTACGTACAACCCCTCTTGCTGTATTGATGCTTTCAACTAAAAAATCAAATGAAGGTTTTTCCTCAGGGTAGAGTGTAATCAATATGTGTTCAAAAATCTTGTAACCATCAAAAACATCGCTTTGCTGGATTTTAATTTCCCCTGGGTGCGTGCCGTTATTTCCTAAGAATCTTATTGCAGTCGCGTATTCAGTTATTGTTGTACTATTGTTGCCCAGTGTGATATCTAACAATTTAACCCTGTTCTCTAAATTTAGATAGTGATCGTTATTACTTCTTTTAGCTATGTTTTTTTCATCAAGTAGAGCCTCTAAACTGGCACGCAAGGCACTCAGGCTCAAGCTAGGAGAAAAGAAAAAAGTGGAAAATGATGTCTCAAGTGCTTGTTTTACTGTTTTAGGCGTGCCGGTTGGCGGTGTGAATATCTGCAATGGAGGCTCGAAGTATTTTGCATGAAAAATCTCTTTCCATGTTCGGTCGTAGCCATCGATTCCATTATCAAAATCCTCCTCTTGTACTTCTCCTGTGCCTGTGCAAACTACACCACATCCACATGAGGCATTGGTGCACTTAAGGTGCATTGTAAAAATGTATGTAATCCATGAGGGGTCAAAGTCTGGGTCGTTTGTATCTATTGGTTCTTTATGGTGTTTATGGAAGTTGTTGTTTTCGCAGTGTAATGACTGGGCTCCACATTGTGGGCATGGCCAGATTGGGATTTTGTTGCCATTAAAATCTAGGGGGAATAGACTTTCGTCTAGCATGAGGAGGGTCTCCGTGAAGATATTTGGCAAGGTTTTATTCTAGAGCGCCATGTATAGAGTTGGTTGGTGAGTAGTGATTTTTATGTATAAGGTGTACTGGCGTTTTGTTATTTTTTGGCATGCCGATGGCTTGATTTTAGGTTGGTTTTAAGCCGGTTTAGTGAAATTCGACCATGAGAAAATTATTGCACGATATGTTTTTTAACGCAAATTATGCGAAAGAGCTATCCCTCTAGCGGCGAACCATCCCGAAACACCAGCACGGTGTCTTTCGGGTGCGCAGTCCAGGCTTCGTTGTCGGTCAGCGGCAGGGTGGCAATCACCGCCACCCGGTCATTTGGGGTGGTCACCTCGGCAAAGTCGATATTCACATCGTTGTCAATCAGGTGCGCTGTGCTGAACGGTGCCTGGCGCACCAGATAATGCAGGTGGGTGCTGCAGTGGGTAAACAGCGCGTCGCCATTGGACAGCATGAAATTGAACACGCCATGCTGGCGGATCTGCGCGGCCAGCGCGTAAATGGCCTGGGTCAGCACCGGCAGCGGCGGCAGCTGGTCAAACTGCTGGCGCAGCTGCTCCAGCAGCAGACAAAACGCCGCTTCTGAATCAGTGTCGCCCACCGGACGGTAATACTGCCCCTGCGGCGGGGCAAAGTTTTCCAGATTGCCGTTATGGGCAAAAATCCAGTAACGCCCCCACAGCTCGCGGTGAAACGGGTGGGTGTTTTCCAGCGCAATCCGGCCCTGGGTGGCCTTGCGGATATGGGCAATCACGTTTTTGGACTTGATTGGGTAGCGGCGGATCAATTCAGCCACCGGCGAATGCGCGCTGGGCTGGTCGTCGATGAACAGCCGGCAGCCGGCACCTTCGAAAAAAGCAATGCCAAAGCCATCGGCGTGCTGGTCGGTCAGTCCGCCTCGGCGGTGAAAGCCTTCGAAGGAAAACAGGATGTCGGTCGGGATATTGCAATTCATGCCAAGCAGCTGGCACATAACACACCTCATGGGCTGGGCAGATGGGCAAATGGCCGGGCGGGGCACCATCTGGCTTGTTTTTTGCCCGGATGGCTTTATCTTACTGCTTTATTGCCTTCAGGAAACCCCTTCGCCATGACCACCATCACCGTGGCACGAAAAGGGCGCGAGGTTGCCATCGCGGCGGACAGCCAGTCCACCTTTGGCGACACCCGGCTGACGTCCACTTACGACGCCCGCTTCAACAAGATTTTTCAGCTGGACGACAGCTTTATCGGCATCTCCGGCAGCGCTGCGCACGACCTGGTATTCCAGTCGGCGCTGGCCAAGCTGAAAAACCGCGATCTGAGCAGCCGTAGCGCCATTTTTGACACCTTTCGCAAGCTGCATCCCAAGCTCAAGGAAGACTTTTTCCTCAAGCCGGACGAAGACGACAGCGACCCCTACGAGTCCAGCCAGATGACCGTGCTGATTGCCAACCCAGCTGGCATCTTTGCCGTGTACTCCATGCGCGAAGTGTACGAATACAATCGCTTCTGGGCGATAGGCTCGGGCCGTGACTATGCGCTGGGGGCGATGTACGCTGCCTGGGACAGGCTGGACACCCCGGCGGCGATTGCCCAGCTGGGCGTGGAAGCCGGCTGTGAATTCGACATCAACACCGCCGCCCCGCTGACCCTGTACTCGACCACGCTGCGCGATTGAGCGCGTTAATCTCGTTCTGGAGCCCTCACTCATGCACGACGTGTTGCAACGTTTTCTGTTCGACCAAGCCCCGGTGCGCGGGGCGCTGATCCGGCTGGACCAGTCCTGGCGGGAAATCCTCTCCCACCACAGCTACCCGCCGCGCCTGCGCAACCTGCTGGGCGAACTGCTGGCCGCTGGCGCGCTGCTGGCGGCCAATCTGAAATTTGACGGCACGCTGATCATGCAGATGCAGGGCAGCGGCGGGCTGAAATTGGCGGTGGTGGAAATCAACGCCGACCACACCCTGCGCGCCACCGCGCGCTGGGACGGCGAACTCGACGAGCGCGCCAGCGTCGAGACCTTGCTGGGTCAGGGTCAGTTTGTCATCACCCTGGACCCGCGCAATGGCAGCCAGCCCTACCAGGGCATTGTGGCGCTGGAAGGCGACAGCGTGGCGGCCATGCTGGAGCACTACATGCTGCGCTCGGAACAGTTGGACACCCGGCTGATGCTGGCCAGCGATGGCGAACAGGCTGCCGGCATGCTGCTGCAGCGCCTGCCCGACGGCCACGGCGACGCCGACGGCTGGCCACGGGTGCAGGCGCTGGCAGACACCGTCAGCGCCAATGAACTGCTCACCACCCCGGCGGACACCCTGCTCTACCGGCTGTTCCACCAGGAATCAGTACAATGCTTCGAGCCGGCCAGCCTGAACTTTGCCTGCACCTGCAGCCGCGAACGGGTGGCCGGCATGCTGCAGATGATGGGCAAAGCCGAAGTGGCTAGCGTGATTGAAGAACAGGGCAGCGTGGAAGTGCAGTGCGATTTTTGCAATCAGCGCTATGTGTTCGACGAAGACGACACCGCCGGCTTGTTTGTTGATGCCCCACCCAGCGGCCCGGCACCATCGCTGCATTAAGCGCCGCTCACAAACCCCTCCTGGCGTTGTGGTGTGACCTTGCCGTACTACCCGTGCTGTCTGCGGTCACACGCCCAGCCAGGACCGTTGCGCTGGGTTTGGTGAGCGGCTCCAACTGAACCGATAGACGCAGGCGGCCCGTGTCTGGGCCACCTGCGCTCACGTCCACCACGCCCAGGCAAACACCAGTAGCATGGCCAGTGCGCAGCCGATTTTGGCCAGCATGCCCAGCACCAGCCCAAACAAAGTAGCCACCCCCACCTGGCCGGCACGCCAGGCATCACGCCGGGCCAGCCACTCCCCGATCACCGCCCCCACCAGCGGTCCAAGCAGCAAGCCAGGCAAGCCAAACAACAGCCCGACCAGGCTGCCAAGCAACGCCCCCCACAGCGCCTGCCGGCTGGCACCATAGGCGCGCGCGCCCAGCCAGCCGGCTACCGCGTCCAGCGCCATGCCCAGCAGCGCCAGCCCGGCCAGCAGCCAGAGCGTGCTGGCACCGATGCGCGCATAATCCTCCGCCCACGCCGCCAGCCACAAGCCGGCCCATACCAGCGGCAAACCCGGCAGGGCAGGCAGCACCGCCCCAGCCAGGCCAATCAGCACCAGCGTCACCGCCAGCAGTTGCCAGGCAACAGAAAAATCGCTCATCACACGTCTCCATTGTGAATTTCTCTACGGCAATTGACCTGACAAATGTCACCAGGTTTCCACTGGCCGACCAGCAACAGCCGAACCAGCGCATCAACCCGCTACCGCCCTGCTCGACGACACCACCCTGCGCCCTTTTGTTTTGAACACACCCCAGACACCGCCGCCGCCAAACGCGCCATCCGCAACCTGGCTGACGCCGTTGCCCACTCCCCGTTCAAGCAACGCATCACCGGGTAGTGACGCACGGGATAAAACACCGGCTGCAGCGCAAAATGCCCGGACTGGCCGTGCCCGATGCCGAAGAATTGACGAAAGAGATGGAAATGCTGGAAACCAATATTGACCGCTGGGAAGCGCAGGCGATTGCCAAGGGGATGGAGCAGGGCATGCTTCAGGGGATGCAGCAGGGTGAAGCCTTGTTGTTGCAACGGCTGTTGACCCGCCGTTTTGGCGCGCTGTCGGCCACACAGCTGGCCAACATTGCCGCTGCCACGCCAGCTCAGTTGGAAACCTGGGGCGACCGGGTACTGGAGGCCAAGTCACTGGACGAAGTGTTTGGTGAAACACGGCACTGACCGTTTTCCCCGGCAACAGGGGCCAAGCCAACGGCGGCCCACGCAATGTGGCGCTGACCTTGCGCGCAGGGTATTAAATCGTACGGGATTTGACGCACTCAGCGCCAACGGCCAGCAGGCGCGGCAGAGACACCCACTTCGCTGACGCGTGAGGGTCCGTTGACCCACCATGCGAGCGAGGCAGAAAGAAAATGACGGAACAGGGGACAAGTTCGTCGACAATGTCGACGATAGCCAATTAGCTCCCCACCGTCCAGGTGAGGAGCGCGTATCTCAAGATCACATGCATTGCTATCCTTCAGAGAGGCTTGCCCGCTATGCGTAAACACCCCCAACTTCCTCACCCCCTATTGCCTGCCGATGGCTTCAACCAGATGGTTCATGGCCGGAATGGGTATTATGTCTATAACCGCAATGACATTTATATTGGCCAGTCGCTGGCCTATTACGGTGAGTTTTCTCATCTGGAAATGCAGCAGCTGCGCCAGCTGTGCCAGATGGGTGATGTAGTGATTGAAGTAGGTGCCAATATTGGCTCACACACACTGGGTCTGGCGCAACAGGTTGGGCCACAGGGACGGGTGCTGGCTTTTGAGCCGCAGCGGCTGGTGTTTCAGACCCTGTGTGCCAATATGGCGGTGAACAGTCTGGCTCATGTGGACTGTTATTGGGCGGCCATGGGCAGCGAGCCAGGGTTTATTACCGTGCCCGAACAAGATCCCACCCAGCCAGACAATTTTGGTGGCGTCTCGCTGCTCGACGGCCTGCCTGGCCGCCAGGTGCCATGCATGATGCTGGATGATTTTACCGGCGCGCCACATGTCGAATTGGTCAAGATTGACGTGGAAGGCATGGAGCTGGATGTGCTGGCCGGCGGCGAAGCCCTGCTGGCAAAATTTGCGCCGCATCTGTATATCGAAAACGACCGCCCGGAAACCGCCCGGCCACTGATGCACTGGCTGGATGCGCATGGCTACCGGCTGTACTGGCATTTTCCGCCGCTGTTCAACCCGGATAACCACTTTGGCCGCAGCGACAACCTGTTTGGCCATATTGTCTCGGCCAATATGGTCTGCATCCACCGCAGCCGACAGGCTGACGTTGGTCATCTGACGCCGATTACCGACTTCAGCTTTCATCCGATTCTGGGGCACCTGCCCTGATGCGACAGTGATTTCCCCTGCGTTGTGCATGCTAGAATCCGGCTTCCTGTCAGCTTCCGGCTGCGCTGCACCGGACTGACGCGCTTGTGAAAAGAACCGATGATGATTCAGATTGTCCTGAATGGGGAAACCACCCCGCTGCCCGAAGCCATGAGCTGTGCCGGCCTGATAGCGCACCTGTCGTTGACGGGCAAGCGGGTGGCCATTGAATGCAATGGCGAGATTGTGCCGAAAAGCCGGCACGCAGAGCATATGCTGGCCGACGGCGACCGCCTGGAACTGGTGGTGGCAGTAGGCGGCGGTTAATGTTGTCAAATCAAGGATGATTCCATGCAAGACCCGCTCATCATTGCCGGGCGCGAATACGGTTCGCGTCTGCTGGTTGGCACCGGCAAATACCGTGACTTCGCCCAGACCGCCGAGGCGCTGGACGCCGCCGGCACGGAAATCGTCACCGTGGCGATCCGCCGGGTGAACCTCGGCCAGAATCCGGACCAGCCCAACCTGCTCGATGCCCTGCCCAAGGGGCGCTACACCCTGCTGCCCAATACCGCCGGCTGCTACACCGCTGACGACGCGGTGCGCACCCTGCGCCTGGCGCGCGAGCTGTTGGACGACCACCGCCTGGTCAAGCTGGAAGTGCTGGGCGACCCCACCTCGCTGTTTCCGCATGTCACCGAAACGCTGAAAGCCGCTGAAATTCTGGTGAAAGAAGGCTTTGACGTGATGGTGTACACCTCGGACGACCCGATTGTGGCCCGCCAGCTGGAAGACATCGGCTGCTGCGCCATCATGCCGCTGGCCAGCCTGATTGGCTCTGGCATGGGCATTCTCAACCCATGGAACCTGCAGCTGATTCTGGAACATAGCAAGGTGCCGGTGCTGGTGGATGCCGGCGTGGGCACCGCCAGCGATGCCGCCATTGCCATGGAGCTGGGGTGTCATGGTGTGCTGATGAATACCGCGATTGCCGGCGCGCAGGATCCCATCCGCATGGCACGCGCCATGCGCCTGGGCGTGGAGGCGGGCCGTGAGGCGTATCTGGCCGGGCGCATGCCGAAAAAGCTGTACCACGGCAGCCCCAGCTCGCCCAGCAGCGGCTTGATTACGCCGGGCAAGTAGGCACGCTTGCCCCCGCATGGCCTGCTGCCAGCGGCTGGATTGCGCCACGCGGCGCGGGCGGCGGGTGCGGGTAGGCGTGTGTGGCATGCAGCCACCCCCACCGGGCTGCTGGCGGCATGCCGTGGCCATGGCGTTTTACAAAGCTGCCGGGGTGGTTTAAACTCTTTGGCTCAGTGTAGTATTTTTCAATAAAATCTTAAGGATTGGTGATTTTTCATGCCCAGCGTTCGCGTGAAAGAAAATGAGCCGTTCGAAGTGGCCATGCGCCGCTTCAAGCGCTCTGTCGAGAAAACAGGTCTGCTGACCGAACTGCGCGCCCGCGAGTTCTACGAGAAGCCGACTGCAGAGCGCAAGCGCAAGCTTGCAGCTGCCGTCAAGCGCCATTACAAGCGCCTGCGCAGCCAGACCCTGCCGCCGAAGATGTACTGATCTCGACAGCTCGCTACGCTCATCGTCGCGACTGCCCGGAACCGCGAGCGCAAGCTTCGCGGTTTCTCCGTTTCTGGCCACTGCATTTGCGCCAGGCTGCTTTAGCCTGGGCACTGGCGGTGGCCCTGGTGCCCGCCAGATGCACCACCCGCCTTTGACCCTGTTCACCCTTATGCTCCGGAGCGACCATGACCCTGAAAGCCCGCATTACCGATGACATGAAAATCGCAATGAAGGCCCGGGACGCCGACCGGCTGGCCACCATTCGCCTGCTGCTGGCGGCAATGAAGCAAAAAGAAGTGGACGAGCGCGTTGAACTGAGCGACGCCGACATCATTGCGGTGATCGACAAGATGCTCAAGCAGCGCCGCGACTCGGTCAGCCAGTACGACGCCGCCAACCGCCAGGACCTGGCCGACCGCGAACGCGCTGAAATGGCCGTGCTGTCCGGCTATCTGCCGCAGGCGCTGACCGACGCCGAAATCGATGCGCTGATCGACGCCGCCGTGGTCAGTACCGGCGCTGCCGGCATGCAGGACATGGGCAAGGTAATGGGCGTGCTCAAGGGCCAGATGGCTGGCCGCGCCGACATGGCCGCCGTCTCGGCGCGAATCAAGGCCCGACTGGCCTGAGTTTTTTAGGCCGGCGCGGTGATTCCGCAGGACTTTATCGACCAGTTGCTCAACCGCGTTGACATTGTTGACGTGGTGGAGCGCTACGTCCCGCTGAAAAAGTCCGGGCAGAACTACATGGCCTGCTGCCCGTTTCACAAAGAAAAAAGCCCGTCGTTTTCTGTCAGCCCCAGCAAGCAGTTTTACCACTGCTTTGGCTGCGGCGTGCATGGCAATGCCATCCGCTTTGTGATGGAACACGCCGGCATGAGTTTTGTCGATGCGGTCAACGACCTGGCCACCTCGGTGGGCATGAGCGTGCCGCAGGTAGCGGCCAGCCCGCAGCAACAGCAGGCGGTGCGCCAGCGCCCTGGTCTGCTGGAATGTATGGGCGAGGCGGCGCGCTTTTACAAACAGTCACTCAAACGCTCACCAGAGGCGATTGCCTACCTGAAGCAGCGCGGGCTGACTGGCGAAATTGCCGCCCGTTTTGCCCTGGGCTACGCGCCGGATGGCTGGACCCCGCTGCAACAGGCGTTTGACGACTATCTGGACGACACGCTGGTGGAGTGCGGGCTGGTGATCCGCCAGGACGATGGCCGGCGCTACGACCGCTTTCGCCAGCGCATCATGTTTCCCATCCGCACCCCACGCGGCGACATCATCGGCTTTGGCGGGCGCGTGCTGGGCCAGGGCGAACCCAAATACCTGAACTCTCCGGAAACCCCGCTGTTTGAAAAAGGCCGCGAACTGTACGGCCTGTACGAAGCGCGCCAGGCCATTCGTGACGCGGGCCGGGTGCTGGTGGTGGAAGGGTATATGGACGTGGTGGCGCTGGCGCAGTTTGGCATCGACTACGCCGTGGCAGCGCTGGGCACCGCCACCACGCCCACCCATGTGCAAAAATTACTGCGCCAGGCCGACCATGTGTTCTATTGTTTTGATGGAGACAAGGCCGGCCAGCGTGCCGCCTGGCGGGCGCTGGAAAACAGCCTGGAAGCACTGGTGGACGGCAAGGCGCTGCATTTTCTGTTTTTGCCCAGCGAGCACGACCCGGACAGCTATGTGCGCCAGTTTGGCGCGACGGCTTTCGAGCGGGCGCTGGTGGAAGACAGCCTGCCGCTGTCGGCCTATCTGGTCAACGAACTGACCCAACGGGTAGACATGCAGTCGCAGGAAGGCCGCGCCGAGCTGATTAAGCTGGCCACGCCGCTGCTGGCCAAGGTCAGCGCCCCGGCGCTGGGGCTGATGCTGCGCCGGCGGCTGGCCGAGCTGGCCGGCATTGAACTGAACGAACTCGACCGGCTGATGGGCCGCGCACCGCGCTTTGGCAAAAAAACCGGTCGCGCCGGCGGCATGCGCGGCCCGCGCACCGACCCTTCGCTGGTGCGCCGGCTGATTCGCTGGCTGGCGCTGAACCCGGCGCTGGCCAGCCAGGTGCAGTTGCCGGTCAGCCCGGAAGACTGCGGTGAAGAACTGCAATTGCTGCTGGGGCTGGCCGCGCTGATTCAGGCCGACACCACCCCGCCCAGCCCGGCCCAGCTGGAAGAACGGTTACGTCATACTACGCTGGGCGAACGCTTGCAGCCGGTGCTGGTCAAAGCGCTACAAAGCGGCGAACAGGGTGAGCTGAACGACCCGCTGCCACAGGAAGTGGCCGATGCCGTGGCCCGGCTGGCGGACAATATCCGTCACGCCCAGCTGGAACAGCTGACCGAAAAAGAACGGCATGAAGGGTTATCAGGCGAAGAAAAACGTCGCCTGCTCGAACTACTCAAGGCGTCAGCCGGCCCAAGCCGGACCTGACTTGTGTTATAATTTTCTGATTTTTCAGCTCGATTTTTCCAGGACGCAATAATGGCGGCTACTCCCGACAACGATAAGGATGTTGAACTCAAAGCGCAATCGCTCGCGGATAATGCCGACGAGCGCCGCAAGCGGCTAAAACAACTGATCGTACTGGGCAAGGAACGCGGCTACCTGACCTACGCCGAAATCAACGATCACCTGCCCGAAGATGTGCTGGACGCCGAACAGATTGAAAGCATCATCGGCATGATCACCGATATGGGCATTCAGGTCTGTGATGAGGCGCCCGACGCCGAACAGCTGCTGATGTCGGATGCCACACCTGCCGTGGCCGACGAAGATGCCGTGGAAGAAGCAGAAGCCGCGCTGTCTACCGTCGATTCCGAATTTGGCCGGACCACCGACCCGGTGCGCATGTACATGCGTGAAATGGGGACGGTGGAACTGCTGACCCGTGAAGGCGAAATTGAAATCGCCAAGCGGATCGAAGACGGTCTGAAACACATGATTCAGGCCATTTCGGCCTGCCCCGGCACCGTGGCCGAAGTGCTGACCCTGATCGACCGCATCGAAGCCGGCGAAATGCGGGTGGACGAACTCATCGACGGCTTTATCGACCCGGACGCACCGGAAGAAGCCGAGGCCGAGTTTGCCGAACCCGAAGAAGAACTGCTCGACGACGCCGAAGAAGACGAAGACGACGACGGTGAAGCCGCTGCCGCGCTGAACAACGCCAACCTGGAAGAACTCAAGCTGCAAACGCTGGAGCGCTTTGGCGAGGTCAAGGCCTTGTATGTGCGCATGCTCAAGGCGCTGGAAAAAACCGGCAGCCAGAGCAAGGCCTATCTGGAATTGCAGGAAGCCATCACCGCCGAATTCATGAAGGTGCGCTTCTCGGTCAAGCAAGTGGAAGCCCTGTGCGAAAGCCTGCGCAGCAGTGTGGAAGAAATCCGCCGGTTTGAACGCGAAATCATGGATATTTGCGAGCAAAAGGCCAAAATGCCGCACGCCCGCTTTATCGACAGCTTCCCTGGCAGCGAAAGCGACCTGACCTGGGTGGAGCGCGAAATCGCCGCCAACAAACCGTACAGCGCCACGCTGGACCGCTTCAAGTACGCCATCATCGAAAAGCAGGGCAAGCTGTCGGAACTGCAGAAAAAAGCGATGATTCCGATCAAGGAACTCAAGGACATCAATAAACAGATGGCCCTGGGCGAATCCAAGGCGCGCATGGCCAAACGCGAGATGATCGAGGCCAACCTGCGTCTGGTGATTTCCATCGCCAAGAAGTACACCAACCGTGGCCTGCAGTTCCTCGATCTGATCCAGGAAGGCAATATCGGCCTGATGAAGGCGGTGGACAAGTTTGAATACCGCCGTGGCTACAAGTTCTCGACTTACGCCACCTGGTGGATTCGCCAGGCCATCACCCGCTCGATTGCCGACCAGGCGCGCACCATCCGCATTCCGGTGCACATGATCGAAACCATCAACAAGATGAACCGCATCAGCCGGCAAATCCTGCAGGAAACCGGCCTGGAGCCGGACCCGGCAGAGCTGGCCACGCGGATGGAAATGCCCGAGGAGAAGATCCGCAAGATCATGAAAATCTCCAAGGAGCCAATCTCCATGGAAACCCCGATTGGCGACGACGACGACAGCCATCTGGGCGACTTCATCGAAGACGCGGTCACCATGGCCCCGTCCGACGCCGCCATGTACGCCAGCCTGCGCGAGGCCACCAAGGAAGTGCTCGACACCCTGACCCCGCGCGAAGCCAAGGTGCTGCGCATGCGTTTTGGCATCGAGATGAACACCGACCACACGCTGGAAGAAGTAGGCAAACAGTTTGACGTCACCCGCGAGCGGATTCGCCAGATTGAAGCCAAGGCACTGCGCAAGCTGCGCCACCCCACCCGCTCCGAGCGGCTGAAAAGCTTCCTCGATAATGAGCAGAACAACGGCGGGGCGTAATACCCGCCAGCGCCTCGCCTGAGGTGCTGAGCATCACGATCCATGCCGCGCACGGTTACCGTGCGCGGCATTTTTCTTGTGCGCTACCCGAGCGCGACAGCGCCGGCACAAGTTCTTATAATCGCGGTTTCTTCTGTTCCCGCTCGGGTAAAGGGTGTGCGATGCCTGCCGTGACGCTGGCTGGCCGTGAGATCACGGTCAGCAATATCTTTTGCATTGGCCGCAATTATGCGGCGCATGTGGCCGAGCTGGGCAATCGCCCGGAACCGGAGCCGCTGGTGTTTCTCAAACCGTCGTCGGCGCTCTTGGGCGATGGCGGAGCGATTCGCCTGCCGGCGTATTCGCAGGATGTGCATCACGAAACCGAAGTGGTGCTGCTGGTCGGGCGTGACGCCCGTGATGTCAGCGAAGCCGACGCGCTGGCGGTGATTGCCGGCTACGGCATTGGCCTGGACCTGACCGCGCGCGACACGCAAAGCGAGCTCAAGGCCAAGGGCATGCCGTGGACCAAGGCCAAGGGCTTTGCCACCGCCGCGTGCGTGAGTGCATTTGTGCCAGCAACGGCAGTCAGCCAGCCCTCTGCGCTGGACTTTTCCCTGACGGTGAATGGCGCGCTGCGCCAGCAGGGCAATACCGGGATGATGCTGTTCCCGATTCCGTTCTTGATCAGCTTCTTGTCGCGCCACTACGGCCTGACGGCGGGTGACCTGATTTACACCGGCACACCGGAAGGGGTGGCGCGGCTGGTTTCGGGCGATCAGCTGCAACTGGACCTGCACGGGCAGGTCAGCGCCCGCTTTACGGTGGCGTGATGGACGAGGCAGGCAAAGTCCGGGTGGACAAATGGCTGTGGGCGGCGCGGTTTTACAAAACCCGTGGTCTGGCGCAGGACGCGATTGACGCCGGCCATGTGCGGCTGAATGGCGAGCGGCCCAAGCCTTCGCGCACGCTCAAGCCTGGCGACAAGCTGGAGCTGCGGCTGAATCAGCTGGAATACCATCTGGAAGTGCGGGCGCTGTCCGAGCGGCGCGGCCCGGCCACGGTGGCGCGTGAGCTTTACCATGAAGACGCCGACAGCATTGCCCGGCGCGAAGCGCGCCAGCTGCAGCTGAAAGCCGAACACGCCACCTTCCCGCATGGCGAAGGCCGACCCACCAAAAAAACCCGCCGCCAGCTCAGCCAGTTCAAGGACGGGCTGGGGTGAGCCGCCACGCAGCCTTGTGGCCGTTTGCCGGGTTTTACTTTTGTTATTTCTCGTTTGTCGGCGTGACCTCGCCTTACTGGGGGCTATACCTGGCGTCGCTGGGGCTGACGCCCTGGGCGATTGCCGTGCTGGCGTCGATGCCGTCGCTGGCGCGGATCAGCGCACCAGGGTTCTGGGGCTGGCTGGCTGACCGCCATGGTCAGCGGCAAAAGCTGATTCGGCTGACCACGCTGGCGGCAGCCATCAGCTTTGCCGGGCTGTGGCTGGATAACCGCTTTGCCTGGCTATTTGCCGTGCTGGCGCTGGCGCATTTCTTTTGGGCTGCGCCATTGCCGCTGGTGGACGCCAGCGTGCTGACCCGCACCGCAGATTCGCCGGGGGCGTATTCGCGGGTGCGGCTGTGGGGGTCCATCGGCTTTGTGCTGCTCAGCCTGCTGACCGGCTATCTGCTGGAATTCATGCCGATGGCGCAGCTGCCCTGGGTGGTGCTGGCCACGCTCACCGGCCTGGCGCTGTTTGCCTGGCGCTTGCCGGACAGCCCGGCCCCGCCCGCCCGGCACAGCCATCGTCCGTTTGCCGACACCCTGCGCCGCCCAGAGGTGCGGCGGGTGTACGCGGTGACCGTGCTGATGGCGGTGGCGCATGGGCCGTATTATGCGTTTTACTCGATTGGACTTAAGGCCCACGGCTGGCAGGCCAGCCAGATTGGCTGGCTGTGGACGCTGGGCGTGCTGGCGGAAATTACCGCGTTCTGGTGGATGCCCCGCCTGCTGGGGCGCTGCACGCTGGTGCAGCTGCTGCGCTGGGGGCTGCTGATGGCCGTGCTGCGCTTTGGCGTGATGGCCAGCCTGCCCGATCTGTCCGTGGCGGTGATTGCCGCGCAATTGCTGCACGCCTTTACCTTTGCCACCCACCACACCGCGTCGATTGGCCTGATTCATCAGGCGGTGCCGGCAGAACACCAGGCCAAGGGCCAAGGGCTGTACTGGGTGCTGGGCTATGGCCTGGGCGGTGGCATTGGCGGCCTGGCTGCCGGGGCTTTGTGGCCGTATGGTGAAATGGCTGCCGCCTTTGGCCTGTCGGCGCTGGCGGCGACAGTGGGCTGGCTGCTGATGTGGCGCTGGCCGCCGTCAGCGCCGCCCGCTGCGTAATCGGCTAAATCTGTCGGCCAAACCACAGCACCCGGCCCACAATCGCCACATCCTGGCCAATCTGGCCAAGGTCCAGCTCAAACGGCAGATAAGATTCATTGGCGCTGCTTACCTGCAGCCGCCCGCCAGGCAGCGGCTGGATGCGCTTGACCACCAGATCGTTATTGATCCGCAACACATACAGGCCGTGGCGCGGCTGGGTGTCGGCGTGGTTGAGCAGAATCACGTCGCGCTCGTTCAGCACCCCTTCCATCGAATCCCCCTTGACCGAAATCACCGACAGATCGCGCGGGTTGGCGTGCAGGTAGTTGTTCACCCAGTAACGGCGAAATGCCATGGAGAACAGCGGTTTTTCGGCTTCGCTGCTGCTGCCATAGCCGGCAGACGCCTGCAGATTAAAGCGCGGGATGAAAACAAATTCATCCAGATCCACCGGATTGCCCAGCGTGTCGTAGCACACCGGTGCCGCCACGGGTGCCAGGGGCGTGGCGTCATGCCGCATTGGCCCATCACCGGTGGCCAGCCATTCGATACTGACCTGCGCCGCACGCGCCAGCGCCACCAGGGTAGACAAGGTGGGCTCGCCGCCATTCAGCAGGCGCTGCAAGCCGGTCTGCGAGACGCCAGACGCGGTGGCAAAAGCGCGCACGCTTTTAAAACCGGGCAGCAGCAGGTTCAGCCGGGCATGAAACCCTGAGCTTTCAGGTTCAGTTGGCGGGCCAGATGCGTCAGCACTGTGCGGAATTTCCATCATGATTGCATCCATAGTCAGTACTCATGCCGTATAGCTGAGTGCAATAATAGCACGCGTGTCAGCGCATGTGTTCAATTTTGCCGTAAAACTGTTCTCTTCTGTTTACACCGATAGCATTTGCCGCTAGTATGAACCCAATCGTTGACAGCAAACCGGGTTAAAACCGGCCTATGCGGTCACGAGACAAGGTGTGAGTGGCGCATGAGCGGCAGGAGCGAACTCACCGTGTGCGTATTTTAAGCCGGATTGCCCCTACGCGTTGCCTCTGCTGGCGTATTTTGCGCGGCCAGGGTGGCCCGGCCTGAGCAAAAGGAGTTTTCCACCATGACCCCACAACATTTGATTCAAGTGCAACATCTGCTGCCGGCCAGCGCACAAACCCTGGCCGAGCTGATTGGCCTGCCGGCCACGCTCAAGCTGGTCAGCGAACTGGGCGGGCGAACCTGGTCGTTTGTCAAAGGCCCGCGCACCCCGCGTGAACACGCGCCTGATTCGCTGGCGCAAATCATTGGCCAGCACGAAGCCGAGCTGCTGGCCCGCCACTTTGCCGGCGATGCCGATGTGCATATCCCGCTGTGCAAGGTGGCCCTGCGTGAACTGCGCGACCGGGAAATCCGCGCCGAATTCGATAGCCTGACCATCGGCCAGCAGCGCAGCGCCCGTCAGGCGGTGGCCGAACTGGCGGGCCGCTATGGCATTGCCAGCCGCCATGTCTGGCGTCTGCTCAAGCAAACCGACAAAACAGCCCCCGTTCGCCCACTGAACTGAACCCGCCACGGTCAGGCAAGCCGCCGTCATGCGCCCGGCAGCCAGACAAGGCGCAGACATCCTGTTGGCCGCCCCCGACAGGCGCTGACCTGACCCCTTATCCCTGCTCAGGAGACTGCATGAATGACGACCATACCGATCTGGCCAGGGTGCTGGGCCGGATAGAAGGCCAGCTGGACATGATTGTCACCAGCCAGCATGTGCAAAGCGAACGACTGGACGCCATGGACGACCGTTTGCGCAAAGTAGAAACCCAGGCCGCCAAGGCGGGCGCGCTGACTGGCGGGCTGGTGGCGGTGCTGACTGCCATTGTGATGGAGTGGGTAAAACGGCTCAGTTGAATCCCCCTCTGGTTTCACAGCCAGAGGCTTATCGCGTCTTGACAGGGGTCACCGCGCATCCTGCCGGTGTGGTGCAGCGTATTTGATGGCTGCCCATTCTCTGGAGAACCTGTCATGTCGATTTCCTGCTCGCTATCCCCGAGTGCTTGCCTGCGCCACCTGATGGCCGCCCTGTTGATCAGCATCAGCGCCTTGTCTGCCAGTGCATGGGCGGCAGGCAAAACCTCAGGCGACATCAGCCTGCCAATTGGCCCTCGCCCTACCGTGCCCGCCAGCATCAATTGGTCGGGCAGCCTGCTGACCCAGGCGGAAGTGGCACTGAACGCAAAAAAAATCCCGCCCAACAACGTCGCCCCCACCGTGCAAACCTGGATTGGCCCGAATTTTTCCTTGCATCACACCCTGCCGCAAACTTCCATGCAGGCGCTGTATCAAATCACCCAAACCGCCACCGGCGACATCAGCAACGACAGCGACAAGCAGGCCATTGTCAGCGCACTGGCCACCTTGCAAGCCAGTGGCCTTGGCAGCGGGCTGACCCTGGGCCGGGTGGTGTGGGCACCGGTGAATCTGTTTGAAGGGCTGGTGGGCTATTATCGCAGCGACGACCCGCACGACGCCGCAGAGCCCAACAAACCCAAATCCCTGGACAACGCGCGCTGGACCGCCCTGCAAAACGTCAACGCCGCCCTGCTAGCGGTGGGCCAGCTCAGCAACGATGGCACGCGCTTTGTGCTGAACGCGAAAAAACTCAACGCCCAGGGTGGTTTGCACACCCTGAGCACCCGGCTGACCGAACTGGCCGCACAAACCACTGCCGCGCCGCTGCCGTTTACCGCCAGCGATTGGGTGGACACTGCCGGCAAGGCGGTGCAGCTGAGCGATTTGGTGGTGTACAACAACAACGCCATTATCGCGGCGCTCAACCCGGCCAGGAAGAGCGCGTATCAGCTGAAACGCTGAACCCTTGCGTGTCACCTCAGGGGTCGTTCCCGCGCAGGCGGGAACCCAGACCGTGCCACAGCGTGCATCGTGGACGTTGAGCGTTGCGGGGCAGTCGTGAGCGCCTACACCCGCTGCACGCGGTGGATACCCCTGGATTCCCGCCTACGCGGGAATGGCGCGGAGGGTGGTTCACTGTGGCCAAGTAAGGTTTTGTTTTCAAATAAATGAGCCCGAGATGCCTGGCGTAAACGTGCCCATATAAGCCCTTGTGTTTCAACTTGCCTGGCGACTGGCCGGTTTGTTGGCATCGCCCGCAGGGTGCGCGTTTTCAGGCGCGATGGGGCAAATCATCCTCAGTCACAAGCGCCAGCCAGCCGCTTTTCCGCATCCTCCAGCTCTTCCCGCCGCCGCCAATAACCGCATGCCTCAATCAGCGCCCGCGCCTTGGCGAGTTCGGCGCTGTCGTTAAACAGCCGGGCGCGGGTCAGGGCGATGTCGGCGAGAAAGAGCTTCATGCCGCCGCGCTCGGCGATGCGCTGAGCTTCGGCCAGGTCGGCTTCGGCGCCGGGGAGGTCGTTCAGGCGGTGGTGCAGCCAGGCGCGGGTGAGGAGGCCACGGGGGAGATGGGTTACGTCACCAGCTTTGCGTAGGCCAGCGACGGCGGCTTCGCTGTACTGCTTCGTCTCGTCGCCGAGGGGGCGGTCGTGCAGCCGGTCGGCGTAGAGGGCACAGCGGGCGAGGGTCAGGTGGTCGAGGGCGATGCTGAGGAGGGAGATTTGGTTGGCTTCGGCCCATGCCAAGGTCTGAGCCGCTCGCTCCGTCACCTGGGCACAGTCTGCGCTGCCCTCTCCCGCCGCCGATCCACCCCAGGCGGCCCGCTCGGCCTCGGCCAGCAGCAGTTCGCCATACCGGAAGCCTTGCAGCGAATAAAGCAGCGGGAACTCGGGTTGGCGCTCAACCTGCATGGCCTCGGCCTCGACGAAGCCGCAGCGAGCCGCTTCCCGTTCACCTTGCTGGTGGCGGGCATTGGCCAGGGTGGTGCGAAATGCCATACGCCAAGCGGCATCGCCACTGCGGTCGGCATAGTCCACCGAGCGTGCCGCATCGGCCACGGCCTGGGCGATGTCGCCCAGGCTCAGTCGCAGTTCGGCAAGGTTGCTGTAGCCGGCGGCGGCATTTTTCCAGTTTGATTGCGCCACCCGCATCTGCGCCCCAGCCTGCATGGGTTCCAGCGCCTCCGTCAGCCGGCCTAAGGCTTGCAGGCGGGAGGCTGCTTCGCCGAGTAGCCAGGCTTGGGCGCCTGCCGACAAGCCTGGCACCAGTTGCTGCCAGGGCTGAACGAAGAAACAGGCCACCGCCCCCAGGTCGGCGCCGATGGTGCCGAGTTTTCTGGTGCTGTAAAAGCCGCCCACTCTCGTACCGCGCAGGATGCGGTCGATATATACCTCATCGAGCGCCTGCTGGTGCAAACCCGCCCGACAACCATGCACCACCGCCTGGTAAAGCGCTTGCAAGCCAGCCAGGCCTTCGGGATGGTGCGGCGCGCTGTCTTTAAGTTGGTGATAGAGCCGGCGATGGCCTTCTTGCCAGGCTTCCGGCTGCTGCTTGCTCAGCGCAGCGACAAAGTATTCGCGCAGCAGCGGGTGGGCGTCCAGGCGGCCGCTGGCGATGTCAACATCCAGCAGGCGCAGGGTTTGCAGGCGTTTTAGGGCGGCGTTCCATTGGGTGGGCTTAAGGTCGATCAGCGCTTCGGTCAGGCCAGCGATGGCTGGCGCGGCGCGCAGCGCGGCCAGGTTTTCCGGGGTGGCCGGGCGGTCGAAGAAACCCAGCAAGCGCAGCGCCGCCAGCAGCTCAGGGGCTTTGCCCGCACCGGCAAACCAGCGCTCATAAGCGGCGATCACCCGAAAAGCATGGCCGCCCTTGGTTTCGGCATTCGCCTCGGCCCAATCCACCTGGTCGCGCTGACGGATGTCGTGCTCGTGGGCCAAGGCCAGATAGCTGCCCAGCAAGCTCAGCGTCAAGGCGTGGCCCTTGACCTGCCGGCTGGCTTCTTTAAGTTCGGCATCGTCGGCGGTGATGGGCGCGCTGCCGGCCTTGTTGGCCCCTTCGGCGTGCAGCAGGCGCGCGCCGTCGGCGTCGCTCAGATTGCCCAGGTCGATGCGTCGGGCGGCGCCGCTCGGGCTGTTGGCCCATTCGCCCAGATCTTTCAGCGCCTCCCGGCTGGTCAGCAGCGCCAGGCCAGGGCGGCCAGCGGTAGCCAGATGGGTGAGCAAGGCCTTAAGGCCCGGCGCGCGCAGCTCGCCAGCCAGCGGGCCGGGCGGGTGTTGCAGCGGCTCCAGGCCGTCCAGCACCAGCAGGCTGCGGCGGGCGACAACCGCCTCGGCCAGCGCTCGCCCCTTGTCGGCGGGGTTCAGGTTGGCTTCGACCGATACGCCAAAAAATTTGATGGCCTCGGCAAGAAAAAGATCTTCCGACGCATTGCGCTCGTCACCGCTGCCTTGGCTGTAGAAACTCCAGGCAAACACCCGACGGGCGCCACGCCAATTGTCCTGTTTTATCCTTTCCAGCCAGCGCTTGACCAAGGCCGTCTTGCCGGCGCCGCCGGGGGCGATGCATTCGACCAGGGCGGTTTTGCCGGCGGAATCCCAGGCGGCGTCGAGCCTGGCAAGTTCGTCGTCACGGCCGAGGAAGTGGGCGGCACCGGTGGGGAGGTGGGTGAGGTCGGTGGGGATAGGGTCTTTCTCTTCCCCAGTCGCTGTCCTCACCCCCAGTTGTTGTTCAAGCGCTTCAATCTTTTTTTTGAGTTCGAATTTTGTGTCAGGATTTGAGCAGATGGCTTCTTCTTGACGGAAAAACTCCAGCTTTTCCCGAAGCAGATCAAGGGATGGTGCTTCTTCGCTCATGACAGCGCTTTCAGTTTCGCTTCGGCTTCCTCGATCTGTTTCTTCAAGGTGAATTTCTGGGCCGGGTCGGCACAAATGGCTTCCTGTTGGCGCAGGAACTCCAGCTTTTCCTGCCAGATGCTGGCCGCCGAAGAAGGCGTGCCGGGGCGCGGCGGCGGCATGAAGGAGGCATTGCTGGGTGGCGCTAGCAGCAGGTCGGCGATCTCACCGGCAAGGTTGGAAAGCGCAGCTTCCGCGTCGTGCGGGCTCATGCCCGACAGGGGCTTGCCATCTTGTGGCCTGGCCTGTATCCCCTTCAACCAATCAATACGCTGCCACGCGCACGGGCTGACGATCAGCGGAATCACCCGGATGCCTTGATCCTGACGCCGTTGCAGCAACAGCGGGATTTCCTGGTCGAGGATGAATGACGAGGTAAGGAAATCAGCCGAAATCAGCAACACCGCCACATCGCACCGCGCAATGGCCTGCTGAATTTGTGGATGCCAGTCATCGCCGGCGGCAATGCGCCGATCATCCCAGGTGTCCAGCCCTGCGCGGGACAGGACGCTGATCTGTTTGGCGACGCGGTTCTTCCAGTCTTCGTCCTGGTGGCTGTAGCTGATGAAAATATGGCTCATGACATGGGTTCCGGGAGGGGTTATCGACAATTGCCCAGGCGGGTTTCGGCGTCGGTCAGTTCTGCCAGCCGCCGTCCGTAGCCGCATTCTTCAATCAGCGCCCGCGCCCTGGCGAGTTCGGCGGTGTCGTTAAACAAGCGGGCGCGGGTGAGCGCAATGTCGACGAGATGGAGCTTCATGCCGCCACGCTCGGCAATGCGCTGGGCTTCGGCCAGGTCGGCTTCGGCTCCGGGGCGGTCGTTCAGGCAGTGGTGCAGCCAGGCGCGGGTGAGGAGGCCAAGGGGAAGATATTGCTGTTGGCCTGCCTGGCGCAAGCTAGCGACGGCGGTTTCGGTGTGCAGCTGGGCGTCCTGGCCGGGGGGGCGGCCATGCAGCAGGTCGGCGTAGAGGGCGCAGCGGGCGAGGATCAGCTGGGCGAGGGCAATGTCAAGTAGGCCCAAATGAATTTCGGCCCATGCCAAGGTCTGCGCCGCCCGCCGCGCCACCTGGGTGCAAGCTTCGCGGCCCTCTGCCGCCGCCGGCTCGCCCCAGGCGGCCCGCTCGGCCTCTGCCAGCAGCAGTTCGCCATACCGAAAGCCTTGCAGCGAGTACAGTAGCGGGTATTCGGGTTGGCCTTCAGCCTGCATCGCCTCGGCCTCGGCAAAGCCGCGATGAGCGGCCTCCTGCTCACCCTGCTGGTGGTGGGCATCGGCCAGGGTGGTGCGGGATACCATACGGAAGAAAGCATCGCCACTGCGGTCGGCGTAGTCCACCGCGCGCTCGGCGTCGGTCACGGCCAGCGCGATACGGCCCAGGCTCAGTTGTAGTTCGGAAAGGTTGCCGTAGCCGATGGCAGCGTTTTGCCAAGCAGCCTGAGCCACCCGCATTTCCACCCCGGCTCGCATGGGTTCAATTGCCTCTGCCAGACGGCCCAAGGCGCGCAGGTTGAAGGCTGTTACATCGAGCAGCCAAGCCTGGGCGCGTACCGGCAAGTCCGGTGCGAGCCGCCGCCAGGGTTCAATGAAAAAACGCCCGACCGCACCTAAATCAGAGCCAAGGGCGCCAAGCTGCCTGGTGCTATAAAAGCCTTCCGGCCCCGTGCCACGCAAAATGCGGTCGATATACACTTCATTGAGCGCCTCCTGGTGCAAACCCGCCCAGCAGCCATGCACCACGGCCTGGTAAAGCGGTTGTAGGCCGGCCAGATCGCCAGGCTGATGTGGGGCGCTGTTTTTAAGTTGCTGGTAGAGCCGGCGGTGGCCTTCTCGCCAGGCTTCCGGCTGGTTCTTGCTCAGCGTAGCGGCAAAGTATTCGCGCAGCAGCGGGTGGGCGTCCAGGCGGCCGCTGGCGGGGTCAAAATCCAGCAGGCGCAGGGTTTGCAGGCGTTTGAGGGTGGCGTTCCATTGGGCGGGCTTGAGGTCGATCAGTGCTTCGGTCAGGCCGGCGATGGCTGGCGCGGCGCGCAGCGCGGCCAGGTTTTCCTGGGTGGCCGGGCGGTCGAAAAAGCCGAACAGGCGCAGTGCGGCCAGTTCGCGGGAGGCGCTGCCCTCGCCAGCAAACCAATGCTCATAGGCAGCAATGATGCGGAATGCCTGGCCACCCTTGGTTTCGGCATCCGCCTCGGCCCAATCCACCTGGTCGCGCTGGCGGATGTTGTTCTCGTGGGCCAGGGCCAGATAGCTGCCCAGCAAACTCAGCGTCAAGGCGTGGCCTTTGACCTGCCGGCTGGCCTCTTTGAGTTCGGCATCGTCGGCGGTGATGGGCGCGCTGCCGGCCTTGTTGGCCCCTTCGGCGTGTAGCAGACGCGCGCCATCGGCGTCGCTTAAATTGCCCAGGTCGATGCGCCGGACGGCGCTGCTTGGGCTGTTGGCCCATTCGTCCAGGTCTTTCAGCGCCTCCCGGCTGGTCAGTAGCGCTAGGCCGGGGCGGCCGGCAGTGGCCAGATGGGTGAGCAAGGCCTTAAGGCCAGGTGCGCGCAGCTCGCCGGCCAGCGGGCCGGGCGGGTGTTGCAGCGGCTCCAGTCCGTCCAGCACCAGCAGGCTGCGGCGGGCGACAACCGCCTCGGCCAGCGCCCGGCCCTTGTCGGCGGGGTTCAGGCTGGCTTCGACGGCAACGCCAAAAAATTTGATGGCCTCGGCAAGAAACAGATCTTCCGAAGCATTGCGCTCGTCGCCGCTGCCCAGGCTGTAGAAGCTCCAGGCAAACACCCGGCGGGCGCCGCGCCAGTTGGCGGTTTTAAGGGTGTCCAGCCAGCGCTTAACAAGTGCAGACTTGCCGCCGCCGCCGGGGGCGATGAGTTCGACCAGGGCGGTTGCGCCGGCGGAATCCCAGGCGGCGTCGAGTATGGCGAGTTCATCGTCACGACCGAGAAAGTGAGTGGCGCCAGCAGGAAGGTGGGTGAAGTCGATACGCACAGTGTCGGCATCGCCATCCAGTTGCGCCAGCATTTCCAGCAAAGCGGGATGCTCAGGATAGATGACCAAGCCGTTTTTCAGCCATTCGACGGCTTCGGCAAACTGATTGTCCCGGATGGCCCGGCTGGCTTCATCCAGGTAGATATCCGGCGCCTTCAGTTTCCGCAGGATCGCGTCCAGCACCCGTTCATAGGGTAGATGGTAGTCGGCGCGTCGGTCTTCCTCCTCATCGGTCGCAATGCGCTCCTCCAGCGACAAGACCGGCCGATAAGGAATGCGTAGCGGTTGGGTGGCGTTGGCCGCATGCTTCAAATCATCACCAATGCTTTGCAGGCGCTGGCGGAATACCGTGCCTTCGGCTTCTTCCAGCTCCGGAATCGGCGAAATGGCCAGCAGCATGGCTGGCGGGTTGTCCAGTTTGGCCAGGGAATCATGAACCCAGCGGGTGCCTTCCAGATTTTGGCGGTTCAGATTGAAGAGCAGCACAACCAGGTCGGCCAGTTGATGGGTGGCGATGCCGCCAGTTTCACTCAGGCCAGTGCGAGCGTCGATCAGCACGTAATCCGGCCGGATCGGCTGGTTTTCGTCATCGCCCAGATTATGGGCAATGTGGCCGCGTAGATTTTCCATGAAGCGGTAGCCGTCTTCGTCTTGGTAAAAGCGATCCCAGTCGAAGGAGAGAATGTCCCGGTAAGCGGCCTCGCCGCGCCGGCCAGCCGGCATCAAATAAACTTTACCCCGGTCGCCAGGCTTGCCAACGCAGAGATGAAAATAGGAACTCAAGCAAGTGGGCGGCGCCCCTTGTTCGCGGCAATGGGCGATGTATTCGGCAAAGCCGGTCAAGGGGGGGTGGGGAGATTCTGGCTTGCCCGGCGCTTCCCCATTGGGCCGGAAGGCATCAAAGGCTTCCAGGCCGGGGGCCTCTAAGTCCAGGTCGATGATCGCCACGGTGTGCCCCCTTGCCGCCAGAGAGCGAGCGCAGTTGGCCAGAGCCAAGGTGCGACCGACGCCGCCCTTGTAGGAATAAAAGGCGATGAATGGGGTCTTGGATGGGGTGGGCATAGGGCGCGGTGGTTAGCAAACAAAAGAGAAGCTCGGGCGTTCGTATGGCTTTGTCCAATGGGACTTAGCACTATCGATATACAGAAAGCAGCTGCCGGCAGGTTGAGGTCTGGATTGAGTCGATGAGGCCTTGACCGGCTTCTGAGGGACAGTCGCTGTGGCTTCCGGCCGCATAGCCTCAACCTGCTGCCGCCCCATCGTAGTCAGGAAACAACGGCCACTGCGCCCTTCCGCCAGACGATGCACCAGGCCTTGTTCGATCAGTTGGCGCAGCACGTTGGAAACATGGGAGTTTGTCTTACCCAGCTGCGTGACAAGTTCGCCGGGGCTGATGCCCGGCTCGTTGCGGATCGCTAGCAAAACCTTACCGGACACTTGGGCCACTTTGGCGAGACGGGCTTGCTCCAGCGGCCTTGGTGTTTCACAAAACGCATCGACCAGTTCCCACACCGTACGCCAGCGGTCACCTTTTTTGCCCTCGCCAAAACGGTCGGCAACGGCTGGCAGCCCGGCCAGCGCCGCCCGGAATGCCCGCAGGCTATCCTCATCCTGGCGCAACAACGCCGACGCTGCCTTGCCCATCAGCCAGTTCTGGTGTGATCGCGCCGCCTCGGTTTCGTTGTCGAGCAAGGCCAAGCGTAAGGCTTCGGCACATTTGGTAATGTCATCGGTCATGGTTTTTTAGTGAAATGAGTGAACTAAAAATCAGCTAAAAGTAGATTGCTTCACTTTAATCTTACCTCAACAGTGAAAAGTGGGGGGATTATCTCTGATGAGCTGGTCAGGCGCCGGACAACCGGGCGCGTTTTAAAGGGCAAATAGGCCAAGCGGCATTTTTCCTCTGCGGCGCTGTCTTGAGCATTGCAGACAAAACTGGCCGCACCGTGGCGCCCACCCATTGTCTTGGCTTGATCAACAAAGCGGCTCAGATTGCCGCTCATGGCCGGCACCAGGTACATATCTGCGCCCAGCTTGGTCCACAGATCGCCTTCGATGTAATCCAGACATATAGGCGTCAGCAAGCGGCCGATCTCTGTCTCCGCTACGGTGATGGTCTTACCCAGACTGGTGGGCTCAAACACTTTTGCCATATCGCTACCAGGAAAAAGAGCCTGCAAGGCATCCTGTTGGTCGATCACAAAATGGCTGCGTTTGTCCTGCTCCCACAACACATCACCCGCCGCGCCGAGCACGGTGCAGCGGTTGGCGAAATTGTCCCCCTCATGGCAATGGCGACTGCCAGCCACCACCAGGCGTAAACGGGGCTCTCGCAGATTTTCAGTGGCCAGCCAGTCCTTGCAATGCTGGAGCAAATCGTCGTCCACCACCAGTTCGGGCAAAAGCAGCACATGCGCGCCTGCATCCCACGCGGTGCTCAGAATGCTTTTCAGCCGGCCCTCCATCGCGGCCTTGTCCATGCTGCCGCCGCAGCGCATAGGCACCCGGTGATCATACCCCCTAGCATCGTCTGGGGAAGCGGCCCAGTGCATATCCCGGTGGCTGGCAAAGGGTGCCATGGCCACCAAAAAGCTTGACTTATCTTGAAAATTAGCTAGTTCGGTGATACGTTGGCGCACGATGCGTTGCCCGTATGGAATATTCACCCAGCGAAACCGCAAGTGCAGCGCGCCATCTATCGCCAGTTCATCGCTGAGCGCAAAGAATTCCTCGTTGCGGCCAATGCGGGCAGTGTGGCGCAGGGGTGGCAGTAAGACATAGGTTTCGTCGTCCAGGCTGACTTTGCCAGTCTCGTCCCAGTGCCGTTCCACTTTGTTGCTGGCTCGATGCTCCAGTTCGACCAGACAAACATAAGCACGCATCAACAAATCGTTGGATGGGCTCCGGCTGAGCTCTTTCAATACTTGCTCTAGCATTGGCTCAAGCAAGGCTCCAGCTTGCTCCAACTTCTCAGTTATATCTTTCGAGCGGGTTTGCCCGATCAGATTCGCCAGCAACTGGCGATGCTCCTGGATCCACAACCAGAGACGGCACCAGGATGGCTGAAGGTCGCCGGCATCCGGCGCGGGAAGCTGTCTACGAGGCATGGGGTGGCTCCTATTGAGCGAGCAGGTTTTATTTGTTCCAGCAAGACAGAAGGATATGGGCGAGTTGGCAGCGGCAACATCAGGAATCCGGTCTGGAGAATGGTGGGGCGGATGATGAAAAATTATGCCAGAAGTCTGCGCCGCGATGGCGGCGTGGCGCGTTTGCACGCGCGAGGCTGGGGATTGGTGTAACCGCCGACCGGGGGAGCCAACCGCCGTCGCCCAGGCTGGGCACGATTTCCGCGCCCAGTGCATTGCCTATCTTGCATGGGCCGTCTGCTTGCCCGGCACCGGGTGGGGCGGCGGCGGTGAGGGGCTGGGCGCTCACGCCACCTGAGGGGGGGGAATGTTGGCAGGCCTTATTCCCAGCCGTATCTCAGCGTTGAGGTCACTTGCCAGGGCAAAATCAGCTCGGCGCGCGGGGGCAGGTCGGCGGCGGCCAGGTATTTCTCGATCATGTTCCACACGGGGAAGTCGGCAAACTGGGCGGTAAACGGCAGGTTCAGCGCGGTGTAAATCGGCATCCAGGCGCCGTCTGCGGTTTTATCGCGCACCAAGAGCTGCGGATTAAACTGATACCAGCCTTGTCGCACGCGCTGGAACAGCGCGCGGTTATAGGCATAATCGCGCATGATTTCGTTGCGCGACAGCACGTGATTCAGGTGCTGGCGCTTTTTACGTTCGGGCCGCACCACATTGGCAGGCAGCGCTTCCCAGGCGTCGATCAGGGTTTGCGAGTCAAACGCGGCATACGGGCGGCGCTGAAAATGGGTGAAGCGGCTGCGGAACAAGGCCCACAGTGTCTGAAAGACAAAGTATTCGGTCAGATGCCGGTCAATGCGCACCAGGCGCTCGCCCGTGTTGACATCCACCCAGGCTGGGGCCAGGCGTTCGTATAGCGCGGCAAACGGCCCTTTGGCATATTTGGGATCACGAAATGCTTCTTGCATGGCCCAGTGCAGGGCGGTGCAGCCAAATGTGTCCTGGGCGTCCAGGCTGGCACCGCGCTCCAGCAGGGCGTCCACCAGCGGCAGATTGCCTGCGGCGGTGGCCGCCATCAGCGGGGTGAGATTCACCGGCAGCCGGTGTTCCACGCCATGTTTGTCACATTGGCGCAGAATGTCTTTGAAGTTTGGCGAAAAATACGCCATATAATTTTTACGTACCAGCATGGGTCGCTGCGCGTCAAAAGTTTGTGCGGGGCTGAACTTGCCATGGTGGTGCAAAAATTCTGCCAGCACGGGCAAGTCATAGCAGACGGCCAGGTCATATAAAGGCTGCCGGTGCTTGCTGCCCGGCACCTTGTCCTGGAACACCTTGGTCATCAGCAGTTCGGTGTGCTGCTGACCCTGCACAGTCCACGGCGGTGGCGTTTGCTTGAGAATCTGGTTGCGGATGGCGTCGGCTTGTTCCTGCTTGCCTTGCAGCTCCAGCTTGCGCGCTTCTTTTTGCCAGTCTTCCAGGCTGGCTTGCCTGGCTTCCACCTTGACCGGGCCGTCTGCTTTAACCTCCAGCAACTCAAACAGCGGGTGCTGGGTGTCGGATTCGATCAGATACACATTGCGGATGGCGCGGGTCAGCGCCACGTACAGCGCATTGACAAAAAACTTGTAAATTTCCAGCGATTTGTCGCTTTTGTCTTTGGCGCGACGGTAATCCAGCTGCTCGGCCAGCAGGTCGGCCTTGTTCACTCCGGTGGTGATTTCCGCAAATTCGGCGCGGTGGTCAGACACAAAGCGATAAAGCACAATGTTTTCATATTCCAGCCCCTTGGCTTCGTGAATCGAAAACAGCAGCGGGGTGGAAAAATACTTGCGCGCCTCCGCCTTGTCTTCATCGCGCATCACCAGCACGGCAAACTGGGTGGATTGACGAATCTGCTGGTCAAGTTGCTTTTTGGCGGCGTCTTTATCGCCTAGCAAACTCACCGCGCCGACTTCTCCGCCCACGGCTTGCACCAGATAATTGCTTTCACGGTCAATCGAGCCAAACCGGCATTGCTTGATTTTCAGCAGCTGGTTGGCCACCCGCGTGGTTTCCTGGCCATTGCGAAAATTGGCTGCCAGCACGCGCAGTTCCTGGCGCTCGGCCAGAGTTGGATCGTGCCAGAACAGATTTTTTACCTGCGCCCAGGAAAAGAAATTGGGATGCACAATCTGGTTGGAGTCGCCGCACAGCAAAAAATGACCGGGTTTTTTCAGGGTTTTCAACACCAGCGCCAATTGCACCGGGGTGATGTCCTGCACTTCGTCGATCACCACAAAGTCATAGCGCGGCTGTGCCCGCGCCAGCCAGTCCTGCGCCACCAGATTCAGATCAAACAGGCGCGACTCGGCCAGCCAAGTGCGGTATTTTTCAAAGATGTCGTACACCAGATCGCGCTGTTCCAGCGAAAAAATCGACTGACGCACCCCAAGCTCGCGGTAGGCCTCCCGGCTAAGCATGCCCTCAGCCGCTGCGGCAATCACGCCGCGAATTTCTTCAAATGCCTGATGGGCGTCCACCCCGCGCACACTCTGGCGCATGCGGTCAAACCAGCCGGCAAAGTCGCGCCATTGTGCCTCTCGCCCCGGCGGCGCCTGAATGGTTTCGATAAACTCCCGATACGACAGAAACACCGCTTCCTGGCCGGTATGCTCAAAACCATTGGCGTAGTACAGGTCGCGGGCGCTTTGCGCCAGGAACGCCGAGTGGGTGACATACAGCACCTCGCCTTCCGCGTGTTTCAGTTTTTCCAGCGTCAACGCGGTTTTGCCGCTTCCAGCGCTGCCCACCAACACCAAGGGCGCTGGCTGGCGATAAATGGCTTCTTGCGCATCGTCAAACGAAATCGGCTTATCCAGCAGATGCACTACAGCATGTTCCGGGTGCAGATAACGCAGCGGCTGCGCCTCGACGCTTTCCTGGGCCAGATCGCAATCCGGAATCTTGCTTTCATCGATGCTGGCACCGCGCAAAAAGCGCGACTTGTCGTAGTCATGATTGGCGATGACTTCCAGCATCAGCGCACAGACTTCATCACCATGCCGCACCAGCGTAAACAACAGCCGGTTGGCGTCATCCAGCCGCGCCCGATAAAACTTGCCGTGGGTCAGATTGGACAGTTTTTTGACTTGTGCCGCCCGAAAATCACCGGCAGCAATGGCGGTGGCCACCTTGCGGTAAGTTTTGGCTACCCCGGACGTATCCAGATCGATGTATTCAAGAATGCGCATGGTATTAGGATATGGAAGAAATGTGGATGTGCAGACGGCTGGTTAAAGCGGCTGACCAAACCCTCCAGGCGTGGTTGCACGACTTTGCCGTACGTCTCGTACTGTCTCTGCAAGCCAGAATCGCTGCGCTGAGTTTTGTGAGCGGCTCTTATTTGATCGAGACCGTCCTCCGCTGTCGCCAAAGCAAGATAAAGCCCGCAGTATCGCGGGCTTTATCAGCTAGGGACACGCTGATTTATTCAGAAAAATCGGTTTTGCCAAAAGCAAAATCCAGCAAAATCAACACCCTGGATTCCCGCCTTCGCGGGAATGACGATTTTTTCAGCGTATCCCTAGCACGGCTGCGCCACTTAACCGGCGGCGCAGCAAAAACTGACTCTCTCACTCCCACTCAATCGTCGCCGGCGGCTTGCCCGACACGTCGTACACCACACGATTAATCCCGCGCACTTCATTGATAATCCGGTTGGAGGTGCGGCCCAGGAGGCTATAGGGCAGTTCGGCCCAGTGGGCGGTCATGAAGTCGCTGGTGACCACGGCGCGCAGCGCCACCACCCATTCGTAGGTGCGGCCATCGCCCATCACGCCCACCGATTTCACCGGCAGGAACACGGCAAACGCCTGGCTGGTGAGGTCGTACCAACTCTTGCCGCTGGCTTCGTCGATGGTGTTGCGCAGTTCTTCGATAAAGATTGCGTCGGCGCGTTGCAGCAGGCTGGCGTATTCGGCCTTCACTTCGCCGAGGATGCGCACGCCCAGGCCGGGGCCGGGGAAGGGGTGGCGGTAGACCATTTCGTGCGGCAGGCCCAGCGCCACGCCCAGCTCGCGCACTTCGTCCTTGAACAGCTCGCGCAGCGGCTCCAGCAGTTTCAGGTTCAGCGTTTCCGGCAGGCCGCCCACATTGTGGTGGCTCTTGATGGTGTGGGCTTTTTTGGTTTTGGCACCAGCGGATTCGATCACGTCCGGGTAAATGGTGCCTTGCGCCAGCCATTTGGCGTTGGTCAGCTTTTTCGATTCGGCCTGGAACACTTCAACGAATTCGGCACCGATGATCTTGCGCTTTTTCTCCGGGTCGGTTTCGCCGGCCAGCTTGCCCATGAATTCCACGCTGGCATCGACGTGCACCACTTTCACGCCCAGGTTGCGGGCGAACATGTCCATCACCATCTGGCCTTCGTTCAGGCGCAGCAGGCCGTGATCGACAAACACGCAGGTGAGCTGCTCGCCGATGGCGCGGTGAATCAGCGCGGCGGCCACCGAGCTGTCCACGCCGCCAGACAAGCCAAGAATCACTTCTTCGTCGCCGACTTGTTCACGGATTTTTTTCACCGCTTCGTCGATGTAGTTGGGCATGGTCCACGACGGCGCGGCGCCGGCGATGGTCAGCACAAAGCGGTGCAGGATGTCGGTGCCGCGCTTGGTGTGGGTCACTTCCGGGTGGAACTGCACGGCGTAAAAACCGCGCGCCTCGTCGGCCATGGCGGCAATCGGGCAGGACGGGGTTTCGGCAATCAGGGTAAAGCCTTCCGGCAGGGCGGTAACTTTGTCGCCATGGCTCATCCACACATCCAGCAGGCCATGCCCTTCGGCGTTGCTGCGGTCTTGCAGGCCGTTGAACAGCTTGGAGTGGCCACGGGCGCGGATTTCGGCGTAGCCGAATTCGCGGGTGTCGCCGGATTCCACCTTGCCGCCCAGGGTTTGCGCCATCCACTGCATGCCGTAGCAGATGCCCAGCACCGGCACGCCCAGGCTAAACAGCGCCGGGTCGGCCTGGTAGTCGGATTCGTACACCGAGTTGGGGCCGCCCGAGAGGATGATTGCCTTGGGGTTGAAGGCGCGGATGGCGTCGATGGACATGTCGTAGGGGTGCAGTTCGCAATAGACATGCGCCTCGCGCACGCGGCGGGCAATCAGCTGCGCCACTTGCGAGCCAAAGTCGAGAATGAGGATTTTGTCCATGGAGCTCTTTCAGGGGGGCCGGCGGGTGCGCGGCCAGTTCAGTCGGGGTTAATCGGGGGCGCGGCGGCGGCGCTCCGGCACGCTGGGGCTGCGCGCCCCCAGCAGCAGCAGGCCCAGCAGCACCATGCCGCATGAGGCCCACACGCTGAAGGGCAGGCCAAAGCGGTCCAGGCCGTATACGGCCAGGGCGGCAAAGCCAAGCATGGGCGTGGCCACCAGGGTGGATTTGTTCAGGCCATCCAGCAGCAGCAGCACCAGCCCGGCGCAAGCCAGGCCCAGCGCCAGCAGGCTGCGGGTATTGGGCAGCAGTTCGGTGCTGTGCAGGAACCACAGCACCCCCAGGGTAATCAGCAGAATCGGAAAGGTTGCGCTGCGTTGCATGGCGTTACCGCACGTTGTGTTTCATCAGGCGTTGTTTTTCCCGCTCCCACTCGCGGTTTTTTTCGGTTTCGCGTTTGTCGTGCTGCTTTTTGCCCTTGGCCAGGCCCATTTCCAGCTTGACCCAGCCGTTGCGGTAATGCAGGTCCAGTGCGGCCAGGGTGTAACCGGAGCGTTCAACCTTGCCAATCAGTTTTTCGACCTGATTGGCCTTGAGCAGCAGCTTGCGGATGCGGGTTGGGTCGGGGTGAACGTGGGTGGAGGCGGTCGGCAGCGGCGAGATATGGCAGCCAATCAGCCAGATGGCACCTTGCTTGACGATCACATAGGATTCTTTCAGCTGCACACGCCCGGCGCGGATGGATTTGACTTCCCAGCCTTCCAGCACCATGCCGGCTTCAAATTTCTCTTCGATGAAGAAGTCGTGGTAGGCTTTTTTGTTCTGGATGATGCTCATGACGCCCCCGTGAGTGAATCAAGTATTTTAGCAGATCATCGCCCATGACCAAACCAGCCTGGATTGGCCGATGGTGCCGGCCTGGCAAGGTGAACCGCCCTTCAAGGTCGGGGCGGGTGGCACGTCGCATTCAAATGGCGTGCGCTACCGTGGCACATCGGCATACGCCATCCGCCGGACAATAATCGCCGCCTTGCGTGCCAGACGACGGTCGTTGGGGTGATGGTCGTAATAGCGCGGATTGGGCACCATCGCCGCCAGCCGGGCCGCCTGTGGTGCAGACAGGCGCGCGGCGCTGGTGCGAAAGTAATGGCGGGCAGCCGCTTCGGCACCAAAAATGCCATCGCCCCATTCGATCACGTTCAGATAAATCTCGAAAATGCGCCGCTTGTCCATCACCGCTTCCAGCATCACGGTGACCACGGCTTCCTGTCCCTTGCGCCACGGGGTGCGTTGCGAGGACAGGAACAGGTTTTTCGCCAGCTGCTGGCTGATGGTCGAGCCGCCGGCGACAATGCGCCCCTTGGCCAGATTTTTTTCCCAGGCGGCCTGAATGCCTTCCCAGTCAAATCCCTCGTGCTCAAGAAACTTGGCATCCTCGCTGGCCACCAGCGCACGCTTGAGCTGCGGTGAAATGGCCTCGTAGGCCACCCACTGATGCTGCAGCACCGCCTCGCCGGTTTCGCTTTCCAGCCGCGCCTGCTGTTCGGACATGAATGCCGTCATCGACGGGTTATTCCATTGCCAGTAGACAATCCAGCCCAGCATCCACAGCTGGTAAAGCAGAATCAGCCCGAGCAGGGCCAGGGCAAACTGCCCCAGCCGCCGCCATGTCAACTCAGCACCTCGCGCAGAATGCCCATCACCCGGCGGGTTTCCGGCTTGACGCCGCGCCAGATGAAGAACGATTCAGCCGCCTGTTCCACCAGCATGCCCAGGCCGTCGGCCAGCACAGCGGCTTTTTCCTGCTGGCCACGCTTGAGGAACGGGGTCAGGCCGGCGCTGTACACCATGTCGTAGGCCAGTGCATCCGGGGCAAACACACCATGCGGAATCGGCGGCAGTTCGTCGTGAAGGCTGGTCGAGGTGCCATTGATGATGATGTCGAACTGCTCACCGGCCAGTTCGGGATAGCCCACGCCATCCACGGTGCCATATGGGGCAAACTGGGCTGCCAGCGCCTGGGCTTTTTCTACCGTGCGGTTGGCCACGGTCAGGCGCAGCGGTTTTTCTTCCAGCAGCGGCAGCAGCACACCACGCACCGCACCGCCAGCGCCCAGCACCAGCACGCGCTTGCCGGCAATGGGCATGTCCAGGTTTTCCACGATGTCGCGCACCAGGCCTACGCCATCGGTGTTGTCACCGTACACCACGCCGTCCTTGAAGGTCAGGGTGTTCACCGCTTCGGACACGCTGGCGCGGAAAGTCAGCTGGTTGGCCAGGCGGAAAGCGTCGCCCTTGAATGGCAGGGTGATGTTCAACCCCTTGCCCCCCTGACCGACAAAGTCGTTGGCCACGCGGTCAAACCCGTCCAGCGGCGCGTACAGGCGGTCGTAAGCCAGGTTCTGGCCGGTCTGCTTGGCAAATTCACTGTGAATCAGCGGCGACTGGCTATGGGAGATGGGGTTGCCGATGACGGCATATTGGTCAGTCATGATGGCGCACTTCAACAGGTAGGTAAAAAAACAGAAGGGGAGATCATAGCCTCAACCCTGGTTCCATGGCAGCCCGGCGGCTTGCCAGCCATTGAGCCGGCCCCGCTGGCCATCGGCGTCGCGGTCGCCCTCGAAGCCTTCGAGAATATTGTAACAGTGGCTGAATCCGGCTGCCGTGGCGGCCACGGCAGCATCGTGCGAGCGTGCGCCAGAGCGGCACAGAAACAGCACATGCGCCTGTGCGGGCACCTGCGCCTGCAGTTGGGCCAGAAAGGCCGGGTTGGGCTGCATGCCGGGAAAGCTTTTCCATTCGATCTGCACCGCATTGGCCACGCCGCCGACGAATGTCCATTCTGCCTGGGTGCGCACATCCACCAGCACGGCACCGGGCAACTGCTGCAACAGAACGAAGGCTTCTTCCGGGGTCAGCGCGCCAGCATACGGCAGCTGGGCAGTCTGCGTCCGCTGCTGGGCGCGCTGCAGCACATCAGCGATAGTCGTCATGGCTTTCTCCAAGTGGGGCCACCTGCCCTGGCAGGTGGCAAAGCGTCGGGTTTCAGACAATGGCAATGATTATGTCAAAGCCTGCGCCCCCCGGCTACGCCAAAACATGGTGCGAAGGCAAGGTACATTGCGCCAATATGAAGCACAAACCCACAAAACGCACCGTTTTGGTGCAGAAACACAAATATGACGCTACTTAAAGCCTTATGGCAGAATGTCTGTGTCGCGCATCTATACATGGCATGTTTTCTGCTATCCTCACTGCGACTTGTCTGGCACGATCCAGACATGGATAAAACCAGATTTACGCTCACACGTCTTCATGGAGAGAATTATGGCGGTTGCTGACGTTTTGAAAATGATCAAGGACAACGGCGTCAAGTTTGTTGACCTGCGTTTCACCGATACCCGTGGCAAAGAACAGCACGTCACCGTGCCGTCCCATGTGGTGGACGAAGAATGGTTCGAAAATGGCCACGCATTTGATGGTTCCTCCATCGCTGGCTGGAAGGGCATTCAGGCTTCCGACATGCTGCTGGCCCCGGATGCCAACACCGCCAACCTCGACCCGTTCTTTGACGAGCCGACCGTGTTCATGACCTGCGACGTGATCGAACCGTCCGACGGCAAGGGCTACGACCGTGACCCGCGCTCCATCGCCAAGCGCGCTGAAGCCTACCTGAAAGCCTCCGGCCTGGGCGACACCGCCTTCTTTGGTCCGGAACCGGAATTCTTCATTTTCGACAGCATCCGCTTTGGCGCCGACATGTCTGGCTGCTTTGTGGAAATCGAATCCGAAGAAGGTGCCTGGTCTTCTGCCAAGAAATATGAAAACGGCAACACCGGCCACCGTCCGGGCGTGAAGGGCGGCTACTTCCCGGTTCCGCCGGTTGACAGCCTGCACGACATCCGCGCCCAAATGGTGCTGGTGCTGGAAGAACTGGGTATCCCGGTTGAAGTGTTCCACCACGAAGTGGCTACCGCCGGCCAGTGCGAAATCGGCACCAAGTTCTCCACCCTGGTGGAGCGTGCTGACTGGACGCAAACCCTGAAGTACGTGGTGCAGAACGTGGCTCACCAGTACGGCAAGACCGCCACCTTCATGCCGAAGCCGATCGTTGGCGACAACGGTTCGGGCATGCACGTTCACCAGTCCATCTGGAAAGACGGCAAGAACCTGTTCGCTGGCACCGCTTACGCCGGCCTGTCGGAAACCGCGCTGTACTACATTGGCGGCATCATCAAGCACGCCAAGGCGCTGAACGCCATCACCAACCCGGGCACCAACTCGTACAAGCGCCTGGTGCCGCATTACGAAGCCCCGGTGAAACTGGCTTACTCGGCCAAGAACCGTTCCGCCTCGATCCGCATCCCGCATGTGGCATCCGACAAGGGCCGTCGTATCGAAACCCGCTTCCCGGATCCGCTGGCCAACCCGTACCTGTGCTTCTCCGCACTGATGATGGCTGGTCTGGACGGCATCCAGAACAAGATCCACCCGGGCGACCCGGCTGACAAGAACCTGTACGACCTGCCGCCGGAAGAAGACAAGCTGATTCCGACCGTGTGTGCCAGCCTGGAAGAAGCCCTGGCTGCGCTGGACGCAGACCGCGAGTTCCTGACCCGTGGCGGCGTGTTCAGCAACGACTTCATCGACGCTTACATCGAGCTGAAGATGGACGAAGTGAACAAGACCCGGATGACCGCCCACCCGGTGGAATTCCAGATGTACTACAGCCTGTAATTGCTGCCCTGCCGCTGGCAGGCAAGCATGATGGCAAAAACCCCGCAAGGTCGGCTGACCGTGCGGGGTTTTTCATGTGCACACAGCCCGAAAAATGCCAGCAACACCACCCCATTCCAGCTCATCGGCGTGTCCTGGCTTTTTGTTTTTCTCCGGAACTGGGTATCATGAGCACATGACCGGCTTTCGCTTTGTCCTTCGTCTGCTGACCGTGCTGCTGGCCTGCCTGGCCAGACCGGCGCTGGCCAATGCCCCCATCTACAAATACGTGGATGCCTACGGCAATGTCACCTACTCCAATATCCCGGTGCCCGGTGCCAAACGCAGCACCCTGCCGCCAGTACAGATCAATCCATACACCCCGCCATCGGCCCTGCTGCAAAATCGCGATGGTGCCTCACGGATCACCGTCCGCCCCCAGGCCAGCCCGGATCCACGCGGCAGCACGCCACCCAGCCCCGGCGGCTACCCGGTGATCGACAGCGCCACCCAGCGCCAGCGTGACACTGGCCGGGCGCGCATCCTGCAGGAAGAACTGAATAACGAACAAAAAGCCCTGAGCAACGCCCGGCGCATGCTGAAAGAAACCGAACAGCATGCCAAGCCAGACTCGGCGCTGCTGCGCGGCCTGCGTGACGCGGTGACCGAGCGGGAAAAAAACATCACCGCCCTGCAACGCGAAATCAGCCGGCGCTAACCCCCAACTGGGGGCCAGATTGGGTCAATACCGCCAGTTTGTTTATTTTTTTAAACATTCACCCACCCTACGCTGCCGTGCCAATGCCTCACTGTTGCGCATGCCATCATCACGCCCCCGAAAAATGCGCCTCCCTGGGCCGGGTTTTCCGGTTTTTTGCCAGCTGATGCCCTACTATTGTGCATAGCATTGGCATTCTCAGCAGCAAGCCCCATTCCCGGCGCATGGCGCACCGTTTTGGGCTGGCTCGCTTATTGCTAATCTGGCCTGAGCGATTCAACGGCCTGACCCTGGCCGTGTCGTTTTTCCGACTAACGCACCCAAGCCCTGTCCGCCATGCCCGATACCGCCTTTGCCGGCCTAGAACTGTTGGAAACCGCCACGCTGGCTGTCAGCCGCGACGGCAGCATCCGCTACGTCAACCCGGCCTGCGAAAATCTGCTGGCCCTGAGTCAGAAAGAACTGCTCAAACACACGCTGTCCACCCTGTTCATCGATGGCCGCGCCCTGGTGGCCGGCCTGCGCGCTGCGGTGGCGCACGATGTCAGCTTTACCGAACACGACCTGTCGCTGACCACGCTGAACCAGATTGTGCTGCAGGTGATCTGCACGCTCACCCCGATCAATGTGGCCGGCTGCGCGGCGCTGATTGAACTGCGCCCGATTGAACAGCAGCTGAAAATTGCCAATGAAGAACGCCTGCTGATCCAGCAAGCCGCCAACCGCGAGCTGATCCGCAACCTGGCGCATGAAATCAAGAACCCGCTGGGCGGGATTCGCGGCGCAGCACAGCTGCTGGCACACGAGCTGGCCGACCGGCCCGAGCTGAAAGAATACCTGGATGTGATCACCCACGAGGCGGTGCGCCTGCAGCAGCTGCTCGACCGCCTGCTCGCCCCCAACCGCAAGCACATCCTGGGCGAAGTGAATGTTCACGAAGTGCTGGAGCGGGTGCGCAGTGTGGCGTTGGCCGAGTACCCGCAAGGCATTTCCATCCGCCGCGACTACGACACCAGCCTGCCGCCGCTGACCGCCGACAAGGAGCAGCTGATTCAGGTGGTGCTCAATATCATGCGCAATGCCATCCAGGCCATGCACGGGCGCGGCCAGATCGTGCTGCGCACCCGGGTGGCCCGCCAGGTCACCCTGGCGCGCAAACGCTACCAGCTGGCCATGCTGCTGCAGATCATCGATAACGGCCCCGGCATTCCAGCTGAGCTGAAAGACCACATCTTTTATCCGCTGGTCACTGGCCGCGCCGAAGGCACCGGCCTGGGGCTGACCATCGCGCAAACCTATGTCCACCAGCATGGCGGCACCGTGGAATTCGACTCGCGCCCCGGCCACACCTGCTTTACCGTGCTGCTGCCCTTTGGAGACAAAAAAGCATGACGCCATCCGTCTGGATCATCGACGAC
This sequence comes from Aquaspirillum sp. LM1, assembly GCF_002002905.1. Classification (NCBI taxonomy): domain Bacteria; kingdom Pseudomonadati; phylum Pseudomonadota; class Betaproteobacteria; order Neisseriales; family Aquaspirillaceae; genus Aquaspirillum; species Aquaspirillum sp. LM1. The sequence continues at coordinate 459,579 of NZ_CP019509.1, read as the reverse complement.
GACAAGTCCATCCGCTGGGTGCTGGAAAAGGCGCTGACCCGCGCCAGCATCAGTTACGCCAGCTTCACCAACGCCGACGATGCGCTTAACGCGATGTATGACAGCCTGCCCAAGGTCATCCTCAGCGACATCCGCATGCCCGGTACCGATGGGCTGAAATTTCTGGCCACGGTCAAGGCAGAACACCCCACCTTGCCGGTGATCGTGATGACCGCCCACTCCGACCTGGATTCCGCCGTGGCGGCCTTCCAGGGTGGCGCGTTTGAATACCTGCCCAAGCCCTTCGACGTGGATCAGGCGGTGCAGCTGGTCGAGCGTGCGCTGGGCGAGGCCGAACGCGACAATGCCGGCCCGGACGCCATGGACGCCACCCCGGTGATGCTGGGCCAGGCCCCGGCCATGCAGGATGTGTTCCGCGCCATTGGCCGGCTGTCACAGTCGTCGGTTACCGTACTGATTACCGGCGAATCCGGCAGCGGCAAGGAACTGGTGGCGCATGCGCTGCACCGCCACTCCAACCGTGCGGCCAAGTCATTCATCGCCATCAACACCGCCGCGATTCCGCGCGACCTGCTGGAGTCCGAGCTGTTTGGCCATGAACGCGGCTCGTTTACCGGTGCCACCACCCAGCGCCGTGGCCGCTTTGAAGAAGCCGAAGGCGGCACGCTGTTTCTGGACGAAATTGGCGACATGCCCACCGAGCTGCAAACCCGCCTGCTGCGCGTGCTGTCCGACGGGTTTTTCTATCGGGTGGGCGGCCACCAGCCGATCAAGGCCAATGTGCGGGTGATTGCCGCCACCCACCAGAATCTGGAAGACCGGGTCAAGCAGGGGCTGTTCCGCGAGGATTTGTTTCACCGGCTGAACGTGATTCGCCTGCGCCTGCCGCCCCTGCGCGAACGCCAGGAAGACGTGCCGCTGCTGGCCCGCCATTTCCTGTTCAAGAGCGCGCAGCAACTGGGCGTCGAACCCAAGCGCCTGTCCGATGGGGCGATGGACATGCTCAAGGTCTATCCCTTCTCCGGCAATGTGCGCCAGCTGGAAAACATCTGCCACTGGCTGACGGTCATGGCTCCCGGCCAGACCATCGAACCGGGCGATTTGCCGCCGGAAATGAAAGAAGCACCGCAGGCCAGCCCAAATGGCATGCCCAGCGGTGATTGGGTGAGCGCGCTGGAACATCTGGCCGATCAGCGGCTCAAGCGCGGCGAAATCGGCATTATCGACAGCCTGACCCATCAGTTTGAAGCCGCGCTGATCAAAACCGCACTGGCGCATACCGGTGGCCGCCGGGTGGAAGCCGCCCACCTGCTAGGTCTGGGCCGCAACACCCTGACCCGCAAGATTCAGGAACTGGGCATCGACGGTGCCCGCGAAGACGACAGCGTTTAGCGCCACTCACCACACCCTCCTGGCGTTGTTGCGTGACCTTGCCGTCCTGTTTGTACTGTCTGCGGTCACGCGCCTAGCCAGAACCGCTGCGCTGCATGTTGTGAGCGGCTCTCTCTTGCCGGCACACTGACCCACGCTGCCGCCACGCCTGTTGCAGGCCCTGGCGGCAGTGTGGGCCGCTACAGCGACTGCTCGAAATGCCCGACCAGCGCCGTGTGGCGCATCTGTCGCAGCGACTAGCGCACGCTCAATGTCATCCAGACGCCGGCCAGCAATGCCAGGCCATTGAGCAGCGCCACCCCCAGCCAGCTCGAGGGGGTCAGCATGCTGAACAGCACCGCCAGCAGCAAACAGCCCACCATGCCACCGCCCACACTGAGCAGCGATGGCGTCCACGGCTGACGGGTGGCCGGAAAAGCCGCCAGGCCCTGACGAATCTCGGCGTACAAGCGCTCGGCATCCGCCACTTCATTGCGCTTGGGCGCGGTGCGCACCGACATATAGCCCACATGCTGGCCCTGCTCGAACACCGGGGTGACGTAGGCCTCCACCCAGTAAAAATCGCCAGACTTGGTCCGGTTTTTCACCATCCCGCGCCAGGGCTTGCCCTCGGCCAGGGTGCGCCATAAATCGGCAAATGCCTGCTTGGGCATGTCCGGGTGGCGGACAATATTGTGCGGCTGGCCAATCAGTTCCGCCGCGCTGAAGCCGCTGATGGCAATAAACGCCGGGTTGGCGTAGACAATGCTGCCACGTAGATCGGTGCGGGTGACAATCGGCTGTCGAGGGTCGAGAAACACTTCGACCGGTGCAAGCTGGGGGTGGCGCATGGGCAGGATTCCTGCTGGGTAAGGATGCGCCATCAGAGCACGCCAATATGTCAGCTAATTCATCCTGCGGAGGATTGGTGTCGCCCAGCCGCGCCAACGGCGCAGAACACACCGGGCAAACAGACATAAACCATCGCTTTATCTCGTTAATTACGCAAATTTAACTACATATTGACCGGTTTTTTCCTGTGCTTGCCCAGTAAAGCCCATTTGTCCATCACCCATCCAGAGATATAAAACTGTCGTATTTTCACCACGCCAACTGGCTGGACAAAGCCGCATCAGCCCGGCACAGTGACGTCGAAGCGCACAAAACAATCAAATTATTGGCAAGGAGATGGATCAATGGACAAACACTACCCGCAGATTGGCAGCGAAACGCTCACCCTGCGCTGGGGCGACATGGATGCCGTCGGGCATCTGAACAACACCCTGTATTTCCGACTGATGGAACAGGCACGCATCCAGTGGCTGGATCGCCTGGGCATGCCGATCACCCCGTCTGGCACCGGGCCGGTGATTGGCAGCACCGGCTGTGTGTTCAAGCAGCAGATCACCTACCCGGCTGAGGTGGAAATTACCCTGGAAGTGGAAAAACTGGGCCGCAGCAGCCTGCGTTTGCGCCACCATTTTTATGTCAATGGCCAGCATGACAAGGCGTATGCGGTAGGCGAAGTGGCGCTGGTGTGGGTGGATTATTCCACTGGCAAATCGATTCCGGTGCCCGAGCCAATTCGCGCGCTGGTGCTGGAGGCTGGCTATGTGGAAGCCCAGTAGCGGACACATAAGGGCGCTCCAGTAGTCATTCATCACGATATAAACTGATAGTCGGCGCGGATGCCCGACGTCAGCTCGCTCGCATGTGCCCTTGTGTTTCAAGGTGATGGGTGACCAGACCTTTTTCGGCATGAGCCTCACCTAGCTTGTCATTCCCGCGCAGGCGGGAACCCAGGCCGCGCCACATCGTGCGCCGTGGGGGTTAAGCGTGGCGTGGTGGTGGTGGAACTCGCACCTGCTGCACGCTGTGGATGCCTCTGGATTCCCGCCTGCGCGGGAATGACGGGGTGGGGGTGCGACGGGCGGTTTGCCGTGGAAAGGCAAGGCAAAGATTTGTTTTAACAGAACAAATAGAGATGCCTGACATAAGCTCGCTCACATATGCCCTTGCGTTTCAAGGTGATGGGTGATTAAACCTTTTTCGGCATGAGCCTCACCTGACGTGTCGTTCCCGCGCAGGCGGGAACCCAGGCCGTGCCACAGCGTGCGCCGTGGGCATTGAGCGTGGCGTGGTGGTGGTGGTGGTGAGAACTCGCACCTGCTGCACGCTGTGGATGCCTCTGGATTCCCGCCTTCGCGGGAATGACGGGGTGGGGGTGCGACGGGCGGTTTGCTGTGGAAAGGCAAGGCAAAGCTTTGTTTTAAAATAACAAATAGAGATACTCGACGTCAGCTCGCTCACATGTACCCTTGCGTTTCAAGGTGATGGGTGACCAGACCTCTTTCGGTATGAGCCCCACCTCACTTGTCGTTCCCGCGCAGGCGGGAACCCAGGCCGTGCCACATCGTGTGCCGTGGGCATTGAGCGTGGCGTGGTGGTCGTGAGAACTCGCATCTGCTGCACGCTGTAGATGCCCCGGGATTCCCGCCGGCGCGGGAATGACGGGGTGGGGGTGCGGCGGGCGGTTCACTTTGGCAAGGCAAGGGTTTGTTTTAACAGAAATCAAACCGAGACGCCCGACGTCAGCTCGCTCGCATGTGCCCTTGTGTTTCAACGTGACTGAACTATTCGGAAAACGCTGAAAAAATCGTCACTCCAGCGAAAGCAGGAATCCAGAGGTTTGATTTTGCTGGGTTTTGCTTTTGGCAACAACGATTTTGCTGAATACATCAGCGCGTCCTTCGCATGTGCCTAACCCGCCTCGGCCCAGGCGCGGTTCAGTGCATCGGCAGCGGGAAACTGGCTCCAGCGCCGTTGCTGGTAGCGGGCAATCGGCCAGAAGCCAATCAGGCTGTTGCACAGCATGGCTTCATCCGCGGCCAGCACATCCGCCGGGCGCAACCGCCATTCGCGCACCTGATAGCCCAGGCTGCCGGCCACTTCCATCACCCAGGCCCGTGCTGCGCCGCTGACGCCGCAGCGGTCGAGTTGCGGGGTCAGCAGCTCGCGACCCCGACGGATCCACAAATTGCTCATCACGCCTTCAATCACCCAGCCTTCGCTGTCGCACAGCAGGCCCTCGGCATAGTCCGGTGGCGACCATTCACTGCGCGCCAGCACATTTTCCAGCCGGTTCAGATGCTTGACCCCGGCCAGCGCTGGCTGATGGCCCAGACGCAGGGCGCAGGCGTATACCGCCACGCCGTGCTGGTAGAACTCGGCGGCAGGCGGTATGCGCGGGCTGATCTGGATAATCCGGGTGGGCTGTGGCTGGGTCGGCGGCGCGTAACCACGCGGGCCAGCGCCCCGGGTGAGGGTCAGCTTGGCCACAGCGTCGGCCACGCCAGCGCTGGCAGCGGCCAGCTCGCCCAGCCACAACCCGGCATCCGGGCAGGGCAGGCGCAAGGCGGCGCAATCGGCCTGCAGCCGTGCCCAGTGCCAGCGCCACAGCAAGGGTGCGCCATCGCGCAGGCGCAGTGTGCGAAACAGGCCATCGCCATAGGCCAGGCCACGGTCGTCGGCATTCAGCTGTGTGGCCGGCAGGCCGTTGATCCAGGTCGACATTTTCCCTCCTTGGCGCAATCAGTCTGCCATGATGGACAGATAATGACCGAAGTTCAAGTCTGGCGCACGCCGTCCTGGCCGCCACGGCCATGCCAGTCGAGTCCCCCAGCGCGTGCCCCTCAGGCGGGGCCCTACTGGCCCAATGCCCGCAGCAGCCCACGCGCCTTGTGCCGGGTTTCCTGCAGTTCGCGTTCCGGGTCGGAATCCGCTACCACGCCGGCACCGGCGCGAAAACGCAGCTGGCTGCCGGTCTGCATGAAGGTGCGGATCAGGATATTGCTGTCCAGCGTGCCATCGTGGTTCAGATAACCCAGGCTGCCGGTGTAGGCGCGGCGCGGCGCGGTTTCCAGCTCGCGGATGATCTGCATGGTGCGCACCTTGGGGCAACCGGTGATGGTGCCGCCGGGAAACAGCGCGCGCATCACCTGTGCCGGGCTGACTTCCGGACGTTTACGGCCACGCACATTGGATTCAATATGGTGGACATAGCTGTAGCTGGCCACCGCCATCAGCTCGTTCACCTCCACGCTGCCCGGCTGGCAAATCCGCCCCAGGTCATTGCGCTCCAGGTCAATCAGCATAATGTGTTCGGCGCGCTCCTTGCTGCTGTCAATCAGCCGGCGACGCAGGGCGGCGTCTTCTGCCGGATCGGGTGAGCGCGGGTGCGTGCCGGCAATCGGGCGGGTATCTGCCCAGCCAGCCGCCACCCGCACCAGGCGCTCGGGCGAGGAGCTGACCACGGCGTGCTCACCCAAGTGCAGCAGGGCAGAAAACGGTGCCGGGTTGGCGCGGCGCAGGGCGGCAAACACTTCTGCCGGGGCATAAGGCTTGCTCAGGCTGACTTCCCACTGCCGCGACACATTCACCTGAAACACATCGCCTTCGCGGATATAGCGCTGGATGCGGCGCACCGCGTCGGTAAACACCAGCGGTGGGTCTTCTTCAATCAGTTCTACCTTGGGCTGGCGCGGATCGAATATCGGGGCGTCGGCCAGGCAGGCAATCAGCCGGTCGAGCAGCTCCGGGCGCTCGGCCATCAGCCAGGCGCTGGCGTCGGCCCGATTGACCAGAATCGCCGCCGGGATGCGCAGCAGCGCGCCCAGCGGAAAGTCGTCGTCCAGCGGCGCGGGTACGCTGGGTTCAAACTGGTTGAGCAGTTCGTAGCCCAGATAAAAAAACCAGCCACCGCGAAACGGCAGCGCCCCATCCGCCAGCCCGTCGCCCACGGGCAGTGCGGCCAGGTCGGCGTGCAGCTGCCCGGCCTCGGCCTGGCCGTAATGGCGCACGCTGTCAGGAAACGCGGCAAGGATGTCCCAGCCCTGGGCTCCGGCGGATTGCAGCAGGCAGGGAAACTGGTGCGGATTGGCGGCGGCCAGCGCAACCAGATCAGGTGTATGCGAAAGCGGAAGGGTATACATCAGAGTCCAGGACAGGGCGGGCAGAAAAAACAAAAACCGCCGTGAGCGTAGCACGGCGGTTTTGGCTGTCAAGCAACACGCGCTCAGACGCGTTTGAAAATCAGCGTGCCGTTGGTGCCGCCAAAGCCAAACGAGTTGGACAGGGCAACGTTGATCTTGGCGTCACGCGCGGTGTTCGGCACGTAGTCCAGATCGCAGCCTTCGCCCGGCTCATGCAGGTTGATGGTCGGCGGCAGGATCTGATGGTACACCGCCAGCGCCGAGAACAGGGCTTCAATCCCGCCAGCAGCACCCAGCAGGTGGCCGGTCATCGATTTGGTCGAGCTGACTGCCAGCTTGTAGGCATGGTCGCCAAAGCAGCGTTTCACTGCCACGGTTTCTGCCACATCGCCCAGCGGGGTGGAGGTGCCGTGGGCATTGACGTAGTCCACTTCGTCCGGGTTCATGCCGGCGTTTTTCAGCGCGTTTTTCATGCAGCGCATCGCGCCATCACCGTCTTCACACGGTGCGGTCATGTGATGGGCGTCGGAGCTCATGCCGTAACCCACCACTTCAGCGTAGATGGTGGCACCGCGCTGTTTGGCGTGTTCGTATTCTTCCAGCACCATCACCCCGGCACCTTCGCCCATGACAAAACCGTCACGGCCTGCATCCCATGGCCGGCTGGACGTTGCCGGGTCGTCGTTGCGGGTGGACAGCGCCTTGGCCGAGGAAAAACCGCCAATCGCCAGCGGGCAGATGGTGGCTTCGGTGCCGCCGGCTACCATCACGTCGGCATCGCCGTATTCAATCAGCCGGGCCGCGTCGCCAATCGAGTGGGTGGCAGTGGTGCAGGCCGACACAATGGCGTAGCTCGGGCCCTTGTAGCCAAACAGGATGGACAGGTTGCCCGACACCATATTGCTGATCGAGCCGGGAATGAAAAACGGCGAAATCTTGCGCGGGCCACCGGCCAGAAAGGCATTGTGGGTGTCTTCAATCATCGGCAGGCCGCCAATGCCGGAGCCGATGATCACGCCAATCCGCTCAGGGTCGATGTTGGCCTGCTCCAGCCCGGCGTCACGCACGGCCTGAATGCCGGCCGCCATGCCGTAATGGATGAAGGTATCCATGCGGCGGGCGTCCTTGGCGGGGATGTAGGCGGTCACGTCAAAGCCGCGCACTTCGCCCGCCACCTGGCAGGCCATGGCTTGCGGATCGAACTTGCTGATGCGGGTGATACCGGATTGGCCAGCAACAATGTTGGCCCAACCGGTAGCGACGTCGTTGCCGACCGGACTCACCAGGCCAAGGCCAGTGATGACGACTCTACGTCTTGCCAAGATGCACTCCTTAATGGGGACGAAACGGTGTGTTTGCGGGAACATGTGGCGGCACGCTCAAACAAAAACACCGGTTGGCGGCAGAAAGGACGGGAAACCCCGGAGGATTGCCCGCGCCTTTCGCACACCGTCTGCGTGATTATTCCTGATGGCCAGTCACGTAGTCGATGGCTTGCTGAACGGTGGTGATCTTTTCTGCGTCTTCGTCCGGAATCTCGCAGCCGAATTCTTCTTCCAGCGCCATCACCAGTTCGACGGTGTCGAGCGAGTCCGCGCCCAGATCGTCGACGAAGGAGGATTCGTTCTTCACTTCAGCTTCGTTCACGCCCAGTTGCTCGGCCACGATCTTCTTGACACGTGCTTCGATGTTTTCCATTTGTGTAAACCCTTGCCTTTCGTGTTGGGGTAACAAAAAACCCCGGCATTCTAACAAAAAAACCTGACAGCCACCTAGCGCCTCGTGTGAGACGCAGCCCGGCGCGTCAGCGGTAATGTGTTGCGATTTGCAGCGAACAGACGTTTCAGACGCCGGTTACACGGCAAAACCTGCGTCAGGGCATTAGCATGCCACCATTGACATGGATTGTCTGTCCGGTGATATACCTAGCCTGCTCAGAGGCCAAAAACGCCACAGCGTCGGCAATGTCCTGCGCCTCGCCCAGCCGGCCCAGGGCAATCTGCTGCACCAGGGCGGCGCGCTGGGCCTCTGGCAGGGCACGGGTCATGTCGGTGTCGATAAAGCCCGGTGCCACACTGTTGACGGTAATGCCACGGCTGCCCACTTCACGCGCCAGCGACTTGGAAAAGCCGATGATGGCCGCCTTGGCGGCTGCATAGTTGCACTGGCCAGGGTTGCCAGACACGCCCACCACCGAGGCAATGCTGATGATGCGACCGCTGCGCGCCTTCATCATGCCGCGCAGCACCGCCTTGGACAGGCGATACACCGACTTGAGGTTGGTATCCATGATGGCATCCCATTCCTCGTCTTTCATCCGCATCAGCAGCTGGTCGCGGGTGATCCCGGCATTATTGACCAGAATGGCTACCGGCCCAAACTGGCTTTCCACCTGGCCCATCAGCGCATCCACCGCCTCGGCACCGCCAGTGACATCAAACGCCACGCCCATGCCGCCCCACTGCGCCAGCCGCGCCTGAATGGCAGCAGCGCCGTCGGCGCGGGTGGCGGTGCCCACCACCTTGGCTCCGGCGGCAGCCAGGGTGTCGGCAATCGCCGCACCAATGCCACGGGAAGCGCCGGTGACCAGGGCCACCTGTCCGTTAAATTGCATAGTGTCTCCTGTTTTTAGTCAGATCAGCCGTTCAGGCTGCCCAGTGCGGCAGCCAGCGCGGCGTCATCGGTCAGCGCCAGCGTGCTCAGGCTGCTGTCAATGCGCTTGTTCAGCCCGGCCAGCACCTTGCCCGGCCCGCACTCGGCCTGCCGGATGACGCCATCGGCGGCCAGCTTGCGCACGGTTTCGGTCCAGCGCACCGGCGAATACAGCTGGCGCACCAGCGCATCGCGAATCTGCACCGGATCGGTGTAGCTGGCCACGTCGGCGTTATGCAGCACCGGCACGGTTGGCACGCTGATGGAAATGCCTTCCAGGGCGTCGGCCAGCTTCAGCGCGGCAGGCTTCATCAGCGCGCAGTGCGACGGTGCCGACACCGGCAACGGCAAGGCGCGCTTGGCACCGCGCGCCTTGCAGGCGGCAATCGCGCGCTCCACGGCAGCCAGGCTGCCGGCAATCACCACCTGGCCAGGCGCGTTGAAATTCACCGCCTCCACCACATCGCCCTGCGCTGCTTCGGTGCAGGCGGCAACAATATCGGCATCTTCCAGCCCCAGCACCGCAGCCATGGCACCGGTACCCACCGGCACCGCCGATTGCATGGCTTCGGCACGCAGGCGCACCAGGCGCACGGCGTCGTCAAAGTCCAGTGCATCCGCCGCCACCAGCGCGCTGTATTCGCCCAGGCTGTGCCCGGCCACCACGCTGGGCATGGCTCCGCCCAGCGCCAGCCAGGCGCGGAAGGTGGCTACCCCGGCAGCCAGCATCAGCGGCTGGGTGTTCACCGTCTGGTTGATGGTGTCGCTGCTGTCCGCCTTGAGCATGGCCCACAGGTCATCGCCCAGCGCCTCGCTGGCTTCGTCGAAGGTGTCCTTGACCACGGCGGCACTGAAGCCGTCCATCATGTTCAGGCTTTGCGAGCCCTGACCGGGAAACAGAAAAGCAAAAGTCATCTGCAGCGCTCCTTGGCGTCGGTGTGCACAGCCGACTGTGCATACATACGTTTGAAAACCAGTCATTCAATAGAATAAGGCGCCGGCGTGACCTGGCCAGGTCACCCGACGCGCAGCATGCTGACCGCCTTGCAGCAGTCGTGTCTGTCACCTCCCGGCCTGGCATACCCACAGTGTGCCAGCAGGGTGCAACAGGGTCGATTACATCGTCAGCAACACCGCACCCCAGGCAAAGCCGCCGCCAATGCCTTCCAGCATCACGGTATGCCCTGGCTGAATCCGGCCATCGCGCACGGCAGCGTCCAGCGCCAGCGGAATCGACGCCGCCGAGGTATTGCCCTGTTGCGGCAGGGTGAGCACCACCTTGTCCATCGACAGGTGCAGATGCTTGGCAGTGGATTCGATAATCCGCACATTGGCCTGATGCGGCACCAGCCAGTCCAGATCGGCATGGCTCATGCCCTGGGCCGCCAGGGTTTTGCTGGCGCAGTCGGCCAGCGCCTTGACGGCAAACTTGAATACCGCGCCACCGTCCATATGCAGGAAGGGTGTGCCGACAATCTCGCCACTGGCCACCTGGGCCGGCACATTCAAGATCGACTGATAACGGCCATCGGCCTGCAGGGTGACGCCCAGAATGCCCGGCTGTTCCGACGCCTGCAGTATCACGGCACCAGCGCCATCACCAAACAGCACGCAGGTGCTGCGGTCGTTCCAGTCGAGGATGCGCGAGAAGATTTCCGCGCCCACCACCAGCGCGGTGCGCGCCATGCCGGAGCGGATATAAGCGTTGGCGGTAGACAGTGCATAAATGAAGCCAGCGCACACCGCCTGTACATCAAATGCCGGGCAGCCAGGCACGCCCAGCTTGTCCTGCAGGATGCAGGCGGCGCTGGGGAAAATCATGTCCGGGGTGGAGGTGGCGACGATGATCAGGTCGATGTCGGCCTTGTCGATGCCGGCGGCGGCAATGGCGCGTTGCGAGGCAGCCAGGGCCAGGTCGCTGGTTTTTTCCTGCTCGGCGGCAATATGCCGGGCGCGGATGCCGGTGCGGGCGACAATCCATTCGTCGCTGGTGTCAATGCGCTCGGCGATTTCCGCATTGCTCAATACCTTTTCGGGCAGATAACTGCCCGTGCCAACAATGCGGGCATAGGTCATGGTCAGGGCTCCGTCACAGGCTCGGGCGAGCGTAGCTGCCCGGCCACCCGTTCGGTGATATGTTGGATAACGTCGGCGTGGACTTCTTCCCTGGCCTGTTCCAGCGCACAGCGAAAGCCCAGGCTGTCGGTGCCACCATGGCTTTTCACCACGATGCCACGCAGACCCAGGAGGCTGGCACCGTTATAACGGCGGGAATCCACCCGACGGCGAAAACGCACCAGCACCGGCAGGGCAAACAGCGCACACAGCCGGGTAAACCAGTTGCGGGTAAATTCTTCACGCAGGAAGGTGGCCACCATATGCGCCAGGCCTTCCGAGGTTTTCAGCGCCACATTGCCGGTAAAACCATCGCACACCACCACATCCACCGTGCCGCTGTAGATATCAGTGCCTTCGACATTACCCACAAAGTTCAGGTTGGACTGGCGCAGCATTTCACCCGCCTGTTTGACCGCGCCGTTACCCTTGATGTCTTCCGAGCCGATATTGAGCAAGCCCACTCTGGGGTTGTCACGGCCCTTGATGCCGGCCATCAGGGTGGCCCCCATGATACCAAACTGTAACATCTGCTCGGGCGTGCAATCGACATTGGCCCCCAGATCAAGCACGCAGGTTTCCGCGCCCACCGACGGCATCAGCTTGGCAATGGCCGGGCGATCAATGCCAGGGATGGTTTTCAGCACAAAGCGGGCGGTAGCCATCAGTGCGCCGGTATTGCCGGCAGACACGCAGGCCTGGGCCAGGCCTTCCTTGACCAGATTGATCGCCACCCGCATGGAGGAGTTTTTCTTGTTTTTCAGCGCCAGTTGCGGCGACTCATCCATGCCAACCACTTCGGTTGCCGGATGGATGGACAGCCGCGTGCTGTCGGCCCGGCCATGGCGTTTCAGCTCGGCTTCAATCGGACCGGGCTGGCCCACCAGAATCAGGCGGGTATCGGGGTGCAGGTCGAGAAAGGCCAGGGCAGCCGGGATGGTTACCCCAACGCCTACATCGCCTCCCATGGCGTCCACAGCAATGGAAATGGTCATCGGATCAGATCAGAAAAGCCGGTTAACAAGCGGTTGAACAGAATAATGTCAGCGCCATAACTGCGCACAACAAAAGCGGGCAGTGTACAAACAGTGCCCGGATATTTCGATACCGGGTTAATGTTCGCATGATACCGCACCGCGACTTTAATCCGGCTGACAAGACGGCAAGATGAAAGCAATCAAGCCGTGTGGAAACCACACGGCTTGTTCAGCAAGGCAATGCCGACCGGGGGAATTATTCGCCCTTGGTCTTCACCACTTTACGGCCACGATAGAAACCGTTCGGGCTGATGTGGTGGCGCAGATGCACTTCACCGGTGGAGGCTTCAATTGCCAGCGCCGGGTTGGTCAGGAAGTCGTGCGCACGATGCATGCCGCGCTTGGACGGGGACTTTTTGTTCTGTTGAACGGCCATGTTTCACTCCTTGAAATCTAAAAAATTTACTCGGGCTTGCGTTTGAGACTGGCCAGCACAGCAAACGGGTTGGGTTTGCCACTGCCACCAAGCCGAACTTCCGGCTCGCAGTGCTCATGCCGCGCCACAATCGGCAAGCCCAGCAACACCTCATCTTCAATCAGCGCCAGCACGTTGAATTCCGGCTCGGCCAGCACGGCATCCAGCGCATCGTCGTCTTCACAGGCCGCTTCCAGACGGTCTTCGTACAGAAACACCGTGAGCACCGTGTCGGCCTCCAGCCGGAACGGTATCGCCGTCAGGCAGCGCTGACACACCAGCTGCACGTCTGCACACAGACGCAAACGCAGGGTTGGACGCGATAAAGCGTCCGCTCCGCCTGCCAGCGACCACGTCAGCGAGCCATCGGTATTGGCCAGCAGATCGTGGGTGCGGGGAAGGTCGGCCATCGCGATTACCCCGGACAATTGCCGGCGCTGCTTCGCGAAGTCGAGGCTGTCGATCAAAATAGGGTCAGACATAAACCGTGCATGATATAATCCGCGTCCGCCTTGTGTCAAAGAAATCAAGCACTCCCGACATGACCTCCCTTGTGCTCGCCTCCACCTCGCGCTTTCGCCGCGAACTCCTTGCCCGCCTTGGCCTGCCGTTTGCCGCCGTGGCCCCGGTCTGTGATGAAACCCCGCTGCCCGGCGAACACGCCGCCGCCACCGCCAGCCGGCTGGCCTCGGTCAAGGCCCGCTCGCTCGCCCACGCCCACCCTGACGCGCTGATCATCGGCTCAGACCAGGTGGCGCTGCTCGATGGCCAGCAATTGGGCAAGCCAGGCAGCCATGCCCGTGCCGTCGAGATGTTGCAGGCCATGTCGGGACGCACGCTGGAATTTCATACGGCGCTCAGCGTGCTGCACGCCGCCAGTGGCCGTGAACAACAACACACCGACATCACCCAGGTACAGATGCGGACGCTGAGCGATGGGCAAATCCACGCCTACCTGAGCCGCGAGCCCGACGCGCTGCTGTGCGCTGGCGCGGCCAAAAGCGAGGGGCTGGGCGGGGCGCTGATTGCCCGCATCGACAGCAGCGACCCCAATGCCCTGATTGGCCTGCCGCTGTTTGCCCTGGTGGGCATGTTGCAACAGGAAGGCGTCGAGGTACTGGCATGAGCACGCTGTTTTTGATTCCCACCCCGCTGGGCGAACAGGAAGTTGCACACTGGATGCTGCCGGCCCAGGCCGAACGCCTGCGCCCACTCACCCATTTTGTAGTGGAAGCGGCTAAAACAGCACGCAAGCATCTCAAGCAGCTGGCGCTGGACACCCCGCTGCAGCAACTGCAACTGGCCGAACTGAACGAACACACCCCCGAGCGTGAACTCGACGCGCTGCTGGCCCCGCTGGAGGCCGGCCACGACATGGGGCTGATGTCGGAAGCCGGCTGCCCGGCGGTGGCCGACCCCGGCGCGGCGCTGGTGCGCCTGGCCCACGCACGCGGCCATGTGGTTGAACCGCTGATTGGCCCCTCCTCGCTGTTGCTGGCGCTGATGGCCTCTGGTGCCAACGGCCAGCGCTTTGCCTTTCATGGCTACCTGCCGGTGGCGGAAAACGAGCGCATCACCGCGCTGCGCAAGCTGGAACAGGAATCACGCGAGCGCGACTGCGCCCAGCTGTTCATCGAAACCCCATACCGCAACCAGCAGATGCTGACCGTGCTGCGGCAGACGCTAAAGCCAGCCACCCTGCTGACGGCGGCCTGCGACCTGACCTTGCCGACGCAAACCATCATCAGCCGCCGGGTCAAGGACTGGCCCACTCCGGGGCCGGATCTGCACAAGCGGCCAGCAATTTTTCTGCTGTACGCCGGAAAATAACAGCAGAGGAAATGGGCGTGTGCTGTCCACGGGCAAGCACCGCCCTTGCCAAGGGCGGGCAACTCCCCCGCCTGACCGGGTGATCGCCCCCGTCCGCCGTGCTGCCGAGTGAAGCATGCGCTTGCCCTGCCGTGGTGCAGCAACGGCAAAAAATGGGCAAAAATGTGATACTCTGAAAGATTGGCACGGTATCGTCCCGAACCTGGATTTCCTCGCTATGCAAACCGGAAACATCTTTATCGTCACCGCGCCGTCAGGCGCGGGCAAGACCACCCTGGTCGCCGCCCTGCTGGCGGCGGACAAAAGCGTACAGTTGTCGGTCTCGCACACCACGCGCCAGCCGCGCGCCGGCGAGATACACGGCGAGGACTACCATTTTGTCGATCGCGCCACCTTCGAGGCGATGATTGCCCACAAGGATTTCCTCGAATACGCCGAGGTATACGGCAATTATTACGGCACCTCGGTGCGCTGGCTGCGCGAGCAGCTGTCGCTGGGCCGCGATATCCTGCTGGAAATCGACTGGCAGGGCGCGCAGCAGGTGCGCAAGCTGCTGCCCGAGGCGGTGAGCATTTTTATCCTGCCGCCATCGGTGGAAGCGCTGGGCGAACGCCTGCGCGGGCGCGCCAAGGACAGCGATGCCACCATTGAGGCCCGCCTGGCCGTGGTCCGTTCGGAAATCGACCACGCGGCTGAAGCGGACTATCTGATTTTCAACGAACAGCTGGACGAAGCAGTGCGCGACCTGATTGCCGTGGTGCGCAGCCAGCGCCTGCGCACTGCCAAGCAGCTGCATGTGCGCAGCGAACAACTGCGCAGCATGCAAAGCCCGTCCGCCTGACGCGAGCAGGCACAACACGCCTGCCCACAACCGGCACGATCTGCCTGCCGGTGCGCGGTGCGCCGCCACCGGCGTTTCTTTCCATCGGGCTGCCTGGCAGCCCATTCATTTCTAAAGAGTGTGAACCATGGCCCGTATCACCATTGACGATTGCCTCAAGCGTATCCCCAACCGTTTTGACCTGACCCTGGCCGCCACCTACCGCGCCCGCCAGCTGGCATCGGGTGCCACCTCGCTGGTGGAGCCGGGCAAGGACAAGCCCACCGTGCTGGCGCTGCGCGAAATTTCCAACGGCCATATTGGCCGCGAAATGCTGGAACGACACCGCGGCTAAGAACCGGCGACCGCCCCGCCGCCAGGCGAGCATTGGCCGGCGGGGTGCCATCTGGTTCTGAAAACAGCAGTAGCGCCCGAGCGGGCAGGGATACGCAATGAGCAGCAGTGACGTGAACGAACGGATTGATTACGACGCCTTGGTCGCCGCCGAAGCAGCCCAGCTGCTGGGCGCGGCCAAAGCCTATCTGAAGCCGGAAGACCTGCCCTTGATCCGGCAGGCGTTTGACTTCAGCCGCGACGCCCACGAAGGGCAGATCCGCAAGAGCGGCGAGCCGTACATCACCCATCCGCTGGCTGTGGCACATATCCTGACCGACTGGAAAATGGACGCCCAGGGCCTGGCGGCAGCGCTGTTGCACGACACCATGGAAGACACCGGCGTGGCCAAATCCACGCTGGCCGAGCGCTTTGGCCCGGTGGTGGCCGAACTGGTGGACGGTCTGTCCAAGCTGGAACGCCTGGAATACCAGACCAAAGAATCCGCCCAGGCAGAAAATTTCCGCAAGATGGTGCTGGCGATGGCGAAAGACATTCGCGTCATCATCGTCAAGCTGGCCGACCGCCTGCACAATATGCGCACCCTGGACGCCATGCGCGAGGACAAGCGCCGGCGCATCGCCCAGGAAACCATCGACATCTACGCGCCAGTGGCCAACCGCATTGGCCTGAACAAGGTGTACCGCGAACTGCAGGACCTGTGCTTCAAGCACCTGCATCCCAACCGCTATCAAGTGCTGTCCAAGGCCATTCGCGCCGCGCGTGGCAACCGCCGCGAGCTGGTCAGCAAGATCCTGCAGCAACTGGGCACCCAGCTGGTGCAGGCCAATATCGAGGCCACGATCAAGGGCCGGGAAAAAAACCTGTACAGCATTTACCACAAGATGCAGGAAAAACAGCTGTCGTTTTCCGAAGTGCTGGATATCTACGGCTTTCGTGTGGTGGTCAATGATATTCCCAGCTGCTACCTGTCGCTGGGCGCGCTGCATGCGCTGTACAAGCCCATTCCGGGCAAGTTCAAAGACTATATCGCCATTCCCAAGAGCAATGGCTACCAAAGCCTGCACACCACGCTGTTTGGCCCGTATGGCACGCCGATCGAAGTGCAGATCCGCACCCGCGAAATGCACCAGATTGCCGAGGCCGGGGTGGCCAGCCACTGGATGTACAAGAGCGGCGACGAATCCATCGACAAGGCCCAGCAACGCACCCACCAGTGGCTGCAGAATATCCTGGATATTCAGGCCGAATCTGGCGATGCGATTGAATTTCTCGAACATGTCAAAGTTGACCTGTTCCCCGACGAAGTTTACGTGTTCACCCCCAAAGGCCGCATTCTGGTGCTGCCGCATGGCTCCACCCCGGTGGACTTTGCCTATGCGGTGCACACCGATATTGGTCACCGCTGCATTGCCGCCAAGGTCAATCACGAGCTGGTGCCATTGCGTACACCGCTGAAAAATGGCGACCAGGTGGAAGTGATCACCACCACCCAGTCCAAGCCCAACCCGGCCTGGCTGGCGTTTGTGGCCAGCGGTCGCGCGCGCAGCCATATCCGCAACTACCTGAAAAGCCTGGAGCGCGATGAAGCCTCGCAGCTGGGCGAGCGGCTGCTCAAGCAATCGGTGCAGGCACTGGCCACACGCAACCTGGCGGTCAGCGCCGATATCTGGCAGGCGTATCTGCGCGAGTTTGCCGACAAGGGCCAAAAATCCAGCGATGTGCTGATGGAAATCGGCATCGGCAAACAATTGCCGATGGTGGTGGCCAGCCGCCTGCTGGAACTGGCCGGCGAAACCCTGGGCGAGGACGTGCGCGCCGGCCCGGTGATGATTCGCGGCAACGAAGGCGCAGCGGTGCAGTTTGCCCCCTGCTGCAACCCGATTCCAGGCGACCGGATTGTCGGGGTAATCAGCAAGGGGCAGGGGCTGATGATCCATGCCCACGACTGTCCGACACTGGCGCGCATCGACCACGACCGCCAGCTGGATGTGGAATGGGAGCTGGACGAACAGCGCCTGTTCGGCGTGCCGATCACCGTGCTGGCGCACAGCGAACGTGGCGCGCTGGCGGCAGTGGCGGCGGCGATTACCGAAGCGCACGCCAATATCGAAAGTGTGGACATGCAGGACGCCCACACCGGCGAAGGTGCCATTCAGATTCGCTTCCGCCTGCAGGTGGAAAACATCATTCACCTGGCCGATGTGCTGGCCAATATTCAGTCGCAACCCGCCGTGGCGCGCGCCACGCGCGGCTGATTGCGCATTTTTTCGGGCCTGCCATGACCACCATCCCGATCAATTTTGCCAGCGACAACACCGCAGGGGCCGCGCCGGAAGTGCTGGATGCGCTGATCGCCGCCAACCACGGTCTGGCCGCACCTTACGGCAACGACCCGCTGACCCAGGCGCTGGAGCAGCGCTTTGCCGCGCTGTTTGAATGCCCGGTGCGCATGCTGCTGGTCAGTACCGGCACCGCCGCCAACGCACTCAGCCTGGCCAGCATGACCCCGCCGTGGGGCAGTGTGCTGTGTCACGCCGACAGCCATATCCAGCACGATGAGTGCGGCGCACCCGAGTTTTTCAGCGGCGGGGCCAAGCTGCAGCCGCTGGCGGGCGCAGCAGGCAAGCTCGACCCGGACAGCCTGGCCGTGGCGCTGCAAGTGAAAAAAGGCGATGTCCACGCGGTGCAGCCGTCAGCGGTCAGCGTCACCCAAT
This sequence comes from Aquaspirillum sp. LM1, assembly GCF_002002905.1. NCBI lineage: Bacteria > Pseudomonadati > Pseudomonadota > Betaproteobacteria > Neisseriales > Aquaspirillaceae > Aquaspirillum > Aquaspirillum sp. LM1. The sequence continues at coordinate 441,277 of NZ_CP019509.1, read as the reverse complement.
GCACCGAAATCGGCAGCGTGTATACGCTGGATCACCTCGACGCCATTGGCGCGGTCTGCCGTCAGGCCGGGGTGGGGCTGCATATGGACGGGGCCCGGTTTGCCAATGCGCTGGTACAGCTCGACTGCAGCCCGGCAGACATGACCTGGAAACGCGGCGTCAGCGCCCTATCGTTTGGGGCCACCAAAAACGGCGCGCTGGCTGCCGAGGCGGTTTTGCTGTTCGACCCGGCACTGGCCGAACCGCTGGCGTTCCGGCGCAAGCGCAGTGGGCACTTGCTGTCCAAAATGCGCTTTTGCGCCGCCCAGCTGCATGGCTATCTGCACGACGACGCCTGGCTGCGCCACGCCCGTCACGCCAATGCCATGGCCACCCGGCTGGCCAGCGGCCTGGCCGCCATTCCTGGCGTGCAGTTGAGCGCCCCAGTTGAAGCCAATATGCTGTTCTGCCAGTTGCCAGAAGCCATGATTACTGCGCTGCTGGCGCAAGGTTTTCAGTTTTACCATGGCCGCTGGGCCACCGGGGTGGCACGACTGGTCACCTCGTTTGCCACCCGCCCCGAGCAGGTGGACGCCCTGCTGGCCGCGATGCGGGCATGGTCCGCCGATGCCGCCGCTCACCCGGCAAAAAAATAACGGCGCAAACAGCTTTCCAGCAAGGCTTCGGCATGCGCCTCGCCGCCACCGTCGCAGGCCAGGGTGTCAAACAGCCCCCTGGCCTGCGGCTGGAATGCCGCCATCACCGCCGGGTCGAAATGACTGCCGGTGTCGCGCAGCAAAATCGCCATCGCGTCATCAAACCCCAACGCCGCCTTGTATGGCCGTTGCGAACACAGCGCGTCAAACACATCGGCCACGGCAAAAATCCGCGCCGACAGCGGAATGGCCTCACCACGCAACTGGCGCGGATAACCGCTGCCATTCCATTTTTCATGATGCGCGGCCACCACGGCATGCGCGCCGTGCAGCCAGCCCATACCGCTGACAATGTCTTCTCCCTGCTGGACATGGCTGCGCATGATGGCAAATTCGGCGTCGTCCAGCTTGCCGGGTTTGAGCAGAATCGCGTCCGGCACGCCTATCTTGCCAATATCGTGCAAGAAGCTGCCAGCAATCAGCGCCTGCATCTCGCCGCCGGACAAACCCATGCGCTCGGCAATCCGGGTGGCCAGCCAGGCTACCCGGTAATTGTGTGCGCCCGTGTCGGAATCGCGCTGGGCAATCGCCCGACCCAGCGCCTTCATCATCGACAAATGGGCATCCAGCACCTGACGGGCCTTGTCGGCATTGTCCGTAGACAAACGAACCACCACCGGATACAACACCGCGCCGCACAGCAAGGAAGCCAGCCCGACCATTGCCGCCGCGCTTAGCGCGCTGAGCAGAATATGCTGGCGCTGCCACGCCGGCACAATGCGCACCCCTTCAAAATAGCCGGTCAGCGTGGCTGCCGGGCCCGCCTCGCGCAGCGGCGTCATCACCCGCAGCACCCAGTCACCATTGGCCAGCGGCAAACGCTGATAAAACGGCTCAAGATAGTCAGGTTGCGAGTGCTTGGGCAGTTGGGCTTCGATTCGGGCACCGTCAGCGGTCATCGCCTCGGCCAGCCGAATGCCCTGGCGGTCATACAGTTCGGCGATATCGAACAGGCCACCAGCCAGAGTGCGCGCTGCCTGTTCGGCCTGCTGGCCGGCGGATAGCGCAGGTTGGGCCTGAGTGGCAAAGTGCTGCACCAGACGCCGGGAATCCTCCATGGCCAGTGCCACAATGCCTTCTTCGGCCTGTTCCTGCGCCACCAGCCAGGCCAGCGGGCTGGCCAGCATAGCCAGCAGCAGGCTGACCAAAGCAATCCGGAATGCCACTTGGCGGTGAGAGGGCAGCATCTTGTGAACCTCAATGAAGATTGACTGAGCGCCAGGATTGTCTACGCTGCAGATTAACCGTGGCTGAAGTGGCAGCATTCAGCCTGATGCCCATCATGCAAATAACATTTCCCGATTGGCGCAACGCATGAAATAATCCCCTGCGCCATGTGTTGCCTGACGGGGTGGTCAGGCGTGCAAAAAAAATTGGCCTCACGCCGTAAGGAAGCGCCAGCCCCCGACGACCAAGGGGCAGGAAACGGCAATCGCTGCCCGCCCAACGCAGTGGACGCCGTCCACTGACCCATTTTTTTATCCTGTAAGGAGTTTTCCCATGCAAGCATCCCGCGCTCTGATCGCTTCCGCCCTGGCTGGCCTGGTGGCCGCTGGCACTCTGGCTGCCGCCCCGGCCATGGCCGCCGACAAGGAAAAATGCTACGGCGTTGCCACCGCAGGCAAAAACGACTGCGCCAACGCCATGGGCACCCACAGCTGTGCCGGTCAGTCCACCAAGGATAAAGACCCCGGCGACTGGAAATACGTGGCCAAGGGCACGTGTGAAAAAATGGGTGGCGCGCTGACAGCCGGCAAGTAATTCTGCCGCGCGGGCAGCTTCGTGCCCGCGCCCCCAAGCTGCTGGCCAGGCCCCCCACTGGCCAGCAGCGCCGGCGCTTGAGCGGTGCATCCAGTATTGATCCGGGTGCAGCGCTCAAGCCCAGGCGCATTTCCCCTTTGCCAAGACGAGACTTCTCCATGAACCACGCCTCCCTGCCGCCAAGTGCGGGCATTGGTTTGCGCGCGCCACATGTCCGCGCCGCACTGGATGGCCATCCCGATATCCGCTGGATCGAACTGCATAGCGAAAATGTCTTTGGTGGCGGCCCGGCCAGCTTGCTGGTGCAACAGCTGGCCGAACGCTATCCGCTCAGCCTGCATGGCGTAGGCATGGGGCTGGGCGCACTCGACCCGCTGGATGCGCGCCATCTGGCCGAGCTGACCCGGCTGGTGCGCGCAGTCAAGCCGGCGGCAGTGTCCGAGCATCTGTCGTTCAACCGCGCGCAGGGCAAGGTGGTCAATGACTTGCTGCCACTGCCGTATACCCCGGAAACCCTGGCGCATGTGGCGCAGCGGGTGGATCAGGTGCAGCACACCCTGGGCTGCCAGTTGCTGGTGGAAAACGTGTCCGCCTGCCTGGCCAGCCCGGACGATTGCCTGGGCGAAGGCGAATTTCTGGCCGAACTGGCGGCACGCACCGGCTGCGGGGTGTTGCTGGACGTGAACAATCTGTACGTCAACCAGTGCAATCTGGGCCGCGATGCACTGGCCGCCATGCAGGCCTTGCCGGTGGAGGTGGTCGGGGAGATTCATCTGGCCGGCTTTATCTGGCGTGACGGCATGGTGATTGATTCGCACAGCCGCCCGGTATGCGAAGATGTCTGGGCGCTGTATCAGGCTGCGCTGACCCGATTTGGCCCATGCCCGACGTTGATTGAGTGGGATCTGGATATTCCGCCATTGCCGGTGCTGCTAGGCGAAGCGGCGCGGGCGCAGGCAGCGCTGGATGCATGCCGGGCCGCTGTGCAGCGACCCGCGCAGGTTGAAGCGGAGGCGGTATGAGCGTGCTGGCCCGCTGGCAACAGCAATTAATCACCGCCATTACCGCGCCGCTGCCGCCCGATCCGCTGCCGGATGGCTGGAATGCAGTGGGGTTGGACGCTTATCGTGGCAATGCCCGGCTGGTGCGGGTGGAAGCGCTGCTGGCGGCGTTTCACTTGTGCGGGCAGATTGTGGGGGAGCCATTTATGCGTGGGCTGTGCCGCCAGTATGTCAGCGCAGTTCCCGCTGCCAGCGGTAATTTGAGCGATGATGGCGCACAGATGGGCGATTTTATTGCCAGCTTTGTCCCGGCAGCCGAGCTGCCTTATCTGGCCGACGTGGCCCGGCTGGACTGGGCTCGCCACCAGGCGGCCTGGGCCGATGCAGCCCCGGTCTGGCAACCCGCGCAACTGGCAGCGCTGCCCGCCGACGCCTGGGCCGATGTGCGCCTGGCCCGCCACCCGGCAGCCAGTTGTCTGCATTCCCGCTGGCCGCTGGCCGCGATTGAAGCGCTGCACCAGCCCGACGCCGATCCAGAACAGTCGGTCGATCTCACTGCCGGTGGCGGCGCGCTGCTGGTGGGGCGGCCACAGTGGCTGCCTGTGTCACATCCGCTGTCTACTGGCGAAGCCACGCTATTGCACGCCTTGTGGCAAGGCCAGACGCTGGGCCAGGCGGCAGAAACCGCCCTGAACCAAGCGCCGGCGCTGGCGCTGGCCGACGCACTGGCCACGCTGGCGCAAACCGGCGCTTTTACCGAATGGACCGCATCATGATGACATTATGGCTGCGTGCCCTGCTGCACCGCCTGCACCCGTTTGCCCAGGCCGCCAATGCCCTGCGGGCCCCCATCACCCTGGGCGTCCGCCTGTTTCTGGCCGATGTGTTTTTCAAGGCGGGCCTGACCAAGCTGGCTGACTGGGACGTGACCCTGGCGCTGTTTACTGACGAATACCAGGTGCCGCTGCTTTCTCCCAGCGTTGCCGCCTTGCTGGCCACCAGCAGCGAACTGCTGCTGCCGATGCTGCTCACACTGGGTCTGGCTTCCCGGCTGGCCGCCACCGGGCTGTTTGTGCTGAATGGCGTGGCGGTGATTGCCTACCCCGGCATGCCGGAAATCGCCCAGGCATTTCACCTGTACTGGGGCATGCTGCTGGCCATGCTGATTGTGTATGGCGCGGGAGGCTGGTCGATCGATCGTCTGCTGGTCAGCCGGCTGCGCCAGTAGCCCCTACCTGATACCGTAGATTCACGTATACTACGGCACGTTTGATTGATGCGCGCCAGGCGAGACCGAGCCTGTGTGCGCTATTGTGCTTTCTGCCCATGCAGAAAGTGGACTCCGACTGTTTTTCGGGATGCTTGTTATGTTACCTGCCACCATGTCTGGTGGGCGGGCGCTTGTCGTGCTGTCTGGCGGACAAGACTCGACCACCTGCCTGCACTGGGCCTTGCGCCAGTTTGACCACGTTGAAGCGGTCACATTCGATTATGGCCAGCGCCACCGCGTCGAGCTAAGCGCCGCCCGCCATATTGCCAGCCAGGCTGGCGTGCGCCATCACCTGTTGCCCATCAATACTTTTGCCGCCTTGGGCGGCAATGCGCTGACCGATGCCAGCATCACCCCGGAAGCCGGCATGCGCACCGAGGGCGACAGCCAGCTGCCCAACACCTTTGTACCAGGGCGCAACCTGATTTTCCTCACCTTTGCCGCTGCGCTGGCCTGGCAACAGCGCCTCGACCATCTGGTGGTCGGCGTGGCGCAAACCGACTATTCCGGCTACCCGGACTGCCGCGACAACACCCTGCAGGCGCTGGAGCGGGCATTGTGCCTGGGCATGGACCGGCCGATTCAGCTGCACACCCCATTGATGCACCTGTCAAAAGCCGACACCGTGCGCCTGGCCATGCAGCTTGGCGCGCTACCCGCGCTGGCGCACAGCCACACCTGCTACCACGGCAGCGTGCCGCCGTGCGGGGAATGCGCCGCCTGCCAGTTGCGCGCCAAAGGCTTTGCCGAGGCCGGGGTGGCTGACCCACTGGTACTGCGTCATGCCGGAAAGGCCGAACCATGCCTGGCCTGATGTACACGGCCAGTGCGGGTTTTGAAGCGGCACGCCGCATCCGCACCGCCAGCGATATGCGCCGATGCCTGCACGGCCACAGTTTTTTACTCAATGCCCGCTGGGCAGAAAACCTTGGCACGCTCAGCCCGGAGCACGTCCGTCAGGCGGTCGCCCCGCTGGATTACGCCGACCTGAACCAGGCGCTGGCCGTGCCCGACGATGCTACCCTGCTGACCCAGCTGGCGGATGCATTGCCTGGCCATGCCGGCCTGTGGCTGCGCAGCGCACCGGACCGTGGCGTGCTGTGCTCCCCCCACGGCGGCCCGCTGCTGCACTGGCTGCAGGTCAGTTTTGAAGCGGCTCACCGGTTGCCTAATGTGCCTGCCGGCCACCAGTGCGGACGCCTGCACGGCCATGGTTTTGGCGTCACGCTATGTGCCCGCAACACGCATGCCGAACTGGAACAGGCCTGGCAGGGGCTGCATCCGCAGTTGCATCAGCGCCTGCTCAACGACATCCCCGGTCTGGCCAACCCCACCAGCGAAGTACTCAGCCACTGGCTGTGGCAGCAATTGGCCAATCAGCTGGCGCTGGATCATGTCATTGTGCGGGAAACCGCCACCGCCGGCAGTCAGTTCAATGGCCAAGATTACCGTATCTGGAAAACCCAGCGCTTTGAAGCCGCTACCCCGTTTGACGCCCAGGGCTGTTATACCGGGCACAGTTACAGCCTGCGCCTGCATCTGGCCGGCACACTGGATCAGGTGATGGGCTGGGTGCTCGACTTTGGCGACGTCAAAACCCGCTTCAAGCCGTTTTATCAACAGCTCGACCATCATCCGCTTGATCAAGTGGCCGGCCTGGCGGATTTCAGCTGTGCCGGCATTGCCCGCTGGGCAGCGGAACAGTTGCAGGCAGACACCCCTGAGCTCACCCGGGTGGATGTCTACCAGCGCCCCGGTGAAGGCGCGCTGTACGAATGCGATGGGGAGGGGTGATGTATACGGTCAAAGAACTGTTTTACTCCTTGCAGGGCGAAGGGCATCACACTGGCCGCCCGGCGGTGTTCTGCCGGTTCAGTGGCTGTAATTTATGGAGTGGCCGCGAAGCAGACCGCGCCAAGGCGCAATGCCGCTTTTGCGATACCGATTTTGTTGGCACGGGTCCGGATGGCGGCAAATTTGCCCAGGCAGAGGCGCTGGCCGAACGGATTGCCGCACTGTGGCCCGCCAACTGTGGCGGCCAGCGCTATGTGGTGTGCACTGGCGGCGAGCCGCTGCTGCAACTGGATAGCCCGCTGGTCGATGCGCTGCACGCACAGGGCTTTGAAGTGGCGGTGGAAACCAATGGCACCCTGCCTGCCCCACGGGCGCTTGACTGGATTTGCGTCAGCCCCAAGGGCACTGCCCGGCTGGCGCAAACCTGGGGTCATGAGCTCAAGCTGGTGTATCCCCAAGCCGACTGTCAGCCGGAACAACTGGCCCATCTGGATTTTCGTCACTTTTACCTGCAAGCGCTCGACGATCCGGCCCATCCGGAACACCAGCAGGCGGCGCTGGATTACTGCCTGCAGCATCCACGCTGGAAGCTGTCAGTACAAACCCATAAATGGCTGAACATCCGCTAGGCCGCCCCAATCAGGAAATCATCATGAATCTGCACGAACAATTGCACCATCTGGGTAGCGGCACGGTCTACCGCTACGATCAACCCGACGCCAGCTTGCTGGAGCGCTTTCCCAACCCGTTCGCCCAGGGCGCACTGAATCCAGCCGGCGTGACCGGCACGCTGAACATCACCTGCCCGGAATTCACCAGCCTGTGCCCGGTGACCGGCCAGCCGGACTTTGCCACCCTGGTGATCGATATGGAGCCGGATCAGTGGTGCGTGGAATCCAAGTCGCTCAAACTGTACCTGGGTTCGTTTCGCATGCATGGCGAATTTCACGAATCGTGCATCTGCCGGATTGCCAACGACCTGGTGGCGCTGCTGCAACCCCATTGGTTGCGAGTGGAAGGCCGCTTCACCCCGCGCGGTGGCATTCCACTGTGGCCAAAAGCCGAGTACCGCCGCCCGGTGTGATGGCAACATTCGCCAGGGGAGGCGCTAACGCTATAATGGCGTTTTTGCATGCAGGAGCCCCGGGCAATGTCGTCGTTTAATCTGATTGTGCAAGGCAAGGCACTGGCCATGGACGTACTGGCCGAGCTGGCGGTGGAAGCGGGTTCCCCCGCCATTGAGCCGCTGGGCAAAACGGCGTGGCGCTTTCTGGATGCCAAGGCCGACACCCGCGAAACCCTTGCCCAATATTGCCGCGAACTGGAGTGCGACTGGGCGTTTGTGCCTGCCGGCATCACGCTGGAGCACTTTGGGCTGTGGATGACCGATATGGACTCCACGCTGATTCAGATCGAATGCATTGACGAAATTGCCGGGCTGCTGGGCATCAAGGACAAGGTTTCGGCAATCACCGAACGCTCGATGGCTGGTGAGCTCGACTTTACCCAGTCACTGCGCGAGCGGGTGGCGTTGCTGGCCGGGCTGAAAGAAAGCACGCTGAAAACCGTCTACGACAAGAAAGTCAAACTCACCCCTGGTGCCCGCGAACTGATTGCCGCCTGCCAGGCCAAGGGGGTGAAAATCGGGCTGATTTCAGGTGGGTTTACCCACTTTACCAATCGGCTGAAGGAAGAGCTGGGCCTGGATTACGCCATTGCCAATACGCTGGAAGTGGTCCATGGCCGGCTGACCGGCCAGGTTAAGGGCCCGGTGATCGATGCCCAGGCCAAAGCAGACTGGCTGGTCAAGCTGCGCAATGAGCTGGGGCTGCGCCAGGATCAGGTGATTGCCACCGGCGATGGGGCCAACGACCTGCAAATGCTGGCCGCCGCAGGCGTTGGCATTGCCTTCCACGCCAAGCCGGTGGTGCGCTATCAGGCCCACGTTGCACTGACGTATAGCGGGCTGGACGGCGTGATCAATCTGTTTGCCGACTGACCCAATCAGCCCGCACGGATACAGCTCATGCCCCTGCCCACCCTGAACAGCCTGTTTTACGATGCTCAACTGGCCTGCCAGCTACGGCCTGCCGGCCCGATCAGCCCGCAACAGCACAGCGATACCCAGCTGGCGTTACGCCTGCTCGGGGCCGATGCACTGCAAAGTGAAGACCCAGTACTGCTGCGGATTGAAGCCAAACTGGATGTGTGCCTGGCCTGGCTAGGCCGCGATAGCCACGCCAACCGGCCCAGCCGACCATGCCGGATCGGCCTGGAGCAGTTTGCCTGGGCCAGTCAGCCAGAGGATCAGGATGGCCCGGCCCTGCTGGAAGTGTATCCCAGCGTGGATTGTCCATTGCCGTTGACGCTGGCGGTCAGCATCGAGCGTCAGCTAGATGGCTACACCCTGGCAACGTGCACCCCAGCGCTGGATGAACAATCAGCCTCCTGCTGGTCACGCTTTGTGTTTCAGCAGCATCGCAGGCAACGCAGCAGGGCATAGCCGTAACAAAAAATTCCCCCTGAAAAACCCAAACCCCGGCGCATGTCAGCCGGGGTTTTTGCTAGGGGGTGCAAGCGATAGTGCAATAGGGTGATAAAAAGACAAAACCCCCTGTACCGTTTGGTACAGGGGGTTTGAATGGGAGCCTGGCGTTGACCTACTTTCACACGGGTAATCCGCACTATCATTGGCGCGAAGCGGTTTCACTGTCCTGTTCGGGATGGGAAGGAGTGGGACCCACTTGCTATGGACACCAGGCATAAGCTGTCGTGCGCTGCATTGCTGCAACACACCAAAACGGGAAGAGTAACTTCAGTCATCAACTGGATCAGATCACATCTAAAACACCTGAAGCATCGCGGCTTATAGGATCAAGCCGCACGGGCAATTAGTATTGGTTAGCTTAATGCATTACTGCACTTCCACACCCAACCTATCAACGTCCTGGTCTCGAACGACCCTTCAGGGCACTCTAGGTGCCAGGGAAGTCTCATCTTAAGGCAAGTTTCGCGCTTAGATGCTTTCAGCGCTTATCTCTTCCGAACTTAGCTACCCGGCGATACGACTGGCGTCATAACCGGTACACCAGAGGTTCGTCCACTCCGGTCCTCTCGTACTAGGAGCAGCCCCCTTCAAACTTCCAACGCCCACTGCAGATAGGGACCAAACTGTCTCACGACGTTTTAAACCCAGCTCACGTACCACTTTAAATGGCGAACAGCCATACCCTTGGGACCGGCTACAGCCCCAGGATGTGATGAGCCGACATCGAGGTGCCAAACTCCGCCGTCGATATGAACTCTTGGGCGGAATCAGCCTGTTATCCCCGGAGTACCTTTTATCCGTTGAGCGATGGCCCTTCCATTCAGAACCACCGGATCACTATGTCCTGCTTTCGCACCTGCTCGACTTGTGGGTCTCGCAGTTAAGCTACCTTTTGCCATTGCACTATCAGTACGATGTCCGACCGTACCTAGGTAACCTTCGAACTCCTCCGTTACACTTTGGGAGGAGACCGCCCCAGTCAAACTGCCTACCATGCACGGTCCCCGATCCGGATGACGGACCAAGGTTAGAACCTCAAACACACCAGGGTGGTATTTCAAGGGCGGCTCCACAGAAACTGGCGTCTCTGCTTCAAAGCCTCCCACCTATCCTACACAAGTCTGTTCAAAGTCCAATGCAAAGCTACAGTAAAGGTTCACGGGGTCTTTCCGTCTAGCAGCGGGGAGATTGCATCTTCACAAACATTTCAACTTCGCTGAGTCTCGGGTTGAGACAGTGTGGCCATCGTTACGCCATTCGTGCGGGTCGGAACTTACCCGACAAGGAATTTCGCTACCTTAGGACCGTTATAGTTACGGCCGCCGTTTACTGGGACTTCAGTCAAGAGCTTGCACCCCATCATTTAATCTTCCAGCACCGGGCAGGCGTCACACCGTATACGTCCACTTTCGTGTTGGCACAGTGCTGTGTTTTTATTAAACAGTCGCAGCCACCTTTTCACTGCAACCCCATCGAGCTCCGGACGCGAGGTCCTTCACCCTACCGGGGCACACCTTCTCCCGAAGTTACGGTGTCAATTTGCCGAGTTCCTTAACCCGAGTTCTCTCAAGCGCCTTAGAATTCTCATCCTACCCACCTGTGTCGGTTTGCGGTACGGTCAATTGTGAGCTGAAGCTTAGAGGCTTTTCCTGGAAGCATGGGATTACTCACTTCAGTGCCGTAGCACCTCGTTATCACGCCTCAGCATTGGCCCACCGGATTTGCCTGATGGACCTGCCTACACGCTTGAACCAACTATTCCAACAGTTGGCTGAGCTACCCTTCTCCGTCCCCCCATCGCACTCACAATCGGTACAGGAATTTTAACCTGTTTCCCATCGACTACGCATTTCTGCCTCGCCTTAGGGGCCGACTCACCCTACGCCGATGAACGTTGCGTAGGAAACCTTGGGTTTTCGGCGTGCGGGACTTTCACCCGCATTATCGCTACTCATGTCAGCATTCGCACTTCTGATACCTCCAGCAGCCTTTACAAGCCACCTTCGCAGGCCTACAGAACGCTCTCCTACCATATGTACAGAGTACATATCCGCAGCTTCGGTTACATGCTTGAGCCCCGTTACATCTTCCGCGCAGGACGACTCGACCAGTGAGCTATTACGCTTTCTTTAAATGATGGCTGCTTCTAAGCCAACATCCTGGCTGTCTAGGCCTTCCCACTTCGTTTACCACTTAGCATGTCATTTGGGACCTTAGCTGGCGGTCTGGGTTGTTTCCCTCTTGACACCGGACGTTAGCACCCGATGTCTGTCTCCCAGGCTCGTACTTGACGGTATTCGGAGTTTGCCATGGGTTGGTAAGTCGCGATGACCCCCTAGCCATAACAGTGCTCTACCCCCGTCAGTAATACCTGAGGCACTACCTAAATAGTTTTCGGAGAGAACCAGCTATTTCCAAGTTTGTTTAGCCTTTCACCCCTATCCACAGCTCATCCCCTAATTTTGCAACATTAGTGGGTTCGGTCCTCCAGTGCGTGTTACCGCACCTTCAACCTGGCCATGGATAGATCACTTGGTTTCGGGTCTACGCCCAGCAACTGAACGCCCTATTCGGACTCGGTTTCCCTACGCCTCCCCTATTCGGTTAAGCTTGCTACTGAACGTAAGTCGCTGACCCATTATACAAAAGGTACGCAGTCACGGAACAAGTCCGCTCCCACTGTTTGTATGCATCCGGTTTCAGGATCTATTTCACTCCCCTTCCGGGGTTCTTTTCGCCTTTCCCTCACGGTACTGGTTCACTATCGGTCGATGATGAGTATTTAGCCTTGGAGGATGGTCCCCCCATCTTCGGACAGGATTTCACGTGTCCCGCCTTACTTGTCGCATGCTTAGTACCACGGTTGTGTTTTCGGATACGGGGCTATCACCCACTATGGCCAACCTTTCCAGGTTCTTCTCCTAACACTACCGCTATCACATGCAGGCTGATCCGTGTTCGCTCGCCACTACTTACGGAATCTCGGTTGATTTCTTTTCCTCGGGGTACTTAGATGTTTCAGTTCTCCCGGTTCGCTCTACCCACCCTATGTGTTCAGGTGGGAGTACTCATTGCTGAGTGGGTTTCCCCATTCGGACATCTACGGATCAAAGCTTCATTGCCAGCTCCCCGTAGCTTTTCGCAGGCTTGCACGTCCTTCGTCGCCTATCATCGCCAAGGCATCCACCAGATGCACTTATTCGCTTGATCCTATAAGTCGAGAGACTTACAGGTGTTTGCTTTTACGACCACGCTTCCCAGCGTGATCGCGATACAATCTGACCCATTTCTTTTCCTGACTGATGGTTTGACCCATCAATCTGGCATTGATTTGTGTCGTTACTCTTCCGTTTTGTTAAAGATCAGTGCGTTAAACACGCAAAAGACAAGGTTTCGCCTTCTCTTTTGAGCGCTTGTGTGAGGGTGGTGGAGGATGACGGGATCGAACCGACGACCCTCTGCTTGCAAAGCAGATGCTCTCCCAGCTGAGCTAATCCCCCGCTAAACCTTTCATGCTGCGTTGTTCGGTCGCTCGTGTACATGAGTACACGTCGCTTCCTCTCGCCTTGCCTGAAAGCTTTATCGTTTTTGTTCCGACGACCCAATTAAGCTTTGAATCGGTGGAACAGAGAACTTTATCACACTGATATTGATCGCGCAAATAAACGCGATTTCTATCAGCACCAGATTGTTCAGGACAAGGCGTCGGAACGGCGACGTGTACAACAAGTACACGAGTCGTTTCGCAACGCAGTCATGGACAATCTGGTGGGTCTGGTTGGACTCGAACCAACGACCCCCGCCTTATCAAGACGGTGCTCTAACCAGCTGAGCTACAAACCCATGTTCCGTTCGGAACCGGAGTTTGTTCAGGGACACTCCCCGATTCCTCTCACTGCACTTTTTTCGACAACCGATAAGTTGTAGACGCTTATTCCAGAGGTTTCTCTAGAAAGGAGGTGATCCAGCCGCAGGTTCCCCTACGGCTACCTTGTTACGACTTCACCCCAGTCATGAAGCATACCGTGGTAAGCGGCCTCCTTGCGGTTAGCCTACCCACTTCTGGTATCCCCCACTCCCATGGTGTGACGGGCGGTGTGTACAAGGCCCGGGAACGTATTCACCGCGACATGCTGATCCGCGATTACTAGCGATTCCGACTTCACGCAGTCGAGTTGCAGACTGCGATCCGGACTACGATCGGTTTTATGAGATTAGCTCCACCTCGCGGCTTGGCAACCCTCTGTACCGACCATTGTATGACGTGTGAAGCCCTGGTCATAAGGGCCATGAGGACTTGACGTCATCCCCACCTTCCTCCGGTTTGTCACCGGCAGTCCCATTAAAGTGCCCAACTTAATGATGGCAACTAATGGCAAGGGTTGCGCTCGTTGCGGGACTTAACCCAACATCTCACGACACGAGCTGACGACAGCCATGCAGCACCTGTGTTAGCGTTCCCTTTCGGGCACTCCTGCGTCTCTGCAGGATTCGCTACATGTCAAGACCAGGTAAGGTTTTTCGCGTTGCATCGAATTAATCCACATCATCCACCGCTTGTGCGGGCCCCCGTCAATTCCTTTGAGTTTTAATCTTGCGACCGTACTCCCCAGGCGGTCTACTTCACGCGTTAGCTGCGTTACCAAGAGATTCCTCTCCCGACAACTAGTAGACATCGTTTAGGGCGTGGACTACCAGGGTATCTAATCCTGTTTGCTCCCCACGCTTTCGTGCATGAGCGTCAGTGTTATCCCAGGGGGCTGCCTTCGCCATCGGTATTCCTCCACATCTCTACGCATTTCACTGCTACACGTGGAATTCTACCCCCCTCTGACACACTCTAGTCTTGCAGTTCCAAACGCAGTTCCCAAGTTAAGCTCGGGGATTTCACATCTGGCTTACAAAACCGCCTGCGCACGCTTTACGCCCAGTAATTCCGATTAACGCTTGCACCCTACGTATTACCGCGGCTGCTGGCACGTAGTTAGCCGGTGCTTATTCTTCCAGTACTGTCATCCCCGACCCGTATTAGGGGTCAGGATTTCCTCCCGGACAAAAGAGCTTTACAACCCGAAGGCCTTCTTCACTCACGCGGCATGGCTGGATCAGGCTTTCGCCCATTGTCCAAAATTCCCCACTGCTGCCTCCCGTAGGAGTCTGGGCCGTGTCTCAGTCCCAGTGTGGCGGATCATCCTCTCAGACCCGCTACGGATCGTCGCCTTGGTGAGCCTTTACCTCACCAACTAGCTAATCCGACATCGGCCGCTCTATCAGCGCGAGGCCCTAAGGTCCCCCGCTTTCATCCTCGGATAATATGCGGTATTAGCACATCTTTCGATGTGTTATCCCCCACTGATAGGTACGTTCCGATGCATTACTCACCCGTTCGCCACTCGCCACCAGGTGCAAGCACCCGTGCTGCCGTTCGACTTGCATGTGTAAAGCATGCCGCCAGCGTTCAATCTGAGCCAGGATCAAACTCTTCAGTTCAATCTCTGCAAATATTACTTCGCTTGACGCAAACTCTCAGAGAATCTAACGATTCTTTGATCATTCTTGTGCAAGCTCTTGTTCCTCGGAACAAGCGCCTACACTTATCGGTTGTCATTCTGTTAAAGAGCAGTTGCTTTCCAACCCAGAAACCGGTAACGTCAGCGGTTTGTTTCGCTTCGTTTCGTTTTCTGCGTCAGCAGCAGAGAGGCGAACTATACGCACCACCTGAAAAACCGTCAACACCCCAAAACACACTTTTTTGTGCAAAACCGTGAAAAACACGATAAATCGCTGAAATCAAACGGAAAACTTTTTACAAAAAATCGCAAAAAAGTTTCACCCCTTCGCAAAATCGCTGTCACACCCGTTCAACACCAGCGCTCAAACCCTGATTCTTTGTGGCTCAGCCCATGAAAAAACGCCCTACCGGGCGTTTTTTCATGGGCAATGACCAGACAGCGCATCAAATCAGCTGCGGTAGTCGGCGTTGATCCGCACGTAGTCATAGGAAAAGTCGCATGTCCACACCGTGGCAGCGGCTTCTCCCCGGCCCAGCACCACACGCACCAGGATTTCCGGCTTGTTCATCACCCGCTGGCCATCTTCTTCCTGATAGGCCGGGTTACGCCCGCCGTTGACCGCCACCAGCACATCATCCAGATACAGCGACAACTGATCGACATCCAGATCGTCAATCCCGGCATAGCCGATGGCCGCCAGAATCCGGCCCAGATTGGGGTCGGAAGCAAAGAAGGCGGTTTTCACCAGCGGTGAACGGGCAATGGCGTAACCGATGGTTTTGCATTCTTCACGCGAGCGGCCACCTTCCACGGTAATGGTCATGAACTTGGTAGCGCCTTCGCCGTCGCGCACAATCGCCTGGGCCAGCTCAATCGACAGCGACTGCAGCGCAGCTGCAAATGCCTGGTAGTCGGCGCTGTCGAGCTGATTGATCGGCGCATTGCCCGCCTGACCGCTGCTAATCAGCATGAAAGAATCATTGGTCGAGGTGTCGCCATCAACGGTAATGCTATTAAAGGACAGATCCGCCACCTGGCTGAGCAGGCCTTGCAGCAGTTCTGGCGCAATCACCGCATCGGTGGCCACAAAGCCCAGCATGGTGGCCATATTCGGATGGATCATGCCGGAGCCCTTGGCAATGCCGGTCAGGGTGACGGTTTTGCCGCCCAGAACCAGCTGGCGCGACGCGGCCTTGGGCTGGATGTCGGTGGTCATGATGGCTTCAGCGGCATCCGCCCAATTGGCCGGCTGGCGTTGCGGCAGCGCCTGGTTGATTTTTTCAAACGGCAGCGGCTCCAGAATCACCCCGGTGGAGAACGGCAGCACCTGTTCGGCCTGGCAGCCCAGTTGCTCGGCCACGGCCTGACACACTGCCAGCGCCCGCTGCCGGCCATCCTCGCCAGTTCCGGCGTTGGCATTGCCGGTATTCACCACCAGCGCGCGCATCGGCAGGCCGCTGGCCAGATGGCTGCGGCACAGATGCACTGGCGCGGCGCAGAAGCGGTTGCGGGTAAACACCCCGACCACCTGGCAACCTTCCGCCAGTTCAATCAGCAGCACGTCTTTTCGGCCCGGCTTTTTGACGGCAGCTTCAGCGTAAGACAAGGTCACGCCGGCGACAGGGAGCAGGGCGGCGGGGTCAATCGGAGCAAGATTCACGGGCATGGCAATTCCTGGTGCAAATAAGTAGGGAAAGAAGGCGGCGCACAGCCAGGGCAGATTGTAGCGAATCAGTTGGCCGATTCGCGCAGAATTTCCAGCAGGCCGGTGCCATAGCGTGCCAGTTTCATTTCGCCAATGCCGTAGATCTGGCGCAGTGCGTCTTCGTTCTGTGGCCGGCGTTCGGTCAGGTCGCGCAGGCTCTTGTCGGACAATACCGCATAGGCCGGCACATTGTGTTCGTCGGCCAGCTTTTTGCGCCAGGTGCGCAGCGCCTGCCAGATGCGTTCTTCGCGTTCGGTGCGCAGCCAGCGGTCGCTGTCGCTGACCGACTTGCTCGGTGCGTCGTTGCGGATTGGGCGCAAAAATACGGACGTTTCGCCACGCAGCACGGCGCGGCAGGTTTCGGTCAGCTTGAGCGATTGATAGGCGCTGACGTCCACCGTCAGATAGCCTTGCGCCACCAGTTGGCGGATGACCGAACGCCAGCCGCGCTGGTTAAGCTCCTTGCCAATGCCAAAGGTGGACAATTGCTGATGGCCGCGCTGGCGCACGCCTTCGCTGTCGCGCCCGAGCAGGATATCGATCACATGGTTGGCGGCACAGCGCTGATTCACTCTATAGATACACGACAGCACTTTTTGCGCCAGCGTGGTGGCGTCGAAGGTTTTTGGCGGGTTCAGGCAATTGTCGCACTTGCCGCAAGGCTCGATGGCTTCGCCAAAGTGGGCCAGCAGCAGCTGACGGCGGCAGGCGGCGGTTTCACAGTAGGCCAGCATGGCGTCGAGCTTGCCCAGCTCCACCTGCTTGCGCGCCTGATCCTGCTCGGACTCGAACAGCATTTGCTGCAGCTGGACCATATCGCTCAGGCCAAAGCACAGCCAGCTGGCCGCCGGCAGGCCATCGCGCCCGGCACGGCCCGACTCCTGATAGAAGCCTTCCGGGCTGCGCGGCAAATCCAGGTGGGCAACAAAGCGCACATCCGGCTTGTCGATGCCCATGCCAAACGCCACCGTGGCCACCATCACAATGCCTTCTTCACGCAAGAAACGCCGCTGATGGGTGCTGCGCAAGGCGCTGGGCAGGCCGGCGTGATAGGGCAGCGCGCTGATGCCCTGTTCCACCAGCCAGGCTGCGGTGTCTTCCACCCGCTTGCGCGACAGGCAGTAAACAATGCCGGACTGCCCGGCGTGATGTTGCTGGATATAGCTGGACAGCTGCTTCTTGGCCTGGTGTTTTTCCACCACGGTATAGGTGATGTTGGGCCGGTCAAAGCTGGACAGAAACACCCGGGCATTGCCCAGATGCAGGTAGTGCAGGATTTCTTCGCGGGTCTGCGGGTCGGCAGTGGCGGTCAGCGCCACCCTGGGAATAGCGGGAAAACGTTCGGCCAGCACCCCCAATTGCTGGTATTCCGGACGGAAGTCGTGTCCCCATTGCGACACGCAATGCGCTTCGTCGATGGCAAACAGCGCCAGGTCGAGCGTATCCAGAAAGCTGAGAAAACGCGCCGACATCAGGCGCTCGGGTGCCACATACAACAGCTTGAGCTCACCACTGCGCGCCGCCTGGGCAATTCGCCGGGCTTCATCGGCCTCCACGGTGGAATTCAGATACGCCGCCGCCACGCCCAGCTCGGACAAAGCGGCCACTTGGTCTTCCATCAGGGCAATCAGCGGTGACACCACCACGGTCACGCCAGGGCGCAACAAGGCCGGCAACTGAAAACACAGCGATTTGCCGCCGCCGGTGGGCATCAGCACCAGCGCGTTCTGGCCTTCGGCCACATGCGTGACGATTTCGGCCTGCAGCCCGCGAAACTCGGGGTAGCCAAAAACCTGCTGGAGAAGGGTCAGCGCATCGTGCATGCCGGGCAATCTGGGTAAAAACCGAATTGTCGCACAAAAAAAAAGCCACCCGCGCAAGCAGGTGGCTGCAGCGTTCCGGAAACAGAGGAACGTAGAGGAGAAAACACGCTACGTGAGGCCCGTCCACGCAGAAAAAAGTTCCGCGCAGGCAGAAAAATTGGCTCAAAGCCATGGCAAAAATGCCACACACCTACCCGCTGGCACCACGCGAAGCCTGACCATGCCCCCCTCGGCCCTTCCCTTTCACACACCAGGCGCTTGCTCGCCGCGCCACGCCCGCAGGCGATTGCCCTGAGAATTTGGTTTGCCTGCCGCTCTGTGCGACACTTTAGCCCTTTCATTGCCATGGATTTCAGGAGTCAGCCTCATGCTGCACCGTTCTTGCCTGCCAGCCCTGCTGGCCATCTGGCTGGCCGCCTGCGCCACCGTCACGCCGGAAGAACCGGCGCGCCCCACCGTATTGCGCGATCCAGGGGCCAATGCACAGTGGCAGAACCTGGGGGTCAACCCCAATGGCAATATCCTGCACGAACTGGACAAACAGTCGCTGGTGCGCCATGGCCACCTGGTGACCTTTCGCGACCGCAAAACCATTTTCAACCTGAAGCGGGAAACCTTTGGCCAGATGCCCCGGCACAAGGTGTCGGTCAATAGCTGGCGCATCGACTGCCAGGCGCAGAGCTATCAGTTGCTGGCCAGCACGCTGTACGATGAAAATGGCCGGACGGTGGCCAGCCATACGTATAATGACGGAGAAATCAAGCCGGCAGCCATCCCGCCCAACTCGGCCAGCTACCAGCAAATGCAGTTTGTCTGCGCCCGCCCCTGACCCAGCAAGGAAAGACCCCGCATGACGGCAATCAAACGCGTAGTGTTCAACCAAAAAGGCGGCGTGGGCAAATCCACCATCACCGCCAACCTGGCCGCCGTGGCCGCACAACAGGGCCAGCGCGTGCTGGTGGTTGACCTGGACCCGCAAGGCAATCTGTCGCACTACGTGTTTGGCCCACAAGCCGACAGCCTGCGTCCGTCGCTGTTCGACTTTTTTGACCAGATCCTCAATTTCAGCCTGAACAGCCAGCCGGTGCCGGCACATATTCACCCCAGCCCGTTTGCCGGCCTGTCGCTGATGACCTCGCACCCGCAACTGGGCGAACTGGGCCCCAAGCTGGAAGCGCGCTACAAGATGTACAAGCTGCGCGACACACTGAATGAACTGGCCGGCCAGTTTGATGAAATCTGGGTGGACACCCCACCCGCGCTGAACTTTTTCTCCCGCTCGGCGCTGATTGCCTGTGACCGGGTGCTGATTCCGTTTGACTGTGACGACTTCTCGCGCCGGGCGCTGTACACCCTGCTGGACAACCTGCAGGAAATCCGCGCCGACCATAACGCCGGCCTGCAGCTGGAAGGGATTGTGGTCAACCAGTTTCAGCCGCGCGCCGCGCTGCCGGCCAAACTGGTGGCCGAACTGGCCGCCGAAGGCATGCCGATGCTGAACGCCAGACTGTCGTCGTCGGTGAAGATCCGCGAATCGCACCAGACCAGCCTGCCGATGGTCCACCTCGACCCCAAGCACAAGCTCAGCCGGGAATACACCGCGCTGTACCAGGAACTGAGCCAGCGCGACCAGTAAAGTCATCCACTATGGCCAGCGGCTGCGCCACCAGTGCGGATGCCCGGCCCGGTAGCCGCTCAGCTGCGGGCCAGCGGGGTGGCCCAGCGCAATCTGCACCGCGCCATCGCGGTCGGTGCGCCAGCGTTGCGCTCCCCAATAGGCATAGCGCGCCCATACCGTTGGGTGCGGATGGCGAAAGCGGTTGCGATACCCGGCGCTGACCACCACCTGCGCAGGACGCACCGCCGCCAGAAAATCCTGGCCCGATGAAGTCAGGCTGCCATGATGGCCGGCCAGCAGCACATCAGCGGCCAGGGTGTCATCGCCCCAGCGCTCGCGCATGGCCTGCTCGTCGGCCACCTCGGCGTCGCCGGTCAGCAGCACCACCTGGCCGCCAGCCCAGATGCGCAACACGCAGCTGGCGTGGTTGTCCTGGCCGCTGGCATCTGCCGGATGCAATACATCAAAACGCACGCCATCCCACAGCCAGAACTGCCCGGCCAGGCATTGTTGCGCCGGGCGCGGGGGTGCCTCCAGCCGCTCGGGTTCGCCAGCCAGTAGCCAGTCTGGCGGATAGGCCTGCCACAGCGAGCGCGCGCCGCCGGCATGGTCATTGTCACTGTGCGACACCACCAGCCCACCCAGTCGATGGACCCCTTCACCGGCCAGAAACGGCACGATCACCCGCGCCCCCATATCGCTGCTGCCAGTAGGTGCGCCAGTATCATAGACCAGCACATGCCGATGAGTGCGCACCACCACCGCCAGCCCCTGACCGACATCCAGCACGCTGATCTGCGCCTGGCCATCAGGCGGCGCGCGGTCGGGTGGCCACAGCAAGGGCAAGCACAGCCACAGCCCCAGGCTGCGCCCGGCCACCCCAGCCGGCAAGCTCAGCAATGCCACCCCAACTACCGCCAGTACCACCCCCAGCGTCGAGGGCGCAGCCTGCTGCCAGGGCGACACGTCGGCCAGCGCCTCCAGCGGCCACATGGCCCACCCCAGCGCCCAGGCCACCCAGTAAATACCGTCATCTCCCGGCAACACGCTGGCCAGCAAGGCCGCCGGGGTGAGCACGCTGCCAATCAGCGGAATGGCGTACAGATTGGTCAGCGGCGACAGCCAGGGTAATTGGCCAAAACTGGCCAGCAAGGGCACCGCCATGGCCAGGCTGGCCGCCCACTGGCTGCGCAGCCAGCGCCGCCCCCACGACAGCGCGCCCAGCCGGCCACTGCCAATCCACACCATCAGCCCCACCGCCAGAAACGACAGCCAGAACCCCAGCGACAACGCGGCAAACGGGTCAAGCAACAACACCAAGCACAAGGCCAGCGCCCACGCTCGCCCCACCCCCAGTGGGTAGCGGCCACACAGCGCCAACGCCAGCACCCAGAGCATGAACACGCTACGCTGGGTAGGCAGCGACCAGCCGGCCAGCAGCGCATACGCTGTGGCGGCCAGCAAGCCCGCCACCCCGGCCACCACACGTGGCGGCGCGCGCCAGCGCGACTGCCGGCGCATCAGCCACACTGTCACCCCGGCCACCAGCGCTGCCAGCAAGGTCAGATGCACGCCAGACACGCTGACCAGATGGGTCAGCCCGGTGCGGGCAAACAGTTGCCAGTGTTCTGCCGGAATGCTGTGCTGCTCGCCCGTCACCAGCGCCAGCAACACCCCGGCGTAAGCCTGCCCTTCACTGGCGCGCGCCACCCGCGCCACGGCGGCTTCGCGCCAGCGGTCCAGCCAGGCCAACGGATGCTGGCTATCAGCCAGACGGCGTGCGCCAGGGCGCACACTGCCCGACGCCAGCCGGTCCTGCTCGACCAGCCAGGCTTCGGCAGCAAAGGTATGTGGATTGCTGGCGGCGTGCCAGCGCTTCAACACCAGCTGCGCCTGCCAGCGGCTGCCTGCCGGCCAGTGGCCGCGCTGATAATCCGACAGACCCACCCGACCCAGCCGGTGTGCACTGGCCGGGCTGATGGCTTCGATCTCGGCATCAAAACGCACCGCCAACCCATCCAGGCGCGGCAGGCCGCTGACCCGAAACGTCACCGACAGGGGACGGCCCTCCAGCGCAGCCGGCAGCGCACTGTCCAGACGCTGTTCAATCCGCCACGCCGACCAGGCAAACCCCAGGCTCAGGCACACCCACCACAGCAAGCCCCGCCGCCACGGCCCGCACCCTGCCAGCACCGCCCCCGCCAGCGCGGCAGGCCACGCTGGTGCCACCGGCCAGAATTGCACCAGGACGATTCCCAGCGCGAACAGAAGTAAATAGGGCATAGCCCAGTGTAGGCCGACCCACACCCCATGACAATGCGATGAAATACCTAAGCGCGACTCACCAAACCCTCTGGCGTTGTTACACGGCCTTGTCGTACGACCTGCTGCCTGCGAGCACGCGCCTCGCCAGAACCGCTGCGCGGGGTTTTGTGAGCCGCTCCAATTAACCTGCTGGCGTCACTTTCCACTGCCCGGCTTGTTCCCTGCCGGGGTTTTGCCGTATCGTCCGCGCTTTGCTTGCCACAGGAAATCGCCATGCTGCCTGCCACCGGGCTGTTGTGTACCCACCCCGACCGCGCCGAGCACGCGCACGCCCTGGCGCAACGCTTTGCCCTGCCGCTACTGGACCAACGCCCGCCAGCGGGGTACTGGCTGGAGCTGGACGATACTCGGTTAAGCCTGCTGAACCCGGACAAGCACGGACCGGTGTATGCCGAGTTTGTCGAAGGCGCGGCGGCGCATCGGCGTCAGTTTGGGGGCGGACGTGGCCAACCGGTGGCCAAAGCGATTGGCATGAAAGGGCAGGAAGCGCGTGATGTGGTGGACGCCACCGCCGGATTGGGGCGTGACGCCTTTGTGCTGGCCAGCCTGGGCTGCCGGGTGCGCATGGTCGAACGCTCGCCCGTGGCGGCAGCGCTGCTGGCCGACGCCCTGGCGCGCGCCAGCGCCGATGCCGACACGGCGGATATTGCCGCACGGATGACGGTGGTCCACGCCGACGCCAGCCCGTGGCTGGCCAGCCTGAACGATGCCGAACGGCCACAGGTGGTGTTTGTGGATCCGATGTTTCCCGACACCGGCAACAAAGCCGCCGCCAAGAAGGAAATGCAGGCGTTTCAGCAGGTGATTGGCGACGACGAAGACAGCGACCGGCTGTTGATGGCGGCACTGTGCTGCGCCCGCGAGCGCGTGGTGGTCAAGCGTCCACGCCTGGGCGTCGATCTGGCCGGCCCCATGCCCAGCAGCCGACAGATTGGCAAAAGCACCCGGTTTGATGTGTACAGCGTGAAGGCGCTGGCTGCCGTGATTGCAGCGGCGCGGGGAAGCTGAACGCCTCAGGCCGCGTCGATTACTTCAGCCAAGCGGTTTCGGCAACACTCAAAGCCGGAAAAAATCCCCCCGCTGGCTCTGCCCGCCAGGATGGCCACCTTGCCAGGCAAGTGGCTAATCCTCTCCCTCCGGTCCGCTGGCCGGCGCATGCCAGCGGGCAAAGTGGCCTACCAGTTTTTCCAGATCACTGGCGGTTTGCGCCAGCTTGGCCGATGCCAGCGACAGCGCCTCGGTGGACTGCATGTTTTCTTCGGTGGCCACCGACACCTGCTCCAGCGTGGCGGCAATATCATGGGTGGCGGCAGATTGCTGCTGGCTGACGCCAGCCAGATGTTCGGCCTGGGTGCTGGCTTCGTCAGCGGCCATGATCAGCTGGGCCAGGTTATCGCTGGCCGATTCAATTTCATGGGTGCCGCGCTGCACTTCCTGCACGGTTTCATCCATATTGCGCGTGGCCTGCTCCACCACCTGACCGATTTTGCCCACGGCCTGATTGATCTGCTCGGTGGACTGGCTGGAACGCTCGGCCAGCTTGCGCACTTCGTCGGCCACCACAGCAAACCCCCGGCCCTGCTCGCCTGCGCGGGCGGCTTCAATGGCGGCATTCAGCGCCAGCAGATTGGTCTGGTCGGCAATTTCACGGATCATCGCCGTCATGCAGCCGATATTGTCCATTTCCCGACTGAGCGCCTGGATGGTATCCCGGCTGCGCTCCACCACTTCCATGGCCTTGGCGCTGGCGGCACGGCCGCAATCAATGCGCTGACAGCCATCGAGCACCGCCTCGCGGATGCGGTTGGCCCCGTCGCGGGCGTGTTCGGCGCTGCTGGAAATGCTGGATGCCGCCTGGGAAATCTTTTCCATGGTGGTGGCCACGTCCTGCACGCCAGCCGCCTGTTCGTGCGAGCGGGTCGCCTGAATGGTCATGCGTTCGCGCAGTTGTTCGGCGTGGGTTTGCGTATCGCCCGCAGCAGCCAGCACGTCGGCCATCAGCGCGCGCAGGCCAATCCGGGTGGACTCCACGCTCAACAGCGCCTCTCCCAGGCCGCCGGAGGTGCGCCGGCGCACCGGGCGGGTGAAATTGCCTTCGCTGATGCGCATCAAGCCACGGCGCAATGCGCGAATCGAGGTGCGAAACGATTGCGGCAGCGTCCAGCCCACCACCAGGCCAAACGTCGCCCCGGCACCGGCCAGCACCCAGCGCAGGGTGGACTGGCTGTCCGGCAGCACGGCAATCAGCAGCATCAGACAGGCAGCCCCCCAATAGGCGCTGCGCAGCTTTTGCCCCAGCGACAGGCTGAAACGCCCCGGCCCCTTGGGGGTGGCTGGCAGGCTGCGACGCTTGTCGCGCACCTCGCGATACAGCGCCTCGGCGGCGGCCACCTCGTTGCGATCCGGCGCATTGCGCACCGACATATAGCCAATGGTCTGGCCGTTTTCGGTAATCGGCGACACATAGGCTTCCACCCAGTAGAAATCGCCGGTCTTGTTGCGGTTTTTCACCAGCCCGCGCCAGGGGCGGCCCGCTTTCAGGGTGTCCCACAGGTCGGCAAAGGCTTCTGGCGGCATGTCCGGATGGCGGACAATATTGTGGCTAAAGCCCAGAAGTTCGTCTTCGTGAAAGCCGCTGATGTCGATAAAAGCCCGATTGGCGTAGGTGATTTGCCCTTTGAGATCGGTCTTGGTGACAATCGGACGCGCCGGGTCGAGAAAGACCTCATGTTGGGTAACCGGCAGATTGACTTTCACGCATGCCTCCTGGACGCTGTGCTCCGGCAGGGTGCAACTGCGGCACAGTCTATAATCCTGTAATGATTGAACGCTGCAACAAGCCCACCACCGTTTTGTCTGGAATGGGGGGACAAAACCTGGCGGCTGTCACAGGGCGGTAATTATATACCGGTTGCACAAGGACTTGCGCCAGGTATATTGATTTCAATCAACGACGTTCAGCGTGTGAACACATCCACCATCAGGACGGTTTCGGCCCTGAAGCGCTGACGTTTTGCACCATTTTTGCACCAAAATGGTGCTGTCTTATTCAAATAAACTACTCCTGTCTGCGCGCCGGGATGTTGCGCTGGGTCAAACGCCCCGCCATCGTCAACGCCCGGCAGGCAAAATCGTCGGGATTCAGCCCACCTGCCGCCCTGTTGTGCTGATTGCGCAGCACAACAGGGCGCACGGTACCGGTCAGGCCAGCAAGGCCACAAACGCCGCCAGCCAGGCCGGGTGAGCCGGCCAGGCCGGGGCGGTGACCAGATTGCCATCCACCACCGCCTCAGTCACCGCCACTTCGACATACTCTGCCCCCACGGCGGTCACTTCCGGCGCGCAGGCCGGATAGGCAGTCAGCCGACGCCCGGCCAAGCCGCCGGCAGCCGTCAGCAGCTGGGCACCATGACACACCGCCGCGACAGGTTTGTTGGCCTGCATGAAATGCCGCACCCAGGCCAGCACGTCGGGGTTCAGACGCAGATATTCCGGCGCGCGGCCTCCCGGAATCACCAGTGCGTCGTACTGCTCTGGCGTGCAGTCGGCAAAGCTGGCGTTCAGGGTGAAGGCGTGGCCGGG
Source organism: Aquaspirillum sp. LM1 (assembly GCF_002002905.1). NCBI lineage: Bacteria > Pseudomonadati > Pseudomonadota > Betaproteobacteria > Neisseriales > Aquaspirillaceae > Aquaspirillum > Aquaspirillum sp. LM1. Next base: position 415,642 of record NZ_CP019509.1, on the reverse strand, counting down.
TTTTTCGCTATAGGTCTGATCGCCCTCAAAATCATGCACGGCAGTACGCACCTGCTCGCCAGCACGCTTGCCGGGGCAGATGGCGTGGACGGTGTGCCCCAGCATCTGCAGCGCCTGAAACGGCACCATGATTTCGTAATCCTCGACGTAGTCCCCTGCCAGCACCACAATACGTTGCTTGCTCATGTGTACACTCCCTGAAAAAACACCCGACAGAAACAGCCCCTGGGCCAACAGGGCCCATGGTGGACACTATAGAAGCCCCGGCACCGCATCAGGTAGTAGCCGCTTACTACCGCGCCGCGCGGCCAGGGCCAACCGATTTGAGGCAGAAAACCATGTGTGAATTGTTTGCCGGACAAGACCCTCAGCGCTACGCCAGCGTGCGCCGCTCCTTGCGCCTGCGCGGCTTTGTCACCAGCCTGGTGCTGGAGCGCTATTTCTGGGAGGTGCTTGACCAGCTTTCGGCAGACGAGGGGCTGAGCACGCCGCAATTCATCAGCACGCTGTACGACGAGGTGTTGAAGCGTCATGGCGACGTGCGCAATTTCACCTCGCTGCTGCGGGTGGCGTGCTGTGTGTATCTGGCGGGAGGAAAACAGGGCGGCTAAGCAGCAAGCCAGAGATGGCCGCAGCTCAGCTGCTGGACAAGGCGCGCAAGGCGCAGAAAATGAAAAAGCCCGCATCGTGTGATGCGGGCTTTTGAATCTGGTGGCCTGGGACAGAATCGAACTGTCGACACAAGGATTTTCAATCCTCTGCTCTACCGACTGAGCTACCGGGCCTCGAGAGATGCGTATTAAACAGGATTTGTCCGAACGCGTCAAGCAGTTTGGTGAAAAAAGTTTGCCCAGTAGGGTAGTGGTGGGATTTTTTACAAAAAATACAACGGTTTCGCTGTTTAGCCCGAATAGTGTACAGCACCCGCCAGCCAGAAAAAAACTGCCGCACGCCACACATGCCGTGCGGGCAAGGCATTGCGCCAGATGTTCACCCTGCAGGCACACATGATTTTTCCCTGCCCCTCTGGCGCAGATTGCGCACAAACAGGTAGATTCACTTAAAATTGCCGCGACAGGAATGGTTCTTGCAGGATGGGCGATTCACCGATAGCGCATGCTGCGGCGTTTGCACACACAAAAACATGGCCAAGACACAGTGCCAGATAAAACACGGAGTTATCCCATACTATGCCTCACCTGGATCTGGACAAAACCGACATCAAGATTCTGGCCGCCTTGCAACAGAATGGCCGGCTGACCAATGTCGAGCTGGCCGATGCGGTCGCGCTGTCGCCGTCGCCGTGCTTGCGGCGGCTGAAACACCTGGAAGAATCCGGCATTGTCCAACGTTATGTGGCGCTGCTCGACCCGGCCCGGATTGGCCTGGGCCTGCAGGCGTTTGTGAATGTCACCCTGGAAAAGCGCGGCAGCCCGCATATGCAGAGCTTTCTGCAGGCGGTGCAGCGCTGGCCCGAGGTGGTGGCGTGCTACGCAATGACCGGCGAGATGGACTATATGCTGCACGTCTATTTTGAAGACCTTGCCCATTTTTCCCGCTTTGTGATGACCGAGCTGCTGGCCCACCCCGGCGTGGAAGATTTGCGCTCCAGTTTTGTGCTGAATGATGTCAAGCGCTCAACCGCCCTGCCCTTGCATCAGCTGAGTGTGCCACGGTAACGCGCCACGCACAGACGCTGCCCCGGCAAGCCCAACGCCCCCTGTTCTCCGCCTCCTCCACCAGCAACGCCCGGCATGCCGGGCGTTGCTGCCAGGGCAAAAAAACAGGCGACCTGTCTGCACAGATCGCCCGAAAACTCGCCACCGCGCACCCTCCCCCCATGTCTTGCAGGACGATGCGAGTGAGCAGCGAGAGGGACACGACACCCACTGACGGCTTGCGCCGCCGAGGGCTTAAAACCCCTGGCCCGGAATCCAGTTGGTGCCGGCCAGCGGCACGCCGGCCATGGCGGCGGCTTCGATGGTCAGCGCCACCAGGTCTTCCCGCTCCAGGTGGTGAACATTCTGCTTGCCACAGGCGCGGGCAATGGTGGTGAGCTCCATATTCAGGGTTTTCAGATAATTTTTCAGATGGCGCGCGCCCACCTCCGGTGACAGCCGCTGTTCCAGCAGCATGTCTTGCGTGGTAATGCCCATCGGACATTTGCCCGTGTGGCAATGGTGGCAAAAGCCCGCTGCCGTGCCCAGCGCGTGGTAGTCGGCTTCGGCAGGATGGTGGCTGCCATTCTGATAATAAGTTTCGCCATTGCAGCCCAGCGCAATCAGCACGCCCTGGCCAATGGCCACCGCGTCGGCCCCCATCGCCAGCGCCTTGGCCACATCCGCACCAGTGCGCACGCCGCCAGACACAATCAGTTGCACCTTGCCTTTCATGTCCAGATCTTCCAGCGCATTGACGGCCTGGCGCACCGCAGCCAGGGTAGGAATGCCCACATGTTCGATAAAGCAGGTTTGCGTGGCGGCGGTGCCGCCCTGCATGCCGTCCACCACCACCACATCGGCACCGGAATGCACTGCCAGCTTGACGTCGTTAAAGGTGCGGGTGGCCCCCACCTTCACGTAGATCGGTTTTTCCCAATCGGTGATCTCGCGCAGTTCCTGAATCTTGATCGCCAGGTCATCCGGGCCGGTCCAGTCCGGATGGCGGCAGGCCGAGCGCTGGTCGATGCCTTCCGGCAGGGTGCGCATGCCGGCCACCCGGGCCGAGACCTTCTGCCCCAGCAACATACCGCCGCCGCCGGGTTTGGCACCCTGGCCAATCACCACTTCAATGGCGTCGGCGCGGCGCACGTCGTCCGGGTTGAAGCCATAGCGGCTGGGCAGGCACTGGTAGACCAGGGTTTTGGAGGACTGGCGCTCTTCGTGGGTCATGCCGCCATCACCGGTGGTGGTGGAAGTGCCCACTTCGCTGGCGGCGCGGCCCAGCGCTTCCTTGACGTTGGCAGACAGCGAGCCAAAGCTCATGCCGGCAATGGTGATCGGAATCTCCAGCTCAATCGGCTTTTTGGCAAAGCGGGTGCCCAGCAGGGTTTTGGTGGTGCATTTTTCCCGGTAGCCTTCCAGCGGGTAGCGCGACATCGACGCACCGAGAAACACCAGGTCGTCAAAATTGGGCAGCTGGCGCTTGGCCCCCATGCCACGAATTTCGTACAGGCCATGGGCGGCGGCGTTGCGGATGTAGTCCAGGGTTTTGCGGTCGTAGCCGTAGGAGGCCTCGCGGGAAATGTGCTTGGGCGTGTGGTCCATGGCGCGTTCCTTGTCAATTCGGGGTAAACAGCAGGGGCGGGCGGAATCAATATTCCTGATTGGCGTCAGCGTTCCAGTGGTACAGCGCCCGGCGGGAAGCCACCCGCTGAAACGCTGCCGGATCGTGGTTCAGCCCCGCCTGGGCCAGCAGCTCAGCCACGGCAGCCAGATCGGTATCGGTCATCGGCTCGATCTGGGCGTCCGCCCCCAGCGATTTGATCCGTCCCTTCACATACAGCACCGCTTCATACAGCGAATCGCCCAGCGCATCGCCGGCGTCGCCGCAAATCACCATGCGTCCGGCCTGGGCCATGAACGCGGAAAAACTGCCCACCGAGCCGCCCACCACAATGTCGCCCCCCTTGAGCGAAATGCCGCAGCGCAGGCCGGCGTCGCCGTCGATCACCAGCAGGCCGCCATGGGCCGACGCGCCCGCGCCGTTGGAGGCAAAGCCCTTGACGTGAACTTTGCCGCTCATCATGTTTTCGGCCACCCCGGTGCCGGCGCTGCCGGTGATGGTGATTTGCGCGGCCTGGTTCATCCCGCCGGCGTAGTAGCCGGCGTGGCCCACCACTTCCACGCTAATCGGGCAATTCAGGCCCACGGCAATATTGTGTGCGCCGTCCGGGTTGAGCACGGTGACCTTGTCCACCGTGCCCGCCGGGGCGTCGTGGTGCAAAAAGGCATTGAGTTCGCGCAGTGGCCGTTCGGCCAGGTCAAAGGTCAGGCATTCCATACATACATCTCCTCGGGCGCAGGTTCAAAGACATGGGCGTGCTTGATCCCCGGCAGGTGGGCCAGCGAGCGGAACTCCGAGGCAATTGCCACGTAGTCGTCGGTTTCCGCCACCACCGCAGGCTTGCAGGCAAACGGGTCGCGGATCAGCGCCAGCTTGTCGGCGGTGCCCATCAGAAAGGTGTAAAACCCATCCAGTTCTTCAAAGCCCTTTTGCAGGGCGGTTTCCAGGTCGTCGCCTTCGCGCAGCCGCCATTCCAGAAAGCGACAGGCCGCTTCGGTATCGTTGTCGGTTTCAAAGGTAATGCCGCGCGGCTCCAGCATGCGGCGGATGCCGTAGGGGTTGGACAGCGAGCCGTTATGCACCAGGCAGAAGTCTTCGCCGGCGGTAAACGGGTGGGCGCGATCCGGGGTGACCGCCGATTCGGTGGCCATCCGGGTGTGGCCAACCAGATGCGAACCGGTCAGTTGGGTAAAGTTGTAGCGCGCCGCCACCTGGGCCGGGGTGCCGATGTCCTTGTACAGGTCAATGCTGCGCCCGGTGGACAGCAGATGCAGGCGCGGATGATGGTCGGCAATCCAGCGTTTGACGATGGCCGGGGCGACGTCAAACTGCAAAATGGCGTGGTTGCCCTTGGCATCCAGGCTGACCGGCACGCCCAGATGTGCGTTGAGTTCATGCGCCAGCCCCTGCCAGTTAAAATCGGCACCGTCTTCGGTCAGGCCGGAATACACGCTGATCTTGCGCTGGCTGCCCTCCAGCAAGGGGCCAAATACCGCCAGCCCGGCTGAATCAGGGCCGCGTTCGGTCATGCCTATCAGCATGGGCACCATCAGCTCGCCGAGCCGGGCGCGTAGCGCCGGTGTTTTCACCAGCAATCCGACAATTCCACACATGCTTGTTCTCCTTGTTGCGCTGCTTGCGCCAGCGGGGCTCGCCCGCCTGGCTCAGAAAAATTCCAGATAGCTGTTGATTTCCCAGTCCGACACATGGCGCATGTACTCCACCCATTCCATGTGCTTGAGCGAGAGAAACTCGTCGATTACCGGCCCCAGCGCCTGGCGCAGCACGCTGTCCTGCTCCAGCGCGGTCAGCGCCTCGTGCAGGTTTTGCGGCAGGATGCCAATGCCGGCGGCGTGCAGCTGTTCCGGGCTGAGCTGGTAGAGGTTCTGGTTATGCGGTGCGCCGGGGTTGAGCTGCCGGTCGATGCCGTCCAGCCCGGCGGCAATCACCGCTGCCGTGGCCAGGTAGGGGTTGCACGCGCCGTCGGGCAGGCGCAGCTCCAGCCGGCCACCGGGAATGCGCACCATCGACGAGCGGTTGTTGTCGCCATAGCTGATATACGCCGGTGCCCAGGTGGCACCGGTCAGCGAACGCCCCACCACCAGACGCTTGTAGCTGTTCACTGTCGGCGCGCACAGCGCCGCCAGCGCCGGGGCGTGGGCCAGAATACCGGCCAGAAAATGGTAGGCCAGCGCCGACAGGCCCAGGCCGTGCGCATCGCTGGCGTCGGCAAACAGGTTGCGCTCGCCGTCGCCAATCGACATATGCATGTGCATGCCATTGCCGGGCCGGTTGGCAAACGGCTTGGGCATGAACGAGCACACCATGCCCAGATCGTGGGCGATTTCCGACGCGGCCATCTTGAACAGCAGGTAATGGTCAGCCGAGGTCAGACAGTCGGCGTAGGTGTAGTTGATTTCAAACTGGCCGTTGGCGTCTTCGTGGTCAATCTGGTAGACGTCAATGTCCACCTGACGCAGCGCCTCAACCAGGGTTTCCAGAAACTGGCGGTTGCGCGACAGGCCCTTGTAGTCGTAGCAGGGCTTGGCCAGGGTGTCGCTGTCGTCTGCCGGGACAATCTTGCCGCTGGCGTCTTTTTTCAGCAGGGAGAATTCCGGCTCCAGCCCGGTAAACAGCGTCCAGCCACGCTCGGCCAGCCGCGCCACCTGTTGCTTGAGCACCACCCGGGTGTCCAGCGCCCACGGCTGACCCTTGACATGGCCGTCACAGGCAATCCGCGCATAGCCCGGCTGCCACGGCACCAGCGACAGCGTGCTCAGATCGCCCACTGCCATGAAATCCGGGCCATGCGGCTCAATGCCCAGCCCCCACACGGCAAACCCGGCAAAGCCGGCCCCGGCGGTCAGGATGTCGTCAAAATGACTGACCGGCACCGCTTTGGTTTTGGCCGAGCCGTGGATGTCCACAAACAGGGCCAACACATACTTGACTTGCTGTTCGGCGAGAAACTGCTTGGCTTCAATGGGCGTCATGGCCACGTCTCCGGACTATTTTTAAGGGGTGAGGTTTTTTTCAGGGGCTGGGCAGGGCGCTGGCCGCAACGGCACCGCCGCCCAGCTCAACGGCAATGCCCAGCAGGGTGTCCCACAGATACGGGCCGTAGCTGCCGTCGCACCACAGCCGGCAGCGGTCCGGGCCGGGCAGCGCCACCACCGCCACCCCTACCATATTGGTCAGCAGCAGCGGGCGGGCCGCCAGGTCCAGCGGGCGAAAATTGACATTGCAGGTCTGGCGCAGCAGGGCATCCAGCTGGCTACCGGCCAGAAGCAGGGCGGCATCCTGGCGCAGCACCGGATACACCCCCGGCCCGCGCGGGGCGGCCATCAGCCCGGCAATCAACGCTGCCGGGCCTTCCACCAGAAATTCCGTCAGCCCCAGCCGGGCAATCAGGCCGCCACCGTCCAGCGCCAGCCAGCTATTGGGTGCAGCCGGCACCGGCAGGCCGTGCGCGGCCAGCCAGTCCGCAGCGCCAGGCCCCTTGCAGCCATGGCGCGGAGTCAGCGACAGGTCGGCCAGGCCCAGACGGGCGGCGGCGGCAGGCTGGGCAGCGGGTGGCAGCAGGCTGGCGGCCACCGCGTCGGCCAGAGGGCTCAAAGCAAGCGCGGACATCATGCCGCCTCCTTTTGTTGCAGGCTGTCGGGATCGTAAAACGGGGTGGGGGCCACTTCGGCGTGGACCATCTGGCCATCACTCAGGCGAATGCTCAAGCGCACGCCGGGGCTGGCCAGGTCGGGACGCACCAGCGCCAGACCCAGCGCGTAACCCAGGCTGGGGCTGAGGGCGATGCTGGTTACCCGCCCGGCAATCTCGCCATCAGCAATCACCAGATGGCATTCCTGCGGCAGCGGCCCCTGGTAGTCGGCGGCAAAGCGAAAGCCCACCAGCAGCTGTTTGCGCGGCTGCTTTTCGCTGGCGCGCAGGCTGCGCTGCCCGACAAAAAACGGCTTGTGCATTTTCATCGCCCAGGCCATACCCACCTCAAACGGCGTGGTCAGCCCATCGCTGTCCTGCCCGATGATCAGATGGCCTTTTTCCAGCCGCAGCACACGCTGGGCCTCCACCCCAAACGGGCGAATGCCGTGCGCCGCGCCGGCCTTAAGCAGCGCGTCCCACACCGAACCAGCAAAGTGGGCCGGTACATGGATTTCATAGCCCCATTCGCCGACAAACCCCACGCGCAGCAGCCGGGCCGGCGCGCCGGCCACCTCGCCTTCACGCACCGCCAGATACGGAAACGCCGCTGCCGACAAGTCCAGCGCCGTGAGGCTGGCCAGCACGGCGCGCGAACGCGGCCCGGCCAGATTGATTGCCGCATAGGCCCCCGTGTGGTTGACAATGCCGCAGTCCAGCCGCCACTGGGTGTTCAGCCGCGACAGCTCACGGTAAATCGCCGCAGCGCCCGAGGTGGTGGTGGTGAAGTAAAAATGGTCGTCGGCCAGCCGGGCCACCACGCCATCGTCGATCAGCACGCCGGTTTCGTCGCACATCAGCGCGTAGCGGGTCATGCCCACTTTCAGGTTGGCGTACTGCGCGGTGTACACCCGCTCGAGAAATTCCGCCGCCTGCGGGCCAATCACTTCCAGCTTGCCCAGCGTGCCCACGTCAATCAGCCCCAGCTGCTGGCGCACCGCCAGCACCTCCTCGGCAATGCACGCCTCGCGGCTCAATCCTGGCCGGGCGTAGTAAGCCGGGCGCTGCCATACCCCGGCAGGCATCCACTGCGCCGCCAGCGCCTGATGGCGGCTGTGCAGCGGGGTGCGCCGCTCCGGGGTAAAGCCGCGTCCAGCCAGAATCGCCATCGGCACCGGGTGGTAAAACGGACGGGCGGTGGTGGTGCCCACTTGCTGTGGGGTTTTGCCGGTCAACCGGGCCAGAATGCGCAGCGCATTCATATTGGAGTGCTTGCCCTGGCTGGGGCCCATCCCCACGGTGGAAAAACGCTTGAGCAATTCGATATTGTCAAAGCCTTCCTGTACCGCGTGGTGAAAGTCCTTCAGCTGCAGGTCTTCGTCGAAATCGACAAAATTGCGCCCGTCCGGATGGTTGACCATGGGCCAGGCATGGGTTGGGCACGCCGTCTCCAGCGCCAGCGCCTCCCCCACTGGCAGCCCCCAGCCTGCCGCTGCTGCGGCATGGCTGCCGGCGCGCTGGCCGTCGGCCATGCGCCGGGCCAGCTCATGCACGCCATTCACCCGGCCACAGGCAAACACGCCATCCGGCAGCTGGTCGGGCACAAACTGCTCCAGCTCGTGCAGGTAGCGCATGCGCACACCGGCCTGATACAGCAGGTTGGCCGCCGGCGCCCAGCCCACGCTGACCGCTACGCCGTCACATTCCAGCGTGTCCACTGCGCCAGTGGGATCGCCATCGGCGCTGACCGCCGCCACCCGCACTGCGCGCACGCCGTGTCCATCTGCCGTGGCCAGCGCCTCGACAATGGCCTGGCCGCAGCGCACCGTCACCCCGGCGGCTTCCAGTTGCTGCCGCAGCGGGGCAGCCTGACCGGGGTCAGCACGCCAGTCCACCACCGCGCTGACCACCACACCGTGGGCCAGCAGGTCCAGCGCGGCGCGGTAGCCGTCGGCGTTGGCGGTGAGCACCACCGCCCGCTGCATCGGCTTGACCCGATAGCGGTACAGCAAACGTTGCGCTGCCGATGCCAGCATCACCCCCGGCAAGTCGTTCTGGTGAAACACCGCCGGCTGCTCAAACCCACCGCTGGCCACCACCACGCTGGCAGCACGCATTTTCAGCATGCGCTCGGCACTGACCAGCGCCACCCAGTGATCGGCGTAGTAGCCCGCCGCGTAGGTGGCGGTCAGCACGCGGATGCGCGGCTGGGCCGCCACTGCGTCCAGCAGGCGGTCGAGCTCGGCACGCCGGGCGGGGTCATTGCCCAGCTGGTAGCCGGCAGCGCCGCCCAGTTGGGCGTTTTCGTCCACCAGGGTGACATCCGCGCCCTGGCTGGCCGCGGCCAGCGCCGCCGACAGGCCGGACGCGCCGCCGCCAATCACCAGCACATCACAAAAATCATAGGCTTTGGGCGTGCGCCGTTGCGTGGCGCTCACCTCGACCACGCCCAGCCCGGTCATCGCCCGGAACATGCGCTCCCACAGCGGAAACAGTTTTTTGCTGTGAAACGCCTTGTAGTAAAACCCCACCGGCAGCAGCCGCGACAGCTTGCCCAGCCAGCGCCCCTTGTCGGCGGCCAGGCCGCCAAAGGTGTTGACCGCGGTCAGCGTCATGCCGGCCTGCAGGGGCGTGACATCCGCACGCACATTGGGCAGCGCGCCGGCCTGCATCAGCACATTGGCGTCGTGGTTGGCCAGCGACAGCACGCCACGCGGGCGGTGGTACTTGAAGCTGCGCCCGAGCACACGCACCCCGGCGGCCCACAGCGCGGTGCTGGGGGTGTCGCCCACGTAGCCCGAGTAGCGCTGGCCTTCAAACTGGAATTCAATCGGCTGGTCGCGGTTGATCCACTCACCGCGAATGGCGGGCAGTCGCATCAGGCTTCTCCGGGGTAAAAATAGGTGCGCAGCACGCGGTCTTTTTCGGTGTCTCGCTCGGCAATAAACCAGGTGTTGCTGGGGGTGTGGCACCACCATTCCTGCTTGATGCCGGGTGCGCCGTTGCGGTTGAACACATAGTCGGCCCACTGGTCGTCGCTACAGCTGTCCGGGTCTGGCATCGGGCGCAGCTCGCCCCAGCAGGCAAATTCGGCCACTGGGCGCGGGCCATTGAGCGGGCAGGTCATGATCTTCATCGTGCGTTCCTCAGTGGCCAACGCTGGCCGCGCCTTTTTCGCCGGTCAGCGCGTACTGGCGGAAGCGGTCCAGAGAAAAGCCGGTAATCAGCGGGTGCGGCTGGCCGGTGGCCACGGTGTGGGCCATGGTCTTGCCGCTGACCGGGGTGGCCTTGAAGCCCCAGGTGCCCCAGCCAGCGTCCAGATAAAAGCCTTCCACCGGGGTCAGGCCCATGATCGGGGCAAAGTCTGGCGTCATGTCGGCCATGCCGGCCCATTGCCGCATCACTTTCACTTCGGACAGGAAGGGGAACATATCCAGCATGTGCGCCGACAGCCCTTCCACAAAGTCCAGCGTCGAGCGGGTGGACTGCACTTCATACGGGTCCAGCGACGCGCCCATCACCAGCTCGCCACGGGCAGACTGGCTGATGTACACATGCAGACTGCCCGACACCAGAATCGGGTCCAGCCATGGCTTGACTGGCTCGCTGACCATGGCTTGCAGCGGGTGGATGTAAATCGGGCTGGGCACTTCCACCATTTTCAGGATGCGCGGCGTCGATCCGGCCACCGCGCACAGCACCTTGGGCGTGCTGATATACCCGCGCGAGGTGCGCACGCCTTTCACCTGGCCGCCCTGCACGTCAATGCCCAGCACTTCGGTTTGCTGGTGGATTTCCACCCCGCGCTGGTCAGCGCCGCGCCCGTAACCCCAGGCCACCGCATCGTGTCGCGCCACCGAGCCGGGCGCGTGGTACAGCGCGCCCAGAATCGGGGCGTGGCCACCACAGGACAGATCAATCATCGGCGCGGCGCGCTTGACCGCCTCCGGGCCGACCAGTTCGGAATCCACTCCATAGTGCTTGTTCACCTCGGCGCGCCAGCGCATGGTGCGCAGCGCGGCGTCGGTGTGCGCCAGGGTGAAGTGGCCGCGATTGGCATAAAACAGGTTCAGGTCGAAGTCTTGCGCCAGGTCCTGCCACAGCCGCACCGACTCGTCGTAGAACTTCACCCCCTCGGGGGTCAAGTAGTTGGAGCGGATGATGGTGGTGTTGCGGCCAGTGTTGCCGCCGCCGATATAGCCTTTTTCCAGCACGCAGACATTGTGGATGCCGTGGTCGCGGGCCAGGTAGTACGCCGCTGCCAGGCCATGCCCGCCAGCGCCAATAATCACCACGTCGTAGCTGGGTTTCAGCGTCGGGTGGTGGCGAAACATCCGGGGCTCCGGATGCTGTGTGTTCAGCGCAAAGCGCAGCAGACGCCAGGGCATGGGAGTTCCTCAGCGGAAAACAACGGTTTTATTGCCATGCACCAGCACCCGGTCTTCCAGGTGGTAGCGCAGGCCACGCGCCAGCACGGCCTTTTCGATGTCCTTGCCGTAGCGCACCAGATCCTCCGGCGCGTCGGAATGGTCCACCCGGATCACGTCCTGCTCGATGATCGGCCCCTGGTCAAGCTCGTGGGTGACATAGTGGCAGGTGGCACCAATCAGTTTCACGCCACGGGTGTAGGCCTGGTGATAGGGCTTGGCACCGACAAAACTGGGCAGAAAGCTGTGATGGATATTCAGGATTTGCCCCGGATAGCGTGCGCACAGCTCGGGGGACAGGATTTGCATATAGCGCGCCAGCACCATCACATCGCCGTCAGCGGCGTCAAACAGCCGCGCCACCTCGGCATACGCTGCGGTTTTGTTGTCCGCGCTGACCGGCACATGATGAAACGGGATGCCATGCCATTCCACCAGGCGGCGGAAGGTGTCGTGGTTGCTGATCACACAGGGGATGTCGATGTCCAGATCGCCGGACTGCCAGCGTGCCAGCAGGTCATACAGACAGTGCTCCTGCTTGGACACCAGCAGCACCACGCGCTTTTTGCGCGCACTGTCGCTGATGCGCCAGTCCATGCGGAATTCGGCGGCAATCGGAGCAAAGTGGGCACGCAGGGTGCTCAGGTCAAACGGCAGCGAGTCGGCCAGGATTTCCTGGCGCATGAAAAAGCGTTGCGCCTCGGCGTCGGCATGGTGGTTGGCTTCGGTGATCCAGCCCTGGTGGCTGGCCAGAAACCCGCTGACGGCAGCCACCACGCCCACCCGATCCGGGCAGGACAGCGACAAGGTATAGCGATGCGAACGGGACATGCGGCACTCCGTAAAAATTCACACAGAGAAACATTTTTTCTTATTATGCACAGCACCAGCATAATGGTCAACTTTGTTTCTCAAAAGGAAACAAATCGGGCTATGCTACACTTGACCGGTCTTTTCCGCAGGAACGCACCCCGATGAGCGAGCACCCGTCACCGTCCGACAGCCTGGAACGCTACCTGGGCAACACCATCCGCGATTTGCGGCAAAAACACGATCTGACCATCGCCGATGTAGCCACCCTGGCCGGCATCAGCCGGGGCATGCTGTCCAAAATCGAAAACGCCCAGACCGCCACCAGCCTGGATACGCTGTCGCGGCTGGCCAGCGCGCTGGGGGTGTCGATTGCCACGCTGTTTCGTGGCTACGACGTGCGCGACGGCAGCGCCCAGCTGGTCAAGGAAGGCGAAGGCATGGAGGTGGTGCGCCGGGGTACCAAACGGGGCCACACCTATCATCTGCTCGCCTACGATCAAGGCCCGACCAAGGTGTTTGAACCGTTTCTGATCACCATTGACCATGAATCCGAAACCTTCCCGATCTTCGAACACCCCGGCACCGAATTCATTTATATGCTGGAAGGTGAAATCGAATACCGCCACGGGCAGAACACCTACCAGCTCAGCCCGGGCGACGCGCTGACATTTCGCGGCGATATTCCGCATGGCCCGGAAAAACTGCTGCGCTGCCCCATCCGCTTCCTGAGCGTGCTGATGTATCCGGGGGCGATGGAGTAAACGCCCTGTCCCGATGCCCGCTCAGCCCTGCTGTGCCAGCCGCGCCCAATCCGCCGCCAGCTCCGCCTCGCCGCGCAAGCCCCCGGCTTCGTCGCGATAGCTGCCCTGACCCTGGCGCACGGCAAACTGCCAGGTTTTTTCGATCTGCTCACGTTCGCGGCTGGGCAGAAAACCCCGCAAAAACTGGTTCACCGCCTGCAGCAGCGGATAGGACGCCGGGTCATCCGCCACGCCAACGGCGTAATACCACGGCTGGGGCGACAGCGGCGTAGACAGGATGTCCAGCTGGCCGCGCCAGGGGCTGTGCTGGCCGTAGCAGGCCCAGGCAAAAATCGGATGGTCGGCGGCAAAGGCATCGACCGTGCCCTGGGCCAGGGCATCGTGGATCACCCCCTGGTCGGAATAGCCAATCAGATTGGCCAGCCGCACCGTGCCGGGTGGCGTGTCGGCATGGCGGCTCCAGCGCAGGCCGGCGGCTTCCAGCGCGGCAAAGGCTGCCGGATCGTTGATGCACCCCAGCACCTTGCCCTCCAGACTGCGCACATCCTGAATCCGCTGATCGCCATGGCGGCGCACCAGCACAAAATCCAGATAGGTATAACTGTCGGAAAACGCCACGCCCTGATACGCCGCATTGGGCGGTAGCGCGCTCCACACCAGGTCGGCGTCAGCTTCTCCGGGGCGGCGGCCAGCGTGCAACAATTCGGTGCACTGGTCCCACGGGTGTTCGACACACTCCAGCGCCACGCCCAGGTAACGGGCAAAGGCCTTGGCGTAGTCCACATCCAGCCCGATCAAGGGCTCACCGGGGCGCAAACGAAATGACAGGCCCTTGAACGCCGGCTCGATGGCCACCCGCAGGCGGCCACGGGCGCGAATGGCCGCCAGCCGGTCAGCGCAGCGCTCAGTGGGCAGACCTTCCTGGCGCAGGGCGCGCTGAATGCTGTCGGGCAGCGCCGCCGCCGGCAGCGCATCCAGCGCCATCAGCCCCTGGCCAATCCGCCCCACTTTGCCGGCCAGCCGGGCATCCAGCTCGGCCAGCCCGGCGTGCAGGCTCTGGTCGGTGGCCGACAGCAGGGTTTCCGCCTGATGGCGCAGGCGACCAGCCTGCTGGCTGCCGGCACGCATGCCCTGTGCGCCGCGCTGGATTTCAGCGGTCATCGCACCAATCCGTGCCTGAACCTCACCCTGCTGGGCGGCGTAGGCGGCTTCGGCATTCAGGCCATGGCGAATCAGATTGACCCGGTGCGCGGCAAGCCCCGCCATTCAGGACGGGGAAGGATGGCGCGGACGGCGTAGCCGTCCTTGCCGTCGATGGGGGTGGGTTGTATAAAACCAGTATGCAACGCCTTCAAGCCTACAAATACGAACTGATGCCGACCGGCGAACAGCAGCGCGACATGCGCCGCTTTGCTGGCTCGTGCCGTTTCGTGTTCAACAAGGCATTGGCGTTGCAGAAGGCGCGCTACGAGCGTGCAGAGAAGAAACTGGGCTATGCGGGCCTGTGCAAGCTGCTCACCGAGTGGCGCCACAGCGCGGAGACAGCATGGCTGGCGGATGCGCCCGTTCATCCGCTGCAACAGACGCTCAAGGACCTGGAACGGGCCTACACCAACTTCTTCGCCAGACGCGCTGATTTTCCGCGTTTCAAGAAGAAGGGCCAGTCCGACAGCTTTCGCTATCCAGACCCGAAACAGATCAGGCTCGACCAGGCCAACAGCCGAATCTTCCTGCCCAAGCTCGGCTGGCTGCGCTACCGCAACAGCCGGGAAGTGCTGGGGGTGGTGAAGAACATCACCGTGAGCCAGTCCTGCGGCAAATGGTTCGTGTCGATCCAGACCGAACGCGAGGTCGAGCAGCCGATGCCAAAGGGCGGTGCAGTCGGCATCGACATGGGTATTGCACGGTTCGCCACGCTCTCGGATGGCGCGTTCTACGCGCCGCTCAACAGCTTCAGGCGGCACGAAGCCCGCTTGCGCAAAGCGCAGCAGGCCATGAGCCGCAAGACCAAATTCAGCCACAACTGGAAGAAGGCGAAAACCCGCGTCCAGCGCATTCACGCCCGCATCGGCAATGCCCGCCGCGACTTCCTGCACAAGGCCACGACCACGATCAGCCAAAACCACGCGATGGTGTGTCTTGAGGACTTGCAGGTGAGGAACATGTCCAGGTCGGCAGCAGGCACGGCAGATGCACCGGGAAGAAATGTTCGGGCCAAGTCCGGCCTGAACAAAGCCATCCTTGATCAAGGCTGGGCCGAATTCCGCCGCCAACTGGACTACAAGCTGGCGTGGAACGGTGGGCATCTCATCACCGTGCCGGCGCAGAACACCAGCCGGACGTGTCCGTGCTGCGGCCATGTGTCGGCGGATAACCGCCAGACGCAAGCCCGGTTCCTGTGTGTGGAATGCGGTTTTAAGGAAAACGCCGATCTGGTCGGCGCGATCAACATCCTGTCTCGCGGAATGCAACTATTGCGAGACGAAGGGCAGGACACGGCGGATGCTTCCGCCGGGCGGGAAACCGCAGCCCGGATCGCCTGTGAAGTGAGCGGTGCAGTCATGCCGCCAGCAGCAGGAACCCGCCGAAGCGACTTATGCCGGCTCGATGCCGGGATGAGCGCCGTAGGAATCCCCCGACTTTAGGCGGGGGAGGATGTCAACAGTCGCCGCCCCCAGCGCCCGATGCCAGCCAGCGGTGCCGCCGGCATCGGATCGGGCAAAACCACTGACGGCAACTCAGCCTGTACCGGCTGGGCAAGCAAATCCGTTTTATGTGGGCGCAAGAAGCCCGTCACCCAACGCGTCAACATGGGCAATCTCCAGATTCTGGGCGAAAAAGAAGGCGCCGGACGGCGCCTTCAGGGGAGTCAGGTTTACGCTAAGACGCGCTTACTGATTAATGATGGTAGGCGGTTTCACCGTGAGTGGTGATGTCCAGACCTTCACGTTCGGCTTCTTCGCTGACGCGCAGGCCAATGGTCAGGTCAATCAGCTTGAAGGCGATGAACGACACCACCGCCGACCACAGCACAGCCACGCCCACGCCCCAGGCTTGGGACACCAGCTGAGCCGCCATGTCGTAGTCGCCCACCTTGTCGGCCACGTAGTCGTAGACCCCGGTACCGCCCAGGCTCGGTGCAGCAAACACACCGGTCAGCATGGCACCCAGGATGCCGCCCACGCCGTGTACGCCAAACACGTCCAGCGAGTCGTCCACACCCAGCATGCGCTTGAGACCGTTAACGCCCCAGTAGCACACCACACCAGCCAGCAGACCCATGATGATGCTGCCCATCGGGCCGACAAAACCGCAGGCCGGGGTGATGACCACCAGGCCGGCGATGGTGCCGGAAATCGCGCCCAGCATCGACGGCTTGCCCTTGAGCAGCCATTCCACCAAAGTCCACGACACAGTGGCAGCGCAAGTGGCCAGCAGGGTGTTGATCATGGCCAGCGCGGCGGTGCCGGTGGCTTCCAGGTTGGAACCGGCGTTGAAACCAAACCAGCCCACCCACAGCATCGCGCCACCCACCATGGTCATGGTCAGGCTGTGCGGAGCCATGGATTCACGACCGTAGCCCACACGCTTGCCGATAATCAGCGCGCCCACCAGAGCGGCCACACCGGCGTTGATGTGCACCACGGTACCGCCGGCAAAGTCCAGCGCACCTTTCTGGAACAGGAAGCCTGCGGTTTCACCAGCCTTGGCACCCGCTTCGGCGCTGGTGTAGGCGTCAGGACCTGCCCAGTACCACACCATATGTGCCAGCGGCAGGTAGGAGAAGGAGAACCACAGCACCACAAAGGCCAGCACGGCAGAGAACTTCACCCGTTCGGCAAAGCCGCCGATGATCAGTGCCGAGGTAATGCCGGCAAAGGTCAGCTGGAAGGCAATGTAGACGTATTCCGGCACCACCACGCCCTTGCT
Source organism: Aquaspirillum sp. LM1 (assembly GCF_002002905.1). NCBI lineage: Bacteria > Pseudomonadati > Pseudomonadota > Betaproteobacteria > Neisseriales > Aquaspirillaceae > Aquaspirillum > Aquaspirillum sp. LM1. The sequence continues at coordinate 398,775 of NZ_CP019509.1, read as the reverse complement.
GAAGGTTGCGGCCATCGATTCCACCGTCACCCCATTCAGGAAGGCCTTGTCAAAGCTGCCCAGGAATGCGCCGCCCTCGGTAAATGCCAGGCTGTAGCCATACACTGCCCACAGCACACCCAGCAGGCAGAACACCACCATGGTCTGCATCAGCACCGACAGCATGTTTTTGGTGCGCACCAGGCCACCGTAAAACAGACCCAGGCCAGGGGCGGCCATCATCACCACCAGCAGGGTGGATACCAGCATCCAGGCGGTGTCGCCCTTATTGGCCACTGGCGCAGCCGGCGCGGCGGCCGGTGCAGCGGCGGCATCCGCTACCGCAGCGGCCACCGGAGCAACCGCCTGAGTCACGGCAGCCGCAGCAGCCGGTGCATCGTCTGCCCAGCCGGGCAGTGCAAACAACAAGGTGAACAAGACGCTCACCAAGGCAAGAACACGTTTCATGCCATATCTCCTTTGGTTTTGAAAGCGTTGGCGCATCCAGCCAGCAGAGGGCGCTGGCGGCATGCATGCCCCATTAAAGGGCATCCTCGCCAGATTCGCCGGTGCGAATCCGGATCACCTGTTGCAGATCGAGGACAAAAATCTTCCCGTCGCCCATTTTGCCGGTGGCGGCGGCCTTTTCAATTGCAGCCAGCGTCTGGTCGAGCTGGTCATCACGCACGGCGATGTCAATCCGGGTTTTTGGCAGAAAGTTGACCGTGTACTCGGCCCCCCGGTAGATCTCGGTATGGCCCTTCTGCCGGCCAAACCCCTTCACTTCAGTCACGGTCAGGCCCTTGACACCGATGTTCTCCAGTGCCACCCGCACCTCATCGAGCTTGAACGGTTTGATAATGGTGCTGACCCATTTCATGCGATCACTCCTTGCCCAGCCTGCCGGCAAGCCCGGCAAATGGCTGTTTCCTGGTATTTCCCCATGGTGTTCCCCATTTTTTGCCCTGCGTGAATAAAAGTTTCATCGACCCCAAAGCATAAGCTGTGCCAAGCGTTTGAACCGTCAAGCATCAATCCTGCTGAAAAACAGCCATCACGCATGGTTTTCTCAGGCAACCCTATGGAAAATGGCAGAAAAACACCTGTTATAAAATTGGCATGAGCGTGCGTGACAAGGCGGTGCCGCCAGCGCAAAAGCACCGCATAGCCCCTTCAGCCAACGGGCTCAAGATGGCGTGATTGGTCTTGACCTCAGCCAGCGTGTCCTAAAATGGGCGGACGCACCAGCGTGCGCACTCAAACGGTGCAGTTGCGGCACGCCTTGCATCCGGGCCGGGCACACGGCACACTGCGCTGGCACCCACGTGGGCGCGCCAGCCTTAACCCGTCGGCTGGGCAAGATGGACGGGAATCGTCGGCGCAGTCACGCCGGCGTGCTCTGCTGTGGAGCAAAACCATGACCGAGATGATTTATGGTGACGGCGCAATTCGCCGTCCGGGCCTGTATGGCTCGTCGATTGAAAACACCTACGCTGGCGTGCTGTCGTTCATGCGTCGCCACTACAGCCGGGACCTGCACGGTGCCGACGTGGTGATCTCCGGCGTACCGCTGGATCTGTCCACCACCTTCCGCTCCGGCGCGCGGCTGGGCCCGCAGGCCATCCGCGCCGCCAGCGTGCAGCTGGCCGAACTCAAGCCCTACCCGTGGGGCTTCGACCCCTTTGACGACCTGGCAGTGATTGATTATGGCGATTGCTGGTTTGACGCGCATAACCCACTGAGCATCAAACCGAGCATTGTTGAACACGCGCGCACCATTTTGGCCAGCGGAGCCAAAATGCTCACCCTGGGCGGCGACCATTTCATCACCTACCCGCTGCTGATTGCCCATGCAGAAAAATACGGCCAGCCGCTGGCACTGCTGCACTTTGACGCCCACTGCGACACCTGGCCGGATGATTCGCCAGATTCGCTCAACCACGGCACCATGTTCTACAAGGCGATCAAGGACGGGCTGATTGACCCGGCCAAGTCAGTGCAGGTGGGTATTCGCACCTGGAATGACGACTTTATGGGGGTGAAGGTGCTGGATGCGCCGTGGGTACACGACCATGGCCCAGACGCCGCGCTGGCGGAAATCAAGCGGGTGATTGGCGACCATCCGGTGTATGTGACCTTCGACATCGACTGCCTGGACCCCTCCGCTGCGCCGGGCACCGGCACGCCGGTTCCTGGCGGGCTGTCCAGCGCGCAGGCGCTGAAGATTGTGCGCAATCTGGGTGGACTGAATATTGTCGGCATGGACGTAGTGGAAGTGGCACCCAGCTACGACCAGAGCGAAATCACCGCGATTGCTGCGGCGCATATTGCCTGTGACATGCTGTGCCTGCTGCGCAACCAGAAGCTGGCGCAGCGCCATCCGGCCTGAGCCAGAAAAATCAGCGGGAAAAACCGGTGGACTGGGGGCCAGCCTTTGGCTGGCCTACCGGCGGTGCGAATCGGCACCGGCCCCAAACACCGGCCATGCCATGAAAAAACCCCTGCAAGCTTGCGCTGGCAGGGGTTTTCTGTATTTGGTTGCGGGGACAGGACTCGAACCTGTGACCTTCGGGTTATGAGCCCGACGAGCTGCCAACTGCTCCACCCCGCGTCAGAGAGGTGAACTATACGTGGGTCGATTCCTGCCGTCAAGCACTTTGTTGCATTGCAATGAAGGTTGCACACCGATCACGCTGCCCACTCCACCCAGCCCATCTTCCAGGTGAGCAGGATCACCAGGCCAAACACAATGCGATACCAGGCAAATACCACAAACGTGTGCGACGCCACAAAGCGCAGCAGGCCGCGAACCGCCACAAACGCCGACAGGAAAGCCGCCACAAAGCCCACGCCAAATACCGGTAAATCGGCCAGGGAAAACGCCTGCCAGTGTTTGAGCACATCGTAGGCGGTGGCGGCAAACATGATGGGGATGGCCAGAAAGAACGAAAACTCGGTGGCGACCTTGCGGTCCAGGCCAAACAGCATGCCGCCAATAATGGTGGCCCCGGAGCGCGATGTGCCCGGAATCAGCGACAGCACCTGGGCAAAGCCCACTTTCAGCGCATCACGCAGGCGCAGGTCTTCGATGCGGGTAATTCGCGGTTGTTGCGGGCGCGACTCCACCCACAGGATAACCAGCCCGCCCACCACCAGCGCCACCGCCACCGCCACGGCATTGAACAAATACAGCTTGATGGTCTTGATGGTGAGGATGCCAATCACCGCCGCCGGCAGAAACGCCAGCAGCAAGCCCACCACAAAACGCAGGGCCACCGGGTCATTGGGCACACCGGCAGCCAGTTTGGCAATGCGCGCACGGTATTCCCAGCATACCGCCAGAATGGCACCCAGCTGGATCACCACCTCGAATACCTTGCCCTTGCCATCGTCAAAACCAATCAGATCACCGGCCAGAATCAGATGCCCGGTGCTGGAAATCGGGAAAAATTCGGTAATGCCTTCCACCACGCCCATCACCAGGGCCTTGAACAAGAACAGAATATCCATCAACAGCTTTCAAGAAACAGCCATGCGCCAGGGGCCGCAATCGCGGCCCCTGGCAGAGTCGATCAGCGACCGGATTTAACCTTGGCCACCAGTTCATCCACCACCTGCAGCAGGCGGCTGGGTTCTGCCGCCATGGTGGCATAACGCCCGCCCACCACAAATACCGGCGTGCCTTCCACCTGGTAATCTCGGGTCATCTTGGCCGCCTTGGCCACCTGGCTGGCCATCCCGAACGACTGGGCGGTTTGCATGAACGTGGCCACATCCACGCCTTGCGCCTTCAGCCACGGCTGCAGCACTTTGTCGTCGGCCAGATTCTGCTTGTCGCGCATCACCGCGTCAAACGCCGGCTTGTGCAGCTTGTCCAGCAGGCCCAGCTGACGCTGGGTGGCAAACAGGCGAGCCAGCGGCTCCAGCGACTTGTCCCAGACAATCTGCTCGCGGCGGAAATTCACATGGGCCGGCTGCTTGCGCACCCAGCTTTCCACAAACGGCTCCAGCCGATAGCAATGGATGCAGCCGTAAGAGAAAAACTCGATCACGTCCACCTTGCCAGCAGGGCCGCCAGGCTGCGGGGTGCGCAGTTCAGTGTAGTCACGCCCAAGTTGAATATCCGCCATGGCCCAGGCCGACACCAGCAGCAACAGGGCTGCCCACCATTTTTTCATCATGCCAGTTTCCTTCTGTCAGTATTGAATAACGCCCGACACGCCCAGCCTGGCGTGGCTGAGCGTGAACTGCGGCTTAGTCTGCCTTGACTGGCGTCGGGTTCAATCCATTCATCTTCAACTGGGCGCGCAAGCGCTCAACGTCTTCAGCACGGGTCAGCGGGCCCACGCGCACCCGGTGCAACAAGCCTTTTTCCGGGGTGTTCACCGACTGGATATTGGCCTCCACCCCCAGCAGCGCCAGCTTGGCCTTCATATTGTCGGCGTCCACTTCTTTCTGGTAAGCCCCCACCTGCAGATAAATCCGCTTGGTTTTCTCGGCGCTGGCCGGCTCTTTTTCTGGCGTAGGCTTGTCCTGCGGAATCGGCGGGTTATTGCCGGGCAGGATTTTATAGAAATCGTATTTCGGCGGCTCGGCCTTGGCGTGCTTCTCCGCCGGGGTTTGCGGCGCAGCAGGTTCGGCCTTTTCTGCCTTGCGTGCCGGCTTGTCTTCTGGCTTGTTCTCTGCCGGGGCAGCCACAGGTGCGGCGGCGGCAGGCGGCGGTGGCGTGTCCAGCAGCGGATTCACCGGCAGGCTGGCACTCAGATCTGGCGCGCGCTGAATGGGCGCGCCCGGCTCCAGGCTGGCCGGACCGGGCGGCGCAGCCGGTTTGGCCGGTGGTGTATCCGGCGGCGGCAGCGCCACCATGCTCTCGGCAGGTTCTTCCTTGGCCGGTTTGGCTTCGCGCGGCGCAAACGGCGTGGCGGCGCGGTTCAGATAAAATGCCACCCCAGCTGCCGCCCCTACCCCAACCATCAAACCGATCAGCACCCCGACCACCACGCCCTTTTTACTGCCGCCAGTATTCCCGGATGGCTTTCTGGGCGACGTGTTACGCGGCGGCGGCGGCGGCGGAGCGCCCTTGCTTGCACCGCTGCCACTGCGGGGAGGGCGCGTGCTGTTTTTGTAATCACGGGTGGCCATGCTGGATGGGGCGTCTTTCTTCAGAGATGGATCATGTCGCAGCGCAGAGGCGGACGACGGCGCGCTGCGATTATATCAGCGCCCATCGGGCAGTGGCAGATGGCGCACAAGCCATTAACGCCAGCTCCCGCTGAACCACAAGATCGTTCAAGCCAGTTCTGCGCAGGCTGTGCCAGAATATTCTGTCCCTGCCGATGCCGGATGCCGATCGCTGCCATATCTGCGCGCCATCAAGCCTATGCCCGCGACTTCCGCGCCACGCGGGGTCTCCCCCGGCGGCCTATCAGCGGGCAGAGCAGCACCACCAGGGGCGTGGCATATGGCCCATCTGGCGTGTGCTGGGCGGAGTTGCGCCCCTTAAGGTAAGGTGCCGACAAGCCAGTGCTGCCTGCCGCCGTTATTTAACCCGTTCATTCAGGAGCTCACCATGACCTCACGCTGGTCGCCATTGCTGGATGGCGCACGCGATACTCTGCCCATGCTGGTGGGCGCGGCCCCATTTGGGGTGATTTTTGGCACGCTGGCAATTGGCAGCGGCCTGCCGGTATGGTCAGTGCTGGCGCTGTCGGCGCTGGTGTTTGCCGGGTCATCGCAGTTTGTTGCGGTCAGCCTGATCAGCGGCGGCGCAGCATTGCCGGTAATATGGCTGACCACGCTGGTGGTGAATCTGCGTCATGCGCTGTATAGCGCCAGCTTGCTGCCCTACGCCCGCGATCTGCCCGCCCGCTGGCGCTGGCCGCTGGCGTTCTGGCTGACGGATGAAACTTTTGCGGTGGTCGAGCAGCGCCTGCGCACCCAGGGCATGGCTGGCGGTGGGCAATGGCACTGGCTGGGTTCGTCGCTGGCAATGTATCTGAACTGGCAACTGTGGACACTGGTGGGCATTGGTCTGGGCCAGAATGTGCCTGGCCTGGCGGCGCTGGGGCTGGACTTTGCCATGCTGGCCACCTTTGCCGCCATCGTGGCACCCCAGTTGCGTCAGCGCCCGGTGGCGGTGGCGGCACTGCTGGCGGGTGGGGTGGCGCTGCTGGCGCGCGAGCTGCCCTACAAGCTGGGGTTGATGCTGGCGGCGCTGGCGGGGGTGCTGGGCGGCCTGTGGGTGGAAAACCAGGGAGAACCCCCGGCACAACAGGAGCCAACATGACACTGCATTTGGTCTGGGCGGTGCTTGGCATGCTGGTGCTGACGTTTGGCATCCGCCTGAGTTTTCTGGTGTTTGGCCATCGGCTGCGCTTTCCTGGCTGGCTGCAACGCAGCCTGCGCTATGTGCCGGCGGCGGTGCTGACCGCGCTGATTGTGCCGATGGCACTGGCCCCGCAAGGGGCGGTAGACGTATCGCCCGGCAATGCCTATCTGCCCGGCACGCTGGCAGCAGCGCTGGTGGCCTACTTCAGCCGGCATACGCTGGCGGCTATCCTCAGCGGTTTTGTGGTGTACGGACTGTGGCGCTGGCTGGGGGCATAGCGAAGGCCGATAAAAAAACTCCCTTTGGCTAGCGCCATCGGGAGTCAACACGAGGAAGAAACAACACAGGGGAGGCCTGGCGCACGGCCAGACCCAAACATCAGGGTGGGCCTGTTCCAGTGCAGATTGGCACTGCGGTGCAACAGAAAAACCCGGCCAAGCCGCGTGGGCGGCCTATTTGTCTGCGCAAGTGAACAGGCGTTCACATAAGGTAAATATACTAGTCCTGCTGGCAAAACAGGGCTAATCACAAAAACTGATTGGGTGCGCCAAGTTCTGCTTATAACCATTGTATTAAAAAGGGTTTTTTGCACTGCGGCAATTTACCGTCTCCCGGTTTGCTGACACACCCGCCACCCTGCGCTGGCTTATTTGCAACAAAAGCATAATAAAGGCCGGGTCACGCCATAAACCGCTTTGCATCCCGGCTTTGCAGGCCAGCCTGACTCCTGCCGCCTGAACGCCGGCATGCCAAGTTAAGGCGGGGTTAAGCAGAGGGCGGCAAGGTGGCACGCTGTCTTTGCCCGGACCTTTCCCCTCATGAAGTCAATTTCCCTGCCCTGGGCCCCTCAGAGCCCAATTTTCCCGTTGAATGGCGCGCTGCGCGGACTGTGTCTGAGCCGGGCGTTTTATCAGCGCCAGCTGCTGTGGCTGGCCCTCCTGGCCGGGCTGTTCTGCTGGGGGCTGCGCGATGGTCAGCTGGACCACGCACTGGCCCAGCCGTGGTTTGACCCGGTCAGCCGGCATTTTCCGCTGCAACACCACCGCTGGCTGGAACGGCTCAACCATGTCTGGCTGAAAAACCTGTCATTGCTGGGTGGCGTGGCGGTGTTGGGTCTGGCGCTGGCCGGGCAGCGTCTGGGGCTAAGCCGTGCCCAGCGCCAGCGCTGGCTGACAGTGTTTGTCGCCACCCTGCTGGCCAGCCTGATGGTGTCATTGCTGAAAAGCCAGTCGCCTTACCATTGCCCGTGGGATTTGCTCGAATTTGGCGGCCATGCGCCCTATGTGCCGCTGTTTGGCCACCTGCCCGACGGCGTCAGCGCCGGGCGCTGTTTTCCAGCCGGGCATGCCTCGGGCGGCTTTGTCTGGATGGCCTTGTATTTTGTCTGGCACGACAGCCATCCGCGCCGGGCGCGGGCTGCCTGGTGGGGAGGGTTGCTGCTCGGTTTGCTGATGGGTTTGGGCCAGCAATTGCGTGGCGCGCACTTTCTGTCGCACACCCTGTGGTCGGGCTGGGTGGTGTGGGCTACCCTGCTGTGGGTGCACTGGAGTGCGCAACGCTGGCAGTCACGCTAAAAATTTTCAGTAAAATGACCCGAAATGGCATGCAAGACTGTATCCGATGGATGTTAAGCACCGGTAAAATCCGCTAAGCTGAAAACAATCCCATTCCCGGAGCTGTCATGAATCCCGGTTCTTGCCCGGTCACTGACCCCGGCGTTCCCGCTCAACCCGTGCTCAGCCATGCTGAGCAACAGGATATCCTGCATCTGCAGCAGGCTATTCTGGAGTCGGTCGCCCAGGGTCATGACCCGCTGGACATCATTAACGAGGTATGCCGCCTTGAAGAGCGCCTGCTGCCCAACGCTGTTGGTTCGGTCATGCTGCTGGACGAACAGGGCCGCCTGAATGTGTACGCTGCCCCCAGCGTGCCGGCGGAAGGTATTGCCCGTTTGCAGCAGCTGTGTCCCGGCCCGCATGCCGGCTCGTGTGGTAATGCGCTCTACCAGCAGCAACCGGTATTTGTCAGCGACACCCTGATGGATCCGCGCTGGGCCGACCTGCGCGACCTGGCAATAGACTTCAACCTGAAAGCCTGCTGGTCGATGCCCATCCGCCGCGCCGGCCAGGAAATTATTGGCACCTTTGCCCTGTCCAGCTTTGAAAGCCGCTCGCCCAGCGATTTCCACCTGAAACTGCTGGAAATCGGCGCATCCATCATCGGCATCGTGCTGGAGCGCCGCCGCGAAGCCGATAACCTGCGCCTGATGGGCAAGGTGTTCGAGAACAGCAACGAAGGCATTCTGGTGGCCGATGCCCAGGCGCGGATTGTGTCGGTCAATCCGGCATTCACCGCCATGACCGGCTACACCCGCGCCGAAGTGCTTGGACAAACCCCCAAGCTGCTGGCGTCGGGCCGCCATGACGGTGCGTTTTACCAAGCCATGTGGACCAGCCTGAGCCAGCAAGGCCACTGGCATGGGGAAATCTGGAATCGGCGCAAAAACGGCGAAGTATTTCCCGAATGGCTGAGCCTGTCGGCGGTACACGACCAAAGCGGCCAGCTGACCCACTATGTCGGGCTGTTTTTTGACATTTCCGAACGCAAGGCCGCCGAAGCGCGTGCCGAATACCTGATTCACCACGACCCGCTCACCGACCTGCCCAACCGCCAGCGCGCCAAGCTGCGCCTGAACGAGGCGATTGCCCAGGCCACCAACCAGCGTGACGAGTGCGTGGCGCTGCTGTACATCGACCTGGACAACTTCAAAACCATCAACGACTCGCTGGGCCAGGCCACGGGTGACCAGCTGCTCAAGGCGGCAGCGTCGCGCATGCTCACCCAGATGGGCAATAACGACATGCTGGCGCGTCATGGCGCAGACGAGTTCCTGCTGATGGTGCCGCATGTGCGCGAACTGCATTCGCTGACCGAGCGCGCCCAGGCGCTGCTTGCTGCGTTTTCTACCCCATTGCTGGTGGCCGACCAGGCGCTGCACACCACCTTGTCGATTGGCATGGCGCTGGCCCCGGATGACGGCAGCGACTACGACGCCCTGCTGCAAAAAGCCGAAGCGGCCATGCGGGCGGCCAAAGAAGCCGGGCGCAATACCTTCCGCTTCTTTACCGGCCAGCACGGCAGCCATGCCGCCGAGCAGTTGCTGATTCGCAACGGCCTGCACAATGCGCTGCTGCGCAATGAATTCATCCTGCACTACCAGCCACAGCTGGACCTGACCACAGGCCGGATTGTCGGTGCCGAAGCGCTGGTGCGCTGGCTGCACCCGGAACAAGGCATGGTGCCGCCGGGCAAGTTCATTCCGGTGGCAGAAGAAAGCGGCCTGATTGTGCCCATTGGCGAATGGGTGCTGTACGAAGCCTGCCGTCAGCTGGCGCAGTGGCGTGCCGAAGGGCTGGGCGAGCTGGTGGTGGCGGTCAACCTGTCGGGCGTCGAGTTCAAGCGCGGCAATCTGGTGGACAGCGTCACCCACACCCTGGCGCGCACCGGCCTGCCGCCCACCTGCCTGGAGCTGGAGCTGACCGAATCCATGCTGATGCACGATGTGGAAAACGTGATTTCCACCCTGCAGCGGCTGAAGGCACTGGGCGTGCGCCTGTCGATTGACGACTTTGGCACCGGCTATTCCTGCCTGTCCTACCTCACCCGCTTTGACGTGGACACGCTCAAGATCGACCAGTCGTTTGTCCGCCAGCTGCACCAGGGCGATGAACACGCGGCCATCATCCGTGCGGTGATCCAGATGGCGCACAGCCTGAACCTGGCCACCATTGCCGAAGGGGTGGAAGACGCCGAAGTGCTGGCCTTTCTGCGTGCCCATGCCTGCGACCAGGCGCAGGGCTATTTTTTCAGCCGTCCGCTACCGGCGGAAACTTTTGCCGAATTTGTCCGCCAGCACGTGGCCATCCCCGCGCCAAGCGCCTGAAACCACAGCCAAAACCCACATCAATCAGCGCCCGGTGCCAGCGGCCCGGCTGGCGCTGACCGCAATCAGCCCCATGGCCTGATTGCCAAAGCGGACATTTTCGGTAAGAATGTCGCACTTCCCAAGCGGGTGTAGCTCAATGGCAGAGCTGAAGCTTCCCAAGCTTAAGACGAGGGTTCGATTCCCTTCACCCGCTCCATAAGCCCCTGCCGGCTTGTTGCTCTGCACGCAGACGATGTGTGCATCGTCTCCTTTTTTAGACGCCCGGCGCCTGCCGCATCACGGAGCTTGACTGCCCCATGAAATGGAATCCCGGTCTTTCCTGGTTCACCCTTCCCCGACTCAAACTCATTGCGGCCCTGGTCGGGTTGGGCATTGCCGCCCTGCTGGCAATGATCACGGTGATTTACTCCAAGTTTGACGCCGAACAAGTACGCATGCAGTTAGGCGACGCCCTGCAAACCGATGGCCGTCAACTCACCCTCTCTGGCCCGATTACCCCGGCCATCTTTCCCCGCCCTGGCATCAAGATCGAACAGCTCAGCCTGAGCGAAACCGACGGCAATACCCCATTTCTGGTCTTGCGCCGCGCCGAAGTGCGCCTGGCCTGGCTGCCGCTGTTTCAGGGTAATAAAGTCATCCACGCCATCAAGCTGGACGGTGTGCAGCTGAATCTGCAGCGTGACCGCCAGGGCGACTGGAACTTTGCCGACCTGCTGGCGCGCAAGACCCGGCTGCCGATGGCGGTCAAACTCGACTGGCTGAAGCTGGCCGACCTGAACATTCAACTGGACGACCAGGTATTCAAACGCCAGCTCAGCCTGAACCAGGGCGCACTGGAAGCCAGCGGCATGCTCGGCAACGCCCAGCTCAGCGTGGCGGGCCTGCTGAAAAGCGGTGAACACCAGGCCAGCGTGGTGCTGGAAAGCCCGCTGAATGTGGCTGACGAACAATTCACCCTGGACAGCTTCAAGCTCACCGCCAATGGCCTGCTGGCCGGGCTGAGCGACAGCCGCGCCGAACTGACCGGCACGGTGCGCATCAATCCGGTGTCGCGCCAGCTGACCGCCGAAACCCTGCACGCCACCCTGAGCAGCCGCGAACCGTCGGTAGCCATCACCGCGCGCATGCCCAGCGCGGATCTGTCGCTGGGCAAGGATGGCTTTCACGCCCCCACACTGGAATTCAACGCCGCGCTGAACAACCAGGGCTCCAATTACAGTTTCTCCGGCCAGCTCAGTGACATCGCCGGACGCTGGCAAACCCTCACCGCCCGCCAGCTCACCGGTGCCATGAGCTGGAAAGCGCCTGGCGAACACACCCTCACCGCCCACCTGCAAGCCCCGGTCACGCTGAACGATTGGGAAACCATCCGTCTGAGCCCACTGAAAGCCGACACCACCCTGGCCACCCCGCTGCTGCCGCGCGGCCAGCTCAAGGCCACCGCCAAAGGCGAGCTGACGGCCAACCTGGGCCGCCAGCATGTGTCTACCCGGCTCAGCGGAACCATTGACGGGCAGCGCTTTGACTTTACCGGCGAACAGGACGGTTTTATCACCCCCTTGCACAATGTCCGCCTCAGCCTGGGCAAACTCGACCTGAACCGCTATCTGGCCGAATCCACCGGCAATCGCGTGGGCCTGTTTTACGGCAACCGCAAATTTGATCTGGACTGGCTCAAGGCGCTCAACCTGACGGGCGACATCCGCATTGCCGAACTGACTGCCGGACGCTTCACCATGCAGCAAGTGGGCAGCAAACTGGCATTCACCCCAAACAAGCTGCTGCTGGAAGACATTACCGCGCTGATCTACGGCGGCAACCTGAATGGCCGCCTGGAGCTCACCCCCGGCGAACAACCGCGCCTGGTGGTGCATGAAACCCTGGCCGGCATGAATATCCGCCCGCTGCTGCGCGACCTGCTCGATTTTGACCAGCTCGATGGCAAGGGCCGGCTGGAAGCCACGCTGACCGCCGAAGGACAAACCTTTACCCAATTACGCAAAACCCTGAGCGGCACGGTGCGCGTTGGCCTGACCGAAGGCGCGCTGCTGGGGGTGGACCTGGTGGATGCGATCAAGCGCCTGCCTGCCGAGCTGGGCCGGCTGGGGGAAAACACCGGCAAGCGCACTGAGTTCCAGAGCCTGACCGCCCAGTTCAACCTGAACCACGGCGTGGCGCGTAACCAGGACCTGCGGCTGAACGCCAATCTGCTCAGCCTGCAGGGCCACGGCAAGGTGGATCTGGTCAGCAGCATCATCGATTACGCCATGCGCGTGCAGCCGAATATTCTGGTGTTCACCAACACCAAGGAAATGAATGTGCCGCTGAAGATCACCGGCGAACTGAGCGCGCCCACCTATGCGCTGGACTTCAATGCGCTGGTGAAAGACAAGAAAACCGATCTGGAAAAACAACAGGTGCTGAAAGAGCAGCTGACCAACCAGTTCAATCTGTTCAAGAATCCGTGACGCGTGGCTGGCCATGGCCCGGGGAGGCATCCTGCCATGGCCAGCCACGCGTCACGATGGCATCCGGTCTTCCTTGATCTCGCCACTTTCCAGCAAGCGCCGGGCAAGTTCCGGGTTGAAGGTCACCGTGCCGTTTTCTTTTTTGATGATATTGCTTCTTGGAATCGAGATAATCGGGTGATACACATAGCACCACGCCAGGTAAGACACCCCATGCTCGGTCGTGCACAGCGTGATATCGCGCAGGTACACGCGCAAGCGGTCTTTCCGCTGTAAACGCTGTCCGTCCATATCAAAATTGAATTCAAGCTCATCCAGTTTGGCCAGCAAGCTGTAATACTGGTTTTCACGCGGAAACAGCAACGTTCCGGCGATGTTTTTTCCGCCCTGGGGGTCGAATGCGGCAGTCACTTCCGGTATGCAGTTCTTCCGGAAAATCTTGTAATACAGCTCCCCCCTGACGATGCCATCCTTGCTGTCTTCTATTTGCCCGACCACATCGCTGTGGTACAAGCCACCCTTCTTCAGCGTGCCGTAAACAAATATAGGCAAATTGCTTGGGTAAATTCGCATAAAACCAACCTTTGTGTGCAAGCTTGTGTCTGAATCCGTCATGATATGGTGCCCTTCATACTTGGGAAACGCTGGAAAAACCGTCAGCAGCCATCCCATGCCTTGATGTGGCTGTGCCGGTGTTTTTGCAAAAACCACTTTCTCAAAATCAACCCTCCTGGCATCCCGTCAATGCTTCCCCCCCAGCAGCAGCAGTTCCGCCGTGCCAATCTGCTCCGGCGTGCCCAGTAGCACCACCACGTCATCGGCATGCAGTTCAAAGTCCAGTTCCGGGGCGATATGCCGGGCCGAGCGGCGTTTGACGGTGCGCACCTGCACACACAGCGCGCCCAGATGCAGTTCGCCCAGGCTCTTGCCCACGGCAGCCGAGCCAGGGGTGAGGGTGACGGCGGCCAGGCGCGGTTGCTGGGCGTCGTCCATGGCCAGGCTTTCATCGGTCACGCCACGGAAAAAGCCACGAAACAGGCTGTAGCGCTCTTCGCGCACGCTGCGGATGCGGCGCAGCACCCGGTTCAGCGGCACGCCCAGTGCCATCAGCGCCTGCGAGGCCAGCATCAGACTGCCTTCCATCACTTCCGACACCACTTCATCGGCACCGGCTTCGCGCAGCAGGTCGATATCGGAGTCGTCCACCGTGCGCACAATCACGGTGAGATCCGGGCGCAGTTGCTGCACCACCTGCAGGATACGGATGGATGAATGGGTGTCGGAGTAGGTGATCACCAGCGCCTTGGCGCGCATCAGGCCGGCGGCGAGCAGCACTTCTTTTTTGGCTGCGTCGCCAAACACCACCGCATCGCCAGCGGCGGCGGCTTCGCGCACCCGCTCCGGGTCGAGGTCGAGGGCAAACACCGGGATGGATTCGCGTTCCAGCAGCCGCGCCAGCGCCTGGCCGCTGCGGCCATAACCACAAATCAGCACATGCTCGCTGCGCAGCATGCTGGACACCAGAATCTGGTGCAGGTCAGCCGCCTGCATCATCCAGTCGGCGCGAATCAGCTTGCGCACCAGCCAGTCGCTGCGCGGAATCAGAAACGGCGACACCAGCATGGATAACAGCACGGCAGCAATCGCCGATTGCTCCACCTGCGGGGCAATCAAGTCCAGGTTGCCGGCCAGCGCCAGCAGCACAAAGCCAAACTCGCCGCCCTGCGCCAGCGCCACCGCACTGCGCAGCGATTCGCCAGACTTGTACTGAAACAAGCGGGCAATGGCAAACATCAACAGCGCCTTGCCCAGCACCAGAAAGACACCAAACACCAGCACCAGGGTAAATTGCTCGGTCAGCACCGACACATCCAGGCGCATGCCGATGGTGACAAAGAAAAAGCCCAGCAGGATATCGCGGAAGGGCTTGATGTCTTCTTCCACCTGATAGCGGTATTCGGTTTCGGCAATCAGCATGCCGGCGACAAACGCCCCCAGCGCCAGCGACAGGCCAGACAGTTCGGTGAGGTAGGAGACGCCCAGCGTCACCAGCAACACATTGATCATGAACAGTTCGGACGAGCGCTGACGCGCCACCAGATGAAACCATGGCCGCATCACCCGCTGGCCAATGCTGAACAGCAGCACCATCACGCCGCCCACTTTCAGCGCCGCCAGGCCCAGGTCCTGCCACAGATGGGCAGAATGCGAGGCAAACGCCGGAATCAGGATCAGCAGCGGCACCACCGCCAAGTCCTGAAACAGCAACACGCCAATCGACAGCTGGCCATGCGGGGCGTTGAGCTCCAGCCGTTCGGTGAGCAGCTTGGAGACAATCGCCGTGGACGACAGCGCCGCCACCGAGCCCAGGGCAAAGCCAGTGAGCGGCGAGGCACCAGCCATCACCACCAGCGCCATCACCACCAGCAGGGTGACTACCACCTGCGCCGCACCCAGGCCAAACACAATCTGACGCATGGCGCGCAGCTTGGCCAGGCTGAACTCCAGACCAATGGTGAACATCAGGAACACAATGCCGATTTCACCCAGAAAGCGGGTTTGCGCGGTATCGGCTATCAGCTGCAAGCCGCCAGGGCCAACAATAAAGCCCACCAGCAGATAGCCCAGCATGGCCGGCACCCGCAAGAGGCGGCACAAGACCACCACCAGAACGGCAGCCAGCAAAATGGCAACAACAGGGGCAAGCGAATGCATGAGCGGCGATTTTCTCCATCGGGCGGTTGGTCAGGCCAACCGGTAAGCGCCATGGGCGCGATGCGGGGGCATTATAACTTGGTTATACTTGCGGTCTTGTTGACCTGCGGTAATACCGTGTGATGGCTGTATGACTGAAGATGCTGTTTCCCTGCACCGCCTGGCGCTGGCCCGCGATGTGCTGGCCACCGAGGCGGAGGCCATCCAGACGGTATCCGCCCGCCTGGATGTGGTTTTTTTACGTGCGGTGGATGCCATCCTGGCCTGTCAGGGCCGGGTGGTGGTCACCGGCATGGGCAAGTCGGGCCATATTGGCCGCAAGATTGCCGCCACGCTGGCCTCTACCGGCACGCCGTCCTTTTTCATGCACCCGGCAGAAGCCGCGCATGGCGATCTGGGGATGATCACCGCGCAGGATGCGGTGCTGGCCTTATCCAATTCAGGCGAAACCAGCGAGTTGATCGCCTTGCTGCCCGCCTTGCGGCGCAAGGGCATTGCCCTGCTGGCTATTACCGGACGACCCGGTTCCACCCTGGCCCGTGAGGCCGACGTCCATCTGGACGCCGCCGTCAGCCGCGAAGCCTGCCCGCTGGGGCTGGCCCCCACGGCCAGCACCACGGCGGCGCTGGCGCTGGGCGATGCGCTGGCGCTTACCCTGCTGGACGCCCGGAATTTTCGTGAGGAAGACTTTGCCCTGTCCCACCCTGGCGGCAGCCTGGGCAAGCGCCTACTGGTGCGGGTGGCCGACGTGATGCACAGCGGCGAGGCGCTGCCCAAGGTGGGGCCGGACACCGCGCTGAAAGATGCGCTGTACGAAATCAGCCGCAAGGGCTTAGGCATGACCGCCGTGTGCGACGCCAATCAGCGGCTGCTGGGGGTGTTTACCGACGGCGACTTGCGCCGCCTGCTCGACCGTGGCCAGTTTGACCTGGGCCGCGCGGTGGGTGAGGTGATGAACCCAACCCCCCGCAGCATTGCCGCCGACCGGCTAGCCGCCGAGGCACTGCAGCGGATGGAGCAGGACAAGATCAACGGACTTTTGGCACTCGATGCCGCCGGCCTGCTGGTGGGCGCGCTCAATATGCACGATCTGCTGCGCGCGGGCGTGGTGTGACACAGGATAATTCAAAGCTTATGCAGACAGTACAAACCCTGGCCAGGCCGGTCAAAATGCTGGTGATGGACGTGGATGGCGTGCTGACCGACGGCAGCATCTACCTCACCGACAGCGGCGACGAGCTCAAGGCGTTCAATTCGCAGGATGGCCTGGGCCTCACCCTGCTGCGCAAAAGCGGTGTGGCGCTGGCCATTATCAGTGGCCGCAAGGCGCGCTGTGTGGAAGTGCGCGCCCAGGCGCTGGGCGTGGCGCATGTGTATCAGGGGATAGGCAACAAGGCCGAGGCGTTTGCCCAGCTGCTGGCCGATACCGGGCTGAGCGCGGCAGACTGTGCCTATATTGGCGACGATGTGATTGATTTGCCGGTGATGCGCCAGGTGGGCTTTGCCGTGGCGGTGCCAGATGCGCCCAATCTGGTGCGCAGCCACGCCCATTACGTGACCGGCAGCGCCGGCGGGCGCGGCGCAGTGCGCGAGCTGTGCGAACTGATCCTGCACGCCCAGGGCAAGCTGGATGACGCGCTGGCAGTGTATCTGGCATGAACCGTCGCCCTAACAAACTGTTTCCGCTGGTGCTGCTGGCGTTGCTGGCCGGGCTGACCTTCTGGCTGCAGTCGCTGACCGACTGGCTCAGCGCCAGCGTCAGCCATGACAAGCGCGCCGAAGCGCCAGACTACGTGGTGGAAGGCTTTACCGCCACGGTATTTGACGCCCAGGGCCAGGTTAAACAGCACCTGAGCGGCCAGCAGGCCTGGCAGCAACCCAATGACCCCACCATTCATTTGCTGCGCCCGCATTTGCGCCAGTACGCCGGTGCCGTGCTGCAACTGGAAATCATCGGCGACAATGGCCGCTATAACCCGAAAACCCGCATCAGCCAGTTTCCAGGTCAGGTCACCGTATTGCGTTACAGCCCAGGGCAGGACACCGCCAAACTGGTCAGCAGCCAGCTGACCATTGACACCGAGCAGCGTACCGCCCGTTCGCCGGCGCTGTCGGTGCTCAGCCGTGGCCCCAGCGTGGTGCGCAGCACTGGCTTCACTTACAACGATGTCACCCAGCAGGTCAAACTGCTGTCCAAGGTAAAGGTAACCCATGTTCCGACCCGTCAATGACCGCCTGCTGTCCGGCCTGCTGGCCATGGCGCTGACTGCCGTTTCTGCCCACAGCCTGGCCGAGCAGGGCGACCGCGACAAACCCATCCAGATCGAAGCCGACCGCGCCAGCCTGGATCAGCTTAAAGGCATCACCGTTTACGAGGGCAATGTGGTGGTCACCCAGGGCACCATTCTGCTGCGCGCCGCCCAGGTGACGGTCACCCAGGACAAAAACGGCGGCGATCTGGCCGTGGCTCACGGCAACCCGGCCACTTTCCGCCAGAAAATCGACGGCAAAAATGAATGGATGGACGCCCAGGGCCAGCGGATTGAATACGACAGCGGTAAAAATCTGGTTAAACTGTTCGACAACGCCAGAGTCAAGCGTGGCCAGGACATCGTGATGGGGCAGACCCTGGTCTACAATACCAAGGATGAAACCTTCATCGCCAACGGCCCCACCGGCGGTGCCAGCCCGGCCAAGGGCAGCGGCGGGCGGGTGACGGTGATTTTGCAGCCCAAGAAAAAGGATGGCCAATGAGCCGCAGCGTGCTCTCGGTACACCACCTGAACAAGCGCTATGGCAAGCGCACGGTGGTCAAGGATGTCTCGCTGGATATCAGCAGTGGCGAAGTGGTCGGCCTGCTCGGCCCCAATGGTGCCGGTAAAACCACCAGTTTTTACATGATTGTTGGCCTGGTCAGCGCTGATGGTGGCGAAATGCGCATCGATCAGCATGATATCCGCCATCTGCCCATCCATCAGCGTGCGCGCATGGGGCTGGGCTATCTGCCGCAGGAAGCATCGATCTTTCGCAAGATGACGGTCGAGGAAAACATCCTGGCCATTCTGGAAATTGCCGGTCGGCGCGGCGAAGACGCCGAAAACGAGCTGACCAGCCTGCTGGACGAACTCAATATCGGCCACCTGCGCGAATCGCCAGCACTGGCCCTGTCTGGCGGCGAGCGCCGCCGGGTGGAAATCGCCCGGGTGCTGGCCACCCGCCCGCGCTTCATCCTGCTGGATGAGCCGTTTGCCGGCGTGGATCCGATTGCCGTGCTGGACATTCAAAAAATCATTGCCTACCTGCGGGAACGCAATATCGGCGTGCTGATTACCGATCACAACGTCCGCGAGACCTTGTCGATCTGTGATCATGCCTACATTATCAACGAAGGTTCCGTGCTGGCCAAAGGCCGCCCCGACGAACTGGTGAGCGACGAAAACGTCAGACGGGTGTATCTTGGTGAACATTTCCGCCTGTAGGCGTGTGACAGCGTGATGAAGCCCGCGTAATGAAACAGAGCCTGCAACTTAAAGTCAGCCAGCAGCTGACCCTGACCCCGCAACTGCAACAGTCGATCCGGCTCTTGCAGCTTTCCACCTTGGACTTGCAGCAGGAAATTGAAAACATCCTGCACGACAACCCGATGCTGGAGCGTGACGAAGGCCAGCCCGATCCCCTGCCCAATACGGCGGACACCCCGGCCAGCAGCGCCGACACGCCCGGCAACGACAATAACGACGCGCCAGAGCCCAGCCGCGACGACGACGGCCCAGCCGATTCGCTGGAGCTGTCCGACTGGTCCAGCAGCGGTTCGGGCAACCACGACGACGATTTCGACCCGCACGCCAATATGGTGGCGGAAAAAACCCTGCGCGAGCACCTGCTTGACCAGGTGGCCGAACACGCGCTGCAAGCGCGCGACCGCGCCGTGGTCACCTTCCTGATCGAAGAACTCGACGACGATGGCTATCTCACCCAGTCGCTGGAAGAACTCGCCGCCCACCTGCCGGAAGAGCTCGGCGTGGACGCCGACGAACTGCAAGTGGGCCTGCGCCTGTTGCAGCAGTTTGAACCGGCGGGCGTGGGGGCCCGCTCGCTGGCCGAGTCGCTGACCCTGCAACTGGCCATCCTGCCGGACAGTCCGGTGCGCACGCTGGCCAAGGTGCTGATCAACGAACACCTGTCGCTCTTGGCGCACCGCGATTTCAACAAGCTCAAGCGCCAGCTGCACTGTGACGACGACATGCTCAAGGCGGTCACCCTGCTGGTGGCCTCGCTCAACCCGCGCCCGGCGGCCGGTTTTGGTCGCGACAACACCCAGTACATCGTGGCCGACGTGATGGTGCACAAAGGCCCGGAAGGCTGGCGCGCCCAGCTCAACCCGGCGGCGATGCCCAAGCTGCGGGTGAATTCGCTGTACGCCCATCTGCTGCAACACCACCGCGAAGGCGGCTCGCAGCTGACTGCGCAGTTGCAGGAAGCCAAATGGCTGATCCGCAATGTGCAGCAGCGCTTTGACACCATCCTGCGCGTATCCGAGGCCATCGTGGCGCGCCAGCAACAGTTTTTTGAGCTGGGCGAGGTGGGCATGCGCCCGCTGGTGCTGCGCGACATTGCCGACGAACTTGGCCTGCACGAATCCACCATCTCGCGGGTGACCACGCAAAAATTCCTTTTATGTCCACGGGGTATCTTCGAACTGAAATATTTCTTCGGCAGCGCGCTGGAAACCGATTCCGGCGGAGAATGCTCGGCCACTGCCATCAAGGCGCGGCTGCGCCTGCTGATTGGCAACGAAGACCCGAAAAAACCGCTTTCCGATTCGGCATTGGCTGATATGCTGGGCGCTGAAGGCATTCAGGTGGCGCGGCGGACGGTGGCCAAGTACCGCGAAGCCATGCAGATTCCGCCGGTCAACCTGCGCAAGTCGATCTGATCATGTTGTTCCGCCGTGGCCTGAGTGCCACGGCCTCAAGCCGGCTGTGGGCCGGCCGATGAAAGTATGACGGAGACCGGCCTGGGCATCAGGCCACTCCCTGCCGGCCACGCGGCGGGCCTTGTCCCGCCGCACAGCTTCAACCCGGCCCGTCCCGTTGGACGTGGCGTTTTTCCAGGAAGGAGTAAGGTTATGAACCTGAAAATCACCGGCATTCACCTCGACGTTACCCCCGCGCTGCGCGACTACATTGAAGCCAAGCTCGAACGCATCACCCGTCATGTCGATAACGTCACTTCTGTCGCCGTGACCTTGTCGGTAGACAAACTGGAACAAAAAGCCGAGGTGAACGTTCACCTCAAAGGCAAGGACATTCATGTCGAGGCCAGCAGCAGCGACATGTACGCCGCCCTGGACGCCCTGGCTGACAAGCTGGACCGCCAGGTGCTCAAATACAAGGAAAAACTGACCGACCACCACCCGGCAGACAAGGCCGCTGTGGTGCAGGCTCCGACCGAGGCCTAAAGCCCGCTTGGCGGCATGAGCGCCCAAGTGGCGGCGCGGTCGGGTTTCCTCCCGGCCAGATATCCACTACGGCGGAAACCTGCGGGTTTCCGCCCGTTCCTTCTTCCCAGCCATGTCAGCAGCGCAGATGCGCACGCTGCCCAGCCGGATCAAACCGGCGTAGAATGGCGCGGTTCCGTGAAAGCGTGGGTCACGCAATGAGTTTGATTGCCAAAATCCTGTCCCCCGAACATGTGCTGCTGGATCTGGATGTTTCCAGCAAGAAACGCGTGTTCGAGCAGGTCGGCATCCTGTTTGAAAACAGCCATGGCATCGCCCGCAGCGATGTGTTCGACTGTCTGTTTGCCCGAGAAAAACTCGGGTCAACCGGTCTGGGTCAGGGCGTGGCCATTCCGCATGGCCGGGCCAAGGGGCTGAAAGAAGCCACCGGGGCCTATATCCGGCTGAAAGCGCCGATTCCTTATGATTCACCCGATGGCAAACCGGTGCAAAGCCTGTTTGTCCTGCTGGTGCCCGATCAGGCCAATGACTTGCACCTGCAGGTATTGTCCGAACTGGCCCACCGATTTTCCAACCGCCAGCTGCGCGAAACGCTGTTGACCGTCGCCGACGCGGCCACCGCGTACCGCCTGCTGGCCGAGTGGCCTGCCCATGCCTAGCATCAGCGTTCGCCGTCTGTTCAATGACAACGTTAACAAGCTTGACCTGGTCTGGGTGGCCGGCACGTCGGGGGGCGATCATCGCATCCATACCGACGACCAGCGTCCCACCCTGGCGCTGGTGGGCCACGTCAATCTGATTCACCCCAATAGTGTGCAAGTGTTTGGCCTGGCCGAAGTGCAGTACCTCAACGCGCAATCGCCCGAAGAGGGCAAGCGCATGCTCGACCAGCTGTTTTCCCTGGCCATCTCGGCCATTATCGTCGCTAACGATCAAGCCCTGCCCAAGGGGCTGCGCAGCTACTGCGAACAGCACAATGTGCCGCTGATGACCTCGTCCCAGCCATCGCCCTATCTGATGGATGTGCTGCGCATTTACCTGGCCAGGGTGCTGGCTGCGTCCACCATCATGCATGGGGTATTTCTGGACGTGCTGGAAGTGGGCGTGCTGATTGCCGGCGAATCGTCGATGGGCAAGAGCGAGCTGGCGCTCGACCTGATTTCGCGCGGCCATGGCCTGGTGGCCGACGATGCGGTCGAGCTGTACCGCATTGGCCCGGAAACGCTGGAAGGCCGCTGTCCGGACGTGCTGCGCGATTTTCTGGAAGTACGCGGCCTGGGTATTCTGAACATCCGCACCATTTTTGGCGAAACCGCCGTGCGACCGAAAAAAGTGCTCAAGCTGATCATCCATCTGGTCAAGGCCACCGATCAATCCATGCGCGAGCTCGACCGGCTGAATATCCAGAGCGAAACCCAGGATATTCTGGATGTGGCGGTGCGCAAGGTCACCCTGCCGGTGGCCGCCGGGCGCAATCTGGCTGTGCTGGTAGAAGCCGCGGTACGCAACTACATCCTGCAGCTGCGCGGCATCGATAGCACCCGCGACTTTATCGAACGTCAAACCCGTTTCCTTCGAGAGCAGGAACATGCAACTGATCCTGATTAGCGGATTGTCTGGCTCAGGCAAGTCGGTCGCCCTGAAAATTCTGGAAGACTCCGGCTTTTACTGCGTTGACAATCTGCCCTCCACCCTGCTGCCGCAGCTGGTGGAAAATATCCATGCCTACCATTACCAGCGGGTGGCCATCAGCGTGGATACCCGCAGCGCGCCGATGCTGTCGCTGTTTCCCACTGCCGTGCATCAGCTGCGCAAGCTGGATATCGACCTGCGCCTGTTGTTTCTGGAAGCCAAAACCGAAACACTGATCAAGCGTTTTTCCGAAACGCGCCGTCGTCATCCGCTGTCGGAAGAGGGGCTGACCATCCCCGAGTGCATCGAAAAAGAACGCGAGATGCTGGCACCGATTCACGAGCTCAGCCAGCGCATCGACACCAGCGACCTCAGCGCCAACCAGCTGCGTGGCTGGGTGCGCCAGCTGGTGGACGCCGACAATTCGCGGCTGACGCTGATTGTGCAGTCGTTTGGCTTCAAGCATGGCATTCCGCTGGATTCCGACTTTGTGTTTGACGTGCGCTGCCTGCCCAACCCTTACTACGATCCGCAGCTGCGCCCATACACCGGGCTGGATGAGCCGGTGGCACATTTTCTGGCCGCCGAGCCGCAGGTGGAAATGATGTTTGAAGACATCCGCAGCCTGGTGGCGCGCTGGCTGCCGGAATTCTCCCGCGACAACCGCAGCTACCTCACCGTGGCGGTGGGCTGCACCGGCGGGCAGCATCGGTCGGTCTACTTGGCTCAACGCCTGGCCAGTGCATTTGCCGACGAGCAGGTGCTGATTCGCCATCGTCAACTGTGAGACCCACCCAGCTCAACCGGCTGCTGCCGCTGCTCTCCCCTGGTGATGGGCTGATGCTGCTGGCCGGGGCCGCTGTGGTGGTGGGCTGTTTTGTCAGCTTCTGGCAGGATGGCATTGCCGAAACCGTGGTGATTCGCGCCAACGGCCAGGTGTTTGCCACACTGAGCCTGCGTCACGATCGCCGGATTGAAGTCCCTGGTCCGCTGGGCACCACCGAAGTGCAGATTGCCAGTGGTCGGGTGCGCATCCTGCGCGACCCCAGTCCACGCCAGTATTGTGTGCGCCAGGGCTGGCTCAGCCGCCCCGGCCAGACCGCACTGTGCCTGCCCAACCGCACCGCCATTGATATTCCCCGCCGCCATGCGCCCTACGATAGCCTGAACTTCTGACTTGCATGCCGACACCCCCTCCCACCCTGACCCTCACCGCCCACGCCGACGACCTGCGCGTGGCGCAACTGGCCGCGCTGGCCGTGGTACTGTCGCTGGTTGACGCCGGCATTCCCACCCCGCTGCCCGGTCTGAAGCCGGGGCTGGCCAATATCATCACCCTGCTGGCGCTGACCCGGTTTGGCTGGCGGGTGGCGGTCAGTGTCAGCCTGATGCGCATTCTGGCGGCCAGCCTGCTGCTGGGCAGCTTGTTCACCCCCGGCTTTTTTCTCAGCCTGACCGGCGGGCTGTGCAGCCTGGCCGGGCTGGGGCTGGCGTACCGGCTGCTGCCGCGCCGGCTGTTTGGCCCAGTCAGCCTGAGCCTGGTGGCGGCATTTTGTCATGTGGCCGGCCAGCTGGCGCTGGCGCGGCTGTGGTTGATTCCCTCTGACGGCATTTTGTATTTTGTGCCGCCTTTTGCCCTGGCCGCCTGGCTGACCGGTCTGGTCAATGGCCTGGTGTGCGCCCTTTTGCTGAAAAACGATCCACTCCGATGACTGCTTCTTCCCCTCCGGCTTCCCCTCTCACCATCACCCTGGCCTTGACGGGTGCCTCCGGCCTGCCGTATGGCGTGCGCCTGCTGGAACACCTGCTGGCTGCCGGCTGCCGGGTCTGGCTGCTGTACTCGCAGGCGGCGCAGATTGTCGCCCAGCAGGAAATGCAGCTGACCCTGCCCAGCCAGCCCAAGGCGCTGCAAGCGCTGTGGCGCGAACAATACGGCTGTGGCGAGCGGCTGTCGGTGTTTGGCCGCGAAGAATGGTTTGCCCCGCCGGCATCCGGCTCCAATCCGGCAGACGCCATGGTGGTATGCCCGTGCTCGATGGGCACGCTGGCGGCGATTGCCCATGGCCTGAGCGACAGCCTGATTGAACGGGCGGCAGACGTCAGCATCAAGGAAAAACGCCCGTTGATCCTGGTGCCACGGGAAACCCCGCTGTCGGTGATCCATCTGGAAAACCTGCTTAGCCTGGCCCGGCTGGGCGTGGTGATCCTGCCGCCGAGCCCCGGCTTTTACACCCATCCCACCTCGGTGGCGGATATGGTCGACTTTGTTGTCGCCCGCATCCTCGACCAACTGCATATCCCGCACCAGCTGATGCCGCGCTGGGGAGAGTCCCGCTCATGATGCCGCTGTTTGACCTGACCACCATCCGCTCGATTGAAACCGCCGCCGCCGAGGCCGGCGTCAACCTGATGGCCCGCGCCGGCCTGGCCATTGCCGAATGGATTGGTGCCCGCTACCCGGCCAGCGCCAGCGTGCTGGCCGTCACCGGGCGCGGTAATAATGGCGGCGACGCCTTGGTGGCCGGCGCGCTGCTGCTGGCGCGTGGCTACCGGGTGGATGCACTGCTGCCCATGGGCGAGCCCGGCAGCATGGAAGCCATTGCCGCGCTCAGCGCCTTTCGGGCGGCAGGCGGACAGGTACTGTCCGGCTGGGATCAGGCGCAAGGCTATGCGCTGGCGCTGGATGGCCTGTTTGGCATTGGCCTGAGCCGGCCCCTGCAGGATTCGGCGCGGCGCACCGTCGAGCGGCTGAATGACCTGGACTGCCCGATTCTGGCGCTGGACTGCCCATCCGGCCTGGACGCCTGGAGCGGCATGCCCAAGCCGGTGGCGGTACGCGCCGACGCCACGCTGACCTTTATCTGCCCAAAACCGGGGCTGTACACCGGCGATGGCCGCGACTACAGCGGCGACATCACCCTGGCCGCCCTTGGCCTGCCAGAAGACTGGTGCCCCCCCTGGCCGGCCAATTGCGGCGCGCTGAACCTGCCTGACAGCCTGGCGCTGGATGCGCTGCAGCGCGCCGGCAACAGCCACAAGGGCGATTACGGCAGCGTGGCCGTGCTCGGCGGCGCATCCGGCATGGGCGGTGCGGTGTTGCTGGCCGCCCGTGCCGCCCTGCTCAGTGGAGCCGGCAAGGTGTTTGCCGGCTTTGCCGGCGAGTGCCCGCCGCTGGACCCGCTGTATCCGGAACTGATGCTGCGCGACGCCGCCAGCCTGCTGGAACAGCCCGACCTGTCGGTGCTGGCCATCGGCCCCGGCCTGGGCACTGCCACCAGCGCTGCGCTGCTGCTGGAACACGCGCTGGAACAGCCGCTGCCCTGCGTGCTGGACGCCGATGCGCTCAATCTGCTGGCCCATCACCCGGCGCTGGCCGAACGGGTACGCCAGCATCCCGCTCCCTGTGTGCTGACCCCGCACCCCGGCGAAGCCGCCCGCCTGCTGGGCAGCAGTGTGGCCGACAGCCAGGCAGACCGCATTGGCAGCGCCCGCGCGCTGGCCGAGCGGTTTCAGGCGGTGGTAGTGCTTAAGGGGGCAGGCAGCCTGATTGCCCGCCCAGGTGGCCACTACCGGCTGAACCCCACCGGCCACGCCGGCATGGCCGCCGCAGGCCAGGGCGACACCCTGACCGGGCTGATTGCCGGCCTGATGGCCCAGGGCTGCCCGGCCTTTGACGCCTCTGCAATGGCCTGCTGGCTGGCCGGGCGCGGGGCAGAGCGCCTGGCCCGACGCGGCGTGGGTCCGGTCGGGCTGACGGCCAGCGAAACAGCCCAGGCCGCACGGGCGGAGCTTAACCGCTGGCTGCATCCGGCTGCCAACGGTTAAGCGGATGTGCGGCAGTCTGGTCATCCGGGCTTCAAGGGTGTAACAGGCCGGTTTAGCGGACAAGAAGCCCGCTCAAACCCGTGAGCATTGGCCCATTGACTCGGACGAGCTGGCCAAAGTTTTTAGCGACTTAGGCATCGCATTTTGCACAATGGGGTGAACGGGTGCGCGAGAGCGGTATGGTGATCAAGGCCGTTTGACACCCACCGTAACCAGATAGGCCACAGCCCGATGGCGTCGCCGGAGCGCGCAGAGGTCAGGCGGTGAGTTCGTGTGTCAGCTCGGGATGCTTGATGATCAGGCGCAACAGGCAGGCCACAGCGCCGGGCGGCGTGAAGCGCCCCTGCTCCCAGTCGCGCAACGTTGCTACCGGCGTATCAATCCGTTCAGCGAACGCGGCCTGCGTCAGTCCGGACTTCTCCCGCGCCTGGCGCACCAGGATTTGCTCAGGCGTGGTCACGCGCCCGACAATACCCGCCCTGGCTTGCGCCAAGGATTCGCGCAGCCCTTCGATGGACTGACCGGCATCGACCTCTATCGCTTTGGCAACCTTTTCAATATCAAGATTCTTCATACCCATGTTTCGCTCCTTTAACAGCTTTAGCGGGGATGGTGGATTGCTCAGATTTCACATAGACCGCCAGTAGCACAATGACGCCATCTTCCAGTATGTTGAAATAGATGACGCGCGCGCCGCCTCGCTTACCCTTGCCTTGCGCTGCCCAGCGTACTTTGCGCGCACCCTCCGTACCCGGAATCACATCCCCGGAAAGTGGGTTGCAAGCAATCCACTCAATAAAGCCGTCAAGTTCGTCGTCTGACCAAACTCTGCGAGCCTGAGCTTGGAATTCTGGGGTTTCAGTGACCGTGTACATGAATTGAATTATGCGGGATACCCGTATAAACGCAAGGAGATGGAATGGTTTGAACGTTTCAATGGCCGCATCAGCGAAGTGCTGGCCACCCACCGCTTTGAGTCTGGCCAGAATCTGGCGCAGACGCTGGAGCAGAGGGAAAAATCTCGCCGGGCCTCGTGCTGTCATCCCCTGTTAGACCCTCTGAGAGCAAAAGCCGCTATGCTGTGCTGATTATCCCATCAGCAAGGAAAATGGCATGGTTACCCTGGAAATATCCGGCACGGCGTTGAATCCACTGGAGGCGACAAGCCCGCTGGGGGCTTCTGGCTGGCGCGGTGTCAGTTTTGCGCTGAACGCTGGCGCGCGTGGTGATGGTGCCAGCGTGGCTCGGGTTGAATTGCAGGACAGTGATGTGCTGCTGCTGGAACTGGACAACGGCATGCAATGGCTATTGCCCGCTGACGAGGCGCACACCCTGCTGGGCAGCGAGGCGCGTGATGGCAGCCAAGCTGGCGTGCTGCGCATTGGCGCTGCGCTGAACCTTGGCGATCAACAGTCCCGCGATGGTCTGGGGCATTGGCTGCTGAAATCGCTGACTGTATTTCAGGAAGGCCCGGCTGGCATGACGGCGCTGGCCGCCGCTGGCGCGTTTCAGGACCGCGAACTGGAAAACCGTCAGGGGCTGTATCGCATTGATCGCGAGTGCTGGCAGCTGAATGCGCTGGACAGCCCGATGCCGGCCAGCACACAGCCGGCGCTGCTATTCATCCATGGCACCGCCTCATCCACCACCGGCAGTTTTTCCAAGCTGTGGGAGGTTGATGGCACTAGGCAAAAATTGGCCGAATGCTACTCCAATCGCATCTATGGCTTTGAACACCGCTCACTCACCGATAGCCCAATCCGCAATGCACTGGCGCTGGCGCATGCCTTGCCGGTCGGCCAGACGCTGCATGTGGTGTCGCATTCGCGCGGCGGCATGGTGGGTGAATTGCTGGCGCGCGCCAATCGGCTGGACGCTGAGCCATTCACCGCAGCAGAACGCGAGGCCTTTGCCCATGCGGGTGAGGGTCATGCCGAAGATGCCGTCCTGCTGACTGAGCTGGGCCAGGTGCTGCAAAGCAAGAAACTGCGCATCGAGCGTTTTGTGCGCGTGGCGGCACCAGTGCGCGGCACCACGCTGGCTTCTGGCCGGCTGGACCGCTGGGCCAGCGTAATGCTCAATGTGCTGGGTGGCGGTCTCAAGCTGCTGGGTGCGCCGGTGGTTTGCCACGCCTACGACGCGCTGAAAAACTTTCTGCTGGCGGTGGTGCGCGAACGCACCGATGCCAAGGTGTTGCCTGGTCTGGCGGCGATGATGCCAGACTCGCCGCTGGTGGCGCTGCTCAACGCCCCTGACGTGGACATCGACGCCAGCGTGCATGTGCTGGCCGGCAGCTACCAGGGCGACAGCCTGCTGAGTTGGCTGGCCAGCCGGCTGACCGAATCATTTTACGGCGGCCAGACCGATCTGGTGGTGAATACGCCGTCGATGAGCGGCGGTGCGGCGCGGCGGCGCGGCCTATGGCAGTTGTTCCTGGCGGGCGAGCAGGTGACCCACTTCAGCTATTTTTCCCGCAAACCAAGCGTCAGCGCCCTGCTGGATGCGCTGGCCGGCAACAATCAGCACTTTACCCAACTGGCCGCGCCATCGCGCCAGCCGATTGCCCGTTCGGCCAGCCAGGCGGCGCAACAAGGCCCGATTGTGCTCATCCTGCCCGGCATCATGGGCAGCCACCTGGCAGAGGGTGACAATCGCATCTGGCTGGATCCCCTCAGTCTGGGTGCCGGGCAGATGCGCCAGCTGGCGGTGAATGCCATGGGACAAAGCGAGTATGCCATCAGCGTGCAAGGCTGGACTGCCGCCTACTACCAGCCATTTGCCGACTATCTGGACAGCCAGGGCATGGAGGCGCGGCCATTCTGCTACGACTGGCGCTTATCGCTGGCTGACAGCGCCAAGTGCTTTGCCGCAGCGTTTGATCTGGCGGCGGAACACGCGGCACGCCGCAACAAGCCGCTGTATGTGGCGGCGCATTCGATGGGTGGCTTGGTGGCGCGACTGGCGCTGAACCAGCCCGACAGCAGCGGCGCGGCGCGCTGGCGCGTGTTGACGCGCCAGGGAGGCCGGCTGGTGCAGTTTGGCACGCCTAACCAGGGGTCGCTCAGTATGCTGACCGTGCTGCTGGGCCGTGACCGGCTGACCCGCCGTCTGAGCCTGCTGGCCGAAGCGCTTGGGCGAAAAGGCGAGCTGCTGGAGGTGGTGCGCCACTATCCCGGTGTGCTGGAGCTGCTGCCATGGCCGCAAGAGGATGTCAGTCAGGATTATTTCGCCGCCAGCAGTTGGGCCGATCTGGCGCAGGACGACGCACGCCACCGCCTGAACTGGCAAGCGCCGGAAGCCGACGCACTGGCGCACGCACGGGCGGTGGTCCAGACCCTGCAGCAATCCCCTCTGCCGCCGGAGCAGTGCGCGTATGTGGCTGGCCGCGCACGCACGCCTGCCGCCGTGCGCGTGCAGCAAGGCCAGCTGGAAATTGCCTGGAGTGAAGACGGCGATGGTCGGGTGCTCTGGCAGGATGGATGCCCGTCCGGGGTGGCCATCAGCTATGTGGACGCCGCCCACGGCGACCTGCTGCGCCACGAGGCGGCGTTTGCCGATTATCTGGCGCTGCTGCGCCATGGCCGCTGCGCCTTGCCCAGTGTGCCGCAAGGCATTCGTGACAGCCGCCGCACGCTGCGCTTTGTGCCTGCCCTGGCCGAGGAACACGGGCTTTATCCCAGCGCTGACGAACTGCTGGCCGCCGCACTGGGCGGCACCGATGCGCTGGCCACGCCGCCAGCCCCCAGCGCACCGCCCAGCGACATCTGCCTGCACCATGGCAGCATGGCCAATGCCCGAGGGCTGCTGACCCTGGGCGCTTACGCCAACGATTCGCTGCGCGGCACGACCTTGTTCATGGATCAACTGCTGCACGGGCAATTGCGCCAGGCCCAGGCGCTGGGACGCTACCCCAATCTGGTGGGTGAGAACCTGATCTGCCAGCCCGACCCTGAACATGGCTGCGGCGCGCTGGTGGTGGGCCTGGGGCCGATTGGCGAACTCAAGCCCGGCCAGTTGACCCACACCCTGCGCCAGGGTTTGCTGGAGTATGCCCGCCAGCACGCCAGCAGCCAGGTGCGCGCGCTGACCGTGCATGGCCTGCTGGTGGGCAGCGGCTATGGTGGGCTGACCGTGGCGCTGTGCCTGCGCTGCTGGCTGGACGCGCTGACCCAGGCCAATCAGCGGCTGGCCGACGCCCACGTCGGCCAGGATGCTCAGGGCCAGGGCGAGCCGGTGCGCATTGCCCAGCTGCATCTCTGGGAGGAAGAAGAAAGCGCCATCAGTCTGGCCGCCGACACGCTGGATGACTTGCTGGGCGAGCGACGCTATGCCAGCAGCCTGCGCTATGATGGCCAGGTGCAGCTGGCCAGTGGCGGCTATCGTGGCCGCCAGACCGGCGCTGGCGACAGCTGGCAGCGTGTGCACATCACCGAAGGCCACGAACCGGGCAGCTTGCGCTTCACCCTGGTGACCGACCGCGCGCGCAATGAAGTGAATGAAGAGCCCAATCAGCGTCAGTTGGTCGATGGCCTGATCCGCAACGCCACCCATTCCACGCTGAATCAATCCGGCCTGTCGCGCGCGCTGTTCGAGCTGATGATCCCCAACGCGATGAAACCCACCCTGCACGAACTGCGCGGCCTGGTGCTGGGGGTGGATGCCGTCTCGGCGGTGTACCCATGGGAGCTGATGCGCGACGAACGTCCGGATGCCGAGGCCCCGCTGGCCACCCGCATCGGCCTGGTGCGTCAGCTGGCCAGCCCGCACGGGCGCTGCGCCGTGCGCACGGTGAATACCCCGCGCATGCTGGCGCTGGGCGATACGCAAAGCCATCTGCCCATCTTGCCCGGTGCCCGGCAA
Organism: Aquaspirillum sp. LM1; assembly: GCF_002002905.1. NCBI lineage: Bacteria > Pseudomonadati > Pseudomonadota > Betaproteobacteria > Neisseriales > Aquaspirillaceae > Aquaspirillum > Aquaspirillum sp. LM1. The sequence continues at coordinate 367,561 of NZ_CP019509.1, read as the reverse complement.
GAGGCCAAAGCCCTGGCGGCGCTGTACCGCGACACCGCCAGTTTTCAGGTGGAATCGCTGATTGATGTCAGCGGCGAACAACTGGTGCTGGCGCTGTTCGACGGCGAATACCAGGTGATCCACCTGGCAGCGCATGGCGAAGCCAGCGAAGATCCGGCGCAACCCGGTGGGCTGGTACTGGGGCGCGAGGCACGGCTGACCAGCGCGCAGATCAGCAAGCTGCGTCATGTGCCGGAACTGGTGTTTCTCAACTGCTGCCATCTGGGCAGCATGCAGGCCGACGCCCAGCCACGCTGGGGCGCGCTGGCGGCCAATCTGGCCACGGCTTTCATCGAGATGGGCTGCAAGGCGGTGGTGGCGGCTGGCTGGGCGGTGGATGACCAGGCCGCGCGCACATTTGCCCTGACCTTTCACCACGCCATGTTGCAAGGCAAACGTTTTGGCGATGCGCTGCAAATGGCCCGCGAAGCCACTTACCAGGCCTATCCGGCACGCAACACCTGGGGGGCTTACCAGGCGTATGGCGACGAACGCTATCAACTGCGGCGGCGCAACACGCCCCAGACCGCCAGCCAGGGCCAGGCTCCGGTGCTGCATTACAGCCATGTCGGCCAGGCGCTGGGCGATCTGGAACAGTTGCATGCGCGCATCCAGGCTTACCAGAACGACGCCCAGCGCGTGCAGGTGCGCACCCGGCTGGCGCAGATCGAAGCCGCCTGCCGCATCCGCTATTTTGACCATGGCGCATTGCGCGCCCGCTTGGCGGCCATTCATGCCGATCTGGGTGAGCGCGACAATGCCATTGCACATTACCGGGCAGCGCTGGCACAGGAGGACGCTGGTTTAAGCGTCAAGGCGCTGGAACAATTGGGCAATCTGGAAGTGCGCCACGCCGTTGCCTTGTTCGAACAGAAACAGACCGATGCAGGCAAAGCCTTGCTGGCTTCAGGTGAACAACGGCTGCGTGCCGTGCTGGCGCTGCAAGCCACCAGCGAGCGCCATAATCTGCTGGCCTCCATGTACAAGCGCATTGGCCAGGTACAGCACACCTTGCAGAATGACGCCAGCACACAAGCCGCGCTGGGGCATCCAGACTGGCTGGAGCGCATGTGCGAGCAGTATCAGCGGGCGGATCAGGTGGCGCAAGCACAGGGTGGCTTGCGTTACTACGCCTTGTTGAATGCGCTGGATGGTCTGGCGCTGAGTCACGCCCTCCAGCCTGCACCGCCCCCCGAAAAACTGGCCGAGTGGTTGACCCTGGCCCAGGAAGACGCCCGACAGCGCAACCGGACTGAAGCAAGCTTTTTCCACGCCGTGGCCGAAATCGACGCCGAGCGCACCGCCGCGCTCTGGGCTTGCCTGATTGACCTGCCCCATGCCCCCTCGCCACTGACCGACGCTGCCGCGCGCGAGCAGCTGCGGCAACGCTATGCCGCGCTGCGCCAGCGGCTGGGTACGGCACGCGAGTGGGATTCGGTTGCCAATCAGCTGGACTGGCTGCATCTGCTGTGGCCACGCCAAGAGGACACCCAGCGCGCCATTCATGACGCGCTGGGTGCCTTGCGCGACGCCTTGCGTGCGCTGGCGTAAGGCCTGCCGGTCAGGCCTGAGCTGCACCCATCAGGATGGGAAGGCTCAGGCTGCGCCGCGCGCGGCGCGCAGAAAATCGTCGTAATTGCGGTAGTAATCGCTCTCGTCGTAGTGGCTGTCGGCCAGCACCACCAGCACACAGTCGGGGGTGAAATCGTGCATTTCCCGCCAGGTCATGCTGCTGATCAGCAGGCCGCGTGTGGGCGTGTCCAGCACGATGTCTTCTTTGACGCCCAGGCCATTGTCCAGCACCATCCGGCAGCTCCCAGACATGCACACCACCACCTGGCGCAGGCGTTTGTGCGCGTGCGCACCACGCACCACACCTTCACCCACGCCAAAAATGTAGTACACGCGCTGGATGTCGAACGGCACATCGGCGCTGCCGCCTTCCAGCGAAATCAGTGAACCTCGGCCATCGGAAAGCACTTTGAAGTCAACGGTGTGGATCAGCATGGTGAGTCAAGTCCGGTTCAAGTCAGTCAAAAAAGCCCATCACGGGGGCGCTGCTTCTGAGGCCAGTGGCCTCAGGCATCGTCATCCTCGTCTTGCAGCGGGTTGGGACGACGGCCGCCAGCGCGGCGCGCCTTGCGTTCGGCGTCGCGCAGTGCCTGCTGTTCGCGCTCAATGGCGCGGCGGCGTTCGATTTCGGCGGCGATGTCCTGCCATTCTTCGGGTGTTTCCAGGGTGATACGGCCAATGGTAGCGCTGCGAAAGTCGGTCAGCAAAATTTCTGCCGCCTTTTGCAGATCCACATGGCCGCCGCTGCGCACCGCCCCGCGCTTGCGGCCAATGGCTTCCAGCACCTGAAAATCTTCACCCTCAACGTTGGCCAGCGCGTAGCGTCGGGCCAGGTCGGCGGGGTAGCGGCGTTGCAGGGTGGCAATCAGCGCCAGCGCCACGCTTTCTTCGTCCATGGCATTGCGCCCGACGGCACCGCTGGCAGCCAGGTGGTCGCCACAGGTTTCATGTTCGATTTTGGGCCACAGCATGCCGGGGGTATCAAACAGGATCACGTCTTCGGCCAGCTGGATGCGCTGCTGCGCCTTGGTCACGGCGGGCTCATTGCCCACCTTGGCCACCTTGCGTCCGGTCAGCGCATTGATCAGGGTGGATTTGCCCACGTTGGGAATCCCGCAGATCACCAGCCGCAGCGGTTTGGTGCCGCCCTGCCGGTGCGGCACCAACGCACGGCAGGCGTCCAGAATTTTTTGCTTGGGCGAGCCATCGCCGCTGTCCAGCGCAATGGCGCGGGTGTTGCGCTGGCCGGCAAACCAGTCCAGCCAGGCGCGGGTTTGCGCCGCATCGGCCAGATCCTGTTTGTTGAGGATTTTCAGGCTGTGCTTGTGCTGGATCATCGCCGCCAGCATCGGGTTGGACGAGGACATCGGCAGACGGGCGTCCACCATTTCAATCACTGCGTCGATATCGGACAGTTTGTCAGCCAGTTCTTTCTTGGCCTTGAACATATGGCCGGGAAACCATTGAATACTCATGCAGAAGGGTCTTTCCGTAGCGGCGTGAGCAGAGCGCCCAGTCCGTTATGCTTGATTTCGTAAGTCAGCGCCAGGCATTGCCCCAGCTCGCCAGGCGGCCAGCCCTGCCGGGCAAACCAGGTCAGGTAGCCCAGCGGCAGGTCGGCCAGCACCCGGCCCTGATACTTGCCAAACGGCATGCGCCATTCTGTCAGGCGCAGCAGCAGTTCGGGCGGCAGGACCGGTTCGGCCCCGGTGGCGGGAGGGGGAGAGGCAGTCATGCGGCTATTGTAGCGCATCCGCCTGCTGACGCCGGGGCAGGGGGCGTGCCCAGGAGAAAAAACAGATAAACGACGCCAAGAATGTGGGTATGCGCATTTCTGCGGCTCCCCCCAAGTATGCTGCGCACGCCGGGAGGTGGAAGAGGTAAAGCATGTGGCGCAGACGGCCCAGAAAGCCAAAGCCCCACGCATGGTGGGGCTTTGGCTCTAATTACGTTGGCACGACCGCTGTTTTAGGGCGGAAAACCAGCGTCTCAATAGGTATTATTGTAGCCAACTTCTGCATTGTTCTCAAGGTATGACCACCATGTTGAACCATCTTGCTGCACCACGCATGGCAACCATTTCCCATTTCTTCTGCACGCAATCTGAGGAAGATTTGCTTGGGGCATATGCTTGGACACAAGCAGTTGCCGCTGCCCTATGGCCAGTGATGGGCGATTTTGAGGTGTTTTTACGCAATGCGTTGCATCGTGCGCTATCCCGACATTATGGCAATTGTGATTCATTTGACTGGATGCGCGCGCGCGCCAATCCCGTCTCTGCAAAAGCCAAGCCGTTTCCGGCCAGACACCGCATGGACACACGCCAGCAAGAGGATATCGCTAAGATTGAGGGCCGTATAAAAAAGCCGTTGATCACGCCTGACGATATTGTCGCGCATCTTACGTTTGGTTTCTGGGAGAAGTTGATTGCGGGTTTGTGGCACGCAAGCCAGCCACAGGGGCTGAACACGGTCATCCTGCAGACCGTGTTTCCCTATGCACCCCAAGGATTGCCACATGGGGACAGGCAGTTCAAGCTACAAGTGGAAAGGCTACTACAGCGCCTGCGCGATGTGCGAAACCGAATCGGCCATCATGATGCCATCTGGACCACCCCGGAGTTTGATGCGCGCGGCGTACTCGGCTTTATCCCTCGTCGGCCACGGCATACCGTAAATAGCCTGCACCTGCTGTTACAGCGCGTGCAATGGTTTGCGGGATGGATACATCCGGAGATTGCCTGCCACATCGGGCATACAGCACATTGGCAACACTGTCACGCATTACTGAGCCAGCAAGCCTTGGCACATTATCGCGCCACCGCAGGACGTGATGGCTCCTGGAAATATGTTCACCTTTGCGCGGATGATCGTTATCACTTCTGAGAGGCCCACTACACTCTCTCACTCCCCCCGTCCCAGCCGCACATAAATCGGCTGATACGGTGCGTCCTGGGTGATCGACAGCAGCCCTTCCTTGGCCAGTTCCAGAATGGCGATAAAGTTCACCACCAGATAAGGCACGCTCAGTTCCAGCTCAAACAGCTCGTCAAACCCCACATGGCCGCGGCCATTCAGGTAGCGCAGGATGCGGCTCATCTGTTCGCGCACCGACAGGCTGTCCTGTTCCACCTGATGGTGGCGGGTGTTTTTGGCGCGGGCCAGGATCGACAGCCAGGCGGTTTTCAGGTCGGCGGGGCAGATATCCGGCAGGCGCACTTCGGCGCTTTGCTCCACCAGCACCGCCAGCCAGGCAAAGTCGCGCTCGGCCTGCGGTAGCGCGTCCAGTGCCAGCGCTGCCAGCTTGATTTGTTCGTACTCCAGCAGCCGGCGCACCAGTTCGGCGCGCGGGTCGTCCACTTCGGCTTCGTCGTCGCTGGGTGGGCGCGGCAGCAGCAGGCGCGATTTGATTTCAATCAGCAGCGCCGCCATCAGCAGGTATTCGGCGGCCAGCTCCATGCGCTCGGCGCGCATGGCACCAATGTAATCCATATACTGCGCGGTCACGCGCGCCATCGGGATATCCAGCACATTGAGATTCTGCTTGCGGATCAAATAGAGCAGCAGATCCAGCGGGCCTTCAAAGCTTTCCAGAAACACCCGCAAGGCGTCTGGAGGAATAAACAGGTCGTGCGGGGCGTCCTGCACCGCTTCGCCAAACAGGGTGGCCAGCGGCGGCATCACCGGAGGGGCGGGGGAAGCGGCCAGCTCAGTCATGGCCGCCTCTGAGGCGGATGGCCCAACCCGGCAAGGTCAGGCCAGATGGCGTGACAGTCACACGTAACCCAGCCCCATGGCTTCGCGCACGTCGCGCATGGTTTCCTGGGCAATCTGGCGCGCCCGCTCACAGCCATCGGCCACAATGCTCTTGACCAGAGTGGGGTCGTCCAGATACTGCTGGGCGCGTTCAAACATCGGCTGCTGTTCGGCCAGGATGCCGTCAATCACCGGCTGCTTGCAGTCCAGGCAGCCAATACCGGCGCTGCGACAGCCGCTTTGCACCCAGTCGTGGGTGTTGGCGTCGGTGTACACCTGATGCAGCTGCCACACCGGGCATTTTTCTGGATCGCCGGGGTCGGTGCGGCGCACCCGCGCCGGGTCGGTGGGCATGCTGCGCACCTTTTTGCTGACTGACGCCGGGTCTTCGCGCAGGAAGATGCCATTACCGTAGCTCTTGGACATCTTCTGGCCATCCAGGCCGGGCATGCGGCTGGCTTCGGTCAGCAGCGCCTGCGGCTCGACCAGAATCACCTTGCCCTTGTTTTCCAGGTAGCCAAACAGCCGCTCACGGTCGCCAATCGACAGGTTCTGCGTGTCAGCCAGCAGCGCGCGGGCCGATTCCAGCGCTTCTTCGTCGCCGCCCTGCAGGTAGCGGGTGCGCAGGTCTTCGTACAGGCGGGCTTTCTTGCTGCCCATCTTTTTCACTGCGGCTTCGGCCTTTTCTTCAAAGCCTGCCTCGCGGCCATAGATGTGGTTGTAGCGGCGGGCAATTTCGCGGGTGATTTCGATGTGCGGAATCTGGTCTTCGCCCACCGGCACGAACATGGCGCGGTAAATCAGGATGTCCGCCGACTGCATCAGCGGGTAACCCAGAAAGCCGTAGGTGCCCAGATCCTTGTGCGACAGTTTTTCGATCTGGTCCTTGTAAGTCGGCACGCGCTCCAGCCAGGACAGCGGAGTGATCATCGACAGCAACAGGTGCAGCTCGGCGTGTTCGGGCACCCGGCTCTGGATGAACAGCGTGGCCTGGGCCGGATCCACCCCGGCGGCCAGCCAGTCGATGACCATGTCCCAGGTGCTTTTGGCGATGATCGACGGGTCGTCGTAGCTGGTGGTCAGCGCGTGCCAGTCGGCCACAAAGAAAAAGCACTCATGCTCGCCTTGCAGTTTCACCCAGTTTTTCAGCGCACCATGGTAGTGACCCAGGTGCAGGCTGCCGGTCGGGCGCATGCCGGAAAGAACACGTTCGGAATACATGGAGGACTTTCGGGGTTGGATTCGTCCACGGGCCACACCTGCGGCCCGGATGACGCAGAATTATATCAAGGCATTCAGAAAACGATAGCTGGCCTTGACCAGCGGGTTCATCAGCACCGACAACAGGCCGGTGGCCATCAGGCCAATCAGGATCCACATACCGTAAGGCTCCAGCCGCGACAGTTGCCAGGCCTGGCGGTTGGGCAGCACGCTCATCAGCATGCGCCCGCCATCCAGCGGCGGAATGGGCAGCAGGTTAAGCACCATCAGCATGACATTGATCAGAATGCCGGCCTGCGCCATCAGCGCCATCGGCTCGGTGTAGTCGTTGCTCATTGCCAGCGCCAGCTTGAACAGCAGCGCCCACAGCACCGCCATCAGCAAATTGGCCCCCGGCCCGGCAGCCGACACCCACAGCATGTCGCGCTTGGGCTGGCGCAGCTTGTCAAAGCGCACCGGCACCGGCTTGGCCCAGCCAAAGATAAAGCCACCCACTGCCAGGCACAGCAGCGGCAGCAGCACGGTGCCAATCGGGTCGATATGCCGGATTGGGTTGAACGTGGTCCGCCCGGCCAGATGGGCGGTGTTGTCGCCAAAGTAGCGGGCCATATAGGCATGCGCGGCCTCGTGGCCGGTGATGGCAAAAATCACCGGCAAGGCAAATACCGCGATTTTTTGAATCAGATTCAGCTCGTCCATGGCGATCCTAAGGTAACAGGCAGACAAAAGCCGCCGGCGGGCCGGAGGCGGCGCGTGAGGGCTTGGGCCAGATTTTGGCGTCAGGGTTCCAGCCCCAGCTTGATCCAGTCGCCAGCGCCCCGGCGAATCAGCTGGGGCGCGCTGTCGGTCAGGTCGATCACCGTGGTGGGCGCTACCCCGCAATAGCCGCCGTCAATCACCAGCTCCAGCTGGTTTTGCAGCTGGTCGCGAATCTCCAGCGGGTCGCTGGGGGGCTCGGCTTCGCCGGGCAGCATTAGCGTACACGACAGCAAGGGCTCGCCCAGCCCTTCCAGCAAGGCTTGCGCCACCGGATGCTCGGGCACGCGCAGGCCGATGGTGTTGCGTTTGGGGTGCAGGGTGCGCCGGGGCACTTCCTTGCTGGCTTGCAGAATAAAGGTGAAGGCACCCGGCGTGGCGGCCTTGAGCAGGCGGTACTGGGCGTTGTCTACCTTGGCGTAGCTGCCCAGTTCGGACAAATCACGGCACACCAGGGTGAAATGGTGGCGCAAATCCAGCTGGCGAATCGCCATGATGCGCTCCATCGCCCGTTTGTCGCCCAGATGGCAGCCCAGCGCGTAGCAGGAATCGGTGGGGTAAGCCACCACCCCGCCCTGCTGGATGAGTTTGACCGCTTCGCGGATCAGCCGCGCCTGCGGATTGTCGGGATGAATATGAAACAGTTGGGACATGATTGGCAGCGTCGTTTCAGTCAGCGCTTGGCGTGGCGCGGGGTGGGCTGAAGCGGCTCCACACCGGCACGCAAATCGGGGGTAAATTGGCCGTGAGGCCCACATCGCGCCCGCCTTCGCCGGGCGCATGAAAATCACTGCCGGCGCTGGCCAGCAACTCCATCCGCGCCGCCAGCAGGGCAAACTTATGGCTTTGATCCAGGGTGTGGCTGGCGCTGACCACTTCAATCGCTTCGCCGCCCACGGCCTTGAAGTCCTCGACCAGTTGTTCCATCAGCATGCGGCCAATTTCATAACGGCCTGGGTGGGCAATCACCGCAATGCCGCCGGCCTGGCGAATCCAGCTCACCGCATCGGCCAGCGTCGCCCATTCGTGCGCCACATAGCCGGGCTTGCCCTTGACCAGATACTTGCGAAACACCGCCGCGACATTTTTGACTTCGCCGCTGTCCACCAGAAACCGGGCAAAGTGGGTGCGGCCAATCATTTCCGGGTTGCCACAGCGCTGCAGCGCGCCGTCAAACGCGCCATGAATGCCAATTTTGGCCAGCGCCTCGCCCATGCGCCGGGCGCGCTCCACCCGGCCTTCACGCACCGAATGCAGCCCGGCCACCAGCGCCGGGCAGTCCGGGTTGATATCCAGGCCCACAATATGCACGGCGCGCTTTTGCCAGGACACCGAGATTTCCACCCCGTTGATCAGATCCAGCCCGGCCTGCTCAGCGGCCTGACGCGCCAGCGCCAGCCCGGCGGTACAGTCATGGTCGGTCAGCGCCAGCATGCGCGAGCCACGCGCCGCCGCACGCGCCACCAGCTCATCGGGCGGCAAGGCACCGTCGGAAGCGGTGGAGTGGCAGTGCAAATCTAGCTTGGCCATGGCAGCATGCCTTGAAGTAAAAGCGGCATTCTAACAGCTTGCCCCGTCAGCGCCGTGGCCAGCCTGGCGTTGGGCCTGCCGCTGCACCCACTGCCAGTGTTTCAGCCGGTAAGCCGATAGCTCCGCCTGATAGCTGTCCAGCACGCAGTTTTCACAGCCGCTGCCGCAGCAGGCCCCGTCGGCCAGCGGTTCGGGGGCTTCGGGCTCCGGGTCGAAAATCTCGTCGTCGCTTGCGCTCATGCCGCCGCCGTCACCCGGATTTCAAACCCTTCGCCGCTGACCGTCTGGCCTGGGCGAATCTTGCAGGTTTTGCGCAGCTCCTGTGCGCCATCGACGCTGACCGCGCCGCTGGCCACCAGCGCCTTGCCGGCACCGCCGCTATCGACCACCCCGCACACCTTCAGCAGGTCGTTGAGGGCGATGTATTCCTTGTCCAGCGCAAATTCTTCGTGTTGCATGGGAGTGTCCTGTGGCCTTGGCCAAAAGCCGGATTATACGGCATGCGCCGCCTGGGGTTGGCGTGGCGCGCGGGATAGCCAGCCTTCCGCCCCCACGCTATGATCTGCCGATGAGCTATCTTGCCCTTAAACACCTGCACCTGAGCTGCGTGGCGCTGACCGCGCTGTTGTTTATCCTCCGTGGCGGGCTGCGCGCCTGGCGACCGCTGGCCTTGCGGGCGCGCTTCTGGCGCATCGCCCCGCACCTGATCGACACCGTCTTGCTGGTCGCCGGCGTTACCCTGGCCATTCAAGCCCGGCTTAACCCGCTGGAGCACCCGTGGCTGGCCGGCAAGCTGTGGCTGTTGCTGGTGTATATCGCGCTGGGCAGTGTGGCGCTGAAACGGGGCAAGACTGCCGCCCAGCGTGGGGTGGCGTATGGCCTGGCGCTGGGCGTGCTAGCCACCATGGCCTGGCTGGCACTGGCCAAACCGGGCGGATAAGCACGCGGCAGGCACGGAGGCGGCAAACCAGCTGAATTCCCTGCCAATAGGCGGTTTAAACCGGAACTTCACCGGGCCACAGCCACTATACTGCCGGTCTGGCCCGCTGTTTTCTGCACGCGCACGCCCCGGCAGATTGCCACCCAAACCGATTTTTTCGCCATTTTTACTGGAGCTTTCATGAACATCATCCAAACCCCCGACGCCCCGCAAGCCATCGGCCCCTACGCCCAAGCCGTGGCGGTGGACGGCTGGCTGTTCACTTCCGGCCAGATTCCGCTGAACGCCGCTGGCGAGCTGGTGGACGGCGATGTGACGGTGCAGACCACCCAGGTGCTGGACAATCTGCACGCCGTGCTGACCGCCGCTGGTGGTGGTTTTGACAAGGTGGTGAAAACCACCGTGTTTCTGGCCGACATGAACGACTTTGCCGCCATGAACGCCGTGTACGCCGCCCGCTTTGGCAGCCACACCCCGGCGCGCTCCACCGTGCAGGTGGCGCGTTTGCCGCGTGATGTGAAGGTGGAAATCGAAGTGGTGGCCCGTATCGGCTGATATCGGCGCTGCCTGCGCGCAAAAGGGAGCGTCCTGCCAGGCCAAAATGGCGTGGCATCGAATGCTTGACTCAGTGCGCCGCCGGGTCGTGCCGGTCAATCGCCTGGCGCAAGGCGCGGTGGCGGCTGAGCAGAAACAGCACAAAGCCCAGCAGCACGCCGCCTTCCAGCGCCAGCGTCACCCCCGCGCCCAGCGCAGTGGCCAGCACGCCGGCAATCAGCCCGCCCAGCGCGTCAAAGCCAAAGCGTGCCGAAGTGAAAAACGACACCACCCGACCGCGCAGCCGGTCGGGCGCGGTGCTTTGCAGCACCATATTGATGCCCACATTGCTGACCGAAATGCCAAAGCCCAACACCACCATGGCGGCCAGCGCCACCGGCAGCTGACGGGTCAGGCCAAACACCGCCAGCGCCAGCGCGCTCATGGCCGCGCCCCAGACAATGCTGCGCACCAGGCCAGGCATGGACTGGCGGGTGGCCAGATACAACGTGGACAAAAACGCGCCGCAGCCCGCCGCGCCCCATAGCCAGCCCAGCGTGCGTGCGTCGCCGGCAAACACGTCGCGGGCAAACACCGGCAGCAGCACCGCGTAAGCCGAGGCGGTAAGGTTGAGCGCAATCAGGGTAAGAATCAGCATGCGCACCAGCCAGGTGTGCCAGGCGTACACCACCCCTTCCCGGAACACATCGCCCATCGAGCCCTGCGCCCTGGGCAGGGCGTGCAGGCGAATGCTGCTGACAGCGGCAATCAGCGCCAGAAACGACAGCGCATTGACGGCAAAGCAGGCGGCTTCCGACAGATTGGCCAGCAGCAGGCCGGCAATCGGCGGGCCGATGAAGCGTCCGCTGTTGAACAGCATGGCGTTCAGTGCCAGCGCATTGGGCAAATCTTCGCGTCGGCCCACAAACGCGCTGATCAGCGACTGGCGCAAGGGCGTGTCAAAGCTATTGAGCACCCCCATCAGCGCCGACATCGCCACCAGCAGCCAGGCGCTGACCCAGTCCATCCAGGTCAGCCACGCCAGCAGCAATGCCTGCGTGGTCAGCAGCGCCTGAACCCATAACAGCGCACGGCGTTTGTCGTGCTTGTCCACCCACGCGCCGGCCAGCGGGCCAATCAGCAGCTGCGGAATCAGCGCGGCGAACGCGGTCACGCCCAGCAGCGCGGCAGAGCCGGTGATGCGGTACACCAGCCAGGCCATGGCCACCTGCTGAATCCACGAGCCCAGAATCGATACCGCCTGGCCGGCAAAATAAAAACGGAAATTACGATGCGCTAGGGCGCGCATACCGGCAGGGAGAACCATCAGATGCTTGCCACCATTGCAAACGTACATTCATCGGACAGCCTGATTTTGATGCTGCTGCAAACGCGCAGGATGGCGACGGGCAGGCCAGGCAGACACCGCCACCGGCCATGAGGGGCGCGGTAATCGGGGAGGGAAGAAGGCATGGGCATCACAGGAACCAGCGTAATCAATCAGGCAAAAACAGATCAGTCATTAAGAAACCAAAGTGGGCCGGCCACACGCGGATACGCGTTAATACTAATATATTAATTTAATCTTTGTCTCCCGTCTGTTCTTATCGCAGCGCAACACGCCAGCATCCCCCAAAAAAAACTGGCCGACACGTGAACGCATCGGCCAGGCACGCGACTCAACCGGCACCGGGCCACACGGCAGGCCGTCGCGATGACTCAGTAGCGATACGACGGATCGAGCCGGTCGATGATCCGGGTCAATGCTGCCAACGCATCCTCGCCTGCTCCATATTTGGGATCAAAATTCAAGGAATCGGCAACGCACTTGTTCAGCACCGGCTCAGGAATCTCGACCACGGCACCCATCGATTGCGAGGCCAGTTGCACTTCACAGGCGCGGTTGACCAGCCACATCAGCGAAAAAGCCTGCGCCAGCGTCGCGCCAATCACCACCGGACCATGGTTGCGCAGCATCAGCACCGGCTTGTCGCCGGCACTGGCCAGGATGCGTTCGCCTTCGTCGAGATGGACGGTAATCCCTTCAAACTCGTGCCAGGCAATTTTGCCGTAGAGCTGGGCCGCGTAGAAGTTGCTGTACGACAGTCCGTCTTTCAGACAGCAGACCGCCTGGGTCGGCGTCGTATGCACATGCATCACACAGTGCCCGTCCGCCACCTTGTCGTGGATGGCCGAATGGAAGGTGAAGCCGGCCGGATTGATCGGCCAGTCGGCGTGGCCGATGATATTGCCCTTGATGTCCACCTTGACCAGGTTGGAAGCGCAGACATCCTTGTAGTGCAGGCCGAACGGGTTGATCAGAAAATGCTTGTCCGGCCCCGGCACGCGCAGCGAGATATGGTTGTAGATCAGCTCGTCCCAGCCGAGGTAGGCGAAGATGCGGTAAACACTGGCCAGCTTGATGCGGGCGTTCCACTCTTCCTCACCGAAGCGCTGGGGATGGTCGTAATACTTGCTCATGGCTTTGCTCCTGTTTGCTGGTTATTCAGTTCGACGGCTTGCGGGCGGCGGCACGGGCAGCGGCAAGCAGGGCTTCGCCGTTGATGCCTTTGGCCTTGGCATCGGCCAGCCATTCCTTTTCGACCACTTCGGCCTGCTTCAGGATGGCGTTGTATTTCGCGCCGGAAACGACGGTCACGGTGTGGCCCGGTGCCGCCTTGACCTTGTTGCGGGCCACCATCGAGGCCTCATCCCAGGCCTTGCCGTAACGCTCGACCAGCGGCAAACCCGAGGTCTTGTCGACAATCGCCTTGAGATCAGCCGGCAGGGATTCGTACTTCTGCTTGTTCATCAGCAGCACCAGCACGGTGGCCCCCATCACCGGACGATCAGCCGGCGTTTCGAAATGGAATTTGGTCACTTCGTCGAGCTTGGTCGGCAACATCACTTCCCACACCGCCGAGGCACCATCGACGACGCCCTTCGAGATAGCCTCGGTCACCTGGGCGGGCGGCATGGCCACCGGTGTCGCACCCAGCGCGGTCAGCGTGCGGGCAATGGTCCGGTTGGGTGAGCGCAGCTTGACGCCCTTGAAATCCTCGGCGCTTGCCAGATGTTTTGTCGCCGTGTGAATATTCATGCCGCCGTCACCGTGCATGGCGAGCACTTTGTAATCCTTGTATTCACCCGTCAGGTGTTGTCCAAAAAACGTCCAGATGGCACGCCCGCTCAGCAGGCCCCCCAAAGGCAGTACGCCGGGCAGTTCAAGGGCCTCGGTTTTCGGGAAACGTCCGGTCGAATATCCCGGTGCGGTCCAGGCGATGTCGGCAACACCGTTCTTGACCTGATCAGCCAGCTGGGCCGGCGTGCCGCCCAACTGCAGGGAGGGATAGAACTGGCACTTGATGCGTCCATTGGACAGCTTCCCCATTTCGTCGCACCAGGGCTGCAGCACGACTTTCTGGGTCGAGGCAACAGCGGGCAGGAAATGGGCAATCCTGAACGTCACTTCCTGGGCCTGGCTGGCCTGGGCTGCTGCCAGGGCAAGGCCGGCGACGAGCAGGCGGCGGGTTGGCAAAATTCTCATTTAGATGTCTCCTCATGTGGTTGGCGCGATGGGCATCAAGCCAACCAATACATCATAGGAAGACACCCCGCCGGCAACTATCCGGATCCGGCGATGCTTGTCCGCATCTGGCGGATTTTGGTTCAGCGCCCCCGGCGCAGGGTTTCCGAGGGGGATTCGCCGAAACAGCGGCGATAGTCGGCGGAAAAACGGCCCAGGTGATTGAAGCCCCAGGCCAGCGCAATTTCTGAAACACCGCCCACTGCCGGCCCCTGTTGCAAATCGCTGCGCGCGCCGGCCATGCGCACCTGGCGCAGGAAATTCATCGGTGTCGTGCCCCTCGCCTTGTGAAAGCCGTCGGACAGCGTGCGAATGCTGCACCCCACTGCCGCCGCAAGCCGTTCCAGCGTCAGCGCCTCCCGGGCATGGGCGCGAATGTAATCCTCGGCCCGCTTGACATGGCGCGGTGCCAGGCCAGCAGCCGGATGGCGCAAGGCGTCGCTGTACGAATGCTCGTGCTCGAGCAGCAGGTGCAGCAGCACCGCTTCTTCCAGGTTGTGAATAATTGGCCCTGACGATGCAGGCACCGGCATGCCGACATAACCGAGCAACATCTGCAGCAGGCCAATCCAGCGCCGCTCGACCAGGCCGTTGTTGCAGCCAAAGGGCGAAAAGCGCAGCGGCTTGTCCAGCGGCCGATCCAGCAAGGCTGCGCATTTGGCATCCAGCGCCGCCTGATCGACCCGCACATTGCAGCGCTCGCTGTCGGCACTGAAGCGTTTGCTGACCAGTTGCCCCGCCGAATCGACGACCACGAAGCCGCGCCCGCCGGCAGCCGTTCCGGCTGGGGTCGTCACCCGGGAAAAGCCGCTGATCTGGGTCGTGACCAGAACAAAGGGGCGATCACCCGACTGTTCAATATCGATCTCGGTCCCGAAAGCCAGCGTTGCCAGGCCCAGGCTGCCGATTTGCGAAGTCCGCAGCCGCATCCGGAAATCCTGCGCCCGTCCCGCCAGGTGCAGGCGGTTGGTGTTATAGACAGCGGAGAGGCGGGTGGATGCTTCATCCACGTCGAGGCTGAACAGCGTCGCATCAGGGCGGCCCAGCGCATGCTCGGCACGCACCCCAAGATACTGGGTATCACTGGCCAGATGGGCCTCGGCCTCGCGGTAGGCAGCAGCATTCATGTCGTCTCTCCCAAGCTTTTCGAATCATTGACCGCGATGGCCGCACACTCGAAACATGAACCAGCCAAGCAGGGAAACACCCGAAACAACCAGAATGACCCAAGCCATCGCCTGGCCGTTTGGACTATGGAAATAACTGATCGTTGCACTGGCCAGCATGCCCAGACCGAACTGGCTGGCCCCGAACAGCGCGGCAGCCGCGCCGGCGTTCTGCGGATAACGCGCCATCAGCAAACCGACACAGTTGGCACCGAGCAGGCCGGTCATGCTGACCACGATAAAGAGACCGACGATCACCGCCGGCAGTGCGTCGTTCACACCAACCGCAACCCACAGCAGCACCGCGCCCAAAAAGCCCAGGCCGCTACCGATGCCGGCCATGACAACCGGCCCCCTGGCCTTGACCAGGCGGCTGTTGGCGTAATTGGCGGCGAAGATGCCAACCGCGTTGCTCGCAAAGAGCAGGCCGTAGGCGAAGGGCGAAAAGCCGTGCAGCTCGATGAAATAGAAGGGACTGGCCGTGATGTAGGCAAACATCGCGGCGAAGGACATGCCACCGGCCAGCATCAGGCCGAGCGCCACCGGATCGACAAGCAGGCTGCCGTAGATGGCAAAAGCCCGACTCAGCGGCAGCTGACCGCGCTGCTCGGCCGGCAGGGTTTCCGGCAACTGGAACCAGACGACGAGCAGGCTGAGCACGCCCCACAGCACGACGGCAGCGAAGGTACCGCGCCAGCCGAACTGGACGAGCAGCAGGCTGCCGAGCAGCGGTGCCAGCAGCGGCGCAATCGCCGTCACCATGGCCATCAGCGAGAGTTTGCGGATCGCTTCGGTCGGCGTGTACACGTCGCGCACCACGGCGCGCGCCAGCACCGAGGCTGCGCCACCGCCAAGCGCCTGGACGAAGCGGGCAACGATCAGTTGCTCGACCGCCGTCGCCAGCATGCAGGCCAGGCTGGCCGCGGCAAACAGCACGATGCCGGAGAGCATCACCGTGCGCCGGCCATAGCGGTCGGAAATCGGCCCGTAGAACAGCATGCCCAGCGAAAAGCCGGCGAGGAAGACGGTAATCGACAGTTGCACCCTTTCCGCCGACGCGGCGAGCCCGCTGGCCATCGCTGGCAGCGCCGGCAGATACAGGTCGATGGCGAGCGGCCCGAAGGCAACCAGTGCGCCGAGCAGCACGATCAGCCGCGCCGCCGGCAAGGGTGGACGAGAAAACATCAGGGCTCCTGACAGACAATGGGGGAGGCTCAGGGTAAAGACAGCAAGGTTAGCCGTCATCTTGCGTGTGCCGATGTGCACAGAATGCACAAACACTGCGCGGGCAAAAGCCACGCCCCCGGCCTTGAGCGCCGAAGGGCGGGCAAATCCACGGTGGCTTGCCATGGGGGCTACTGGGTCCCCGCCTGCGCGGGGACGACGCGGGGGTGGGCGTCAATCGGGCGGCGCAATACGACACACCACTCGCGGCACCCCACCCCGTCATTCCCGCGCAGGCGGGAATCCAGGATTCACCACAGCGTGGGGCGGGGGAATCACTCACCAACCACGATCAACGCACTTTCACCGTCACCACGTTGTGGTGCCTTGCCTGGGTCCCCGCCTGCGCGGGGACGACGCGGGGGGTGGGCGTCAATCGGGCGGCGCAATACGACACACCACTCGCGGTGCCCCACCTCGTCATTCCCGCGCAGGCGGGAATCCAGGATTCACCACAGCGTGGAGCGGGGGAATCACTCACCAACCACGATCAACGCACTTTCACCGTCACCACGTTGTGGTGCCTTGCCTGGGTCCCCGCCTGCGCGGGGACGACGCGGGGGTGGGCGTCAATCGGGTGGCGGAATACGACACACCACTCGCGGCACCCCACCCCGTCATTCCCGCGCAGGCGGGAATCCAGGATTCACCACAGCGTGGGGCGGGGGAGTCACTCTCCAACCACGATCAACGCACTTTCACCGTCACCACGTTGTGGTGCCTTGCCTGGGTCCCCACCTGCGCGGGGACGACGCGGGGATGGGCGTAAATCGGGTGGCGGAATACGACACACCACTCGCGGCACCCCACCCCGTCATTCCCGCGCAGGCGGGAATCCAGGATTCACCACAGCGTGGGGCGGGGAAGTCACTCACCAACCACGATCAACGCACTTTCACCGTCACCACGTTGTGGTGCCTTGCCTGGGTCCCCGCCTGCGCGGGGACGACGCGGGGGTGGGCGTCAATCGGGTGGCGAAATACGACACACCACTCGCGGCACGCCTCCCCGTCATTCCCGCACAGGCGGGAATCCAGGATTCACCACAGCGTGGGGCGAGGGAATCACTCAACCAACCACGATCAACGCACTTTCACCGTCACCACGTCGTGGCACCTTGCCTGGGTCCCCGCCTGCGCGGGGACGACGCGGGGGTGGGCGTCAATCGGGTGGCGGAATACGACACACCACTCGCAGCACCCCACCCCGTCATTCCCGCGCAGGCGGGAATCCAGAATTCACCACAGCGTGGGGCGGGGAAGTCACTCAACAAACTGCGCTCAACGGGATTTCACCTTCGCCACGCCGTGGCCGCATCCCTGCCGTTCACAGCCCGGCCAGTGCCAGGTATTTGGTTTCCATGTATTCAGCCAGGCCATGGCTGGAGCCTTCGCGGCCTACGCCAGACAATTTCACCCCGCCAAACGGTGCCACTTCAGTGGAAATCATCCCGGTGTTGACGCCAACCATGCCGTACTCCAGCTGCCTGGACACCCGCCAGACGCGGCCATGGTCTTTCGAGTAAAAATACGCCGCCAGGCCAAATTCGGTGTCGTTGGCCATCTGCATCGCTTCGGCTTCGGTCTTGAAGCGGAACAACGGTGCCACCGGGCCAAAGATTTCTTCCCTGGCCACCGCCATGGCGGGGGTCACGTCCGCCAGCACGGTGGGCGCGTACCAGGTGCCGCCCAATTCATGGCGCTGGCCACCGGCCACCACCCTGGCCCCCTTGCTGACGGCGTCCTGCACCAGTTCTTCCACCTTGGCAATGGCCGCCTGGTCGATCAGTGGACCTTGGGTCACGCCGTCGTCCATGCCATTGCCCACCTTCAGTGCCGCCACCGCAGCAGCCAGCTTGGCGGCAAAGGCGTCGTACACGCCGTCCTGCACCAGAAAGCGATTGGAGCACACGCAGGTCTGGCCGGCGTTGCGGTATTTCGACGCCATGGCACCGGCCACGGCGGCGTCCAGGTCGGCGTCGTCAAACACGATGAACGGCGCATTGCCGCCCAGCTCCAGCGAGAGTTTTTTGACTGTGCCGGCGCATTGCTGCATCAGCAGCTGGCCAATCGGCGTCGAGCCGGTGAAGGTGAGCTTGCGCACCACCGGGCTGGCGGTCATCACCGCGCCAATTGCCGAAGCCTTGCCGGTGACCACGCTGAACACGCCGGCTGGCACGCCAGCGCGCTCGGCCAGTTCGGCCAGCGCCAGCGCCGACAGCGGGGTTTGTTCGGCGGGCTTGAGCACGATGGTGCAGCCGGCGGCCAGCGCCGGGGCCACTTTGCGGGTGATCATCGCCGACGGGAAATTCCACGGCGTGATGGCCGCGCACACGCCCACTGGCTCCTGGGTAACCACCAGCTGACGGTCTTTGAACGGCGACGGAATCACCTCGCCGTAGGCGCGCTTGGCTTCTTCGGCAAACCATTCGATATACGCCGCCGCATAGGCGATTTCGCCGCGCGCCTCGGCCAGCGGCTTGCCTTGCTCGGCAGTCATGATGCGCGCCAGGTCTTCCTGATGGGTCAGCAACAGGTCAAACCAGCGGCGCAGAATGCGGCTGCGCTCGGCAGCCGTGGTGTCGCGCCAGGTTTTTAGCGCCTGTTCGGCGGCGGCAATGGCGCGCTCGGTTTCGGCGGTGCCGCAGCGCGGCACGTGGGCCAGTGTGTCACCAGTGGCCGGGTTGCTCACCGCCACGGTGTCGCCGCTGTCGGCCAGCGTCCAGACGCCGTTGATGTAGCAGGCGCTGCGCAGCAGCGTCGGGTCTTGCAGGGTCAGCATGGGAATCTCCTTGATCGGCAATGGGGGAAGAGCGCTGCGCACGAAACCCTCCTGGCGTTGATGTCTGCGGCAGCACGCCTGGCCAGGATCGCTGCACGGGGGTTGTGTGCAGCTCAATAGATCAGTGCTCAGTAGGCAGCACCGGCAGCGGCAGCGGCGGCGGGCTTGAAGCGGTCGGCCAGCGCCACGGCGGCGTTGCGCAATAACAGGGTATCCACGCCCACCAGCAGAAAGCGCGCGCCGATAGCCTGATACGCGCCAGCGGTGGCCGGGTCAGCAGAAAACACCCCAGCGGCCTTGCCAGCGGCGGCAATCTGGCCGATGGCGGTTTCCACCGCTGCCTTGACCTCGGGATGGCCGGGCTGACCCAGATGGCCCATCGACGCCGCCAGGTCGGACGGGCCGATAAACACCGCGTCCACGCCGTCCACCGCCAGAATCTCGTCCAGCGCGGCCAGGCCGTGGGTGGATTCAATCTGCACGATCAGGCACATTTCGCCATCGGCGCGGGCAAAGTAGTCCGCCACGCCATTCCAGCGCGCGGCACGCGCCATGGCCGTGCCCACGCCGCGCACGCCGTGCGGCGGGTAGCGCATGGCACGCACCAGTTTTGCGGCATCGGCGGCGGATTCCACCATCGGCACCATCAGCGTTTGCGCGCCGCCATCCAGCCATTGCTTGATGCGCGCCACGTCGTGGTCTGGTGTGCGCACCACCGGGCGCACCGGATACGGAGCCAGCGCCTGCAACTGGGCAATGATGCCTTGCAGGTCGTTGGGGCCGTGTTCGCCGTCGATCAACAGCCAGTCAAAACCGGCGGTGGCGACAATTTCGGCGCTGTAGGCGTGCGCCAGGCCGAGAAACAGGCCAATTTGCGTCTGGCCAGTGGCCAGCGCACGCTTGAAGGGATTCACAGGCATGTCCATCACGGGCGCTCCTCAGACAAAACGGGTGCTGATATTGCCCAGCGGGCCGTAATCGACATGGATGGTGTCGCCGGCCTTCACCTTCACGGGCCGGGTGAATGAACCGGCCAGGATGATCTGCCCCGGCTCCAGCGCCACCTGATGCGGGGCGAATTTTTTGGCCAGCCAGGCAATGCCGTTGGCCGGGTGGTTGAGCACGCCAGCGGCAACGCCGGTTTCCTCGATCACGCCGTTTTTGTACAGCAGGGCCGACACCCAGCGCAGGTCCAGCTCCAGCGGCTTGATCGGCCGCCCGCCGAGGATGATGCCCACATTGGCGGCATTGTCGGAAATGGTGTCCATCACCTTGCGCGGGCGCTTGCTGGCCGGGTCGATGCGGTGGCAGCGTGCGTCGATGATCTCCACCGCCGGCACCACATAATCGGTGGCCGACAGCACGTCAAAAATGGTCACCTGCTCGCCTTCCAGCCGGTCTTTCAGGATAAAGGCCAGTTCAACTTCCACCATGGGGTCGATAAAGCGCGCGCAGGCAATATCGGCGGCGTCCTTGTAGACCATTTCGTCCAGCAGGGTGCCAAAGTCCGGTTCGTTGATTTGCGAGGACATCTGCATGGCGCGCGAGGTCAGGCCGATTTTATGGCCGACAATCTTCTGGCCCTCGGCCAGCTTGATCGCCACCCACGCCTTTTGCACGGCATAGGCGTCTTCGATGGTGATGTCGGGGTATTGCAGCGACGGCGCTAGAATCTGCTCGCGGCCTTGTTCGGCCTGATGCAGCTGGCGGGCCAGATCCAGATGGATGGCGGGGGTCAGCATGGGAAAACTCTCCAGAAAGCCCGCTCAAGCCTTGCGGTAGCGGGCGTGAATATTGTTGTGCTTCCAGGTGCCGGCCTCGGAGAATTCGACAATCTCCATCGACAAGGCCAGCGGTCGGCGCGCGTACAGCGCGGCAAAATGCGCCTTGATCATCTCGAACAACTCATCACCTACTTTCTGCTTGGCCTCCGGGCTGCGCCCGGCACCAATTTTCAGGGTGAGGTGAACAAAGGCATCGTCCGAGCTGCCATCGGCCACGCAGTATTCCGACAGGCACAGCGCGCGGGCGCGGATGCCGCCAGTGGGAAACACGCCACCCTGGGCAATCAGGATGTCGTTGGATTTTTTCAGCAGGGCGGGAATCTCCGCCTCGGCTTTCAGGTTGTCGGTGTATTCGACAATCAGATGTGGCATGGGTATCTCCTTACTTGGCACAGCGAGTGTCGGCGGCGGCTTGGGTGAGTCACGGTGCATCGGGTGGGATGCTTGGGTTCGCTGTGGCCCGGTCTGGGTCCCCGCCTGCGCGGGGACGACGGAGCTGATGCGCCACCTGCGCCAGCATGAGCAAACCACTGCCCATTGCGGCCCACATCGTCATTCCCGCGCAGGCGGGAATCCAGACAGAACCACAGCGAATCCCTCTGTCCATTTCTCCGTCTCAGGAAACCGGCATCTCCAACCCCAACGACGGCACCACCCGGCCAGCCACCGGCAGTTCCATCACCACCTGGCCGGTGCCCGAGCTTTCAAAGTACGGACACAGCACTTCCGCCTGGCCCTGGTACTGGTCCCAGCCCAGCGCGCCAAACAGCATGGCGGTGTCGTGCATGCGGCCTTCGCCGGTGCAGTACTGGGCGTACTCGGGCAGCATGCGCAGGAAGGTGGGCCAGTCGCCTTGCTCCCACAGCTGGATCACCCGCAAATCCACCTGCTTGTTGAATTCGCGGCTGATGGTGTTAAAGCCTTGCTCGACCAGGCGGTTTTCCCAGATCTGGTGCGACAGCGAACCGCTGGCGATAATGGCCGCGCGGCAGTCGCTGCGCGCCACCGCGCGGGCCACCGCCTCGCCAACAATGCGCGATTCTTCCAGGCTGCCAAACGTGCTCCAGGCGGCAATCGACACCACTTTTTGCTCGCCGTCGCCGTTCATGTAGCGCATCGGCAGGATGGTGCCGTATTCCAGATCCAGCGATTTCACCTCATGGGCGCGGGTTTTCACCCCCAGCGCGGTGGCTTCTTCGGCAATCAGCCGACCCAGTTCCGGGTTACCGGGAAAGTGATACGGCAAGTCCTGGATGAAGTGCGGAAACTCATGGCTGGTGTAATGGCCTTCGTGCACCGCGTTGTTGTTAATGTGAAAGCCAGCGTTGATCAGCCAGTGGGTGTCGAACACGATAAAGGTGTCCACCCCACGCTCGCGGGCGCGGCGGCCAATCTCGCGCTCGGCGTCAATCGCCGCCTGGCGGCAGCCGTGCGCCGGCCCCGGTTGCTCGGAAATCAGCATCGATGGCACATGTGTGGCCTTGACGGCCATAACGATCTCGCCCATGTAAAAAACCCCTGTGTTCTATTAGCGTGTGGTCAACTCATCCAACTGGCGTCCGGGGGGAAGACTACTGCGCCAGCGGGAATCACACCGGCAGGATGGCGTTGATCTGCCCGGTGCCCGAGCTGCCAAAATAGGGGGTGATGATCTCGGCGCAGCCTTGGTAGGCGTCCCAGCCCAGCGCGCCCAGCAGCATGGCGGTGTCGTGCATCATCCCCTCGCCGTGGCACTTGACCGCGTACTCGGGCAACATGCCGCAGAAGGTTTTCCAGTCGCCCTTTTTCCACAGCTCGACCACGTGGTGATCGACCGTTTCCAGAAACGGATCCCACACCTTGTGCAGGAATTGCTCGGACACGCCGTTCTGGGCAAAGCGGTGCGACAGCGAGCCCGACGCCAGAATCGCCACCGTACCGTCGTAGTGCTGTTCAATGGCCTGGCGCACGGCGCGGCCCAGCGTGACCGAGTCCATCAGGTTGTGCACCGTACACAGCGCCGACACCGACACCACCTTGAACTGCTGGTCGGCGTTCATGTAGCGCATCGGTACCAGCGTGCCGTATTCGGGTGCCAGGCTGGTGGCGTCGTGGGCGCGGGTGTGTACGCCCATGGCGGTGGCAGCTTCGGCCATGGCGCGACCCAGCGCCGGGTTGCCCTGGTAGGCAAACGGCAGGTTCTTGATGAAGTGCGGCAGCTCGTTGGAGGTGTAAATGCCCTCCCACGACGGCGCGCAGTTGATGTGGTAGCCGGAATTCACCAGCCAGTGGGTGTCGAACACCACCACGGTGTCCACGCCCAGCGCCCGCATGCGGCGGGCGATTTCCCGGTGGCCGTCGATGGCCGCCTGGCGGCAGCCCTGGTGCGGGCCGTCCTGCTCGGACAAATACATCGACGGCACGTGGGTGATTTTGGCGGCGAGTGCGAGTTTTCCCATACTTGGTTGTCTCCTCTGTAATGGCCGGAGCGCGGACGTGGCGCGCCCCTGACGGTGGGTGCGGCGCTTACACGCCCCAGCGCGGAATCGGGTGGCTGCCGTAAGAAACAGCGACGTTTTTGGCTTCGCAGAACACGTCGTAGCTGTAGTGGTTGCCCTCGCGCCCGGTGCCGGACGCCTTGGTGCCACCAAAGGGCTGGCGCAGGTCGCGCACGTTCTGGCTGTTGACAAAGCACATGCCCGCTTCGATGGCCTTGGCCATGCGCAACACACGACCAGTGTTTTCCGTCCACAGGTAAGACGACAGGCCGTAATCCGTGTCGTTGGCGATGCGGATGGCGTCTTCTTCGGTCTTGAACGGGATCAGGCAAGGCACCGGGCCAAAGATCTCGTCCTGGGCGATGCGCATGCGGTTGTCCACATCGGCAAACACCGTGGGCTGCACCCAGTTGCCGCCTTGCAGGTGCGCGGGCAGCTCGGGCGTGCCGCCGCCGCAAACCAAGCGTGCGCCCTCTTCCTGACCCAGGGCGATGTAGCCGGTGACCTTGTTCCAGTGGTCTTTGGAAATCATCGGGCCGACGATGGTGTCGGGATCCAGCGGGTCGCCCACCTTCAGCCGGGCGGCGCGGGCAGCAAAGTCGGCAACGAACTTTTCGTAGATGCTGTGCTGCACCAGAATGCGCGAGCCCGCCGTGCAACGCTGGCCGTTGTTGGAGAAGATCATGAAGATCGCCGCATCCAGCGCACGCTCGTAGTCGGCGTCGGCAAAGACGATGAACGGCGACTTGCCGCCCAGCTCCATCGAAAACTTCTTCAGCCCTGCTGTCTTGACGATGCGGTTGCCGGTGGCGGTGGAGCCGGTGAACGAGATGGAGCGCACGTCGGGGTGCGAGATCAACGGCTCGCCTGCGCTCTGGCCGAAGCCGTGGACGATGTTGAACACGCCGGGAGGCACGCCCGCCTCCAAAATCAGCTCGCCCAGGCGGCTGACGGTCAGGGGCGAGAGTTCGGACATCTTCATCACCGCCGTGTTGCCCAGCGCCAGGCAGGGCGCGGTCTTCCAGGTGGCGGTCATGAAGGGCACGTTCCACGGCGAGATCAGCGCGCACACGCCGACCGGCTGCCACAGGGTGTAGTTCAGGTGGCCGGTGTCGGAGTCGTAGGTTTCGCCATGCTGGTGCTGGGCCAGCTCGGCAAAGTAGTGGAAGTTGTCCGCCGCACGCGGAATCAGCGCCTTCTTGGTCTGACCGATGACTTGGCCCGCGTCGCGGGTTTCCAGCTCGGCCAGCTCGGGCACATGGGCGGTAATCAGGTCGCCGACTTGACGCATCAAGCGGGCGCGTTCTTTGACCGGGGTGGCGGCCCAGCCGGGGAAGGCGGCTTTGGCGGCGGCGACGGCGGCGTTGATTTCATCGGCCCCGCCATTGGCCACCTCGGCCAGCACCTCGCCAGTGGCGGGGTTGAGGGTCTGGAAGGTTTCTGCACTTTCGACCTGCTGGCCGTTGATGAGATGTTTGATCATGGTGACCTCAAAAGCAAAAATTTAGCGTTCACATACCGGCCATGGGGCGATGGCATGTGCGTGACACAATACGGTCAGCAACATGGCACAGGCGGTGGCATCTCGCCGGTTTACCCCCCGTAAAGCCCGCCGAGCATCGCAGACAGTCAGGGGGGTGTCCGGCACGGTTGTTTGAGCGGCGGCGCAGCCGACGCGAGTTTCCGGGCCGGCCCTGACTGTCGAGAAGCGCAGGGCACCCGTAGCCGAAGGCGAAGGGCGGGCGTCCCGGGTCGCCTTTCTTTGCCTACTTTCTTTGGCGAAGCAAAGAAAGTAGGGCGCATACGGGGCGCCACCCCGTCTTAATTCAGCCCTGCGCGCAGCGCAGTCCACGCCCGGCCAACCCTTTCAAGCCGGCGCAAAAAACGTCTGATCATCGACAATCCGGTTCACCAGACAGCCCAGCCCTTCAATCTCGGTTTCCACCACATCCCCGGCCTTCACATCCGCCAGACCTTCCGGCGTGCCGGTCAAAATCACATCCCCCGGATTCAGCGTCATAAACGACGACAAATAGGCAATCAGGGTCGGAATATCAAAAATCATGTCGGCGGTGCTGCCCGTTTGCGTGGTCACGCCATTCACCCGAGTGGTCAGCGCCAGCGCCATCGGGTTGGCAATATCGTCGCGGTCGGTCAGCCATGGGCCCAGCGGGGTGCAGCCGTCGCGGTTTTTTACCCGCAGATTGGGCCGGTAGTAGTTTTCCAGGTAGTCGCGGATGGCGTAGTCGTTGGCCACGGTATAGCCGGCCACGTACTGCCAGGCGTCGGCCTTGGCAATGTGCTTGCCGCGCTGGCCAATCACCACCGCCAGCTCGCACTCGTAGTGCATATAAGTGGCGTCAGCCGGTCGGCGGGTGTTTGCCTGATGGCCGATGATCGTGTTTGGCCCTTTCAGGAACACCAGCGGGGTTTCTGGTGCCTTGAACGCCAGTTCTTTGGCATGGTCGGCGTAGTTCAGGCCCAGTGCGAACACCGTGCCCACATCTACCGGTGGCAGCCACACCACGTCTTGTTCGGCCACACAACGGCCATCGGCCAGTTGCACCTGGCCAGCGTCGGCTGGCGTGACCGAGTGAATCGCCCCTTGCCAGGCAATGCGTGCGCGTTTCATGCTTGCTCCTTGTCTGCCGCCAGGGCAAATTCCACCGATCCCAGCGTGCCGGCTTCCACCCGCACCTGCGCCCCCACGGGTGCCTGCGCCGCCTGCCAGACCACACCCAGCAGCAGCATGTCGCCGGTGTTCAGGGTCATGAACTGGCTCACCTCGCTGACCAGCGTGGGCACATCGCGCACCTGGTCGGCCAGGCAGCGGCTTTGCGTCAGCACGCCATCCACCCAGGTGTTCAGCGTCACTGCGGCCAGTTCGCCTGCCTCAGCCGGGCTGACCACGCGTGCACCCACCGGGCAGGCACCGTCAAAGCATTTTTCGCGGATAGCCGGACGGTAGTAGCTGCTGTGCGGCAGGCTCAGGTCGGCCACCACCACATAGCCGGCAATCACCCCGGCCACCTGTGCAGGCGTCAGCCGCGCCGCTGGTGCGCTGAACACCACGCCCAGCGTGGCACCGACTTCCACGGCTGTTTCACCTGCTGGCAAATACACCGTAGCGCCGCTGGCCACCACCGTATTGGCCGGCTTCAGGTACAACGGCACCGACTTGGGCGCGGCCTTGTATGGCGCATCTTCCAGCGCACTGCCCAGGCGGGCCAGCGAATCCCGATTGTTCAGGATCACCCCATATACCGTCCCGCGCACGGCGGGTGTTGTTGTGTTCACCAGAATTCTCCCATCCGAGAAAAACCGCCTGACCGGGGGAAGCCGCACCGACCTCCCTGGCCCCGTTCAGGGCAAATGCTAATATTGCAGTGATTTAATTACTAAGATATTAGTGAGTCAAGCAAAAAAACCACTACGGGGCAAGCCGTGCCGGTAGTCGGTCTGCCACGGCAAAGCC
The DNA here is from genome assembly GCF_002002905.1 of Aquaspirillum sp. LM1. Lineage (NCBI taxonomy): Bacteria > Pseudomonadati > Pseudomonadota > Betaproteobacteria > Neisseriales > Aquaspirillaceae > Aquaspirillum > Aquaspirillum sp. LM1. The sequence goes on along the minus strand of NZ_CP019509.1, from coordinate 340,721 downwards.
CGGTTGGGCTGCGCATCAGCATCGCCCCTTGGCAGTGCTGATTGGCCCAGTAAAACTATTTTGGCTGTTTGCGCATTGCCGCCTCGCCTAACGCCGGTGCACCACCCGAAAGCGCTCCACCCGTTCCGCCAGGCCGGCAATCTGGCCGCGCACCGCCACCACGCCGGCGTCCACCTGATGCAGGCAGGCCAGATTGTCGCGCACCCGTTCATCCAGCGCGGCCACGTCCTCTGCGGTGGCGGCGCTGGCCTGGGCCTGCTGGCTGCAGGCCAGGGCAATGTCCTGCGCCTGGCTGGCCACTTTCTGGCTGCGTCGGGCAATTGCCTGCATGCTGTCGCGCCCTGGCTGCACCGTGGTGTGGGCGGCGTGGGCGTGGGTGGCGGCGGTGCGCATCCGGCTCAAGGCGCTGGCGGTCACTTCGCGAATATCCAGCACCCGCTGGCGGATGCTCTGGGTGCTGCCCGTGGTGCTTTCCGCCAGCCGGCGCACTTCGTCGGCCACCACGGCAAAGCCACGCCCTTGTTCACCGGCGCGGGCGGCTTCAATCGCGGCGTTGAGCGCCAGCAGGTTGGTCTGGTCGGCAATGTCGCGGATCAGCTGCGACATGCTTTCCACCTCGCGCACGGCGTCTTCCAGCCGTTCCAGCGCCTGGCTGCTGTCGTCCACCGCGTCGGCGGCCTGGCGGGCCGATGCGGCAGCGGCGTCCAGCTGCTGGCAGCCGTCGTGAATCAGCGTCAGCGAAGCCTCTGCCGCCTGGGCGGCGGCGTGGGCGGCGTCGGCCACCCGGTCTACTGCTGCGCGGTTGTCTTCGCTGGCCTGGCGCACGCGCAGGATGCCTGCTTGCTGGGCGGTGGCCGATTGGCCCAGCTGGGCAATCTGCGCCATCAACTGGCGGTTGTCCTGTTCGGTCAGGCTGGCGGCGGTGCGGATTTCGTCCAGCAGCACTTGCAAATGGCCCTGCATCACCCCCAGCGACTCCAGCACATGGCCCACTTCATCCTCGCCGCCTACCGGGATGCGATGGCTTAAATCCCCCTCGGCCATCAGGCCAAAGTGCCGGCTGATTTCACTCAGGCCACCCAAGGTGCGTCGGCCCAGCCAGTGCGCGGCCAGCAAGGTGCTGCCCCAGCTGGCCACCGCCAGGCCAAACAGCCAGGGCCGATAGCCGGCCAGACTGTCGCCGCCCCACAGCAGGGCCAGCACCCCCGCCGCCAGCAGGGTGGCCGATCCGCCCAGTACGCCCAGCAGATGAAACGCGCGCACGCGGGTCCAGTCCAGCCGGAAGGCGGGCCGGTAGCGCTGCACGCCGGCGTGGATGTCGCGGTAGCGTTGTTCCTCGGCGGCAATCCGCTGCGGGCTGGCTTCGCTGCGAATCGCCATATAGCCGGTGATTTTCCCCTGGCGCAGCACCGGAATGATCAGCGAGTCCGACCACACATAGCCGCCATCGCGGCGCAGGGTTTTGGCCATGCCGCGCCAGGGTCGGCCCTTGGCCGTGGTCTGGCGGATATCGGCCAGTAGCGCGGGCGGGATGGACGGATGGGCAATCAGCTTCAGGTTTTGCCCGATCAGTGCTTCACGGGTATAGCCGAGCATGCGGGCAAACGCCGGGTTGACGTAGGTCAGGTTGAAGTTGAAGTCATACAGGCAGACGACGACCTGGCCGCGTGGAAACGGATGTTCCACTGAGCCGGTCATGCCGGGCAGGGTGAGGGCCATCGGATATCCTCCTCGACACCGCGCCCGCGCTGAGAGGGCGGGCAAAAAAAGACCTCCGTCTGGCGGCGGAGGCCCAAGCTGGGAAAAGCACAATCCACGTCAAGTCTGTGTTCACACAAGGGGCGGACGCTCACCGGACGCGTGGGGCGCACGCCGGCAGAGCGGGAAAGGCGGGTATGCGCCCCCCGGCACCTTAAAACGAATGGCGCAGGCCCACGGCAAAGCCCTTCGGATCCGCCCCGGCGGCCACACCGCCGATACTGCCAATGGCAAAGTCGTACTTTGCCGCGCTGTTGTTGCGAATCTCGCTGTACAGCACCTTCACCAGGGTCCGCTTGGACAGATCATGTTCGTAGCCCAGTTCGTAGTGCTGCGCCTTGCCGCTGTCGGCCAGGCTGCTGTTGCCGCCACTGAGCTTGCCCGCCTGGCCGTATTGCGCAATCAGCCGGCCATTGGCACCGATGCCCAGCGAGCCATTCACATACCATACCGACTGCTTCAGGCTGCGGTTGCCGTACAGCCTGGCCCCGGCCTGGGTCAGATCGCCTTCGGTGCGGTCGTAGATCACCCCGATGCGGGTGTTGGCCGAGAAGCGGTAAATCGCGGCGGCGCGCAGGTCGTCCACCCGGCGGAAGGCGCTGGTGCTCAGCGCTGCGCCATCGTCCACCCCGGTGGTGGAACGGGTATAAGCCAGCCCGGCATACAGGCTGCCGTTGTCGTATTTCACCCCCAGGTTGGCGTTGTAGGCGCGTGGGCCGCTGCCGTTCTCGCCGGCGCTGTACAGCGCGCTGGCCGAAAAGTGGCTGAAGGTGGGCGTGGTGTACTGCACCGAGTTGCGCAGACGGTTGTCAAATTGGCCGATCTGGCCGGCAGCCTGGGTTTTCAGCGCCGGGTCGGTAATGGCAAAGTTGCCCAGCTTGCCCAGCAGGGCAGCGGACAGGCCAATGCCAGTGGCGGCCTTGTTGATGTCGTAAATCCCACCCATGGCACGCGCCGACGAGGTGAGCAAGCCCAGCTGCAGCATGCCCATGCTCGGGCTGGTGAGGCCAACAAAGCTGTCGCGGGTGGCAAAATTGCCGGCACCGGTGTCCAGGGCGATGGCGCTTTCCACCTGCCAGATGGCTTTCAGGCCGTTGCCGAGGTCTTCGCTGCCCTTGAAGCCGATGAAGGTGCTGTTGGAGTTGATGCGGGTGGTCTGGCCAATGTTTTGTGCGCTGTTGGCCGCGCCCCGGGCGGAGACGCTTTCCAGGGTTTCGTCGATGGAGCCGTACAGGGTGACGTCGGCCAGGGCGGCGCTGCTCAGGCTGGCAATGGCGATGGCCAGCAGGGTGCGTTGGGATGTCATGCGGTCTTCCTCTCTCTTTAGTTTTATTGGGGTTGGGGTGAAATCAGGCCATCCAGCTGGGTGGGCGCTTGTGCAAAAACGCGGCAATGCCCTCGCGCGCTTCAGCAGTGGCGCGCTGGCGGGCAATGCGCTGGGCGGTGTCTTCGTCGGTTTGCCCATTCAGCGGACGGCCCTGGATTGCGCTGATCAAGGCGCGGGCAGCGTGCTGGGCATGCGGGCCGCCGCTGCATAGCGCGTCGGCCAGCGCCGCCACGCGGGCGTCGAGCTGATCGACGGGCGTCACTTCGCTGACCAGGCCGATGGCCAGCGCCCGCTCGGCGTGAATGCGCTCGCCACTCTGAAAGTAACGCAGCGCCTGGCGTGGGCCGATGGCCTGCAGCACATAGGGGCTGATCACCGCCGGGATGATGCCGAACTTGACTTCCGAGGTGGCAAACACCGCGTCGTCGCTGGCAATGGCCATCTGGCAGGCGGCAGTCAGCCCGGTGCCGCCGCCCAGCGCCGCGCCGTGTACGCGGGCGATGGTGGGTTTGGACAGGTTGAACAGGGTGCGCAGCATGCCGGCAAAGGCGCGGGCGTCGGCCAGGTTTTCGGCTTCGTTGTAATTGGCGGCGCGCTGCATCCAGTTCAGGTCAGCACCGGCAGAAAAATGCCGGCCCCGTCCGGCCAGCACCACCACGCGCACGCTGTCGTCGTGGTCCAGCAGGCGGCATACTTCGGTCAGTTCGGCAATCAGTTGTTCGTCAAAGGCGTTGAAGACTTCCGGGCGGTTCATCCACACGGTGGTTACCGCGCCATCGCGGGTGAGTTCAAGGGTTTTATACTGGGCGGTCATCGGTGCGTTTCTGCAGGCAAGTGATCATAAAAAGACGTGCGCAAGCGCCCGTCCCGGCGGGTGATGCGGTGAGCGTGGCGGCGCTTACTGGTGGCGGAACACCGGCTTACGCTTGTCGGCAAACGCCGCCATGCCTTCGCGCTGGTCATCCAGGGTGAAGGTGGTGTGGAACACCCGGCGCTCGAACAGCAGGCCTTCGTTCAGCGAGGATTCAAACGCACGGTTGACCGATTCCTTGATCATCATTGCCACCGGCAGGGAAAACCCGGCAATGGTCTGCGCGGCTTTCAGGGTTTCTTCCAGCAGTTGCGACGCCGGGTAAATGCGCGCCACCAGGCCGGCGCGTTCGGCTTCTTCGGCGTCCATCATCCGTGCACTCAGGCACAGGTCCATCGCCTTGGCCTTGCCCACCGCGCGTGGCAGGCGCTGGGTGCCGCCGGCACCGGGCATCGTGCCCAGGCGGATCTCCGGCTGGCCAAACTTGGCGGTGTCGGCGGCAAAAATCATGTCGCACATCATCGCCAGCTCGCAGCCGCCGCCCAGGGCAAAGCCGGCCACGGCGGCAATCACTGGCTTGCGGGTGGTTTTCAGCCGCTCCCAGCCGCCAGTGGTGACAAAGTCATCCAGATAGGCTTGCCGATAGCTGAGGTCTTTCATCGCGCCAATGTCGGCGCCAGCGGCAAACACGGTGTCGCTGCCGGTGAGCACCAGGCAGCCAATGTCCGGGCTGGCTTCAAAGGCGTCGATGGCCGCCGCCAGCGCGGCCACCACCTCGGCGTTCAGTGCATTCATCACCTCGGGGCGGTTAAAGCGGATCAGGCCCACCCGGCCATGGGTTTCGGTCAAAATCAAGTGGCTCATGGCAACACTCCGGCGGGTGGGCGGGCCACCCGCGTGGTCATCAAAGAAAGGGCAAGCCGCGTGGGCTTAAGGATGTGCGGGTTTATTCAGAAAAATCGTTTTCGCCAAAAGCAAAACACAGCAGAATCAACACCCTGGATTCCCGCCTTCGCGGGAATGACGATTTTTTCAGCGTAGCCTTAATGGCTCAGCGTCCAGTCGCCGGACTTCACTTCCAGCATGCGAAACGCGCTCAGGTCCAGGCCCATGTGGTCGCTGGCGCTCATGGTCACCTTGCCGCTGGTGCCGATATAGCCCTTGGTGGCTTCGAGGGCGTCGCGCACCTTGGCCTTGTCCACGCTGTTGGCGCGCTTGATGGCGTCTACGGTCAGCATCAGGCCGTCGTAGGCATGGCCGCCAAATGACGACACCTCGGTTTTCCATTTGTCCTGAAAGGTTTTGGCGTAGCCGGTCACCACCGGTTTTTGCGGGTCTTTGCTGTCCAGCTTGTCGGCCACCAGCAGCGCGGCGGCAGGCAGGCGCACGCCTTCGGCTGCCGGGCCGGCCAGCTTGAGGAATTCTTCCGAGGCCACGCCGTGGGCGTGGTACAGCGGCAGGCTGATGCCCAGCTGCTTGACGTTTTTGGTGGCAATGGCCGGGCCCTGGCCCAGGCCAAAGATGAATACTGCCTGCACCCCCGGCGTATTCTTGATCTTGGTCAGTTGCGGGCTCATGTCGGTGTCTTTGGGGCCGTAGGTTTCGCTGGCCACCAGGGTGATGCCGTACTTGCCCGCCACGCCTTCGGTTTCTTTTTTGCCCGATTGGCCAAAGCCGGAGGTTTCTGCCAGCAGCGCCACTTTGCTGATGCCGCGTTTTTTCATGTCTTCAAACACTTTTTCGGCGGCCATGCGGTCGGTGTGCGGGGTTTTGAACACCCATTTTTTTACGGGTTCGACAATGACCACGGCACCGGCCAGTGAGATGAATGGCACGCCAGCGCGCTCGACCAGCGGGGCCATCGACATGGTGGCACCGGTGGTGGTGCCGCCAATCATCACGTCCACCTTGTCGTCTTCGATCAGGCGTTTGGCAAAGCCGTTGGCCTTGTTGGCATCGCTGCCGTCGTCGTAGTGGACCAGTTGCAGGGGGCGGCCAAGTACGCCGCCTTTTTTGTTCAGTTCGTCCACGTACAGTTGCAGGGTTTTCAGTTCGGGGTCGCCCAGGAAGGCGGCGGGGCCGGTGACTGACAGCACCGAGCCTACTTTGATCGGGTCTGCGGCCTGGGTGTTGAGTGCGGTCAGGCTGAGCGCCAGGCCGAGCAGGGTGGTGCGGGTAAGCTGTTGCATGATGTTGTCTCTCCTTGTGTGGACGGCTCTATTTGTTATGTGTTGGGTTGAGTTGGCTGCGCTGCGCGCAGGCTTGATTGAGGCGAGAGTGCGTCTCGCATCCGCCCTTCTTTCTTTGCTTCGCCAAAGAAAGAAGGCAAAGAAAGGCGACCCGACTTCCGCGCCCAGCCTGCGGCTGGGTGCCCTGCGCTTCTCGACCCTCAGGGCCGGCCCGGGAACTCGCGTCGGCTACGCCGCCGCTCAAACAACCGTGCCGGACGTCCCCCTGAGGGTCTGCGATGCTCGGCGCTGCATACGGGGGGGTAAAGCGGTTAAGCGCAACGGTTTGCGGCAAATGGCATGCTTGATATGTGCGCACCATGCAAAACCACTGAAACAAACCGGTGCGCGCAGGCAATCACACCCGCTCAATCACCATGGCGATGCCCTGGCCAACGCCGATGCACATGGTGCACAGGGCGTAGCGCCCGCCCCGGCGGCGCAGTTCGTACAGGGCGGTGGTCACCAGCCGGGCACCGCTCATGCCCAGTGGGTGGCCCAGGGCGATGGCACCGCCGTTGGGGTTGACGTGTTCGGCGTCGTCGGCCAGGCCGAGGTCGCGCAGTACGGCCAGCGCCTGGGCGGCAAAGGCTTCGTTGAGTTCGATCACGTCCATCTGCGCCAGGGTCAGGCCGGTTTGGGCCAGCACCTTCTTCACTGCCGGGGCCGGGCCAAAGCCCATGATGCGTGGTGGCACGCCGGCGGTGGCCATGCCCACCACCCGGCCCAGCGGGGTCAGGCCGTGCTGCGCTGCTGCCGCGCCCGAGGCCAGCAGCAGCGCACACGCACCGTCATTCACCCCGGAGGCGTTGCCGGCGGTGACGCTGAGTTCCGGGCCGTTGACGCCCTTGAGCCGGGCCAGTTGTTCCAGCGTGGTGTCCGGGCGCGGGTGTTCGTCGTGGTCCACCACCTTGGGCTCGCCTTTCTTCTGGGCGATCAGTACCGGCGTCAGCTCGTCGGCAAAGCGCCCGGCGGCGTCGGCGGCGGCCCAGCGTTGCTGGCTGCGCCAGGCAAAGGCGTCCTGGTCGATGCGGCTGATGGCAAATTCCTGCGCCACGTTGTCGGCGGTTTGCGGCATCGAATGGGTGTCGTACAGCGCCTTCATCTTCGGGTTGGCAAAGCGCCAGCCGATGGTGGTGTCGTAAATCGCCGCCTGGCGGGAAAACGCGCTGTCGGCCTTGGCCAGCACAAACGGCGCGCGCGACATGCTTTCCACCCCGCCGGCCAGCATCAGGTGGGTTTCACCGGATTTGATCGAGCGCGCGGCCAGCCCCACGGCGTCCATGCCGGAGCCGCACAGCCGGTTCACCGTGGTGCCCGGCACCTCGACGGGCAGCCCGGCCAGTAGCCCGGCCATGCGTGCCACATTGCGGTTGTCTTCGCCGGCCTGGTTGGCACAGCCGTAAATCAGGTCGTCCACCTGCGCCCAGTCCAGCTGCGGATGGCGTGCCATCAGCGCCTTGAGCGGGATGGCACCCAGGTCATCGGCGCGCACGCCGGCCAGCGCGCCGCCGTAGCGGCCAATCGGGGTGCGGATGGCGTCGCACAGATACGCATCAGTCATCATGGGCTCCTTACAGCTGCTTTGGGCGTTGGTCGATCACCCGGCGGGCCTTGCCGGTTTGCGTGCGCGGCAGGGTGTCGAATTCCATCACTTCAATCCGAGTGGAAATGCCGATGAGGGTCTTGATGTGGTGTTGCAGGCGGCGGCGGATATCGTCCACCGTGGCCGGTGGCAGTTTCCCGGACACTTCGCGCTGCAGCTCGCAGCGCACTTCCACATGGTCCAGATGGCCATCACGGGCCAGCACAATCTGGTAGTTGCCGGTCAGGCGCGCATCGCGCAGGATTTGCTCTTCGATCTGAGTGGGAAACACATTCACCCCGCGCACAATCAGCATGTCGTCCGAGCGGCCCGTGATCTTGCCAATGCGGCGGAACGCACGCGACGTCGGCGGCAGCAGCCGGGTCAGGTCGCGGGTGCGGTAGCGGATGACCGGAAAGGCTTCCTTGGTCAGCGAGGTGAACACCAGCTCGCCTTCGCTGCCATCGGGTAACACTTCGCCAGTGTTCGGGTCGATGATCTCGGGGTAGAAATGGTCTTCCCAGATCACCGGGCCATCCTTGCTCTCGATGCATTCACAGGCCACCCCTGGCCCCATCACTTCGGTCAGGCCGTAGATGTCCACCGCGTCGATGCCCAGCTTGCGTTCAATTTCGCCGCGCATGCCCTCGCCCCATGGTTCGGCACCAAAAATGCCTACCTTCAGCGAGATGTCCTGCGGGGCAATGCCCAGCCGCTCGAATTCTTCGGCAATCACCAGCGAATACGACGGGGTGACCATGATGATATCCGGGCGGAAATCCAGGATTTGCTGCACCTGTTTTTCGGTTTGCCCGCCCGACATCGGCACCACGGTACAGCCCAGCCGTTCGGCACCGTAATGCGCGCCCAGTCCGCCGGTGAACATGCCGTAGCCGTAGGCCACATGCACCATATCGCCCGCCCGCCCCCCGGCGGCGCGGATCGAGCGCGCCACCACATTGGCCCAGTGGTCCAGGTCATTGCGGGTGTAGCCCACCACCACCGATTTGCCAGTGGTACCGCTGGAGGCATGCAGGCGGGCCACCTGTTCGCGTGGCACCGCCAGCAGGCCAAACGGGTAGTGGTCGCGCAGGTCGGATTTGGTCATGAACGGAAAACGCGACAGGTCGGACAGCTGCTTGAGGTCATCCGGATGCACGCCCTTGTCCTGGCATTTTTTCCGGTAGGCGGCCACATTGTCGTAACAGTGGCGCAGCGACCATTGCAGGCGCTGCAGTTGCAGCGCCGAAATTTCATCACGGCTGGCGGTTTCAATCGGGTCGAGCTCGCCGGGGCGGGGTTGCTTGACGGGCATGGGGGTCTCCTCCTGGATATTGTTATGCCCCGGCGTAGCCGGGGGTCAGTCAGTGCGCCGAATCCGCCTGCTGCAAACCGGCTATCACCTCGCCCGGAATGCGGCAGGATTTGCCCCGGAACAGGGCAATCACGCTGCCGTCCTCGCGGCGCACCGTCACGTCGTATACCCCGGTGCGCCCGGCCTGCGACTGGACCGCCGCGTCGGCCAGCAGCCGCTCGCCCTCGCGCGCCGGGGCCAGAAAATCAATGTGGCAGGCCGATGCCACGGTGTTGTGGTTGCCGCTGTTGCAGGCGTAGGCAAAGGCGGTGTCGGCCAGGCTGAAAATCATGCCGCCGTGGCAGATATGGTGGCCATTCACCATGTCGGCGCGCACCTGCATGCTCAGCGTGGCGCGGCCTGGCTGCACCTGAACAATCTGCATGCCCAGCGCCTGGGCGGCGCGGTCGCGTGACCACATGGCCTGGGCGGTGGCCTCGGCCAGCGCCTGGGGGTCGTCGGGGGGCAATACGGTGTCGGTCATGACAGTGCCTTTCCGGTCAGGGCGTGGTGTTGCAGCAAGGGCGACAGCCGGTAGCGGTCTTCGCCATAGCTGGCGGCCAGATGGCTGAGCACGGCACACACCTGGCCCACGCCAATTTGCTCGGCCCAGGCCAGCGGCCCCAGGGGGTAATTCACTCCCAGGCGCATGGCGGCATCGACTGCCGTGGCCGAGCACACCGACTGATTCACCGCGTCGGCTGCTTCGTTGGCCAGCATGGCTACGGTGCGCATCACCGCCAGCCCCGGCACATCGCGCAGGCGCGACACCGCCAGGCCGGCGGCCTGCAGCAGGCCGATGGCGGCCTGAGCGGCGCTGTCGCTGCAGCCCTCGGCCACCGTCACCCCCAGCCGGCTGGCCTGGCGATAATCCAGCGCCAGATCGAGCAGCACGGTGTTGGCGATGCCGCTGTCGTGGGCGCGCTGGGTGGCGCTGCGGCCATCGCTGACAAACAGCGTTGCGCCGTCCACGTCGGCCACCCGTGCATCGCTGGCCTGCGCTTGCGCAAACGCCACGCCGCGTTCGCCCAGCCGCTGCGCCAGCGCCTGGCTGGCGGGGCTGCTGCCATACAGCACGATGGTGCCAGGCTGGGGCTGGGCCGCTTCGCTGTGCGGCAGCGGGCGCACTGCGCCGTCGCGGTAGTCGTAAAAGCCGCGCCCGGTTTTTTTACCGTAAAAACCGGCGTCCACCCGTTCCTGCTGGATCAGCGATGGGGTAAAGCGCGGGTCGTGGTAAAACGCCCGCCACACCGACTGGGTGACGGCAAAGTTCACGTCGTGGCCAATCAGGTCCATCAGCTCGAACGGCCCCATGCGAAATCCGCCGGCTTCGCGCAGCAGCGCATCCAGGGTGGCAATGTCTGCCGCGCCTTCCTGTAGCAGGCGCAAGGCTTCGGCGTAGTAGGGCCGCGCCACCCGGTTGACGATGAAACCGGGGGTGGATTTGGCGTGGACCGGGGTTTTGCCCCAGGCGGCGGCGGTGGCAAACAGGGTGTTGGCCACGGCGGGGTCGGTGGCCAGGCCAGAGACAATTTCCACCAGCGCCATCAGCGGTGCCGGATTGAAAAAGTGCAGGCCGGCCAGCCGTTCCGGGCGTTGCAGTCTGGCGGCGATGGCAGTGACCGAAATCGACGAGGTGTTGGTGGCAAACAGGCAGTCCGGGCCCACCAGCGCTTCCAGCGCGGCATACAGCGCCTGCTTGGCGTCGAGGTTTTCCACAATGGCTTCGATTACCAGATCGGCGTCGGCCAGTTCGGCCAGCTCGGTGACCGCCTGCAGCCGGCTGGCGGCCGCCTGGGCGGCGTCGGCGCTGAGCTGGCCCTTGTCGGCCAGCCGGGCAAACTGGGCGCGGATGGCCGCCACGGCGTGGGCGGCGGCGTCAGGGCGGTTGTCCAGCAGGCTGACCGCATGGCCGGCGGCGGCGGCCACCTGGGCAATGCCGGTGCCCATGGCCCCCGCGCCGACCACGGCAATCCGCGCCGACAGCGGCAGGGCGGCAGAAACAGACGGGGCGCTCATGCTTACACCCCGCCAAAGCGCGGCGCGCGCTTGTCGATGAACGCCTGCACGCCTTCGGCGTAGTCGGCGCTCCAGCCCAGTTCGCGCATGAAACTGCCTTCCATCGACAGTTGCTGTTCCAGGGTGTGGCTGGCGGCGGCGTGCATGGCCTGGCGGGTGCGCACCAGCGCCTTGGTCGGTGCGCTGGCCAGTTGGGCGGCCAGGCTGTCAATCCGGCTGGCAAAGCGTTCGTCTTCCACGCATTCCCAGATCAGCCCCCATTCGGCGGCTTTGGCTGCTGGCAGTTTGTCGGCCAGCAAGGCCAGCCCCATGGCGCGGGCCATGCCCACCCGTTGCGGCAGAAACCAGGTGCCGCCGGTGTCCGGAATCAGGCCAATTTTGGAAAACGCCTGCAAAAACGCGGCCGACTGGCTGGCCACCACCAGGTCGCAGGCCAGCGCCAGCGATGCCCCCGCGCCTGCCGCAATGCCGTTGACCGCTGCCAGGGTGGGCACGCGCAGGTTCTGCAAGCGCAGAATCAGCGGCTTGTAGTGGCGTTCCACCACATTGCCGATGTCCGGCATCTTGCCGTCCACCGCCTGCATCGCCGGGTCGGCCAGATCCTGGCCGGCACAAAAGGCCCGGCCAGCGCCGGTCAGCACCAGCACCCGCGCAGCCGGGGTGTCCTGCAGCTGGTCCAGCGCCACGCGCAGTTCGGCGTGCATGTCACTATTGAAGCTGTTGAGTTTGTCCGGGCGGTTCAGCGTCAGTCGGGCCACGCCGTCGTGCAGCTCAAACTGGAGATGTTCAAAGCGCATGGCCGTTCCTCATACGTGGCGGCGGCGTTGCACCACCACAAAGCGGTTGGCCACAAAGGCCGAATTGGCGTAAGCCGCATTGGCCGCCGGGTTACCACCGGTGCCGTGGTAGTCGGAATACGCGGCGGACTGATTGACGAACACCCCACCAGTGAGGTTGATCGACAGCGCCACCTTGCTGCGCCAGGTGGCGGCGGTCATGGCGTCGATCACCTCTGGCTGGGTGGAATACACCCCTACCGTCAGCGCGCCATGCTGGCTGACCACCCGCTCGGACAAGGCAATGCCGGCGGCGGTGTCAGCCACCTTGACGATAAAGCTGATCGGGCCGAAGCGTTCTTCCATGTAGCGCGCCTCGTCGGCGGCGTCGCAGGCCAGCAGCACCGGGGTGCGCACCTGGGCGGCAGGAAAATCCGGGTTGTCCAGCTTGACTGACGCCAGCACCACCGGGCCGAGTTCACCAGCATTGGCCTGCTCGATGCGCGCCAGGGTATCGGCGGATTGAATCGCCCCCAGCACGGCGTGGGCCACTTCCGGCTTGCCCAGAAAGCGCTCGACCGCCTTGGCCAGGTCAGCGCACACCTCGTCATAGCTTTTTGAGCCGTCTTCGGTGTGGATACCGGCAGCCGGTACAAAAATCGCCTGCGAGGTGGTGCACATCTGCCCGGAATACAGCGACAGGGTGAAGGCCAGATTGCCGAGCATGGCTTTGTACTGGTCGGTGGAGTCGATGACGATGTTGTTGACTCCGGCCAGTTCGGCATACACCTGGGCCTGGCGGGCATGGGTGTGCAGCCACTGGCCAAAGCCATTGCCGCCAGTGAAGTCCACTGACTTGACTGCCGGATGGGTGGCCAGCGCCTGGGTGATATGTCGCGACGGCGTGACGCACAGGCTGACCAGGTTGGGATCCAGCCCCTGTTCGCTGAGCACGGCGCGCAGAATGCGCACGGTCATTGCCGCCGGCAGGATGGCGTTGCTGTGCGGCTTGACGATGACCGCATTGCCGGTGGCCAGCGCGGCAAACAGGCCGGGATAGGTGTTCCAGGTGGGGAAGGTGGCGCAGCCAATCACCAGGCCAATGCCGCGCCCGACAATCTCAAAGTGTTTTTGCATCTGCAGCGGCGGGTTCTTGCCTTGCGGTTTTTCCCATAGCGCGTCGGTCGGCACAAAGCTTTGTTCGCGCCAGGCGTAGGCCACGGCTTCCAGTCCACGATCCTGGGCATGCGGCGCGCCGGCCTGGAACGCCATCATCCAGCCCTGGCCGGTGGTCATCATCACCGCGTGGGCCAGGGCAAAGCTGTGCTGGTTCAGTCGCGCCAGCATTTCCAGACACACGCCAGTGCGCCCGGCAGCGCCCAGCGCCTGCCAGCCGGCCATGGCCATCAGCCCGCCGGCAATCAGCGCGTCCGGGTCACACACCGGATAGCTCACCCCCAGTTCAATGCCGTAGGGCGATGCTTCGCCACCGTGCCAGCCGGTCTGCCCTGGCTGATCCAGCACAAAGCGCTGGCCCAGCAGCGCGTTAAATGCCTGCTTGCCTTCCTCTGCTGCGGTTTCGCCATACAGCTTGGGGCTGGGCATTTCCGGGTAGGCCGACCAGTAGCCTCGGGTGGCAATCGCGTTCAGGGCGCCGTCGAGGGTGGCGCGGTGCTTTTCCAGCAGGGGGTGGCTCATGGTGTGTCTCCAGACAAGTGGGCAAGTGCGACAAACGTTACGAACAAACATAACTTGTGTCAACTTTTAGTATCGTATTTTTTTGTGGGTCATGTATAAAATTACGTATCAGGAAATAAGTTTCTATCAAAGAAATATCTTATAAATAAATAAGTTATGTGGAATTTTCAGGCGAAAAACGGCTGTACTTTCCCGGTGGTATGTTGCCATGCAGCAAAGCTCATTGCACAAAGCGATACAATTTTTGTTGACTATGCGATTATTTATGTATCACTATAAATGACACAAACCAGCCGGTTTGCCGCCCTGTTGATGATGTGACCCGCCTACTCAGGAGAAGCTGTATGTCCAGCCACAAGGAACGTTTTGCCGACAAGATGGAATTTCCGCCCGCCACCGTGCAGCCGAATGTCTATCCGCTCTCGTGGAACAACAAAACCAAGAAACTGCAGGAAGTGTGGGAAGCCGCACTGCGCGAAAACTGGGACCCGGAAAAACTGCCCTGGGACACCCTGGATGTGGACAGCTACAGCTGGGAAGAGCGCGAATCCATCGCCTACTGGTGGAGCCTGCTGTCGGTGTTCGACGCCTCGGCCCCGCCGGTATTTGCCGAAGCCCTGATCAAGACCTACGAAGTGCACGAAGAAGACCCGGTGCGCAAATGCTTCTTCTCGGTGACCCGCGACGAGCAGAACCACGAAATCATGTGTGGCCTGGCCATCACCAAGATGCTTGGCCACCCGGACCCGCTGACCTACCAGCCCAAAACCGAGCTGGGCAAGCGTCTGCAAAAGAATGTGCAGTGGCTGTACTTCAACGGTGGCCGCTACTGGACCGGCTACAAGCAGGCAGTGCCCAAGTACGACCTGGCCGTGCTGTTCAGCTCCTTCCTGATGGGCGAAATTGCTGCCGCCACCATCTTCAAACAGATGTACGACAACTCGCGTGAAGCGGTTTTCAAGGAAGGCTTCAAGAACATTGGCCGCGACGAAGGCCGCCACATGGCCATCTGCATGGCAGTGATGGAGCGTGACTATCCGGGCCTGGACGATTCGACCAAGGCCATCGTCACCAAGCAGATCCGCGCCGGCTATCTGTTCTTGTCCGCCGTGCTGTTTGAACCGCCGATGGAGTTCTGGGACCTGCCGTCCGACTTCATTGCCAACCAGCGTGAAGCCGAAGAAGTGGCGCGCGCCGCCGGCTTTGGCATCCCCACCTACGAAATGAAGCTGGAAAACTGGCGTAACGCGATGATCAACCTGAAGGGCGTGCTCGACCGCTATAACATCCCGTTCCCGGCGATTCCGGAAGTGGGCATTACCGGTCAAGAAGTCAGCGACATCGAAATGGAAGACATCATTCCGGTATTCTGATCAGCAGGCGCGGCACCGGCAGCGATGCCCCGCTGCCGGTGCCGCGCCTGCTGGACACAGGCGGGCTGGCGTAGCCAGACCCGCCCATACTGCAATCAACCCAACGAGATTCTTATGCCCCGCATCATCCTGCAACCCTCGGGCAAATCGGTCGAGTGCGCCAGCGGCGACACCGTGCTGATGGCGCTTGAAAAAGCCGGCTACGCCCTGCCCAACAACTGTCGCGCCGGCGCTTGCGGCGAGTGCAAGGTCAAGGTCAGCGCTGGCCATTTTGACCAAGGCATGGTGCTGGACATGGCGCTGTCGCAGGAAGAGCGCCGCCAGGGCTACGGCCTGATGTGCATGGCCAAGCCGATTTCTGACGAACTCACCATCGAATGGGGCACCGAAGACGCCAAGCCCAAGCTGTTTCCGCCGCGTGAGGATGCCCTGTTTGTGCTGGTGGACAAGCGCGAAGTGGCCGAACGGGTGGTGGAGCTGCGCCTGCGCCCGGTGGGCCAGCCCATCCGCCACTGGCCCGGCCAGTATGTGATGCTCAAACCCGCGCCACGCGACATCCCGGCACGAGCGTATTCAATTGCCAACGCCCCGCGCCCGGATGGCGAACTGGTGCTGCAAGTGGCCCGCGCCGAAGGCGGCCAGGCCAGCCAGTGGGTACACGACGCACTGCACACCGGCGACAGCCTCAAACTGTCCGGCGCGTATGGCACCTTTATTGGTGATCCTTCGGTGGACACCCCGGTACTGTGCCTGGCCGCCGGCACCGGCCTGGCCCCCATCCTGGCGCTGACCGAAGCCGCGCTGCGCCGGGGCTTTCGCAAGCCGGTCACCCTGCTGTTTTCCGCCCGCACCCCGGCGGATGTCTACGCCCAGGGCCTGATGGCCTGGTGGCGCACCAAGCACCGTCATTTTGACTACAAGATCACCCTGACCCGCGACAGCCAGGATGGGTATCTGTCCGGGCGGATTCCGCACATTCTGCCCAAGCTGTTTGCCGACCTGTCGCGCCACACCATTTTTGTGGCGGGCAGCCCGGAATTTGTCGACAGCTGCGTCAGCGCCGTGACCGCGCTGGGGGCCAGGCCGGAATGGGTACACAGCGAAGGCTTTTTTGCCCAGCAGCAGCGCATTCACCCGGATCATCCGCCGGTGGCGGGGTAAGCTGGTGCCTGGCTGCAGCACATGCACTGCCACCAAAGCCTAGTCGTCAGTCACCCTGATATGAACCAATCATTGGCACAGATACCCACGTACTCGCCTGCACGCGGGTATTTCAACGGGACGGCGACTCGACCACTTGCGGCTGAACCTCACCCGACGTGCCGTTCCCGCGCAGGCGGGAACCCAGACCGCGCCACCGCGTGCGCCGTGGGGGATTAGCATGGCGGGACGGTGGTGAGCACGCCTACCCGCAGCACGCTGTGGATGCCCCTGGATTCCCGCCTGCGCGGGAATGACGGGGTGGGGTGCGCCGGGTAGTTCGCTGCTTCCATGTAAAGCTTTGTTTTAAAATAAATTAAACCGGACTCCTCATCGGAGGCTAGCCCTCTTCTGACAATGAGTTTCACCCACTTGTCGTTCCCGCGCAGGCGGGAACCCAGACCGCACCACAGCGTGCCCCGTAGGCGTGGCGCATGGCGGGACAGGGAGCGAAAGACAGTTCGCTGTGGCAAAGTAAGGTTTTGTTTTCCCAGAAATTAAACCGAGATACCCGGCATAAACTGGCTCGCATAAACCCTTGATGTTTCAACGTGACTGACGACTAGGGAAACACTGAAACCATCGTTATACCCGCGAAGGCGGGAATCCAGGATGTTGATTTTGCTGGATATTGCTTTTGGCAAAAACGATTTTCCTGAATCAATCTGCACCTCCCCAGAACAATATGGCGCTGCAGCAGGCCAATGGCTTGGTAGAATGGCAGCCGCTGCGGCCGTGCCTGCAAGCGTGAATGGCACCGGCCTTCAGCTGGACTTCACTTTTTTGAGGAGTTGCTGAATGACCACTGCCCCCTTCCCCTGGCCACGCTGGATCCTCCACCGTGGTGGTGGCGACGCCGCCCCGGAAAACACCCTGGCCGGCATGCTGCTGGCGGCGTTTGCCGGGGCAAAAATGGTGGAGTTTGACGTGCGCCTGTCTGCCGACGGCGTGCCGTTTTTGCTGCACGACGACACGCTGGAACGCACCACCAATGGCCATGGCCCCGCCGATGCGCTGCCGTGGAAGGCGCTGTCCCGGCTGGACGCCGGCGCGGGGTTCTCGCCGCGTTTTGCCGACGAACCACTGCCCAGCCTGGCCGACGCCGCGCAATTACTCAACGACCATGGCCTGTGCGCCAATGTCGAGATCAAGCCGGGGCCAGGCCGCGAGGCAGAAACCGGGGCCAGAGTGGCTGCCGACTGCGCCCGGCTGTTTGCCGGCCAGCCGCAACCGCCCTTGCTGTCGTCGTTTTCCGTCGCGGCGCTGGCGGCCGCCCGCGACGCCGCGCCACAGCTGCCCCGCGCCCTGCTGCTGGCCGAGTGGCACGACGACTGGCTGGCTCAAGCGCAGGCGTTGTCGGTATGCGCCATCGATCTGGGCTGGCGCGAGCTGACCGCCGAGCGGGTAGCGGCCATTCATCAGGCGGGCTTGTGGCTGCTGAGCTGGACAGTGAATGACGCCGACACGGCGCAAGCGCTGTGGGTAATGGGCGTGGATGCACTGTGTACCGATGCGCTGGCGCTGGCCGGCCAGGGCTGAGCCACGCCTGTGGCCTACGCCAAGGCCACACCGCCAGGAGGGTTTTGTTCGCGACGCTTAACGCGCGGCAGCCTGTGCCTGGCGCAACTGGGTCACCACCTCGCCACCAATGCCCCAGTTATCAGTGTCCACCTCGTCGATCACCACCACCGTGGTGGCCGGGTTTTTCCCCAGGATATCGCGCAGCAAGGCGGTGGTGCCGGCAATCAGCGCAGCTTTTTGCTCGGCGCTGGCCCCTTCGCGGGTGATCTTGATGTTGACGTAAGGCATGCCGTGTTCCTTCTATAGGGCAGTGGATAAAACCGAACGGCGCGCGCCGCCAGGCGTCACGCCATGATGGGTCGATGACCGCCGGGCCTGCCCAGCAGCAAGAAATCTTCCACCTGATGCAGGCAGTGCACCGGCTGGCACGGGCGCAAGCTGTCCAGACTGGCGTAGCCCCAGCTCACGGCGGCAAACGCCATGCCGGCGCGGCGGGCCGCATCGCCGTCGGCCTGCTGGTCGCCCACGTAAATCGCCTGCTCAGGGCGCACCTGACAGCGCTGCGCCACCTGGCGCAAACGGTGCGCCTTGCCCAGCAAGGCGCTGCCGCATTCCACGGCGGCAAACCGCGCCAGCCGCGCCTCGCCCAGGCTGCGCGCCACATTGCGCCGGACGTTGGACGACACCAGCGCCAGCGTCACCCCTTGCTGCAACAGCTGGTCGAGCACAGCGCCAACGCCGGGAAACAGTGGCGCACTGTCCGGTGCGTCGTGCATCAGCTGGGTAAAATGCCGGGCCACGCGCGGCAGCTTCCATAGCGGCAGGCCCAACTGACGGGCAATCTGACGAACCGAACACTGACGCAAGGCCGCCACCTCGTCGCCGGCCACCGGACGAAAACCATGTTGTTGCGCCAGCTGGTTGAATACCTGGCAAAAAAACGGAAAGCTGTCGGCCAGCGTGCCGTCAAAATCCATAATCAACAGGGGGTAGCGCATGGAGCACCCATCAAAACCATAAAACCGGATGGTAACCCTAAGAGCGTGCTCTAAGCCGCCTTCACTGGCCTGGCCGCGTACCACGCCCCCGCCGAGACCGCACACAAACCAACCAGCAAGCTGGCAGTCAGCGGCTCGCCCAGCAAGGGCACTGCCGCCAGGCCGGCCAGCACCGGCACCAGGCCAATCAGCGCACCCGTGCGCGCCGGGCCGAGCTGGCTGACCGCCAGCAAAAACAGCCACATGGCAATAATGGTTGGGCCAATGCCCTGATACAGCCCCTGCACCACCAGCTGGGTAGTGCTCACTTCGGTCAGCCCCTTGGGCAGCCACAGCGCATACACCGGCAAATACACCAGCGCCGACCCCAGCGCAACAAAGCGGGTCAGCGTCCATGGCGAAAACGCCCAGCGGCGCACCAGCACGCTGTACACCGCCCAGGTGAGCGAGGCCGCCAGCATCAGCGCATCGCCGGGCAAGGTACGCCAGTCGCCGGCCTGCAGTAACGGCCAGGCCACGCACAGCACGCCCACGGCAATGGCGCTCAGGCCCACCAGCCGGCTGCGCGGCGGGCGTTCGCCCAGCCAGCCCCACAGCAGCGCCGTGACCAGAAACGGCTGCATGCCCGGCAGCAAGATGCCACCGTGCGCCGCCGGGGCAAATTTGAACGCGGTATACACCAGCACGCCATACAGCAGGCCGCCCAGGCCAGCCAACGTCCACAGCCGGCGGTCACGCCAGACACTCAGCGGCAAGTCGCGGCAAAAAGGCAGCAGCAGCACCGTCGCCGTGCCCAGACGCAGGGCCAGTACGTCGTAGCCGGTCAGCGCGCTTTTGCCGCCCCAGCGGGAAATCAGGATAAATCCGGTCCAGATCAGCACCACGCCCAAGGCGGCGGCATAACCGGTCCAGGCCGGGCGAGAAGAAGCCGTCATCGGTGTGCTCCACCCTCTCAAAGACCCTGACTGTAGCGGGGAACGGTTAATTCAGTAAAATGAATAATCCAGAACATTACCATCTCAAAAACAGAACCATGGATCTCGACGACCTGCGTATTTTTCAGGCAGTGGTGCAGGAAGGCGGCATTACCCGCGCCGCCAGCCGTCTGCATCGGGTGCAATCCAACGTCACCACCCGCATCCGTCAGCTGGAAGCGGGCCTGGGTGTGCCGCTGTTTGTGCGTGAAGGCCGGCGGCTGACGCTGGCTCCGGCGGGACATGTGCTGGTGAATTACGCCGAGCGCCTGCTTGACCTGGCCGACGAAGCCCGCGCCGCCGTCACCGACGCCATGCCGCGTGGCCGGCTGCGACTGGGCTCGATGGAAAGCACCGCTGCCGCCCGGCTGCCCAGCCGGCTGGCGGCGTTTCATCTGCGCTACCCGGATGTGCAACTGGAACTGCGCACCGGCCCCACCGCGCAGTTACTGACCGGGGTGCGTAATGGCCAGCTGGATTGCGCGCTGGTCAGTGGCCCGGTAGACGACCCGCGCCTGTGCAGCGAGGTGGCGTTTGCCGAAACGCTGGCGCTGGTGGCCCCGGCCAACCATCCGCCGATTGCCCGCGCCCGCGACGTGCGCACACTGACCCTGCTGACATTTGCCCCCGGCTGCGCCTACCGGCAGCGGCTGGAACACTGGCTGGCCAGCGATGGTGTGCTGCCGGAGCGGGTGGTGGAACTGTCGTCCTATCACGCCATGCTGGGCTGCATTGCCTCGGGCATGGGCATTGCCATGATGCCGCTCAGCCTGCTGGAAAACCTGGCAGTAGCGGGGTCGGTTTCCGTGCATGCGCTCCAGCCGACCATCGCCGACAGCCCCACCTGGCTGGTGTGGCGGGCCGGCGGCGATGGCCCGACGGTGCGGGCGCTGCGCGAAAGTGTGCTGGGCAAGGCGTCAGCCAAACCCGGCTGAGCGGGTGGCCAGCGGCATGGGATTAGCGCCAGCACCATGCCGGTTTCATGTGCAATCAGGTGTTATTGATTCACGCTGTTCCTGCATGTCAGCCTTGACGCTACTGCATTGATATATATGAATTTTTTGTCATATTCTCTACTGCATGTCATTGATACTGACGCTTAAAGGAACCTGTTCATGAGTATGCCCTCCCCCCGCTACGATGCCTGGCAAACTGCTTTTTACTGGTCATGGCTTGCCAACGATGCGTCGCAACACGATGTGCTTGTGCCGCTGGATCATAGCCAGAAATGGCCGCAATGCCTGGAAAAGGCCCGCGAGCAGGCCACCCGGATTTTCACCGAACGCCTGACCGACAAGGTGCGGCAAGCCCTGCTGCAAGGTCAGGATCTGATTGGCGACGACTGGCAAGCCGTGTGGGGGCCGGTGGTGTATGTCAAGGGAGCCAGGCCGCTGGTCACGCCGTTCAGCGCGCAAGCCACCTTCGAAGCCACCAACGCCATGTTGGTGGTGCATAGCGCCCGTCAGCAGCGCTACATCGTTGCCATTGCCGGCACCAACCCGCACTCGGCCTACGACTGGCTGCGGGAAGACTTCACCCTGACGCCCGGCTACGACTGGCGCTCGGCGCTCAAGCACTGGCGATCCGGCGCGGCGCTGACATCGGGCAACCCGGCGCTGGCCACGCTGGACAATGGCACATTCACCGGCGTCAGCCAGCTGTTGGCCATGCGCGATGCCGGCGGTCAGGGCCTGCTGAGCTTTTTGCAGAGCGTCAACGCCAGCGGCTGCACGCTGACCGTCACCGGCCATTCGCTGGGCGGGGCGTTGTCGCCCACCCTGGCGCTGGCGCTGGTGGATCCGGAACACCCGCTGCAAGACAACTGGCAGGCAGATCAGCTCAGGGTGTACGCCACCGCCGGTGCCACGCCAGGCAATGCCGCGCTGGCGCAGCGCTACCTGAACACCCTGCCCGCCAGCATCGGCGACAGCGCCTCGCCGTGGCAAGTGTGGAACGCCGTGGTCTGGAACCAGTTTGACGTGGTGCCCCGCGCCTGGGCGCTGTCCACCCTCGACGCCTTGCCGGGGCTGTACGCCCAGGCCAGCTATCAGGGGCAAAAAGCCTATGGTGATGTGCAGTTGGCAGAAATCTGGGCGCTGGTGAAAATGGCCCAGGTCAAGGCCGGGCTGTTTGAACTGGAAAATGGCCTGTGCACCCACCTGCACAGCGCACAGATCAGCGGCATCCTCAACCAGGATGCCACCCCGGAAACCGGGTTTGCCTGGAATGCCGGCACCCCCAGCGCGCCAGTTTGGCTGACCCCGGCGCAAATGCAGGCGGGCCAGAGCGCCACAGCGATTGCCTGGGTCGATCAGGTGCTGTACCAGCATATCCATGCCTATACCGAACTGGTGCTGGGCACCTCGCCGGAAGTGGTACAAAACGGAGGGTGATGGAATGCAGCGCGCCAGTCGGAAGCCAGGGCCGCCTCATGCCCCTGGCGTGTTGGCTATGTTGCCCGCAGCCGAAAACACTGATGAATCTTGCGGTTGCGGAAATCCTCCGGCACCGACTTGGCGCTCAGGTCATCCACCAGATAACGCTGGCCCAGTTCGGCCTCCAGCTTGAATCCACGCAGATTATTGGAAAAATACAGCACGCCATCAGGGGCGAGCAGGGCCATGGCGGCGTCAATCAAGCTGACGTGGTCGCGCTGCACGTCGAGGATGTCGAGCATTTTTTTCGAGTTGGAAAAACTCGGCGGATCCATGACGATCAAGTCAAAGCGCTCGCCAGCAGCCGCAGCGTCTTCCAGGTAGCGGAAAACGTCGGCGCGCACCAGGGTGTGGCGGCTGAGGTCGAGGCCGTTGAGTTCGAAGTTGCGGCGTGACCAGTCCTGGTAGGTGTTGGACAGATCCACCGTTACCGATGACGCCGCGCCACCCGTGGCGGCGTAGACGGTAAAACTGCCGGTATAGGCAAACAGGTTGAGAAAACGTTTGCCGGCAGCTTGCTCGCCCACCAGGCGGCGGGTATTGCGGTGATCGAGAAACAGGCCGGTGTCGAGGTAGGCTTCCAGGTTGACGATAAAGCGGCGACCGGTTTCGCTGACAATCCGCTCGCGCCCGGTTTCGCCGGTTTTTTCGTACTGGGCCAGGCCTTTTTGCCGGCGGCGGGTCTTGATGGCGGTGTCGTCCAGGGCAATACCGAGCACGTCGGCCACGGTCTGGCGGATGGCCAGCATCCAGGCAGCGTGTTCGTCGTCTTCCATTTGCCAGCCAGTGTCCACTTCCTGAATATGCGCGCTATTGGCGTACACATCGACAATCACCGGAAACTCGGGGATATCGCGGTCGTACAGCCGGTAGCATTCGGTATCTTGCCGGCGAGCCCACTTGGCCAGATGGCGATGGTTCTTGTTCAGGCGGTTAATCAGCGGGGTGAGGTCACGCATGGCGGTTTCCGGGGGGCAAGGGGCTTGGGCGTTTGGTGGGTGAGGGCTTGATCAATACGCGCCGTCGCGGCCCAACACCACCTTGATGGTTTTGATCAGAATTACAATGTCGTACCACAGCGACCAGTTGCGCACATACCAGCAGTCCAGTGCCACCCGGCTGTCGTAGTCGATGTCGTTGCGGCCACTGATTTGCCACAGGCCGGTGATGCCGGGCCGCGCCATCAGGTAAAACACCTTGTCGTCACCGTAGCGCTCCACTTCGTCGGCCACCACCGGGCGCGGGCCCACCAGGCTCATGTCGCCGCGCAGCACGTTGATCAGCTGCGGCAGTTCGTCCAGGCTGGTCTTGCGGATAAAGACCCCCAGCGCAGTGACGCGCGGATCGTTTTTCAGTTTGAAGTCGCGCTCCCATTCGGCGCGGGCGTCCGGGTCGCGCGCCAGCAGCTCGGCCAGCCGCGCCTGGGCGTCGATCACCATCGAGCGGAATTTCAGGCAGCGAAACGGTTCGCCACGCCGGCCAATCCGGATGTGGCCAAAGGTGGCCGGGCCGCCGTCGCGTGACACCAGCCAGGCCACGCCAAGCAGCAGCGGCGCAAGCAGCAGCAGCAATACCGCCGAGGCAACAAGATCAAAGCTGCGCTTGATAAAGCGCGACGCGCGACGCGACAGATTATTGCGCACGCGCAGCAGCAGCACTTCGTGACTGAAAAAATGGGTGAGTTCGGTGCCGTACAGCGGCAGGCCTTTCAGCGGCGGGGCAATGCTGACATCGGCCCCCGCCACGCTGAAGCGCTGCACCAGCTGCTGCTGCACCTCCAGCTGTTCGGTTTCCAGCGCAATCAGGATGGCAGGCTGGTGGTAGCGGGCCAGAAACTGGCTGGCGGGTTCTTCCAGCAGATAGGGCAGCAGCGGTTTGCCGCAAATCGGCTGCTCATCGAGGTTTTCCGCGTCGCGCACGTCGGCGCAGGGAGCAACAAAGCCCAGCACATGGTAGCCCAGCCAGGTTTCGCTTTTCAGCGCGGCAAACGCTTCACGGGCGTTTTCGCCAAAGCCGAACACCAGCACCTGCCGCTCCCACCAGCCCAGCCTCATCATCAGCCGGCGCATCAGCACCCGACCCAGCACCACGGCCAGCAGCGACACGCTCCAGGTGGTCAGCCACCACAACCGGGAAAACGGCGACTTGAGCATGAACATCAGCGCGGCGTCCAGCACCGCCAGCACCAGCATGGCCATCACCACATCGCGGGTTTCATCCCAGAATGGCCGGCGCTGGGTGTAGTGGCCGCGCACCAGCCAGAACCAGCCAATACCGGCCAGCACCAGCCCCAGCCAGACCGACAGGCGCAGCGAAGCATCCGGGGTGGCCACAAAGGCCGGCAGCTCGCGCCAGTGACGCACAGCAGCAGCCAGCCAGAAGCCCAGTTGATGGGCCAGCAGGAACATCAGCAGGTCGGTGGCGACCAGCAGCCATTTGCTCAGGTGAGGACGGGTATTCGGGGCGGGGTGGGCGTTAATCATCACAGCTCGGCGGGTTCAGCACACACGCCGGCACACCATTTCTGACGCCAGGTTAGGCGTGAATCCCCCGGCGTCGCCCGGATTCTGCTTGAGCCACACCATCTGGACAAGCGCTTTGTACACAAAAGCTGATCCAGATCGGACAAGGAGCAAGATGCCAGCGCGACATGCTGACAGCCGACGGCTGGCATGGCCAAGCCGCCATTGCCGAAGATGATCAAGACAGCAACGGAATTGATGCATGCCGTCCTGGCCGTGTCCGTTTCTGTCACTCCGTCATTTTACTCACGCAAAGAGGTAACATCATGAGTTTGCTGATCAATGTGAAAGATCCGGTCTACGGTGCCATGGGCGATGGCGTCACCAACGACACACAAGCATTCATTGCTGCCAGTGCGGCAATCAACGCTCAAGGTGGCGGCACGTTGTACATCCCGCCGGGTGTGTACATCGTAGGCGAACAGACGTTTGCCGGTCAGGCTGGGCGAGGCTATGCCTACTCCTGCAAAGACATCATCTACATTCACGACTGCGATCTGCCGGTGGTGATACAGGGTGAGCAGGCCGTACTGAAAGCGGCACCAGGCCTGAAGTTTGGCAGCTTTGACCCGGTAACGGGCGACAGCTATGAACCCGCCAGCATGCCGTTTACTGACCCGGATTATGCTGCATCGACTTACCGGATGATTGTCGTGGCCAATAATCGCCAGGTGGTGATTCGCGATCTGGAGCTGGACGGCCAGTCGGACACCATCGTGCTGGGCGGAGGCTGGGGGGATCTTGGCCGACAGTTGAACGCTTACGGGGTGTACTCGTTCAATAGCCAGAACCTGCGAGTGGAAAATGTCCACACCCATCACCACGGCCTGGACGGGGTGATGGTGCTGCAAGTGGGCACCACCGCAGATTCGCCACGCACTCCGGCTACCTTGATCAATGTCCGCAGTGAATACAATGCCCGCCAGGGCTTGAGCTGGTGCGGTGGCAACGGGCTGACCGCGATTGATTGCCAGTTCAACCACACAGGCAGAGGCGGCTTCTTCTCGTCTCCGGCCGCCGGGATTGACATTGAAGCGTCGGATGGGGTGATTCGCAATGGCCTGTTCATCAATTGCGAAATCATCAACAACGTCGGGGTGGGCTTTCTGGCTGACACGGGCGATTCGGCGGATATCACCTTGCAGCGCTGCACCCTGATAGGCTCCACCAACTACCCGATCTGGCCGCGCAAGCCGCGCATCCACTTCATGGACTGCACCATCGCCGGCCAGATTGTGAATACCTGCGGCGAGCAAACCCCTGGCAATGGCCATGCCACGCGCTTTACCGGCTGCTATCTGACTGACCAGATCACCTACAACAACCAGGTGCACATGTATCCCGGCTGGTACTTGCTGGATCTGGGCGGCGGCAGTCTGGGGGTGTCGCTGGACCATTGCACAATCCATACCGGGATCGGCGCTTTGATGTACACCGGTGGGCAAGTGATATTGCACAGCTGCAATCTGATCCAGACCACCACCTACACCTGCTCGATTGAAGCATTGTTTTCCGGACAATCCAAGGTGCAGACCGCCGGGGTATTTGGTAATTCCGGGTTGCTGGTGATCGGACGTTTGTTGTGCAATGGTCAGGAGATGGCCAGTTATCAGGGTCCGCAATGGCGCCTGTATCTGCAGAGCAATAATGGCAGCGCCACCGGCTCGCGCCAAACGCAGGGCTACGCCTACGATCCGAGCGCTTTTACCGGCGTTGATTCGGCGCTGCAAGGCGATATCATTTACAACACGGCAGCAGTGGCCGGAGGGTACGCGGGCTGGATTTGCGTAGGGGCTGGCCAATGGAAGCCATTTGGTGCGATTGCCAGCTAATGACCTGACCCACCATTAACTCATCTGAAATAAAAATCAGCCTGACCGCACTGACGCAGTCAGGCTGATTTTTTTACCGTCTTACCTGCCACCAAAATGTCATTGCTGACAACCTTCAACTGCTGAACACCGAGTGCAGATGAAATACTGATACTCAGGATAAGCCTGCTGGAAGCCAACAGCTTATTTCTGAACCAGAGTATTTCACTCAATGAACATCAGATGAGGATGCCATGACTGCACCTATTCCTAAAACCATTTATCTTGATGCCATCAATAATGGCAATGTCAATGTCACCGACAAATTTATTAAGGCATGCACCGATCTGTGCGCGGCTGGCGGTGGCGTCTTGCAAATTCCCCCTGGCACTTACCTGGTAGGCGAGCAGCTGTTTGCCGGGCAAACCGGCCTGGGCTACGCCTATCAGGGTAAAGATGTGATCACCATCAGTGGCTGCAGCACACCCGTGCTGATTCAGGGCGAAGGTGCCACCCTGCGCCTGGCCCCTGGCCTGAAGCTGGGCAGCTTCGACCCGGTCACCGGCGCAGCACATACCCCGACCAGCTTGCCGTTCAACGATCCGGACTACGCTGCCAGCGTGGGCCGGATGATTGTGGTGAGCAATAACAGCGCATCGGTCACCGTGCATGGTCTGGCGCTGGATGGCAATTCGGCCAATCTCACCCTGGGCGGCGAATGGGGCGAAGGTGGCCGACCGCTGGCCGCCGATGGGATCGACGCCAGTGCCAACGCCGAACTGGTGCTGACGCAGCTGAACCTGCATCACCATGGTCGTGATGGCATGCACCTGAGCCACACGGCCAGCACCAGTACCACACCGCGCACCCCCGTGTCGCTGCGCAAGGTGCGCAGCGAATACAACGGTCGGCACGGCCTGGCCTGGCTGGGCGGCAATGGCTTGAGCGCAGTGGACTGCGCCTTCAACCACAGTGGCCGTGGCGCACTCAACACCGCTCCGGCGCATGGCGTGATGGTCACCGCCACCAGCGGCAGCGTACGCAATGGCCATTTTCTCAACTGCGAATGGCTGAACAACAGCGGCGTGGGGCTGAACGTGGCCAGTGGTGATGTGGCCGACCTGACCCTGCAAAGCTGCACCCTGGTGGGCACCACCAACGCACCGCTGGCGATTGCTGCACCGCGCGTGCATCTGCTGGAAAGCGTGATTGCCGGCCAGACCAGCACGGTTTACCCGGCACAAAGCGCTGGCGATGGCAATGCCACCCGTTTTTCGGCATGCCGGCTGACCGACCAGCACACCTACCAAAGCCAGGTATACATGCCGGCAGGGGGCTATCTGCTCAACTGGGGCAACGCCAGCCAGGGCGTGCAGCTGGATCGCTGCGCAGTGGAAGCCGGCATCGGCGTGCTTGGCCAAACCAACGGCATGATCCAGACCAGCAACTGCCGCTTCCGGCAAACCATCGCCGGCGCATCGGCCATTCAGGCGGTATTCCATGGTGACAGCATTTTTGATACCAGCGGCAGCAATGACCTGAGCAGCAGCGTGGTGCTGGGGCGGATGCTGTTCAACGGCACCGAGGTGCTGCAGTACGACCAGGTTCAGCGCCGCCTGCGTTTTTATGCCAATACCGGTAGCGGTGGTCGGGCACAGAACATCGGCTTTTGCCACAGTGCCACGGCCTTTGCGTCTGCGTATGGCACGGCCAATCCAGGTGACATTGTTTACAACACGAACCCCAGCCCTGGCGGATATGTTGGATGGGTATTTGTCAAACCGTCTACAAGCACGCCAGGCACCTGGAAGCGGTTTGGTGTCATCGCCAGCTGAAGCTGGCTAACGGATGCTAGTTGACAAATGATTGTAAAAACTTAACGAGATAATGATATGGCAATTTTCAACGTAAAAGACTACGGCGCCTACGGTGACAATGTACACAATGACACCCAGGCATTTATCGCGGCCAGCGCCGCGCTGATGGCAGCAAACGGTGGCACACTGCTGATTCCGGCGGGCACCTATCTGGTGGGGGAGCAAACCTATGTTGGCCCTAACAGCCTAGATTATTGCTATTTCGGCAAAGATATTATCACGATCAAAGATTGTCAGAATCCGGTGCTGATTGATGGTAGTGCAGCAGTGCTGCGTTTGGCCGGTGGCATGAAATTTGGCAGCTTTCATCCAGTCACGGGAGAATCTTATATTCCACCAAGTAAGCCGTTCACCAATTACCAATACCGGGCAACCGTTGGCCGGATGATTGTGCTGGTGAATAATCATGCCAGCGTGGCTGTACGCAACCTCGAACTGGATGGCAACAACACTAGCGTCAAGCTGGGCGGCGAATGGGGTGATACCGGTTATCAACTGACAGGCTATGGCATTTACGCTTATGGCAACCGCGAACTGCTGCTGAGTAACATCCATGCTCACCATCACTGCCTGGATGGGGTATACATCGGACAGGTCGCAGCACAGGCTACGGCTACTTCACCGCGCACCTCTGCCACACTGATCAATGTTCGCGCTGAATACAACGCCCGTCAGGGGCTGTCATGGGTGGGCGGCAATGGTCTGACGGCTATTGGCTGCAAATTCAACCATACCGGCAAAAGCAAATTTGGGTCTTCCCCACAGGCTGGGGTGGATATCGAAGCGTCCGCTGGTGCATTCAACCGCAATGGCCTGTTCACCAACTGCGAAATGGTCAATAACGGTGGCCTGAACATGGGGGCTGACAGCGGGGATTCGGCAGATATCAGCTTCATGAACTGCACCTTCCTGGCAACCACCAATACCGGCTATGCCGCACTGCCATTCAAAAAACGCATG
The DNA here is from genome assembly GCF_002002905.1 of Aquaspirillum sp. LM1. Taxonomy (NCBI): domain Bacteria; kingdom Pseudomonadati; phylum Pseudomonadota; class Betaproteobacteria; order Neisseriales; family Aquaspirillaceae; genus Aquaspirillum; species Aquaspirillum sp. LM1. The sequence goes on along the minus strand of NZ_CP019509.1, from coordinate 311,494 downwards.
CATTTTTCTGACTGCACTTTTTCAGGGTTGGTAGTCAAGTGCTATGGGGATCCTAGCCTGCCGATCAACTATAACAGCGAGGGTAATGCTACTCGCTTCAGTCGCTGCCGGTTTACCGATACGCTGACTTACCAAGGCCAGGTTTATGCACCCAATAACGCCTATCTGCTGGACCTGGGGGCCGGCAGCCAGGGTGTGAAGTTCAATGATTGTGTGGTAGAAACCACCAAAACCCGGATTGGTTACACAAATGGCTACACCACCGCCACCAACTGCCAGTTTTACCAATCAATACCCGGGGTGAGTCTCTTCTGCGGCATCCTGCTGGGCCATACCACGCTGAACGCACCAGAGATAAATCAATTGGATAGTTCAGTGGTGCTAGGCTACGCCTTGTTCAATGGCACCGAGTATCACCAGCCCACCAATATGCCGCAACGCCGCCAGCAAATCTGGGCCAATGACGGCAATAACGGCAGCCTGCAACGTGTAGGTTATGGTTCCAGCCCAACCGACTTTCTCGGTAGCGATAGCGCCCAGCGCGGCGACATTGTGTACAACTGCGATGCCGTATCGGGTGCGCCAGCAGGCTGGGTGTGCGTAAGCAGCGGTGCGCCAGGGGTCTGGAAAGACTTTGCCACCATTGCCAATTAACGCCATCACCCAATCAGCATTCATTCCATTCGGAGCATATTGAATCATGCAAAACATTATCAATGTCAAAGACCCGGCCTATGGCGCACTTGGCGACGGCGTGACCAACGATACCAATGCATTTATTGCCGCCTGCACCGTGCTCAACACCCAACGCGGCGGTACCCTGCTCATCCCGCCGGGGGTTTATATGGTTGGCAAGCAAATCCTGGCCGGCCAGACCGGGCTGGGTTATGCCTACAAACCCAGCGACATCATCCACATTGCCAATTGCACCTATCCGGTGGTGATCGAAGGCAATGGTGCCGTGCTGCGCGCCGCCAGCGGGCTGAAATATGGTGCCTTTCATCCGGTCACCGGCCAGCCGGAAAGCACCACCCTGCCGTTTACCAGCGCCGACTACGCCGCCCGTGTTGGCCGGATGATCCAGCTGGAGAATAACAGCGGTGGCGTGGTGATCAACCACCTGGAGCTGGACGGCAACGCTGCCGCGCTGTCGCTGGGGGGCTGGTGGGGCACGCTGCAGGGCAATAGCCGCGAACTCGATGCCACTGGCGTGTGGGTCAGCGGCAATGCCTCGCTGCTGATGGACACGCTGACCATTCATCACCATGCACTGGATGGCATGGTGTTGCGCGATGATGGCATGACAGCCGAGTCGCTGCGCATGCCGGTTACCCTGCAAAATGTGGACAGCGTCTACAATGGCCGCAATGGCTTGCGCTGGGAAGGAGGTTGCGGGCTGACGGCAATGGATTGCCGCTTCAACCACAGTGGCCGTGGTGCATTGGCCACCGCAGTGGCTGCCGGGGTGGCGGTGCTGCCGCTGCCCACCAGCTACGCCCAGCAAGGGGTGTTCATGAACTGCGAAATGATCAACAACATTGGGCCGGGCTTTTTCAGCAGCGGCAGTAACAGTTCCGACGTGTCGATTCATACCAGCACGCTGATTGGAACCAACTCGTATGCGGCCTCTCCCACCAGCCCGCGCGTACACTTTACCGACTGCACCCTGGCAGGCCAGGTGGTCTATCCCTACGCGGATACCGCCACTGACCGGGGCCGCGCCACCCAGTTCACCCGCTGCCGGTTTACCGATGCGCTGGACTATCAGGGCCAGGTGTACACCCATGCCAGCTGGTATCTGCTGGACTTTGGCAGCGCCAGCACCGGGGTGAAACTCACCGAGTGCAGCATCGATACCGTGGTGGCCAAACTGGGCTACAGCAATGGGCTGATGACCATCACCGACACCCGCATGAAGCAAAGCAATAACACCGGGGACTCCCATCTCCAGGCGGTGTTTGTCGGCGATAACACCATTGAGAGCAGCGGTGACAATCCGCTGACTTCGTCGATTGTGGTGGGCCGCCTGGTCATCAACGGGCAAGCTGCCGTGGTATACGAACCGCAGTCGCGCTTCAATCGCCTGCTGGGCAAGGATGTGAACGGCGACAAGATGCAGCGGGTGATGTATTACTACCGCCCAAACAATTCGGTGAGCACCACCGCTGCGCAGGGCGATATTGTCTACAACACCGCGCCGGCTGTCGGCAATCCGGTGGGTTGGATCTGCGTACAGGGTGGCACCAGCACCACCAGCGTGTGGAAAGGCTTTGGCACAATCGTCAACTGAGTCTGGTGCCGGACATGGGCCGGCTGAAGGCGCAGCGCCCGCTGAAGGAGTCTCTTCGGCGGGCGCTGCGCCTATCGGCCTGCCTGCTTCTTGCTACAGCTGAAAACGCCCCACTGTCTGGCGCAGGCTGGCCGCCAGCTGGCTCAGGCCATCGGCGGCGTCACGCAGGGTGTGGCCGGCGGCGGCGGTTTCTTCGGTCATTTGCGCCACTTTTTCCACATTGTCAGCCACGGCGTTGCTGGCGTTGCCCTGCTCGGTCAGCGAACTGGCAATATCCTGAATCGCCTCCAGCGACTCATCAATGCCCGCGCCCAGCCGGCCCATCACCTCGCCCACCGCAGCCACCCTGGCCACCCCGGCATCCACCTTGGCCACCCCTTCCGACATGCTCAGCTTGGCACATTCGGCATCGTGCTGGATGGCGTCAACCATGGCGCTGATCTGGCCGGTGGATTGGGCGGTACGTTCGGCCAGCTTGCGCACTTCGTCGGCCACCACGGCAAAGCCGCGCCCGGATTCGCCGGCGCGGGCCGCTTCAATCGAGGCATTCAGCGCCAGCAGATTGGTCTGGTCGGCAATCTCGCGAATCACGTTCACCACCAGCGAAATATCCCGCGACTTCTGGTCCAGCGCCAGCAGGGTATCGGCGCTGCTGCTCACTGCCGTGGTGATATTGTTCACCTCACCCATGGCCGACTGCACCGCCAGATGGCTTTCCTGGCCCAGCTGGCCGGCATGGCTGGCGGTGTGCGCGGCCTGCTGGGCGCTGCCGGAAATATGGCTGATGCTGGTGGTCAGTTGCTCCACCGCAGCGGCAATCGACGCGGTGGATTCACTTTGTGCGCTGGTGCTGGCCGCCACCTGCTGCACCGTGCCGGCCAGGCCGCTGGCGGCGCTGGCCAGGTGTTCTGCGCCCTGGCTGATCTGGCCAAGCAGCTGTTGCAGGCTGTGCTGCATGGTGTGCATGGCCTGCATCACGCTGCCCGGCGTTCGACCGTCCACCGGGGTGCGCAAATCACCAGCGGCAATCCGCGCCGCCACCTCGGCCACCTGCTGCGGCTCGGCCCCCAGCTGGCGGTTAAGCTGACGCGCCATCCAGCCGGCCATCCCCAGCCCCAGCAGCAGCGACACCCCCAGCAGAATCAGGCTGTTGCGCTGGCTGCTCTGGTACAAATCCAGCGACCGGTCGTACTCGGCCTTGGCCACTTCCAGCTGCACCTCCACCAGCCGGTCCAGCGGCCCCTGCAGCGCCCGGCGCGCCGCTTCCAGCTCGCCCTGCGGAAACTCGGCCAGCGCCACCGGATCTTGCTGGTTCAGCACCGTGGCCAGATTGGCCAGCACCCGGTCAGCGTTGGCCAGCAAGGGTTTCAGCTTGGTGATTTCCCGCTGTTCGTCGTCCACCAGATAGGTGTCCAGGTAGGCTTTCCAGTGGCTGCGGGCCAGGCTGAGCTGGGCGTTGAGTTTTTCTGCGGCCTGCGGGCCAGGCAGCTCGCGGCTTTCCACCTGGGTCAGCAAGCGCCCCGGCACCGCCAGATAGCTATCCGAAATCAGTTTGATGTCGCGCAGCGGCACCACGCGATCCTTGTACACACTGTCCAGCCCGGCCACCACCAGCCCCATGCCACGCAAGCCCAGCAAGGCCGCCGCCACCGACAGCGCCAGCAACACCCCCGCCAGCAGAGACAGGCGGGTAGCCACTTTCATGTGCTGCATAACTTTACCTTTCAACGAAACGTCTTGTTTTTGTCATATTTCTTGCGTCCAGACCGGATCAGCCGCTCTCCCTCAATGCGCTGCGCCAACTGCGACGATATGTCACATTGGCAAATGCCCCGCTGGCGACTACAGTGAAACCCAACGCACACTTCTCCAAGGTGCTTGCACCCTCCGCGCCACACCCGCCCCCGGTGTCGCGCCCGACGGCCTGCTGTTTCCCCAGCAGGCCGTTGTGTTTTACCGGGGCCGCCAGCCAGAGCGGCGACGCTACGTCGAACGGCAGAATCGGTCAATACGGCAAACAGCGTAGATGTTACGCCACACCGGCTAGAGAAGTGAGATCAACAGATACCCGCTGCCAGGCCAGCCAGCAGACTAAAACAGCCGCTTGATCCATAAGGCAGAATTTGCCCTACAGCAAGGCACAGACCTGCCTGACAGCCCAATCAGACCGGGTCTGACACCGTCACAGCGCCACCTTTATCTTCCCCGCCACTGCGCCAGCCGCGACAGATTGCCGCCAGACTCTTAAAATAAGTGAATTGTCTTTGCACACAGGCGCTCCGATGGCGGGTGAATCCAGGCCGGAAACCGACCGGCTGTTCCGTGAAATGGTCCAGGCCGGGCTGGATCTGCTTGATCCCGGCCTGACCGTGTTCGACCACGATCTGCGCATGGTGGCGTGGAACCGCTCGTTTTTGCGCCTGCTGGACTTTCCCGAATCCCTGGCGATGGCCGGCATGCCTTTCGAGGCATTCATCCGCTACAACGCCGAGCGCGGCGAGTACGGCCCCGGCGACGTCAACGCCCATGTGGCCGAACGGGTACACGCCGCACGCACCTTTTGCGGCCACTACACCGAGCGCACCCGCCCCAATGGCCGGGTGCTGGCCATACGCGGCGCGCCCTTGCCGCACCAGGGCTTCATCACCCTGTACACCGACATCACCGAACAAAAGCTGTACCGCGAACTGGTGCAACGGCAGAACGCCGAGCTGGAAGGCCATGTGCGCGCACGCACCAGCGAGCTGGAAACCGCCTACACCCGGCTCACCCAGGCCATGGTGGCCAATGCCGAAATCACCAGTGCGCTCAAGCGCAGCGAAGCGCGGCTGCGGCTGATCACCGACACCATCCCGGCGCACATTGCCTACTTTGACCACCAGTGGACCTACCAGTACGCCAACCGTGGCTACGCCCGCTGGTTTGGCTGGCAGCCCGACGACGTGGTGGGCCAGCCAATTGAAACCATCATCGGCGCACAGGTGTTTGCCACGGTCAAAGAACACGTCAAGGTGGCACTCAGCGGCCAGCAAGTCACCTACGAATATTCCATGGACCTGCGCGATGGCCGCACCGTGTACGCGCGCAGCACGCTGGTGCCGGAAATCGATGCCAGCGGTGCCACGCTGGGCTGCTTTGTCCATTCGTTTGATATTTCGGAACAGCGCCGCACCCAGGCCGCGCTGGTGCAGGCGCAAAAAATGGAAGCCATCGGCCAGCTGACCGGCGGCCTGGCGCACGACTTCAACAATATGCTCACCGTGGTGATGGGCAACTTGCAGGCGCTGCGCCAGCAGCTGGGCGAGCGCAGCGAAGTGGGCGACTACCTCGACCCGGCCATGCAGGCGGCGCAGCGCGGCGTGGAGCTGATCAAGCGCCTGCTCACCTTCTCGCGCCAGCAGCCGCTGGAGCCACAACCCGTGGAAGTGAACAGCCTGATTCGCGGCATGGCCCAGCTGATGCGCCGCTCGCTGCCGCAATCCATCACCATCACCCCGTTTGCCCACGAAGACGACCTGATTGTGATGGCCGACCCGCATCAGCTGGAAAACGCCCTGCTCAACCTGGCGCTGAACGCCCGCGACGCCATGCCCAATGGCGGCGAACTGCGGATTGAATCGTCCGGCGAGCAGCTCAACGCCGAAGACGCTGCCGACATTGAAGCTGCACCAGGCGAATATGTGCAGATTACCGTCAGCGACAACGGCATCGGCATGGACGTGGGCACGCTCACCCGCGTGTTTGAACCCTTTTTCACCACCAAGCAGTTTGGCATGGGCAGCGGCCTGGGCATGTCGATGGTGTACGGCTTCGTCAAGCAATCCGGCGGCGGCATCCTGCTGCGCAGCCGCCAGGCACGCGGCACCACCGTGGCGCTGCTGCTGCCACGCACCCGACAAACCCCGCGCGACGCCGAACGCCCGCAAGTCACCCCGCCCTGCGATGGCCGTGGCCAGCTGGTACTGCTGGTGGAAGACAACCCGGAAGTGCGCAAGGTGGTACGCCTGCTGCTCACCGACATGGGCTACCCGGTGCTGGAAGCCGAAAACGGCCTGGAAGCCGCCGACATGATTGAAAACATCCCCGACATCGCCATCCTGCTGTCGGACATCGTCATGCCCGGCGGCATGGACGGCACCGCCCTGGCCCGCTTTGCCCGCCGCTTCCGCCCGGCCATGCGCATTGTGCTGGTCAGCGGCTACGCCAAGGGCCTGGAAGACGGCGACGCCGAAACCCATGGTTTTCGCTTTTTAAGCAAACCGTTCACCCGCGAAGCCCTGGCCAACGCGCTGCAGGACACCCTGACATGAGCAACGCATGTCACCGCGCGTGCGCACCAAGGCGCGTGACTGCCTGGCCCCGCGCCCGGACAGACATACGTTTGCCGTAATCCGGCCTGTGCCCCGCGCAGGCCACACACAGAAAACATTGAAGGACGGCATATGGCTGAAGATTTACACAAGCGCATCTGCCTGGTGGAAGACGACCCTCAGGTAGCCCGGTTGATCGGCAACACCCTGCGGGACTTTGGCTTTGCCCACGACTGGTGCCGCACCGGTGCCGACCTGCTGCGCCGCCTGCGCGCAGACACCCCGGACCTGTGCATTGTTGACCTGGGCCTGCCCGACATGGATGGCCTGGAACTGGTGCGCACCCTGCGCAGCGATGGCCGCTGCGGGGTATTGATCCTGACCGGACGCGGCGACACCATCGACCGGGTCATGGGCCTGGAGCTGGGCGCTGACGACTATATGGTCAAACCGTTTGAACCGCGCGAACTGATTGCCCGCGTGCGCAGCATCCTGCGCCGCTGCAGCGGACGCGGCAACGACACCTCCCCGCTGCCGCCTGCCACCGTGGCCGAATTTGCCGGCTGGCGCTTTGCCCCCGGCAGCAACACCCTATCGGGAGCCGACGGCGAAAGCTCCACCCTCAGCACCGCCGAAGCGCAGCTGCTGAAAACCATGCTGCAACACCCCAACCGCATCCTCACCCGCGAACAACTGATGGGGGAGCGCAATTTATCCTCGTTCGACCGCAGCATCGACGTGCGCATCTCGCGCCTGCGCCGCAAACTGGAAGACGACCCGCAAAACCCGAAGCTGATCAAGACGGTGTATGGGGCGGGGTATTTGTTTGCGTGTGCGGTGGTGTGGCGGTAGGGCTCAACTCAGCCGGGTGATCTGCACCGACAAGGGCTCGCCCTGACCAGAACGTAGCGCACGGTTGTTCCAGTACATTCCAGCCCAGTCATTGGCAAACAGATACAGTTGCCGGTCAGCCTGCTCGGCCAGCGCCGCCGGTGCCACCCAATCCGCCAGCTCGGCACCAATGGCAAACGCCTGCGCCAGGTCACAGCCCACACAGCCGCACAGCAGGAAAAACGGCTGGCCAGGCAGACGGTTGAAGCGCTCGGCCCAGGGCAGGTGCCAGCCCTCCGGACCAACGGGCTTGAGAAAACCATCCCGCCATTGGCCACTGGCGATAAAGCGGTAATGCGCGCCGGGGGTGACCTCCAGGCCGGTGGGGTGGAAATGTACTGCGGGGTCCACCGCGAGCAGAGGGGAGGATTCGCCGGGGGTGAGGGTCATGGTGGGGAGTCCTTGGCAAGGGTGGAGAAGACGGCGGAGCGTTTGTGGCGAGCCCCCCCCCCCTCGCATGACAGACTATTAACACCATGGCCGCCCGGCGCAACGGCGATATCGGCCATTGCGCCCCCCGCGCCTTTTTCCCTACCCCGATGCGGCACATCCTTGATGTCGAATCTGCTGGCCTGCCGGGTGTGTACCATTGGCGCGCACGCATAAAAATGCCAGCGGGCCGCCGCTGCTCAGGCCGATATGCAGGTGGCTGCTGTCGGCCAGTGTGCCGGTGCGGGTGCATTCCAGCAGTTCGTACAGGGTTTCCAGGGTTTTGAAGTGCAGATAGTAAGAGGGCGTTTCCAGCACGGCACGGATTTCGTCGGCGTCGGGGTGGCTGTGGCGCACCTGAAACTGCTCGGTGTGATCCAGCCACAGCTCAATGGCCGGCGGCAGCAAAATGCCGTGGTGGCCCAGGTCGGTCAGCAGGCGCTGGGCAAACGCTTGCAGCATGGTGGCGGCCTGGCGTTGCAGTTGGGGGGCGTCGGTCCGCAGGCGATAACCTGGAACGGGAAGGCTCCGGCGTGACATCTTGCCGGCAAACAGCTCGGTAGGCATGGCCTGTCTCCTGGCGTCGTCAAGATACGAATGCGACGCATGGTCAATCGAAAGGCGGCGGAACGCCGGTGATTCCGGCCTTGCCGGCAGGCCGGTAAATTGCATCCAGAAGCGCCAGACTGGCGGCAGCCCCTGTCAGGGCAGGACACGCGGCCATGCACGCCAAGGCCTTCTCGCACAAGCCGTGCGACGGGGGATGGCGCGCACGGCCTTGCTACAGAGTGTTATAGCGGCAGAATTCAGCCATTGCCAAGCGCCTCTCTGGCCTGCTGCTGAATCTGGTACAGCTGCGCCAGCGCCTCGCGCGGGGTGAGTGCGTCCACGTCGAGTTCGGCCAGGCTGGCCAGCAGCGGGCTGGGTTCGGCCTGGTGCAGCTCGGGCAGCGGCGTGGCAAACAGGTCTGGCTGGCCGTGCTGGCTGACCGCCTGGTTTTCCAGGGCAGCCAGATAGCGCCTGGCCTGGCGGATCACCGTGCCGGGCACGCCGGCCAGCGCCGCCACCTGCAGGCCGTAGCTCTGGCTGGCCGGGCCGTCTTCCACATGGTGCAAAAAGACAATCTTGTCCTGATGCTCGACGGCGGACAGATGCACATTGGCCACGGTGGGATAGTCTTGTGCCAGCCGGGTCAGCTCGAAGTAATGGGTGGCAAACAGGGTGTAGCTGCGGTTTTTTTCAATCAGTGCGCGGGCAATGGCCATGGCCAGCGCCAGGCCGTCAAAGGTGGAAGTGCCCCGGCCCACTTCGTCCATCAGCACCAGCGCCTGTTCACCAGCGTTATTCAGGATATTGGCCGTTTCGGTCATTTCCACCATAAAGGTGGAGCGCCCGCCAGCCAGGTCGTCCGAGGCACCGATCCGGGTAAAAATCCGGTCTACCTGGCCAAACACGGCGGCATCCGCTGGCACAAAGCAGCCGCAATGTGCCAGCAGGGTCAGCAGCGCAGTCTGGCGCATATAGGTGGATTTACCGCCCATGTTCGGGCCGGTAATCAGCAGCAGCTTGCGAGTGGGGCCCAGTGTGCAGTCATTGGCAATGAAGCGCTCCACCTGGGCTTCCACCACCGGGTGACGGCCTGCGCGGATATCCAGGCACGGGCGGTTGACCAGCTCGGGTTTGACATACTGGCGGGTGGCGGCGTGCAGGGCAAAGGTGGCCAGCACGTCCAGCCCGGCCACCGCCTGCGCGGTCAGGCGCAGGTCGGTCACCTGCGGCAGCAGGCTGTCCAGCAGCGCGTCGTACAGCTGTTTTTCCCGCGCCAGCGCACGGTCTTTGGCTGACAAGGCTTTGTCTTCAAAGGCTTTCAGCTCGGGGGTGATATAGCGCTCGGCGTTTTTCAGGGTTTGCCGGCGGCGGTAATCGTCGGGCACCTTGGCGTCCTGCGCCTTGGTCACTTCGATGTAAAAGCCGTGTACGGCATTGAAGCCCACTTTCAGCGTGCTGATGCCGGTGCGGGCTTTTTCCCGCGCTTCCAGCTCCAGCAGATAGCTGCCGGCGTCGGTTTGCAGCGCGCGCAGCTGGTCCAGCTCGGCATCATAGCCATCGGCCAGCACGCCACCGTCGCGCACCAGGCTGGCCGGCTCGGGCGCAATGGCCAGGCTGAGCTGCTGCGCCACCGGCGAGTGCGCCGGAATCTGCCCGGCCAGTTGCGTCAGCAGCGGGCTATCCAGCCGGGCCAGCAGCGGGTGCAGGTCGGGCAGCGCCAGCAGGCTGTCGCGCAGGGCGGACAAGTCACGCGGGCGGGCGCTGCGCAGGGCAATGCGCGAGGCAATCCGCTCGATATCGGCCACCGGGCGCAGTGCGGCCAGCAGGGCCTCGTAGGCGGGCAGCAGCGCCGCCACTGCGTCCAGCCGGGCGCGGATGCAGGCGTGGTCGCGCAGCGGGTGGTGCAGCCAGTGGCGCAATAAGCGGCTGCCCAGACTGGTGGCGCACTGGTCCAGCAGCGAGAACAAGGTGGGCGCAGCTTCGCCGCGAATGGTTTCGGTGAGTTCCAGATTGCGCCGGGTGGCAGCGTCCAGCTGCACATACTGGCTGCTGCTGTCCACCCGCAGGCTGTCCAGATGCGGCAGCTGCGAGCCCTGGGTGGCGCGGGCGTATTCCAGCAAGGCCCCTGCTGCGCCCAGCGCCGGGCCTAAATCCTGGGCACCAAACCCGGCCAGATCCTGCACGCCAAAATGCCGCGCCAGCCGCTCGACGGCGCTACGGCGTTCAAACTGCCACGGCGGCAGGCGTTTTACCGGCACGCGCAGCCCGTCCAGCACCGCCAGCCGGGCATCGTCGGCCACCAGCACCTCGGCGGGGCGCAAGCGCTCCAGCTCGCTCAGGCAGTGCTCGGCCTTGGTTTCCTGCACCACAAATTCGCCACTGGCCAGCGACAGCCAGGCCAGGCCCAAGGTGCCTTGCTGAAACACCAGTGCCAGCAGGCGGTTGTCGGTTTTATCGTCCAGCAGCGCGGCGTCGGTCAGCGTGCCTGGCGTCACCACCCGCATCACCTTGCGCTCCACCGGCCCCTTGCTGGTGGCCGGATCGCCCACTTGCTCGCAAATGGCGGCAGATTCGCCCAGCTTGACCAGCTTGGCCAGGTATTGCTCCACCGCGTGATACGGAATGCCGGCCATGCGCACCGGCTGCCCGGCTGACTGCCCGCGCGCGGTCAGGGTGATATCGAGCAAACGGGCGGCTTTTTCGGCATCGTCGTAGAACAGCTCGTAAAAATCGCCCATCCGGTAAAACAGCAGCTTGTCGGGATGCTGGCTTTTCAGCGCCAGGTATTGCTGCATCATTGGGGTGTGCGCGGCCTGCTCGCTGGCGCTGGAATTTTTTGTCATGGCAATCAATGGCTTGAATCCGGCATGCCGCCGGCAATGGCGGATTGTATGCGGGAATGCGGCAGCATGCCATAGCTGACCTGGCGTTTTGCCGGGTCACAGCCTCGCCAGCGGCCCCATGCGCCCCCCAGCCCGCCTGACGCGGGTCATGCCCCCTGGGCAATCACCACCAGCACCCTGGCCGGCGCATCGCCCAGCCGGCGGATGCGGTGCGGCAGTTGTGCGCGAAAGTAGGCGCAATCGCCGCAGGCCAGTTGTTCGGTGCGTTCGGGGAAGGCGATTTCGATGTCGCCGCTGAGCACCCACACCAGTTCCTCGCCCGGATGGCCGTGCAGTTGCGGGCCATCGGCAAAGTCTTCGGGCGGCGTCAGCACAAAAGGCTGCATCTGCTTGTGGCTGATCTGGCTGGCCAGCAGCTCAATCACCCGGCCAGCCGGTTCGGCGCTGCTCACCCGCAGCGCATCGCCGGCGCGGGTGATGCACAGCTGGCTGTCATCCGTGGGCGAGCCAAACAGCAGGGCGACGTCCACCGCCAGTGCCTGCGCCAGTTTCAGCGCACTGCTGATGGAAGGGGTACACAGGCCACGCTCCACCTTGGACAGGTAACTTTTGGTCAGCCCGCTGCGTTGGGCCAGCTGTTCCAGACTCAGGCCATGCTGGTGCCGGAGCAGTTTGATGCGAACACTCATGCGATACCTCTTTACCCAGAAGACAAACAGTGTAATATATGACACGACGTGTCATTTCAACCCCTGGAGCAACTCGCATGAAACAGCTGCTGGCCATTCGTCATGTGCATTTTGAGGACCTGGGCACCTTGCAGGACTATTTCAGCCAGCATGGCTGGAATATCGCTTATCTGGACGCCGGGCTGGACCCGCTGGAGACAGTGGACCCGCTGGCGGCAGATTTGCTGGTGGTGCTGGGCGGGCCCATTGGCGCGTATCAGGAAGCCCTCTACCCGTTTCTGCACGCCGAGCTGGCGCTGATTCGCGCCCGGCTGGACGCTGGCCGGCCCGTGCTGGGCATTTGCCTGGGCGCGCAGTTGATTGCCCGCGCCCTGGGGGCCAGGGTGTACCCCGGCCCGGCGGTGGAAATTGGCTGGCAGCCGCTCAGCCTGACCGACGCCGGGCGGGCATCGCCGGTGGCGGCGCTGGATGGTGCCCACACCAGCATGCTGCACTGGCACGGCGACACCTTCGACTTGCCAGACGGCGCGCAACGGCTGGCGTCCACCCCGGCCTGCGCCAACCAGGTGTTCAGCTGGGGCCGGCATTGTCTGGCGTTTCAGTGTCATCCGGAAGCCGACAGCCAGCGGCTGGAAGCCTGGCTGATTGGCCACGCCAGCGAGCTGGCCCAGCATCGGATCGACCTGGCCGCGTTGCGCCAGGCCAGTGCCGCGCTGGGGCCGGCGTTGCGCCAGCAGGCGCAACAGTGTGTGGCGGATTGGTGGGCGCTACAGTGACACGGCCAACGCTCAGCGCCACGCTGGGGCCGCTGCGGGTTGGCCAGACGCGGCCATTTGGCCCGCCGGGCCACAGCAGCGCCATCGACAAACAGGCGGTGACAGGGCCGATCTATCTGGATAGGCAGGGGCTGGCAGGCGACCAGCAGGCGGATCGCCGGGTGCATGGCGGGCCGGACAAGGCGCTGCATTATTTTCCTGCCGAGCACTACGTTACGTTGGCGCGGCACTGGCCGGGGCTGAACTGGGTGGTGGGCGCGTTTGGCGAAAACCTGTCTGGCCACGGCCTGGGTGAAGCCGACGTGTGTGTGGGCGATGTGTTTAGCCTGGGTGCGTGCCAGGTGCAGTTGTCGCAGGGGCGGCAACCTTGCTGGAAGCTGAATGTGCGCTTTGGCCAGCCCGGCATGGCGCGCTGGGTAGAGCAATCGGGCTGCACCGGCTGGTATTTCCGCGTGCTGACGCCGGGCTGGCTACAGGGCGGGGAAACCCTGCGCCTGCTGGCACGCCCACAGCCGCAGGCCAATCTGGCGCAGGTGATGCTGGCACTGCGCGGCGCGCCGGTGCCGCGCGAAACGCTGGCACAACTGGCCGCCCTGCCGGGATTGCCCGCGCGCTGGCAACAGCGCCTGCAAGCACGGCTGGCCGGTGCTGCGCCGCAGGATACCTGGGCGCGCTGGCAAACGCCGTCAGACGGCGATGCTCAGTAACTCACCCGGTAAAACGCCAGGCTGCCGAGCAGATTGGGCAGGAAGGTAATTTTCTGTTCGCCGTCCATCACCACCCGCTCGACCACGCGGATGCCATTTTTGGCGCACAGCGCTTCAAAGTCGCCCAGCATGCACAAATGCAGGTTGGGGGTGTTGTGCCAGGCGTAGGGGATGGTTTCCGACACCGGCATGCGCCCAAGAAAAATCTGCCAGCGGTTTTGCCAGTAGCCAAAATTGGGAAACGTGACAATCGCCTCGCGGCCCACCCGCAGCATGTCGAGCAGGATTTGCTCGGTCTGCTTCATCGCCTGGATGGTCTGCGACAGCACCACCACGTCAAACGACTGGTCGGCAAAGCCGGCCAGGCCGGCTTCCAGGTCGCCCTGGATCACGTCCACGCCCTTTTCCACGCAGGCAATCACGTTGTTGACGTCAATTTCCACCCCGTAGCCGCTCACCCCGCGCAAGGCCAGGTGGGCCAGCAGCGCGCCATCGCCGCAGCCCAGATCGAGCACGCGGGCATCCGGGGCAATTTCATCGGCAATCTGTTGCAGGTCACTGCGCAGGGTCATGCTCCCACCTCCCGGGCCACATTATTCAGGTAGGCCCGCATCAGGCGGACATACGGTTCGTCGGTCATCAGAAAGGCGTCATGGCCGTGGGTGGATTCGATTTCGGCATACGACACCCGCCGCTTGGCATCGATCAGCGCCTTGACGATTTCTTTCGAGCGCGCCGGCGAAAAACGCCAGTCGGTGGTGAACGACGCCACCAAAAACTGCGCCTGCGCCCGCGCCAGCACGCTGGTCAGATCGCTGCCAAAGGCCTTGGCCGGGTCGAAATAGTCCAACGCCTTGGTCATCAGCAGATAAGTGTTGGCGTCGAAGTAATCGGCAAACTTGTCGCCCTGGTAGCGCAAGTAGGATTCGATTTCAAATTCCACCTCGTAACCGTAGCGGTATTCGCCGCTTTTGAGCATGCGGCCAAATTTTTCACCCATGCCGTCGTCGCTCAGATAGGTGATGTGGCCCAGCATGCGCGCCAGGCGCAGGCCGCGACGCGGCACGGTGTGGTGCGCGTAGTAATGGCCGCCATGAAAATCCGGGTCGGTAAGGATGGCCTGGCGGGCCACGTCGTTGAAGGCAATATTCTGCGCGGTCAGCTTGGGAGCCGAGGCAATCACCAGCGCATGCGCCACCCGCTCCGGGTAAGCCAGCGTCCAGTGCAGCGCCTGCATGCCGCCCAGGCTGCCGCCAATGATGGCCGCCCAGCGGTCAATCCCCAGCCGGTCGGCCAGCCGCGCTTGTGCGGTCACCCAGTCGGGCACCGTCACCACCGGAAAATCCGCCCCCCAGGGCAGGCCGGTGGCCGGATTCAGGCTGGAGGGGCCGGTGCTGCCATGGCAGCCGCCCAGGTTGTTCAGCCCGACCACAAAAAAGCGCGAGGTGTCGATTGGCTTGCCGGGGCCGACCATATTGTCCCACCAGCCAGGCGCCTTGTCGTCTGGCTGGTAGCGGCCTGCCACATGGTGGTGGCCAGACAGGGCATGACAGATCAGGATGGCGTTGCTGGCGCTGGCGTTAAGCTGGCCATAGGTTTCAAACACCAGGTCGTAATGGTCAAGCACCGCGCCACTGGCCAGCGGCAACGGCGTGGCAAAGTGAGCGGTTTGCGGGCTGACAAGGCCGACGGAATGCGGATCAGGAGTCATCACATTATCATTCGGGTGCGGGTCTGAACCCAGTTATCGGATGCGCGCCCGACGGCAGGCGCGCGGCCTGCGCCCGTGGGGCAAACGCAATAAGCTAAACGCATAATTGTACATCAGACTGGTCAGGCATGCGTCAGGCGGTGGCGGGCCATGCAATCGCCCATCGCCGCTTGCCCCATGGCTGCCGGCCCGCGCAGGATGGCACGCTTGCTGGCCGGCCAGCGGAGCCGGATAATCCGCCGGCCCTCTGGATAAGGTCCATCATGCTCGGACGCCTGTTTAAATTTTTTGTGATTGCCTGCGTGCTGCTGGCGCTGGTGCGCCTGCTGTTTTCGCCCGGCCAGCGGCCCAGCCTGCGCGAATGGATCGTCACCCTGGCCCAGGCCCTGCTGATCAGCGCCGGGCTGTTTGTGGCGCTGTACTGGCTGGGCGTCCACTGACACAGGCAGTGACACCCCGACGCCCCGCTTCAATCACGGCACGGCGTACCGCCGCAACAGCGCTCGGCCAGAAAATCCACCAGCTGATACAAGGGCCGGGCATGGATGGCGTAAATCACATACTTGCCGTGCTGGCGCGAATGCAGCAGCCCGGCATGGCTGAGTTCTTTCAGGTGAAACGACAGCGTGGTGGGCGAGATGCCCAGCGCTTCGCCAATCTTGCCCACCGTCATCCCCTCCTCGCCGCGCTCGACCAGCAAACGGTAAATCGCCAGACGCGATTCCTGCGCCAGCGCAGCCAGCAGTTTGACGGCGGTGGCAGAATCCAGCGTTTCAGCGGATGAACAAGCAGACACGGCGCGC
This sequence comes from Aquaspirillum sp. LM1, assembly GCF_002002905.1. Taxonomy (NCBI): domain Bacteria; kingdom Pseudomonadati; phylum Pseudomonadota; class Betaproteobacteria; order Neisseriales; family Aquaspirillaceae; genus Aquaspirillum; species Aquaspirillum sp. LM1. Next base: position 295,496 of record NZ_CP019509.1, on the reverse strand, counting down.
TCCACACTCACGGCAGAAACAGCCAGAAACCATTGGCGAAAAACACCATGCCCAGCGCCCCCAGCGGCAGGGCGCAGAACCACAGCTCCCGGCGCTTGAACAGGCCAGCCACCGACGACAGCAAAATGGCAATCTGCAGGAAAATCACCGCCACCCCCATCGGCTGGCCATGGCGCTGGGCGTCATCGCGCTTGGCTTCCAGATCGTGGGCGGCTTGCTGAATCTGTTCTTTTTCGCTGTCGTATTTTTTGATCTTGCTGCTGTACTCGTCCAGCTTGGCCTGATAGGCGCTGCGCTTGCTGGCGGCTGCGTCTGCCGGCAAGGTGTCGAATTCCAGCTGCAAGCGTTCGCGCTGAATCTGGTACAGATTGGCCTTGATACTCTTGGCCTGGTAGTAGGCCCATTGGTCGGAAGCCTGCGCCTGGCTGATCACGCTGCGGGTGGAATACCCCCCGCCCTTGAAGGTGGACAGCGTGGCGCACACAGCAAAAATCACCGTGGTCAGTGCCAGCCAGTTCAGCCAGGGGTCTTTTTTCTCTTCGGGTTTTTTAGCGTCAGCCATAGTCGGTCAGGGTCAGGATGTCAAAGCAGGAAACAGAGGATTCTACCCGCTTGCGCCGGGCTTGACAGCCTGTTGCGGTCAGGATGGGCCAGAAGCTGTTTGCCGCCGCATCGCCATGCTATAAACATACCCCCTGCGCCGGGTAATGACAGAAAAATGCATGACGCGTATCATCCCGCGAACCCATTGATTTTGCTATTCAAGTGCCTCAGTCGCACAAGGAGTCTGGCATGTCCATCATGCAACGCTTGGTATTTTCCCTGATTGTCACCGTGATCACCCTGCTGTTGATTGCCGGCGGCGGTCTGCTCCAGCTGGGTCAGGCGCAGTCGCGCTTTGACTATGCGCTGGACAACACCCTGCCCAGCATGGAGCTGCTGGAACAGAGCAAGGCGGCGCTGGCCGAACAACGGGTGGTGTTGCACAAGGCCATGATGGAAAAAGACCCGGCCAAGCTGGCCACGCTGGAACAACACCTGGGCCAGGCCGGGACGGCGCTGGATAGCCTGCTCAGCCAGTATGAAAAAGACCTGCTGTCGGACGACACCGACCGCCAACTGCTGGGCGAAGCCCGCAAGGCGCTGGCTGCCTACCACGAGATGACCCGCCAGGCGCTCGGCCAGCTGAAATCCGGCCAGCTGGCGCTGGCCATGGACACCGTGGTACATGGCCGGCAGGGTGCAGACGCCAGCGCCGCATTGACCAAGATGATCAAGTACAACGTGGAACTGGCGCATCAGCAGGGCGAAAATGGTCAGGCGTCGTACAACACCGCCCGCTGGGTGATGGCCGGCGTGGTGGTGGTGGCGCTGTCGCTGAATCTGTGGCTGGCCATTTCGCTGCAAATGGCGGTACGCCAGGGGGTGCACGGCATTCGCAATACCTCGCAACAGGTGGCCGAGTCGCTGGACTTTACCCAGCGCGCCAAGATTGCACGCATGGACGAAATGGGCGAAACCGGCACGGCGTTCAATAGCCTGCTCAACCGCTTGCAGGACAATCTGCGCAGCCTGAAACAAGGGGCCAATGAAGTGTCGCAGGCGGCCAGCCTGATTGCCGGCAGCGCCAACAAGCTGTCGGACACCTCGCGTGCGCAAAGCGATGCCTCGTCGCAAGTGGCGGCGGCGGTGGAAGAAATGACCGTCAGCGTCAACCATGTGGCCGAGCGTGCCAACGAAACCCTGGCGCTGGCCACCCAGTCTGGCCAGTTGGCCAAGGATGGCTCGCGGGTGATTGGCGAAACCATTCAGGACATCCGCGATATTTCCCAGGCGGTAGGCACCGTGGCCAGCAGCATTCATCAGCTCAGCGGGCATAGCGCCAAGGTGGGCGATGTGGTGCAGATGATTCGTGACGTGGCCGACCAGACCAATCTGCTGGCGCTCAATGCCGCGATTGAAGCCGCCCGCGCTGGCGAGCAGGGCCGGGGCTTTGCCGTGGTGGCCGATGAGGTGCGCAAGCTGGCGGAACGCACCACCAGCTCCACCCAGGAAATCACCCTGATTGTGGAAGCGATGACCTCGTGCTCACGCCAGGCGTCGGAGTTCATTCAGTCTGCCGAGCAGTTGGCCACCACCGGGGTGGACCGCGCCGACCATGCCGATCACGCCATCCGCCAGATGGGCGAGGCCTCCGGCAATACCGTATCGATGGTGAATGAAATCTCCGCCGCCATCCGCGAACAAGGCCAGGCCAGCAACAGCATTGCCGAACAGGTAGAACGCATTGCCCGCATGGCGCAGGATGCCAGCACCGCTGCCGGCGACGCCGCCCAGGCAGCCAATGTGCTGGAACAACAAGCCAGCCACCAGCGCGATACCCTCAGCCATTATTCGGTATAATTTCTTTCGTTCCGGACCATACGCGCCATGCAAAAGGCGCGGCCCGGCCCACGCCCCTACCCGCATCGGGGCGCTGTGTGTGCGACCGAAAGAGAGTTTCTGATGCTTACCGCGCTGGCCTTGTTTCTGGCCGCCTGCCTGGCCGGCGTGGTCAACGCCCTGGCCGGCGGCGGCCTGCTGTTCACTTTTCCGGCACTGGTGGCGGTGGGTGTGCCACCACTCTTGGCCAATGCCACCGCCAATATTGCCTCATGGCCGGGCTATGTGTCCGCTGCCGTGGCCATGCGCCGCGAGCTGGGCCAGCACCGCCGCTGGCTCAGGCTGCTGTTGATCACCGGCGTGACCGGTGGCATCACCGGCGCGGCACTGCTCAAGGTGATTTCACCGGGGTTTTTCAGCTATCTGGTGCCCTGGCTGCTGCTGCTGGCCACCCTGCTGTTCTGGCAGGGCAAGGCGCTGCTGGCCTGGCTGGGCCATGCGCCGCATCAGGTCAACCACCCTCTTCTCCGCGCCGGCAGCTGGCTGATTGGCGTATACGGTGGATTTTTTGGTGGCGGCATGGGGGTGATGATGATGACCCTGTTCAGCCTGAGCGGCATTCCCTCGCTGCTGACGCAAAACGCGCTGAAAATCTTTCTGTCGCTGGTGCTCAACACCGCCTCGGTGATCGTGCTGCTGGCCACCGGCCTGGCGGCCTGGGAACACCTGCCCCCGCTGGCGCTGGGCTATTTACTCGGTGGTTACGCCGGGGGCCGGGTGATGAACCACATTCCGCAGCACTGGCTGCGCCGGGGCGTGGTGGGCTTTGGCCTGCTGATGAGCGGGGTGTTTTTCTGGCGCGCGTATGTCTGACGCCGGCTAAGGTTCACCTTCTGGCACCGGACAGGCCATGGCGTGCGCCCTGTCCGCAGCCAGGCCGAAACCCGTATAATCGCGGCATATCCTGACCTGTTGAAGCCACCATGACTGCACTGCAAAACGATGTGTTCCTGCGCGCCCTGCTGCGTGAGCCGGTTCCCTACACCCCAATCTGGATGATGCGCCAGGCTGGGCGCTATCTGCCGGAATACTGTGAAACCCGCCGCCGCGCCGGCAACTTCATGGGCCTGTGTACCAATCCGGAGCTGGCCACCGAAGTCACCCTGCAGCCGCTGGAGCGCTTTCCGCTGGATGCGGCCATCCTGTTTTCCGACATCCTCACCGTGCCCGACGCCATGGGCCTGGGCCTGTACTTTGCCGAAGGCGAAGGCCCGAAGTTCGAGCGCCCGCTGACCGACGAAGCATCGATTCTGGCACTGGCCGCCCCCGACCCCACCGACCGCCTGCGCTATGTGCTCGACGCCGTGTCCAGCATCCGCAAGGCGCTGGATGGCCGGGTGCCGCTGATCGGGTTTTCCGGCAGCCCGTGGACGCTGGCCTGTTATATGGTGGAAGGCGGTTCGTCGTCGGACTTCCGCAAGGTCAAGGCGCTGATGTACGACCGCCCGGACCTGATGCACCACATCCTGAAAGTGACCACCCGCGCGGTGATCGACTACCTGAACGCGCAGATTGAAGCCGGCGCGCAGGCGGTGATGGTGTTCGACACCTGGGGTGGCGCACTGTCGCACGCCGCTTACGAAACCTTCTCGCTGGCATATATGGCAGAAATCATTGCCAGCCTGCCGCGTGAACGCGAAGGCCGTCGGGTGCCGTCGATTGTGTTTACCAAGAACGGCGGCCAGTGGCTGGAAAAAATCGCCGCCATCGGCTGCGACGGCGTGGGGCTGGACTGGACCACTGACATTGCCCAGGCGCGGCAGCGGGTAGGCAGCAAGGTTGCCCTGCAGGGCAACTTCGACCCGAACGCGCTGTTTGCCAACCCGGCGGCAATTGAAGCCGAAGCCGCCCGGATTCTGGCCGCCTACGGCCATGGCAGCGGCCATGTGTTCAATCTGGGCCACGGCATTTCCCAGTTCACCCCGCCGGAAAACGCCGGCGTGCTGGTGGAAGCGGTGCATCGGCTGTCGCGCAGCTATCACGCAGCATAAGCGTCCCATATCTGGCCATCCGGCGGCACGCCAGCGTCAACAGCGGCGCGTGCATGCCGTGTTGCGCCATATCGACAGCCACCTCGACCAGCCGCTGGATTTGCCGGCGCTGGCGGCGGTGGCGCATGTGTCGCCGTTTCATTTTCATCGGGTGTTTCACGCCTGGACCGGCGAGAACCTGGGTGACTACCTCAGTCGCCGCCGGCTGACGCTGGCGGCCTGCTGGCTATGCAACGAACCCGCAGCCTCGGTGCTGATGCTGGCGCTGCGCGCCGGCTTTGCCTCTGGCGAAGCGTTCAGCCGCGCCTTCAAGGCGCGTTTTGGCCTCAGCCCCAGCCAGTGGCGACGCACCAGCGCCGCCAGATGGCAAGAATTGCGCAATCTGGATCAGGCAGACAATCAGGCACTGCGGCAAGATAGGCCGGTCTTTTCTGATCGGGAGCCCACCATGCACGTCACCCTTTGCCAACGCCCGCCCGTTACCGTGGCTTATCAGCGCCACACCGGCCCGTATGGCCAGCCCATCGCCACCTTCTGGCGCGACCACTTTGTGCCCTGGCTGCACGCCCACCAATTGCTGCCCTACGCCAAATACGGCATCGGCTACGACAACCCGCAACTGACCGACCCGGCGCAATGCCGCTACGACGCCTGCGTGGCCCTGCCGCCCGGCTACACCCCGCCAGCCGACATGCTGACCATGACCATTCCGGGCGGTGTGTATGCGGTATATGAATTTCGCGGCGGCGTGCCCGAAATTGCCCAGGCCTGGACGGCGCTGTTTGCCAGCTGGCTGCCAGACAGCGGCTGGGCGCTGGATGCGCGACCGTGCTTCGAGTTTTACCCGGAAGACGCCTTTTTTGACCCGGAAACGGGGGAATTCGGCTGCCAGATCTGCCTGGCGGTGCGAGCGCTGAACGGCTGAGGTGGCGGTGCCTGCCGAGGGGGCAGGGCATCTGCGGTGGTGCATCGCGGCGTTGGCCGGCGCTTCGTGGATCACTTTGCGCAGCAGGATAGGCTCCTGCACACTTTGTCATTTGCCTTCGGGCGCAGGCGAAAGCCCTTGGGCAATTCGTCGCTGGCGCACTTGGCAGCGATGTGGGGGGGGGCGTTCAGCGCGTGGCGTTATTCAGCTGCACGATGCATCGGGAGCATCCTTGAACCGGAAGCTCTGCTTCAAATCATTCATCCATGAGGGTTCAATCAATCCATCATGCTGAAGCCGCCCCACCACAATGCCGGGATGCACCCCGATTTGCCGGGCAAAGTCGATGACCGCCGTTTTGCTTCTGAGGGTGGTCAATACCGGAGTGTGTTGGTGCGGAATCAGCCAGCTGCCTGACCATGCATTGGCTTCGTGCTCACGCGGGTCGTCGGTGTGCGCTGCATTGGGATCATCCAGAAAAATGGACTTCTTTTCTTCCTTGCTGTTGGCGTGCAGCAGGATATGCGCGGCTTCGTGAAAGAAGCTGAACCAGAATTTGTCGTTGGTTTTGCCGTACAGGGAAAGCTGAATAAGTGGCCGTGTCGGGTTTAGCCAGCGCGCCACACCACTCACATGAGCGCGAGGGATGGCCGGCACCAAGATGAGCAGCACGCCAGCTTCATGCAGGCATTTGCGCATGTATGGCTCAAACACGTCGGGAGGTTCGCTGGTCAGGCCGCGAATGGTGTGTAGCGCCTTTTCAAAGCGAGCCTTGTCGTACTTGGGGCCGTCAATCTTTTCAGCCTGCTGTTCACCCAGGCGCAACCAGGCCGAAATGGCACCGACATCACTCTGTTCTGCGCGGCTACGGCGGAAAGCGACTTGCATGCCGCCATAATGCGCACGCCACTCATCGGGCGTGGCGACACCAAAGAAGCGCAAGCAAGCCTCCACCAGGCCGGGTTTGTGCTTGTTGTCTAGGCGTAGTTTGGGAATGGCCTCGCATGCCATCAGTTCCTTGATGGGCAACTCATCCAGCCAGGGCACCCAGCCAGCATGGCGCTCGGCGGCTTCCAGACGGGCTTGATGTTTTTGGTAATTGGCTTCGAGCGACAGCCAGAATTCCAGGGTACTGCCCAGCACGCGCTCAAGGCGTTGAGCGGCATCCACGGAAAGGGGCACCTTGCCGTGGATGAGCTGGCTGATGTGCTTTTCGCTGTAACCCAAACGTTGAGCCAACTCCGCTTGCGTCCAACGCCGTTCTTCGGCGATGTCCAGAATCGATTCGCCAGGGGGCAAGACCCAGTCTGGCGCAAAAGGCACACTCAGTTCAGTCATGGTAATCCCCTATATATTCAATGCTAACAATCGTGACCAGGGACCATTCGATACTGCCGTCAGGGCGTGCAGGACACGGGTCGTGAGCGGGGGCAAAAACCAACCGCCAGCCACCAGCAAGATCCAGCGCAAACTGCCCGAGCCGATCACCCTTGAGCGGGTGAGGGTTGCCAGCCACCAGATCGGTAACACGCGTTGCCGCCTCCAGCGCGACCAACCGCACCTTTAATTTACGTGCAGAGGCCGCCCCGAGTTTTTTCTCGGCAACGGCCTGTTTTTCACACAGCTCGCGGAGCTTTTTGTCCTTGTATCGAACTTGCAAGGCCACCTCAGTCTATCAATCTTTACCTGATAGGTAAATTTTAGATTCAGTTCAGCCCCGTCGAGCCTGTCCACTCATGCATGATTTATCTGCTGCCAGAATGCAATTTTTTCAGCCTGCCTCCTTACAACAACCAGAAATCATCCCGGCGGCTATGATGGGCAATCACCTGCTGGAACTGGGCCGGGTCTTTGGTGAAGGTCAGCTCGCCGGCCTGCGGCAGGTATTTGTCGTACAGGCGCGAGGTCCAGAAGCGCAGGGCGGCGGCGCGCAGCATCACTGGCCAGGCGGCCTTTTCTGCCTCGGTCAGCGGGCGCACCGACTGATAACCGGCCAGCAGGGCGCGGGCGCGGATCGGGTCGATATCGCCGTCGGGCAGGCTGCACCAGTCGTTCAGCGCAATCGCCAGATCGTAGACCAGCACATCGTTGCAGGCATAGTAAAAATCGATGAAGCCGGCCACGGTTTCGCCGGCAAACAGCACATTGTCGCGGAACAGGTCGGCATGGATCACCCCGCTGGGCAGGGTGTCAAAACGGTGCTGGCTTTGAAAGGCAATTTCGGCGTGCAGCAGCTCGGCGTCGGCCTTGGGCATGTGCGGGTACACCACCTGTGCGGTGGCGCTCCACCAGGCCGGGCCGCGCGGGTTGGCCATGCGTGCCGGGTAGGTGTCGCCGGCCAGATGCATGTCGGCCATCATTGCGCCCACGGCGCGGCAGTGCGCGGCACCGGGTTCGGGCACATCGCCACCGTTCAGGCACGACACCAGACACGCCGGCTTGCCGGCCAGCAGGCTGGCAAACCGGTCGCTGCGGTCGGCCATCGGTGCCGGGCAGGCCACGCCATGACGGGCCAGGTGGCTCATCAGGTTCAGGTAGTAGGGCAGTTCGTCCAGCGTCAGCGTTTCAAACAGGGTGAGCACATAGCGCCCCTGCGTGGTGGTGACAAAGTAATTGGTGTTGGTAATGCCGGCGGCAATGCCTTTCAGCTCCAGCAGATTGCCAAGGGTGTAGTGGGCCAGCCAGCTTTCCAGCTCGGCGGGCGTGACGGTGGTGTAAACCGACATGGGGCGTCTCGTGTGTTTCCGGGATGGGGGGCAAAGCCAGCCCGACCTGCGGTCGGGCTGGCGTCAGTCAGGGTAGCGCGCGGCTCAGAAGGTCAGCAGCACCCAGCGCGGAATCACCAGCTTGTCACCGTGGGTGTCAATGCGGTTCATCTTGCCGTTGCCTTCTTCGTCCACCAGATAATAGGGCGCACCCACCTTGGGGGTCACCTTGATGGCGTAGAGCTTGCCATTGAGCCGGTATTCTTCGATTTTTTGCCCGGTTTTCTGGATGATGCGCACTTCAGGTTCAGACTGGGCGGAAATATTGTCCTGAATCACCGGCGGCGGCGGCGCGTCCGCCGGGGCGGCGTGGCTGGCGGCAACCGGCAGCAAGGTCAGGCAAACAAGGGCAAGGGTGCGGCGCATAGGGGAGCCTCTATTAAGCAGTCAAACCCGCAAGGGTTAAAGATTAAGCAGTTGTTCGCGCTCTTCCGGCAGGGGAGCAAAGCCGCGTTTTTCGTAGTGCAGGAAAATCGCCTCGACAATCTCTGCCGGCGAATCAATCAGCTGGATCAGATGCAGGTCGTCAGCGGCAATCATGCCCTCGGCCACCAGCCGGTCGGCAAACCAGTCCACCAGGCCTTGCCAGAAGGCGCGGCAGACCAGAATAATCGGGATTTTGCGGCTCTTGCCGGTTTGCACCAGGGTGAGCGCTTCAAACATTTCGTCCAGCGTGCCAAAGCCGCCGGGCATGACCACATACGCCACCGCGTGTTTGACAAACATCACCTTGCGGGAAAAAAAGTGATTGAAGGTCAGGCTGAGGTCTTGGTAGGCATTGGGTTTTTGTTCGTGTGGCAGCTGGATGTTCAGCCCCACCGACGGGCTCTTGCCAAAAAAAGCCCCTTTGCTGGCGGCCTCCATGATACCCGGCCCGCCGCCGGAAATCACCGAAAACCCGGCGTCGGAAAGCCGGCGGGCAATTTCCTCGGTCAGCTTATAATAGTCATGGTCACGGGCGGTGCGGGCGCTGCCAAAAATGCTCACCGCCGGGCCGATATCGCTGAGCTCCTCGGTGGACTCAACAAATTCGGCCATGATTTTCATCACATGCCAGGCTTCCCGGGAACGGAAGCGCTGCATTCTGTCCGGGCGATCGCTCGCCTGCGGCACTTTATCAGACACGCTCATTGCGGATTGCTTTCATGAAAACCCTGTTACTGGTCGACGGTTCTTCTTATCTTTACCGCGCATTCCACGCCATGCCGGACTTGCGCTCACCAGCGGGAGACCCCACCGGCGCGGTGTACGGCATGGTAAACATGCTGAAAAGGCTGGAGAAGGATAGGGTCTTTGATTATAGCGCCGTCGTTTTTGATGCAAAAGGCAAGACTTTCCGCGACGATCTCTACCCCGACTACAAAGCCAACCGCCCGCCCATGCCGCCAGAGCTGGCCGCCCAGGTGGTGCCTGTGCACCAGGCGGTGCAGGCGCTGGGCTGGCCGCTGCTGATGGTGGACGGCGTAGAAGCCGACGACGTGATTGGTACCCTGGCCCATCAGGCTGCCGCGCTGGGCTGGCAGGTGGTGGTGTCCACTGGCGACAAGGACATGGCCCAACTGGTCAATCCGCTGGTTTCGCTGGTCAACACCATGACCAGCGAAACCCTGGACAGCGCCGGGGTGCAAGAGAAATTCGGCGTACCGCCCGAGCGCATTATTGATTTTCTGGCGCTCACCGGCGACAAAGTGGACAACGTGCCCGGCGTGGACGGCTGCGGCCCAAAAACCGCCGCCAAATGGCTGGCCGAATTCGACACCCTGGATGGAGTGATGACCCAGGCCGACAGCATCAAGGGCAAGGCTGGCGAAAAACTGCGCGCTGCGCAGGGCCATCTGCCGCTGTCACGCCAGCTGGTCACCATCAAGCTCGATGTGGACCTGCAGCCGCACCTGCCCAGCGGGCTGGAAGCGCTGCAACATGGCAGCCCACGCCCAGCCGAGCTGATTGCGCTGTACCGCCAGTGCGGCTTTCGCACCTGGCTGCGCGAACTGGACAGCAGTGCCAGCGACACCGCCAGCCCCCCAGCCGCCGCCCCGCAGGCGCAAGGCAGCCACACCGACCTGTTTGCCGACCCTGCGCCCGTGGCCAGTGCGCCAGCCCAGGCAGCGCCGGCCAGCGTGGCCCCAGCACACCACGCCGAGACCCCCAGCGCCGCGCCCGACGCACGCCACTACACCACCCTCACCGACCTGGCCAGCCTGCAAGCCTGGATCCACCGCCTGCGCGCCGCGCCAGTGGTCTCGTTTGACACCGAAACCACCAGCCTCGACCCACTGCACGCCAAGCTGGTGGGCCTGAGCTTCAGCATCACCCCCGGCGAAGCCGCCTACCTGCCGCTGATGCACCGCGACGCTGGCGGCCTGCTGCCCGACCAGCTGGACCTGGCCACCGCGCTGACCGAACTCAAACCCTGGCTGGAAGACCCCCACTGCAAAAAGCTCGGGCAAAACCTCAAGTACGACCGCCATGTACTGGCCAACCACGGCCTGACCCTGGCCGGCGTGGTGGACGACACCCTGCTGGCCTCCTACGTGCTGGAAAGCCACCTCACCCACAATATGGACGACCTGGCCGAACGCCATCTGGGGGTGAGCACCGTCAGCTACGAAGCCCTCTGCGGCAAGGGGGCCAAGCAGATTGGCTTTGACGAAGTGGACATCGCCACCGCCAGCCATTACGCCAGCGAAGACGCCGACATCACCCTGCGCCTGGCGCACACCTTTGCCCCGCAACTGCACGGCGCGCTGGACGACGTATACCGCCGCATCGAACTGCCCACCGCCGACGTGCTATTCACCATGGAGCGCACCGGCGTGCTGATCGACCGCGAGGAACTGGCCCGGCAAAGCCACGACATCGGCCTGCGCATCCAGGGGCTGGAAAACCGGGTATACGAACTGGCCGGCCAGCCGTTTAACCTGAACTCACCCAAGCAGTTGCAGGAAATCCTGTTCGGCAAACTGGGCATCAGCAGCAAAGGCCTGAAAAAAACCCCGACAGGGGCGATTTCGGTCAACGAAGACACCCTGGAAAAACTCGCCGCCGACCACCCGCTGCCCAAGCTGCTGCTGGAATATCGCGGCCTGGCCAAGCTGAAATCCACCTACACCGACAAACTGCCCACCATGATCAACCCGGATACCGGGCGGGTACACACCCATTACTCGCAAGCGGTGGCGGTGACCGGGCGGCTGGCCAGCAGCGAACCCAATCTGCAGAACATCCCGGTGCGCACCGAAGAAGGTCGCCGCGTGCGCAAGGCCTTTATCGCCCCGCCCGGCTGCCAGATTGTGTCGGCGGATTACTCGCAGATCGAACTGCGCATCATGGCGCACCTGTCCGACGACCCGCGCCTGCTGCAAGCCTTTGCCGACGGTGAAGACATCCACCGCGCCACCGCCGCCGAAGTGTTTGCCGTGCCGCTGGCCGAAGTGAACAGCCAGCAGCGCCGCTACGCCAAAACCATCAACTTTGGCCTGATCTACGGCATGAGCGCCTTCGGCCTGGCCGCCCAGCTGGAAATCGAACGCAGCGCCGCCCAGGGCTTTATCGACCGCTACTTTGCCCGCTACCCCGGCGTGGCTGACTACATGGCGCGCACCCGCGAACAGGCGAGCGAGCAAGGCTATGTGGAAACCGTGTTTGGCCGCCGCCTGTGGCTGCCCGACATCCATGCCGCCAACGCCATGAAACGCCAAGGGGCTGAGCGCGCCGCCATCAACGCACCGATGCAAGGCACCGCCGCCGACCTGATCAAACTGGCGATGATTGCCGTGCAAGGCTGGCTGGACAGCAGCGGCCTGCGCAGCCGGCTAATCATGCAGGTACACGATGAACTGGTGCTGGAAGTGCCGGATGCCGAGCTGGAAACCGTGAAAGCCGGCGTAGTGGCAGCCATGGCGCAGGTGGCCGAATTGAAAGTGCCGCTGGTGGCGGACGTGGGCAGCGGGGAGAACTGGGAGGGGGCGCATTGAGGTGAGGCAGGGGGATGGGGAATCCAGGTCGCGCAACAGCGTAGGGCAGGTAAATGACTCAACAAGCAGCGGTCAACAAGCTTTCACCATCGCCACGCCGTGGCCGCTTGCCTGGGTCCCCGCCTGCGCGGGGACGACGCGAAGGTGGGGTAAAGTGTAGAAGTCGCGACCAGATCTGACAGTCTCCCGTTCTGACGGTGCTGGATTGTCAGATCAAATTCAAGCTGGTGACTTTCTCACTCCACGCCTCCTTCCCTGCAATCAGGGTTTGCACAGGCGTGCGTCCGCAGCACATCTTACCCTGATGAGTTCGCTCATTGTTGTAATAGGCCATCCAGGCATCAAGATCAGCCTGTAACTCGTCCAGCGACAGGTACAGCTTGCGCCGGAACGCCACCTGATAAAACTCCTGCAAGATCGTTTTGTGGAAGCGCTCGCAGATGCCGTTCGTCTGTGGATGCCTCGCCTTGGTCTTGGTGTGCTCAATGTCGTTCAGGGCCAGATAAAGCTGGTAATCATGGGTTTCCGGCTTGCCGCAATACTCTGTGCCGCGATCGGTCAGCATGCGGATGATGCCCATGCCGTGTTCGTCAAAGAACGGCAACACCCGGTCATTCAACAGATCAGCGGCGGTAATTGGCGTCTTGGTCGTGTAGAGCTTGGCCATGGCGACCTTGCTGTAGGTATCGACGAAAGTCTGCTGATAAATCCGCCCAACACCTTTGATCGTGCCGACGTAGAAGGTGTCCTGCGACCCGAGGTAGCCGGGATGGGCGGTTTCGATTTCGCCATGGGCCAGATCATCGTCCTGCTTACGCTCCAGCGCCGCCACCTGGGCATCAGTCAGCAGGATGCCTTGTTCGGCAGCCTGTTTCTCCAGTGCGGCCAGACGCTGCTTGAACGAAGCCAGACTATTGCGCAACCAGATGGAACGAACGCCAGACGGTGAAACGAAGATGCCTCGCTGGCGAAGTTCGTTGCTGGCTCTGACCTGGCCGTGGGCGGGTTGCTCAATGGCGTAGGCGAGAACAGCCGTTTCTGTGGCTTCTTCCACCCGATTCTTTGGGTTCGGTTTACGCCGGTTGCTGTCGAACAGTGCTTCGACACCGCCTTCGGCAACGGCATTCTGGTAACGGTAGAAGGTGTCACGGGACAGGCCCATCACCTTGCAAGCTTTTGAGACGTTGCCCAATTCGGCGGCCAGATTCAGCAGGCCGATCTTGTGACGAATGACATTCTGGTTGAAACTGCTCATGGGGTTACTCCCTGGCGCTCTCGCGCTGTTTTGATGAAGATTCGCACCTCTATCAAAACGGGTAACCCCACCCTTTGGCAAGGCCCTGCTGTCAGATCAAGTCTGAACTTCTACAGGTAAAGCACCGAAGTGACACACAACGATGGCACCGTCCGCGGCCCGTCGTGCTCCCTTGGTCATTTCCATCACGCTCACCCGTCGCACTCCACCCGGTCATTCCCGCGCAGGCGGGAATCCAGAATTCACCACAGCGTGGGGTGAGTGAGTCACTCACCAAACCCCGGTCAACGCGTTTTCACCGTCACCACGCTGTGCCCCCTTGCCTGGGTCCCCGCCTGCGCGGGGACGACGCGATGGCGGGGTAAAACACCGAAGTGGTACACAACGACAGCGCCGTCCGCAATTCGTTGCGCCCTATGCGCCCAATGACAAGGTCTAGATTTTCAGTTCCTTAGCCGCTTTGCCTCCCGGTAAAGCGCGCCGGGCTGGCGAGAAGTACAGGGCGCCGTCGTCGCCGTAGGTGGCAGCCAGCTGCGGGACGAACTCCCGCCCCAATTAAGCCCAGCATATCCGCGCCCAGCGTAAAGGAAAAAACGTAATTGGCATGGCAAACGCCACTGTAGTGATGGCGCACAAGCACGCCAGAAACATACCCGCCTCGGCCCAAACACCCAGCCACATGAAGATGACCTCGTCAATCAAAGAGCGGGGATTCTAGGGATACGCTGAAAAAATCGTCATTCCCGCGAAGGCGGGAATCCAGGGTGTTGATTTTTCTGGGTTTTGCTTTTGGCAAACACGATTTTTCTGACACGATTTTTCTGAATAAATCAGCGTGTCCCTAGGTGGGCGGGATGGTGGGGATGTATGCAATTTAGGTGAAATGGCACGGAGTGAGCCGCGCCGGGTATGCTGGGTGTGGTAAGGTCAGAGAGTGAGCACGTCGCTGAGCTCGATCATTTTTTTGTAGTCGGACCAAGGGCGGAAAATATGACTATGCGTTTTATGATGATGCCGGTCGTAAACCATTCGATGCCACTCAGCAACAGTACCCCAGAGCTCCGACTCACTTCCAAAGTTTTTAGATCGATCAATACGGCGATCTTCTTTCAAATAAGACGAACGTCTATTTTCGATCTCATAGTATGATTCACTCTCATCATAGTAATTTGTTACACTTTTCTGGTGCAAAATATCCCCGCATAGTTCTGAAATCATGCTTCCACGAATTGCATTGCCCAACTTATCAAATAGTATGGGTAATGCTGGAACTTTTTCATGGTCTCTTCGCATAACAAATGACTCGTTCAATTTTTCATGCTCAAGCAATCCAAGAAACAGTATGAGTATACATGTAAGCTTGGTTGTGGTTTGCGCATGGTGATGCATGATGGCTTTTGCCCGCAGAATAATATTATCCAAACTGCGAATTGACAAATTTAATGTGCCTGCACTAGCAGCCAAGACTTCCACAACGAATTCCCAGTGCATTCCGAACAGATGATTTGTGTTGCCGCGAATAAAGTCCTCTTCGCTATACTTAGCCAGAATATACTGCATCAAATCCGGCTCCGGCAGCTTGGCCCGCTGCTGAAAAAACCGCCGCAAGTAAGTATCTGCATCAAACCCTTCGCCATACACCGCCTTGATCGAATGGCTGAGCTGATCGGTGTCGGTGGCCACCACAAACACTAGCTTGTCTACCGAAAAGAAGTGCTTGATCACTTCCAGCATTTCGATAGCGTAAGTGGGCCGACAGCGGTCCAGCTCGTCCACCAGCACCAGAATAGGCAATTTTGCCCCGAGGTTTGTTTCCAGTACCTCAGCCAGGGCAGTCAAGCGTTTGCGGATCTCCTGCATGGTAGCTTTTTGTTCCGCATGGTTCTTGGATAAACCATCCATCAGGGTTTCCGGTGGCGTTTCTGCACCCAGCATATTTTCGGCAGCCGCCTTGCCAAACTCTACCTCTCCGGTCAAGTGATGGGATAGCGCCGCAGCACCGACGATGATCGAACCACGGATGAAGCGGCCAAATGCTTTTTTGGCCTCATCAAAACCCTCACCAATATTGTCATTAAAGCAATTCAACTGCGCCAGCAACTCACTCGCCACCACCACCAGCGGCTGTTGCGAAAAATCGCTCTCCCAGGCATTGATGTAAATCGCCGGATGGCCGCGCTCCAGCGCCGCCACATACAGGCGCTTGAGAAATTCCGTCTTGCCCGAGCCCCAGGTGCCATTCAGGTTGAGCACAAACTCACCCGGCTCACCCAGCAGGTAATTCAGCAGGAACTCACCATACTCGCGGCGGTTCAGCTTGCAAGTATCCCAGTTGTGCGTATGCTGCCATTCCTGATGACAGGCCTTTGATATAAAGGAGATGTTGTCCATATGTTGCCTTGGATTGAGCACATCGCGGCGCGCCATCCGGGGTGGCGGCACATGCCGTTGATCTGTGTACGGCAATTTTACGCCAAAGCCCATGTGTGAGCGGTGTTGTGCCCCATTTTGAAGTCAGCGCGATTCGACAGATTGACCCGGTGCGCGGCAAGCCCCGCCGTTCAGGGCGGGAAAGGATAGCGCGGACGGCGTAGCCGTCCTTGCCGTCGATGGGTGTGGACTGTAAAAATACCGTATGCAACGACTTCAAGCCTACAAATACGAATTGCGGCCAGACGGCCAGCAAGAGCGGCAAATGCGCCGCTTTGCTGGCTCGTGCCGGTTCCGTCTTCAACAAGGCGCTGGCGTTGCAGAAGGCGCGCTACGAGCGTGGAGAGAAGAAACTGGGCTATGCGGGCCTGTGCAAGCTGCTCACCGAGTGGTGCCACAGCGCGGAGACAGCATGGCTGGCGGATGCGCCGGTTCATCCGCTGCAGCAGGCGCTCAAGGATTTGGAACGGGCCTACACCAACTTCTTCGCCAAGCGGGCCGACTTCCCGCGTTTCAAGAAGAAGGGCCAGTCCGACAGCTTCCGCTATCCAGACCCGAAACAGATCAAGCTCGACCAGGCCAATGCCCGAATCTTCCTGCCCAAGCTCGGCTGGCTGCGCTACTGCAACAGCCGGGAAGTATTGGGGGTGGTGAAGAACGTCACCGTGAGCCAGTCCTGCGGCAAATGGTCCGTGTCGATCCAGACCGAACGCGAGGTCGAGCAGCCAATTCCAAAGGGCGGTGCAGTCGGCATCGACATGGGCATTGCACGGTTCGCCACGCTCTCGGATGGCGCGTTCTACGCGCCGCTCAACAGCTTCAGGCGGCACGAAGCCCGCTTGCGCAAAGCGCAGCAGGCCATGAGCCGCAAAGTGAAGTTCAGCAGCAACTGGAAAAAGGCGAAAGCCCGCGTTCAGAAGATTTATTGCCGCATCGGCAATGCCCGCCGGGACTACCTGCACAAGTGCTCCACCACGATCAGCCAAAACCACGCGATGGTGTGTATCGAGGACTTGCAGGTGAGGAACATGTCCAAGTCGGCAGCAGGCACGGCAGATGCACCGGGAAGAAATGTTCGGGCCAAGTCTGGCCTGAACAAGTCCATCCTCGATCAAGGCTGGGCCGAGTTCCGCCGCCAACTGGACTACAAACTGGCGTGGAACGGAGGACATCTCATCGCCGTGCCGGCGCAGAACACCAGCCGGACGTGTCCGTGCTGCGGCCATGTGTCGGCGGACAACCGCCAGACGCAAGCCCGGTTCGAATGTGTGGCGTGTGGTTTCGAGGAAAACGCCGATCTGGTCGGCGCGATCAACGTGCTAAGGGCGGGACACGCCCGGTTAGCCTGTGAAGTGAGCGGTGCAGTCATGCCGCCAGCAGCAGGAACCCAGCGAAGCGACTCAGGGGCGGTTCAATGCCGCGCCTGAGCGCCGTAGGAATCTCCGGCCTTTAGGCCGGGGAGGATGTCAAATCACTGTGTGGCCTGCCGTTTGCCTGGCTTGCATCGGACAAATCTCGTTGTCCTTGTGCATCGCCCCGACTACACTAGCCCCATCCCATGTCCCCCATACGGGCGTCGGCGGCATCGCTGCCCATGCCTGCCCGACGCAGGTGCCGCCATCCGTTTTTGCTGCCACGCCAGGCGGGGAGACAGCCGTTCTGTGTGTCTTGGCTTGATAGGAATAAATATCCCTTATGCGTCTTGAAACCCTGTATCTGCAAAATTTTCGGGGCTATGTGGAACGAGAATTTCATCTTCATCCACAGTTCAATCTTGTGATTGGCGAAAACGGGACCGGCAAGACATCGTTTCTAGAAGCCGCCGCCGTCGCCATTGGCTCCTGGCTGCTTGGTTTTCCCGGTCATGATTCACGCAATATTCTGGAGCGGGATGTCCGTCGAGTGCTGGAGTCGGTGGAAAATCGCTACCGTGAGTTGCCGCAATATCCGGTACGCGTGCGCGCCACGGGTGCGCTGCACATCGCCAGGGCTGGCAGAGTAGGCGAGGGGGGGGAGATTGGGTATTTTGGGCAGACGACAAAAGGACAACGATATCCTTACTCTCAGCCTGTAGATTGGGAACGTACAATTGAAGCCGCCGGAGGTAAAACCACCCGACGTGGTGCCGCGCCTCTGAAACATTTTGCTGATGACATGGCTCGTGCGGTCCTGATGGAAGAGCCACGAATCTTGCCGCTGATCCGATATTTTGGTGCCGGACGATTATGGGAATCGGTGCGCGACACCCAGGGTAAAGCCTTGAGCAAGCACAAAGGGCGACAGCCTGCTGAGCTCGCTGAAAACGCCGACGAATTAGATCGAATGTTTCATGAAGCAGCAAAATTATCCGAGCCTTTTTACGGCTACCGCATGAGCGTGGATAAGCGTTGCAACCCGGATGATCTGCTTCGCTGGATGGAGGTTGAACGGCACAATGAGCTGGACGAAGAAACCCCCTCTACTGCACTGCGCTTGGTGTATCAGGCAATCAAAACCATGCTGCCGGAAATCGCCTCGGCGCGCTATAGCGTCAAATTGCGCACACTGGTGTTGAAATACCAGAACGGGGAGCGACACACTTTTTCCGAGCTGAGCGATGGTTACCGCAATGTGGTGGCCATCGCCGCCGATCTGGCAATCAAGGCGGCAATGTTGAATCCCCAGCTGGCAGAAAAAGCGCTGGAGATGACGCCTGGAGTGGTGCTGATTGATGAGCTGGATTTGCATCTGCATCCCAAGTGGCAGCGCCGGGTGATTACCGACCTGCGGCGAACCTTCCCGATGCTGCAATTTATCTGCACCACCCATTCGCCGTTCCTGATTCAATCGCTGCGCAGCGGCGAAGAGCTGATTGTGCTGGATGGCCAACCCACCGCCAATCTGGGACACATGCCGGTAGAAGAAATTGCCCATGGCATCATGGGGGTCAGCAATACCGAGGTCAGCCAAGAGTATGAAGACATGAAGCAGGTGGCCAAGCATTACCTGGAGACGTTGGAAGAAGCCGCCACGGCATCCGCAGACAAACAGGCAGAATATCAACACCGGCTGGCGGAGGCGATTGCGCCGTATGCACACAATCCGGCGTATCAAGCCTTTTTGGAAATGAAGCGTGTCGCCAAGCTTGGGGCATGACCATGAGGCCAGTACAACGCGGCGCTTCGCCACAGACCACTGATTTTGCTGACTATACCGACGCCAAAACGGAACTGGTGTCTCGTCTTGGCCGGTATTGCAGCTATTGCGAGCGGCGAGTGCCAACTAATCTGGCTGTGGAGCATATTCAGCCAAAGGGCTTGGCGGCGTATAGGCGGCTGGCTGGGCGCTGGGACAATTTTCTGCTGGGCTGCGTCAACTGCAACTCAACCAAATTAAATAAAGATGTCGTGCTGGCCGATGTCTTGCTGCCAGACCGGGACAACACGTTTGCCGCATTGACGTATTCCGCTGACGGCCAAATTGACTCTGATGGCCCTATGGCTACCCGCTTATTGTCGCTGGTGGGCTTGGACAAGCCGATATCGCTTGCGCTGGATGCTAATGGCAAGCAGGTGGCGCTGGATCGCGTGGCGCAGCGGATGGAGGTTTGGGGTAAGGCCGAATCCGCAAAAATGGACATTGATGCTCAGCCTGATAACAGTATCTTGCGCCAATACGTTGTTTACCTGGCTCAGGCAGAAGGCTTTTTCAGTATCTGGATGACGGTGTTTGCCAATGATATAGACATGCGACAACGGCTGATTGATGCATTTCCTGGCACACGGGGCAGCGGCTGTTTTGATCCAGTGAGCACACAGCCGGTATGCCCTGCCCTCAATCCAGACCAACTACAGGATGGGGCCAAATATTGACCGGCTGGCCTGCCATCCAAACCCCGTCAACCCCTGAGCTTCACTGCTTTGCCCCGTCGAACACATAAAAAAAGCCCGACCGGGGGAACGGTCGGGCAAACTCCGCTGGCGGAGAGAGAGTCGTTACGAAACAGCTAGTCGCTTAGTGAGCCGAGGCGGCGGCAGCGCCGATCCCGGTTTGCGAGCGGACATACTGGTCGTCGAAAGCTTCAATTTCGCTCTTGGCGCGTGCGCTCTTGTCGGTCACCGAGAACAGCCAGGTGAAGAAGAACGCCAGCGGCATGGAGAACAAGGCCGGTTGTTCGTACGGGAAGATCGGAGCCGGGTTGTTCAGCACCACCACCCAGACCGCCTTGGACAGCACCACGAAGGTGACTGCCGACACCAGGCCGACAATGCCACCCACCAGTGCGCCACGAGTGGTCAGGCCCTTCCAGTACATCGACAGGATCAGGATCGGGAAGTTGGTCGAAGCGGCGATACCGAAGGTCAGGCCGACCAGGAAGGCCACGTTCTGCTTTTCAAAGGCAATGCCCAGCACCACGGCAACCACGCCCAGGCCCAGCGAAGCCCAGCGCGACACGCGCATTTCTTCGGCTTCGGTGGCTTTGCCCTGACGGATCACGCGGGCGTAGATGTCATGGGCAATGGCGGAAGCGCCAGCCAGCGCCAGGCCAGACACCACGGCCAGAATGGTGGCAAACGCCACAGCGGACATAAAGCCCAGGTACAGGTTGCCGCCCACCGCATTGGCCAGGTGCATCACCGGCATATTGCCGCCGCCGATCAGCTTGCCAGCCAGGTTACCGCCTTCAAAGAACTGCGGGTCGCCACCCACGATGGAAATCGCAGCCAGACCCAGGGTGCACACCACCAGGAAGAACAGGCCGATAAAGCCACTGGCGACAAACACCGACTTGCGCGCTTCCACCGCGTTGGGCACGGTAAAGAAGCGCATCAGGATGTGCGGCAGGCCAGCGGTGCCAAACACCAGGCCCAGCGACATCGACACAGCAGACACCGGGTCAGCCAGCAGCGAGCCGGGGCCGACAATCTTCATGCCGTCCTTGTGGGTGGCCACGGCCTTGGCGGCCATTTCTTCCAGGCTGAAGCCAAACTTGCTCATGGTCATGAACAGCAACACGATGCCGCCAGCCAGCAGCAGGCAGGCCTTGATGATCTGCACCCAGGTAGTGGCGATCATGCCGCCAAAGGTGACGTACACCACCATCAGCACGCCCACCACCACCACGGCGGTGGCGTAATCCAGACCGAACAGCAGCTTGATCAGCTGGCCGGCACCGACCATTTGCACGATCAGGTAGAAGCACACCACGGTGAGCGAACCCATGGCGGCAAAGGTGCGGATCTTGCCTTGGTCCAGCCGGTAGCTGGCGATGTCGGCAAAGGTAAAGCGGCCCAGGTTACGCAGGCGCTCGGCCATCATGAACAAAATCACCGGCCAGCCAACAAAGAAGCCCACGGCAAAGATGAAACCGTCCAGGCCCTTGGCAAACACCATGCTGGACAGGCCCAGCAGGGTGGCGGCAGACATGTAGTCACCGGCAATGGCCAGGCCATTCTGGAAGCCGGAAATCCCGCCGCCGGCAGTGTAGAAGTCCGAGGTGGACTTGGTGCGGCGCGCGGCCCAGTAGGTGATGGCCAGGGTGCCCAGCACAA
Source organism: Aquaspirillum sp. LM1 (assembly GCF_002002905.1). Lineage (NCBI taxonomy): Bacteria > Pseudomonadati > Pseudomonadota > Betaproteobacteria > Neisseriales > Aquaspirillaceae > Aquaspirillum > Aquaspirillum sp. LM1. The sequence goes on along the minus strand of NZ_CP019509.1, from coordinate 274,180 downwards.
ACACGAAGAACATGCCGATGGCGGTCAGGTTCAGCGGCTGTTTCTGCGCTTCTTCCACGGCACCGGGGCCAGCCCAGGCCAGGGTGGCGCTGCCGGCCAGCAGCAGCGCGCTCAAACGTGAGGTCAGACGGGCGATCATTTGCTCACCTCCTTGACCAGATCGGCACTCAGGCGATCGAAGTCGCTATTGGCCTTGTGCACGTAGTAGCCGGTAAGCAACCACGAGCCAATGATGATGGCGGCACCCACCGGCACCCCCACGGTGAGCATGCCGCCTTCGTGCAGCGGTGTGCGCAGGGTGTCCGGGCTGAACGCCACCACCATGACAAAAAGATAATAACTGCCCAGCACCATCAGCGACAGCAGGGCGCCCAAGCGACCACGCCGGGTGACCAGCTCATTGAATTTCGGGTTTTCACGCACCCGTTGGTAGATATTGCGAGACATTGTTCCTCCTGTGTTTCCGGGGTTTCTTGCTTTGTAGGATGTAGTCGGAAGGCTCTGCTGACCTTCTCTGTTTCAGGCCGGGCAGCCTGAATTTCCCTGCGATAGCCGTTATCAGCCATGCATTACAGCACCCGCCGTCCCTGCGACAAGCCGGCGGGGTTGGCCGTCGTCAGACGGCAAACTCGGTACAGGCCGCTGATGCTGGCTGGCCAGTATTTCTGGCTGCCCGCGTCAGCGGCAGATAGGTTACATATTCGGGTAGTTCGGCCCCCCGCCCCCTTCCGGCACGCTCCAGACGATGTTCTGGGTGGGGTCCTTGATGTCACAGGTTTTGCAGTGCAGGCAGTTTTGTGCGTTGATCTGCAAACGCGGGGCGGTGTCGCCTTCGCGGACAATCTCGTACACCCCAGCCGGGCAATAGCGCTGCTCCGGCGCGTCAAACTGGGCCAGATTCACCCGGATTGGCACGGAGGCATCTTTCAGCCGCAGATGACAGGGCTGATCCTCGGCGTGGTTGGTGTTGGAAATGAACACGCTGGACAGCTTGTCAAAGCTCACCTTGCCGTCCGGCTTGGGGTAGGCAATCTTGGGCATGTCTGCTGCGGGCTTGAGATACGCGTAGTCGGGCTTGCCGTGCGAGAAGGTCCACGGCAGCTTGATGCCCAGGCAGTGCAGCCACATGTCCAGCCCGCCGTACAACGTGCCGCCCACCATGCCAAAGCGGGTGAGTGCTGGCTTGACATTGCGCACCTTGTGCAGGTCGTCGTACACCCACGACTGATTCAGTGCCACCGGGTAGCTGTCCAGCACATCGCTGTGCCGGTCGGCCACGATGGCGGCAAAGGCCGACTCGGCGGCCAGCATGCCGGTCTTCATCGCGTTGTGGCTGCCCTTGATGCGCGGCACATTGACAAAGCCAGCCGAACAGCCAATCAGCGCACCGCCGGGGAATACCAGCTTGGGGATGGACTGCAGGCCGCCTTCGTTGATGGCGCGCGCGCCGTAGGCGATGCGCTTGCCACCTTCAAAGAAGGTGCGGATGGCCGGGTGGGTCTTGAAGCGCTGAAACTCGTCGTACGGGCTCAGGTGCGGGTTGTCGTAGTTCAGATGCACGACAAACCCGACCATCACCTGATTGTTTTCCAGGTGATACAGGAAAGACCCACCGCCAGTGTGGCTGCCCAACGGCCAGCCCTGCGAGTGCATCACCAGGCCGGGCTGATGCTTGGCCGGGTCGATTTCCCACAGCTCTTTCATGCCGATGCCGTACTTTTGCGGGTCGATGCCCTCGCGCAGCTGGAAGCGTTCTTCCAGCTCACGCGCCAGGCTGCCGCGCACCCCTTCGCCAATCAGCGTATAGCGGGCATGCAGTTCCATGCCGGGGGCGTAGTCGCCCTTGGGCTGGCCATCGCGGCCCACGCCCATGTCGCCAGTGGCCACGCCCTTGACCGAGCCGTCTTCGTGGTACAGCACTTCAGCGGCAGCAAAGCCGGGGTAGATTTCCACGCCCAGCGCCTCGGCCTGCGTCGCCAGCCAGCGGCACAGATTGCCCAGGCTGATGATGTAGTTGCCGTGGTTGTTCAGCAGCGGCGGCATCAGTTTTTCGGGAAACTGCGTGGCTTCGGTTTCACTGAGAAACAAAAAGCGGTCTTCGCTCACCGGGGTATTCAGCGGCGCGCCCTGGGCTTTCCAGTCCGGAATCAGCTCATTGAGCGCAATCGGGTCGATGACCGCGCCCGACAGGATGTGCGCGCCCACTTCCGAGCCTTTTTCCAGCAGGCAGACGCTGACTTCGCGCCCTTCGGCGGCGGCCAGTTGCTTGAGGCGGATGGCTGCTGACAGCCCAGCCGGGCCGCCACCAACAATCACCACATCGTATTCCATCGAATCGCGTTCGCTCATCGCCCGCCTCCGTGGATTGCGTGACTGGTGGCGGGCATCAGAAGCCCTCCTCGTCCAGTGCCAGCACCGAGCCCGCGCCCTGGGTCACGCCAGCGGCGTACAGCGCGGCTTCCGGCAGCACATGGTCGGCGTAGTAGCGGGCAGTCACCAGCTTGGCATTGAGGAACACCGTATCAGCGTCGCCTGCGGCCAGCAATTGCGTGGCCACCTGGGCCGCGCGTGCCATCATCCAGCCACCTGCCACCACGCCGGTCAGCTTGAGGAAGGGCACGGCACCGGCAGCGGCAGCCGCCGGCTGGCTGTCGTAATGGGCCAGCAGCCAGTCGCCAGCTTCGCTCAGCGCGCCAATGCCCCGGCCCAGCGCCACGCCAATGGCCACCAGATTGGCATCGCCTTCGGCGGTCAGCGCATCGCGGGTGGCGGCCATGTCGGCCAGCAGAGTGCGCAGCGAGCTGCCGCCTTCACGCGCCACCTTGCGGCCAATCAGGTCGTTGGCCTGAATGGCGGTGGTGCCTTCGTAAATCGGGGTAATCCGCGCATCGCGCAGATGCTGGGCCGCGCCGGTTTCTTCGATAAAGCCCATGCCGCCGTGCACTTGGATGCCGGTGGAGGTGATGCCCACGGCGCTTTCGGTGCACCAGCCCTTGACCACCGGGGTGAACAGGTCAACACGCGACTGGTGCTGACGGCGCACGGCGTCATCCGGATGATGGTGGGCATAGTCCATGTGGGCGGCGGTCTGGTAGGCCAGCGCGCGCATGGCTTCGATGCGGGACTTCATGTCCATCAGCATGCGACGCACATCCGGGTGGTGCAGGATGGTGCGGGTCTGGCCGCTGGTGTCGCCCATCGGCTTGCCCTGCACGCGATCCTTGGCGTAAGCCAGCGCCTGCTGGTAAGCACGCTCGGAAATGGCCACGCCTTCCATGCCCACGTTCAGGCGGGCATGGTTCATCATGGTGAACATATAGCCCAGGCCCTTGTGCGCCTCGCCCACCAGATAGCCAATGGCACCGTCGTTTTCGCCAAACACCATCACGGCGGTGGGGCTGGCGTGGATGCCCAGCTTGTGTTCGATCGAGGCACAGGCCAGGTCATTGCGCGCGCCCAGCGAGCCGTCGGCGTTGACCATAAACTTGGGCACCACAAACAGGGAAATGCCCTTCACCCCCGCCGGCGCATCCGGCAGACGGGCCAGCACCAGATGGACGATGTTCTCGGCCATGTCGTGCTCACCCCAGGTGATGAAAATCTTGGTGCCGCTGATGCGATAGCTGCCATCGCCCACCGGCACGGCGCGGCTGCGCACCGCTGCCAGATCAGAACCGGCCTGCGGCTCGGTCAGGTTCATCGTGCCAGTCCACTCACCAGACACCATCTTGGGCAGGTAGGTGGCCTTGATCTCGTCGCTGGCGTGTTCGGCAATGGCGTTCACCGCGCCCAGCGTCAGCATCGGGCACAGGGCAAAGGCCATATTGGCCGACTTCCACATTTCCTGCACGGCGGACGACACCAGCGAGGGCAGGCCCTGGCCGCCAAATTCCGGCGCTGCCGGCATGGCGTTCCAGCCAGTTTCACAAAAACTGGCGTAAGCGTCGGCAAAGCCGTCTGCCGGGGTGACCGTGCCGTTGTCCCACTGACAGCCCTGGCGGTCGCCACTGGCATTGATCGGGGCCAGCACGCCGGCGGCAAACTTGGCCGCTTCGTCCAGAATGGCAGCCGCCATGTCCGGGGTGGCATCTTCCAGGCCTGGCAGGCCGGCAATGTCTTCCAGACCGGCCAGATGGTTGAGGACAAACAGCATATCGCGCTGCGGCGCAGTGTAATTCGTCATCATGAGGTATGTGCTTTCGAGAAACCGCCCCGGCAGCGGGGCGGTCAGAACAGGCGGGTGGGCAGGGCCGCAGCGATCAACCGATGGCCGAAGCAGACTTCATCTGCTGGCGCAGCAGGTACTTCTGCAGCTTGCCGGTGGAGGTTTTCGGCAACGGGCCAAAGAACACCTTCTTGGGCACCTTGAAGCGGGCCAGATGCTCGCGGCAGTATTCGATGATGGCTTCTTCGGTGGTGTCCGCGCCGTCTTTCAGCTCGAGGAAGGCACACGGCACCTCGCCCCATTTCGGGTCGGGCATGGCAATCACCGCCGCCGCCGACACCGCCGGGTGGCGATAGAGCACGTCTTCCACTTCGATCGACGAAATGTTTTCGCCGCCGGAGATAATCACGTCCTTGGAGCGGTCCTTGATCTTGATGTAGCCATCCGGCTGCATCACCGCCAGGTCACCGGTGTGGAACCAGCCGCCGGCAAAGGCTTCATCGCTGGCGTTCAGGTTTTTCAGATAGCCCTTCATCACCAGATTGCCACGGAACATCACTTCGCCCATGGTTTCACCATCAGCCGGCACCGCTTCCAGGGTGATCGGGTCGCGCACCGATACCGCTTCCTGCATGTGGTAACGCACGCCCTGGCGGCCATTCATCTCGGCGCGCTGTTCAATCGGCAGGCTGTCCCACTCCGGATGCTTGGCGCACACCGAGGCCGGGCCGTAGGTTTCGGTCAGACCGTACACATGGGTGATGTTGAAGCCGATGCGCTCCATGCCTTCGATAATGGCAGCGGGCGGCGCAGCGCCGGCAATCAGGCCGTTAACCGGATGATCGATGCCAGCGCGGACGGATTCCGGGGCATTGATCAGCATGCCGTGCACGATCGGTGCACCGCAGAAATGGCTGACCTTCAGGGTGCGGATCAGCTCGAAAATACGATTGACATCCACCCGGCGCAGGCAGACATTCACCCCGGCGTTGGCGGCCATGGTCCACGGGAAACACCAGCCATTGCAGTGGAACATCGGCAGCGTCCACAGGTATACCGCGTGCGGCTGCATGCCCCACGATACGATATTGCTCACCGCGTTCAGGTAAGCACCGCGATGGTGGTAGACCACGCCCTTGGGGTTGCCGGTGGTGCCGGAGGTGTAGTTCAGCGAAATCGCGTCCCATTCGTTGTCTGGCATGCTCCAGACAAAGCCGGCGTCGCCGGTGGCGATAAAGTCTTCATATTCCTGCTGGCCCAGGCGGTAGTCCGGCCCGGCGTAGCTGGCGTCAGCCACGTCAATCACCAGCGGGCGCTCAGCCGGCTCCATCAGCTCCAGCGCATTGCCAACGATATCGGCGTATTCCGGGTCGGTGAACAGCACTTTGGCTTCGCCATGCTTGAGCATGAAGGCCACCGAATCGGCATCGATGCGGGTGTTCAGGGTGTTGAGCACCGCGCCAGACATCGGAATGCCAAAGTGGGCTTCGTACATCGCCGGCACATTGGGCAGCATGGTGGCCACGGTGTCGCCCGGCTTCACGCCGGCCAATTGCAGCGCCGAGGCCAGACGGCGGCAGCGCTCATAGGTTTGCGCCCAGGTGTACTGGCGGTCGTTGTACACCACCGACAAGCGGCTTGGGTACACATAGGCGGCGCGTTCGAGATAGGTCAGCGGGGACAGCGGAACATAGTTGGCCGGATTCTGATCCAGACCTTGACGATAGGCTTCTTGAGACACGACTTCTCCTCTCCTTGGGTCGGCCAACAAAACCGGGGCGGTATTGCGCAGCCAGGCCGAACGCGTGTGCTGCGTTTTGTTGACGGCTCTTATTCTATAGACACCGGGTACACCCCGACCGACGGGGAGACGGTCGGGGAGGAAACTGGTGTACCGTCACAGGGGACGTATGTGACGGGTAAGAGATTCGCAGGAGAAGGTGTCGGAACTATTGTGCAAATGTAACGAATGTTTGCAGCGGGCAAGTGGCTGGTGTTGCTGAATTTTTGGTTAGGAATGAACGCACGCCAGGCCGGGAACCACATGACCAGCGCCAGCCTCTGACAATCTGGTGCCACGGGGGTTATGACCGGTGATGGCTGCGCACCTCGCCGATGGCCGCGGCCAGGCTGGTTTTAAACTGCTGGTAGCTGGGCATATTGGCAGCCACCGCCTCATGGTCGAAGCCATGCGCTTGCAGCCAGTTCAGCTGCGCCTCGGTAGACGCATCGCCGCCCAGCGCCGCCTGCAACTGCTTCTTGGCCGAATACGGTGAATCATCGTTGCCGGGCAAGCCCTCCAATGCCTGACAATGCTGGTAACCATTGGCCACTGCGCACAGTAGCCAGGCCTCTGACTTGGGCTTGGGCAGCATCGGCACGCCGCGCGCGCCCAGCTCGGCGCGCTGAAAACCACTGCGCATTGACTGCCATTTATCTGACCATTCGCTTGCCCTGGCTGCATGTGAGCCATCGCTGTCACGAAACAACACGGCAATGGCGATGTCGTTGTGCTGCTGCTCGAAGTCCTTTGCGGCCTCGCCCAGCATCCAGGCGTTGATATGGTAATACCCGGTTTCCTGGCCGCGTTTCTGGCCGGTGAGGCTTATTTTGCGGCTGTTTTGTTTGCGTACGCGTGCTTGCTCGCTCAGCCAGGTTTCTGACACATAGAGATACGCCTCAGGGGCGCACGCCAGCGGCGAATAGTGCAAATGGCTAGCGATTTCCTGGTCCACCAGCACGGTCATCGGGCCTGGTGCGAACGTGTCGCCTGAGCAATGGCCTTGCGCATTGCGGCACGCGCCCAGGTCGGAGCGGCCTTCTCCACTCAGCACCACGATCATGGCTGCGCCTTGTCTGCCGCCTTGGCGGCCTCTTCTGCGTCCTCGGCGGCATCCAGCGCCACGCATTCGTCGGTCAGCGCCGCCAGATTGGTGTCCACAAACGCTTCGCCCGGCCCCATATAGTTCAGCTTGTCGCCAATACCCGGCAGGTCAAAAAAGCGCCGCACCCGGGTTTGGCCGCACGGATTTTTATAGACAAACTGCACCGCTTCGCGCGCCACCTCGTCGTCCAGATAATTCAAAATCATCGGGCTATGCGAGGTCACCAGCACCTGCACCGGGCTATTGACCAAGGCATTGACCAGCTTTTCGACAATCTCCGGATTGACGCCGTTTTCCACTTCATCCAGCAGCAGCATGCCGCTGCGCTGGCTGTTGGCCTGCGCCAGCATGGCCAGAATGCGCAACAGGCCGTCATTCAGCTGGCTGGCTTCGGTTTCCAGCAATTTTTCCTGTGAGGGGTCATCGGCGGATTGCACCGCCTCGGTGACCATCAACCGCTTCCAGCCGCCTCTGACATTCGCCACCCGAAAATCGCGCAGTTGGGGATAAAACTGGCGCAACACCGCCAGCAGCTGGGCTTTTTGCTCGCCCTTGAGCGTGGCCAGAAAGCCGGACAATTTTTCTCCGCCAGCGCCAATGTCTTGGTCCTGCGCGCGCGAGCGTTTGCGCAGCAAGTGTGGGGACAGCAGTTCGAGTGAGCGGATATTGCGGATGGCGTCGCGTAGGGTTTTCAGCTCGGGCGGGAGTAGATTTTCTTTCAGGCTGGCCAATAGTGAGCCGGTGTAGTCTTGGGTGATTTCATGCTTCTGACCAAGCAGATCATATTTATTGTTCAACACGACGAAGATTGGTTTGTTTTCAAGCAGCGCTTTCTCAGCGGTGATACGCATATTGCCGTGACTGAGAATGCCTCCCCAGCTAAGCTGCCTGCCATCGTCCAAGCGTAAACCTATCGTTAGCGGAATGCCACGAGGCACAGCGCGGGAGCCTCCTGTCCGACAGTACAAATCCTTACTGGCCCAGCCTCTGGCCTCCAGCCATTGATCCACAGTGCCGTGCATCAACTGCGTCAAGAGATCCAAGGCCTGCAAGATGGTGCTTTTACCCGCACCATTCATGCCCACCAGGCAATTGAATTTGCCAAATTGCAGTTCTATCCGCTCCAGCGATTTGAAGTTTCCGATGATGACTGCTTCAATCATTACCTATTCCACCCCACGATATCCGCTGCATTCTCCACCAAATCCCCCCGCTTGCCACCCTCTCCTGATCACCATCGCACCAACCTGGAAGGCTCAACGCCATCTGACTGAGCACCTGCCCCGCCCTCGCGCCTGGCGCTGTGACACCACCGTATGGCACCCCGTTCCGGCAGCCCCATCCCTCCCACATCGTTTAACAAGGCTCGTCACTATTAAACTTTATTGAGACAAGGTTTAATAGGGTTTCACCCCTCCCTCTCCCTCATTCAGCGCCGCGCCTTGCCCATTGCCAGCCCCCCTCACCGATTGGCAGGCCGTTTGGCCAGCATCCGTTGCAGCGTGCGCCGGTGCATGTCCAGCGCGCGGGCGGTGGCCGACACGTTGCCGTCGTGTTCGGCCAGTACGCGCTGGATATGCTCCCAGGTCAGCCGGCGCACCGACATCGGCTGTTCTGGCAGCGCCTGTTCCGGGTCAGGCTCGCTGTGGCCCAGTGCGGCCAGGATGTCGTCGGCGCTGGCCGGTTTGGCCAGGTATTGGGTGGCCCCCAGCTTGATGGCGTCCACGGCGGTGGCGATGCTGGCGTAGCCGGTCAGCACCACAATGGCAGCGTCAGGGCAGTGCTGGCGCAGGGTGGGCAGGATGCGCAGGCCGCTTTCGCCGGCCAGGTTCAGGTCGAGCACGATCCCGTCCGGGTCATGCGCGCTGGCGGCCTCCAGCGCCTGTTCCGGGGTGGCGGCGGTGTGAACGTCGTAGCCTCGCCGCGACAGGGCGCGGCGCAGGACCAGACTGAAAGCAGGATCGTCATCAATCAGCAGCAGGGTCATCGTTGGGTTCCGGGGGGCCAGGGCAGGGTGACGGTGGCCTCCACCCCGCTATCGGGTCGATTGCGCAGGCGGACTTCGCCGCCCAGTCGTTCAATGGTGGCATGCGCCAGCGCCACGCCCAGGCCCATGCCGCCCTTGCTGCTGGCGGTGCCCAGCGGCGGAATGCCCTGAGCAAACGCCGCTGGCAGGCCGGGGCCATGGTTGTGGATGGTCAGACCCAGCGCCGGGCCGCTCCACTGGGCGCGAATGTCCACGGCTTCCGGCGAGGCGTCGGCGGCATTGTTCAGCAGATTCAGCAGCGCCGGGGCCAGGCTGGGATCCAGCGCCAGCCGGGGGGCGGGGGCCGGATCGGGCTGGTAGTTCACCACCACGTCCGGGCGCAGGGTACGCCATTGCCGCAGCAGGCTGGCCAGCGTCTGGTCAATGGCCTGCACTTCCTGGACGGCATCGCCGCCCCGGCTGACGCCAGCCTCGTTGGCCAGCCGGTTGAGCGCGGCCTTGCAGGCAGTGACCTGGGCGTGCATCAGTTCCAGATCATCGGCCAGGTCGGGCTGGTCGGCGGCTTGGTGTTGCCATTCGCCAATCAGCACCGCCAGGGTGGAGAGCGGCGTGCCCAGCTCGTGCGCGGCGCTGGCGGCCAGGGTGCCCATGGCCACCCATTTTTCATCGCGCAGTTGTTTTTCGCGAAAATCCCGCAGGGCGATATCGCGGGCGTGCAGTTCGCGGGTCATCCGGCCAATCAGCCCCACCATCAGCACGGCAGCCCCGCAGAAGGTGGCCCACATGCCCACGGTATGCAGGCGAAACGCCAGTGCCGGGTCTTCTGCCGAGCCCGGCAGCGGGATGAAGAATTCCATCAGGAAGGTGTAATCCACCACGGCCAGGCCGGCCAGCAGCCAGGCCAGCTGGATGGGCAGCACCAGCGCGGCAAACACCAGCGGCAGCAGGTACAGGGTGACCAGCGGATTATTTGCCCCGCCGCTGAAAAACAGCAAGATACCCAGGATGGTGCAGTCCAGCGCCAAGGCCGCTGCCACCGCCCAGGGCCGTTCAATGAGCCGGCGGCGGGACAGCAACTGGGAAAAGCCATTGACCAGCGCCAGCGCCGCCAACACCGCCAGCATGGGCAGCCAGGGCAGCGCCATGCCGTCCTGCACCGCCAGGCCCAGGCCCAGCGCCGCCAGCAGCAAAAAGCCCCAGCGCAGGGCAATCAATCGGGAAAAAGCCGGAGCATAAGAATCGGGCAACATGCGAGCCAGAGGTGAGAGCCATCAGGCCGTTTACCATAGCACAAGCTGGTGATGGGCAGGCAGCAGCGCCCTGCGGCAAATTGTCGCAAGAGCAGAAGAAATGGAAATACCGACTCCACCAGAGTGCGATGGCGCACTGTTCGCAGCGGCCTCGCGCTCACCCTGTGGCCGCGCCAGGGTTCTATCTGCGCCGAGGTGATGGATATCAGTCGCAACAAGACAAAAAACCCCACCGGGACAAACCCGGCGGGGTGCGCTCTGCCTGAACGTGGGGGGAGGGCGTTCGGGAAAAATCAGAAGAACAGAATCGCGCCCAGCGAAACGCCATCGGTGTCGCGGTTGGTCACCTTGTTGGTGCGGCGGTTCACTTCGCCCACCAGGGTCAGGTTGTCAGTCAGGCTGTAGTAGCCGCCCAGGGTGGTGCCCACCACGCGGTTGGCGTAGCCACTGCCTTCGCTGCCGGTGCGCTTGGTGCGGCTTTCGCCGTGGCTGAGGCCGACTTTCAGGTCGTCAAACTTGTAGGTGGCTTGCAGCAGATAGCCATCCGAGCGGCGGTTCTGGCCAAGCGCATCGGTGCCGCCAGAAAACAGAATGGTGTCGCCAATGCCCTTGCCGGTAAAGCCTTCGGCCATCAGGCCCAGGTTGCCGATGTCCATCTTGGCACCAAACTCGAAGCCGGTGGCGTTGTTGCTGCGAATCAGGTTGAACTTCTGGTTGACAAAGCCCAGCCAGGCCTTGCCAGACAGGGTGTTGTTCTTGAATTCATACAAGGCCTGGCCTTGATAGCCCACATTGCGCCCGGTTTTGCCAGCACCATTCACGTCCTTGTTGTCATAGGCACCAATGGTGGCGGAAAAGCCGTTGAACTTGGGCGTGGTGTAGGTAATTTGCGGCTGGAATTCGGCATAGATGTAGCCCGCGCCAATGCCCCCCAGCGTGGTATTGATGTTACGCGCCTGACCACCGCCACCGCCCACGCCAATCAGGGTCATGTCGTTGAGGATGGCATTGGACTGGAACAGGCCCACATCGCGGCCAAACTTGAAGGTACCGACATTGGGCTTGCCAAAGCTCAGGTAGTTGGTCCGCGCATCCACGGTGGATTTGCCCACCCCGGCGGTGGCGCTGGAAAGCGCCGGCGAGTCGGAATCCAGCCCCGGCCAGATGCCAATCACGCCCTTGATATCCCAGCCACGCTGCTGGGTGGCGGCGGTGATATTGAAGTAGCCCGGCAGCAGGCCGTTTTCAATCTGGCTGGAGCGGCTGCTTTGTTCGGTTTTACTGGTGGTGTAGAAGGCATTGACCGAGCCGCTGATGTCCAGCGTCCAGCCCTTGTTATTGTAAACTTCCAGCGCCATGGCGGGCGCGCTGGCCAGGCCAGCCACGGCCAGGGCGGCCAGCGTCAGGGGGGATGCGTGTTTCATGTCTTCTCCGTATTTTTGGGGTGATGTGACTGCCCGCCCCTTGGCGCAAGCCACATGCCCAAATTTCCCCGCCCGACTACGACTTTGGTCCCCCCCGGCCAATGGCTTGATCTGCCAGCACAATTCTGCACTGACCCGGTAGTTCTACGATATCCGGATATGACATGAGTGTGGCACACTGTGTCAGTTGTGCCATTTTGCGTCACCCATGGCTGTTGCAAAATGCAACAGATCGGTCTTGCGACCAAAGTAGCATGGCTGATCGGGCTGTGGGTGACGACAATCCGCTTACTGTCAATGCCGACAGAAGTTTGTCCACCCCAGAGCCAGGAGACACCGCCATGCTGCAAAACACCCTTGATTGCATCGACAAAAAGATTCCGCTGCGCAGCCGCTACGACAACTTCATCAACGGTGGCTGGGTTGCCCCGGTTCGTGGCCAGTACTTTGTGAACACCAGCCCGGTGGACGGCAAGCCGCTGTGCGAAATTGCCCGCTCGTCGGCTGAAGATATCGAACTGGCACTGGATGCCGCCCACGCCGCCGCCGACAAATGGGGCCGCTCGTCCACCACCGAACGCTCCAATATCCTGCTCAAGATTGCCGACCGCATGGAGCAGTACGCCAGCTTCATCGCCGCCGTGGAAACCGCCGACAACGGCAAGCCGATCCGCGAAACCAACGCCGCCGACATCCCGCTGGCCATCGACCACTTCCGCTACTACGCCGGTTGTATCCGCGCCCAGGAAGGCTCGATCTGCGAAATCGACGACAACACTGTGGCGTACCATTTCCACGAGCCGCTGGGCGTGGTGGGCCAGATCATCCCGTGGAACTTCCCGCTGCTGATGGCCGCCTGGAAACTGGCCCCGGCCCTGGTGGCAGGCAACTGCGTGGTGCTCAAGCCGGCAGAACAAACCCCGATGAGCATCGTGGTGCTGCTCGACCTGATTGGCGACCTGCTGCCGCCGGGCGTGCTCAACGTGGTAAACGGTTTTGGTCTGGAAGCCGGCAAGCCGCTGGCCACCAACAGCCGCATCAATAAAGTGGCATTTACCGGTGAAACCTCCACTGGCCGTCTGATCATGCAATACGCCTCGGAAAACATCATTCCGGTGACCCTGGAGCTGGGTGGCAAGTCGCCCAACATCTTCTTTGCCGACGTGATGAACGAAGACGACGCTTTCTTCGACAAGGCACTGGAAGGCTTCTCCATGTTCGCGCTGAACCAGGGCGAAGTGTGCACCTGCCCGAGCCGCGTGCTGGTGCAGGAATCCATCTACGAAAAATTCATGGAACGCGCCGTGGAACGCGTCAAGGCCGTCAAGCAAGGCAGCCCGTACGACCCGAGCACCATGATTGGTGCCCAGGCTTCCCGCGAACAGCTGGACAAGATCCTGTCCTACATCGACATTGGCCGCCAGGAAGGCGCACAAGTGCTGATCGGCGGCGCACAGGCCAAGCTGGGCAGCGGGCTGGACGAAGGCTACTACGTGGAACCGACCATCCTGGCCGGCCACAACAAGATGCGCGTGTTCCAGGAAGAAATCTTTGGCCCGGTGGTCGCCGTGACTACCTTCAAGGACAAGGAAGACGCCCTGGCCATTGCCAACGACTCGGCCTTTGGTCTGGGCGCAGGCGTGTGGACCCGTGATGGCACCCTGGCCTATCGCATGGGCCGTGGCATCAAGGCTGGCCGTGTGTGGACCAACTGCTACCACCTGTACCCGGCCCACGCTGCCTTTGGTGGCTACAAGAAGTCCGGCATTGGCCGCGAAACCCACAAGATGATGCTGGAACACTATCAGCAAACCAAAAACCTGCTGGTGAGCTACAGCCCGAACGCACTGGGCTTCTTCTAAGCGTCGCTCACTCAACCCGCCTGGCGTGGTTGCGCTGCCTTGCTGTATGGCTTCGGCGCGGCACGCTACGCCGGGTTGGTGAACCACGCCAAGAAGTCACTGGCTTCAGGTCCGGAGAAACCCGCCCCGTGCATGGGCCGGTTTCCCTCCACCCCCGTCTGCTGGAGAAACACCATGATTGAACGCGTCACCCTGACCCCTGCGGCTGCCGATTTAATCGAACGGCTGATTGCTCGGCATGGCCCGGTGTTATTCCATCAGTCGGGCGGTTGCTGTGATGGCAGCGCACCGATGTGTTACCCGCAAGGAGAATTCCACCTCGGCCATCAGGACGTGCTGCTGGGCCAGATTGCCGGCTGCCCGTTTTATATGAGTGCGTTCCAGTTTGACTACTGGCGCAATACCCAGCTGACCATCGACGTGGTTGAAGGTCGCGGGTCAAGTTTTTCAGTGGAAGCGCCCGAGGGTGTGCGCTTTCTCACCCGGTCACGGCTGTTCAGCGATGCCGAACAAGCCGAGCTGGCCCACGCGGGCGAACCACCGCGCGCCGATACGCCCACCTGATTAAACCCGATGCGCTGCCGGCCGCCCATGTGGCCCAGCGCCTCGCATCCCCCCGATGACACGCAAGGATTAACCATCATGAAACACCGTCTGCGTCTGCTTTCCCTGGCCATGCTGGCCGCTGGTGCCCTGGTTGTGGCGGGCGCTGCCAGCGCTCACGGCGACGTGGTACCCCAGCCGGTGGACACCGGCAACCTGAAAAAGCTGGGCAGCACCTGGCTGGACAGCAACCCGTATCGTGGCAATGCCGAAGCCATCAGCATTGGCAAGGCAGCCTTCGCCCAGAACTGCGCCCGCTGCCACGGCATTGACGCTGTTTCCGGCGGCATTGCCCCTGACCTGCGCAAACTGCCAGGGCAGGACGAAGGCGACCCGATTTTCCAGGAACGCATCCGTCATGGCTCGGTGCGCAACGGCGTCACTTATATGCCGTCGTTTGAAGGCATTCTGGCGCAGGAAGCCGCCTGGGCCATTCGCAGCTGGCTGGAAACCGTCCGTATTGACTGACCCGACCCATCGGGCAGCGCCAAGGAAACAGGATGAACCGCCGTCAATTCTTGCTGGCCGCGCTGGCCAGTGCGCTGGCCGCCCCATTGCGGGCCGCCACCAATCTGGATGACCTGAAGGCCAACGGCAGTATGCGCGTGGCGGTGTATCGGGATTTCCCGCCGTTCTCCTGGACGGAAAACGGCGAACTGCGCGGCATTGACGTTGATCTGGCCCGCGCCATCGGCCAGGCGCTGGAGCTGAAGGTGAACTTCATGCCACTGACCGCCGCTGACGATATTGATGGCGACCTGCGCAACGCCATCTGGAAAGGCCATTATCTGGGCGGCGGCACCGCCGACCTGATGCTGCATGTGCCCTTCGACCCCGAGCTGGCCCAGCGCATCCACAACGCCGTGCTGTTTGGCCCGTACTACACCGAACAGATGGCCTGGGCCGGCCAGCGCCCACCAGGCGCGGTAACCCTGATCGACCATGGCACCCGCATCGGCGTAGAAAACGACAGCCTGGCCGATTTATACCTGGCCGCCTTGCAAGGTGGCCGTCTGCGCCCCAGCCTGCAACACTACCCCAACACCCCCAGCGCCGCCCGCGCGCTGCTGGCTGGCGAGATCGATGCCGTGTTTGGCCCGCAAAGCGAGCTGGACTGGGTGCTGGCCGCCAGCGCCAAGCCCGTCGCCCCGCTGGCCACCCCCGGCCTGGTCAAGGCCAGCTGGGAAATCGGCATGGCCACCAAGGAAACCCTGCGCGACCTGGGCTGGGCGGTGACCGACGCGCTGGAAACCATTCGTCAGTCGGGACTGTTGGCCAAGCTGTTTGCCAGCTATCAGGTGCGTTACACCCCGGCAGCGGCGCACTGACTCCCCCCCCACTGCCTCATTCAACCGGTTGTTTGCAGGAGTATCCGCTGATGAAACCCCGCTGGACTGGATGGACCCTGAGCGCCGGTGTGCTGATGGCGCTTAACGCCTACGCCGCACCGCCGCCGGGCGGCGACCCGTTCAACTCGCCGTTGTGGAGCAGCATGCAGCGCGTGGTGCTGGGCGGTGGCAAGGTGGTGTTTGACGACCGGGTGAAAGTGACCCTGCCCGAACGGGTGGAAGACGGCCATTTTGTGCCGGTCAGTGTGGATGCCCGTGACGTGGGCGCGGTGCGCGAGCTGATTTTATTTGCCGACTACAACCCGATTCCACGCGCCTTGCGCTACCAGCCACTGCACGCCCAGCCACGCCTGTCGGTGGCCATGCGGGTAAACCAGGCCACCCCCATCCGCGCCGCCGCGCTGGACGACAAGGGCGTCTGGCACGTTAACGGAAAATGGCTGGATGCGCCCGGCGGCGGCTGTGCCCTGCCCAGCCAGACCCGCTCGACCACCGACTGGAATACCCTGCTAGGCCGGGTCAGTGGCCGGGTCTGGCGCGAGGAAGACGGCGTGCTGCGCGTGCGGCTGGGCATCATGCATCCAATGGACACCGGCCTGGTCACCAGCGTGGCGCGTTTCAATATCGAGCAGGTCACGCTAAGCGACGCCAGCCAGCGCCCGCTGGCCAAGCTGGAAACCGACGCCTCGCTGGCAGAAAACCCGCTGTTCACCCTGCACCTGAATCGCACCGCCACCACCCAGCTGCACGCCAGCAGCGTGGACAACGATGGCAACCACTACCGCGCCAGCTTGCCGCTTGTGCCCTGATCCTGAATGGAGGAGCTTTCGCCATGCCTCTGCTGCTGACCTGTCTGAGCCTGTGCTGGCTGGCCTGCGCCAACCTGGCGCTGGCGTTTGAGCTGCGCGCCCAGCCGATTGCCGCCGACACCTGGATGGTGGAGGCCGATACCGGCTACTTCACCCCGGAAAACGGCGGGTTTTTGGTCAACACCGCGTTTATTGCTACCGAAGAAGGCGTGGTGGTGATCGGCAGCGGGCCATCACGCCGGTTTGGCGAGCAGTATCGCCAGCTGATTGAGCAAACCACCGGCAAGCGCATTCTGGAAGTCATCATCACCCACAAGCACCCGGACCACTTTCTCGGCAATCAGGCCTTCAGCGATGTGCCCATCCGCGCCGACGCCGCCACCACGGCGATGATCCGTGCTGAAGGCGAAGGGCTGGCAGAAAACCTGTACCGGCTGGTGGGCGATGGCATGCGCGGCACCGAAGCCCTGGCCCCCACCGCCCCACTGCCGCTGGGCATGCGCAGCATTGGCGGCCACCGGCTGGAGTTTCTGTCTGTTCCTGGCCACACCCAGTCGGACATTGCCATTCTTGACCACAGCACTGGCGTACTGTTTGCCATCGACCAGGTGTTCAACCAGCGCACCCCCACCCTGCCCAACGCCAACCTGGCCAACTGGCACAATGCACTCAACACCCTGCAGGCGCTGCCATTCAAGCTGCTGGTACCTGGCCATGGCCCGGTCAGCCGGGACGCCAAACCCATTGAAGCCACCCGCGACTATCTGACCTGGCTGGACACCACCTTGCAAAGCGCCGCCGAACGCGGCCTGGCCCCCACCGAAGTGATGCAGCTACCCATTCCGGCCCGGTTTGCCCAGTGGGGGGAAGCACAGGCAGAATGGCGGCGCAGCATTGGTTTTCGCTACAGCCAGTACGAACGGGCGGCCCTGCCGTGGCTGACGCCGGCGCGTTGAGGCAGCGCGCTGTTCGCTGGCCAGAAACCCGCTGCCCGCTGGTGCATTAAGCGCCGCTCACCACATCCAGCGCAGCGGCCCTGACTGGGCGTGCCGCCGCAGACAGTGGGAAGTCATACGGCAAGGTGACACCACCACGCCAGGGGGCGTTAGCGGCGCAAAACCACACACAGCCCGCCAGCAGCCCATCCAACACAAAAAACAGTTGACACGCCAAAACCGCCTCCCTAGAATAGCGCTCTCTTTTGGCTATGTAGCTCAGTTGGTTAGAGCACAGCACTCATAATGCTGGGGTCACTGGTTCAACTCCAGTCATAGCCACCAAGATTCAGGCCCGTCGCGAAAGCGGCGGGCCTTTTGCTTTGTGCTCGCCATACGCCGGCAGGCTTGGGGTATCATGGCGGGCTGTTTAGCTACCTGCCACCAGACGGATTCCCGTGAGCAAGAAAGTCTTCATTAAAACCTTCGGCTGCCAGATGAACGAGTATGACTCGGACAAAATGCTGGACGTGCTGGGGGCCGCCGAGGGCGCAGTCCGGACCAATACCCCGGAAGACGCCGATATTATTTTGTTCAACACCTGTTCAGTGCGCGAAAAGGCCCAGGAAAAAGTGTTTTCCGACCTGGGCCGCGTGCGCGAACTCAAGCAGCTCAAGCCCGATCTGCTGATTGGCGTGGGCGGCTGCGTGGCCAGCCAGGAAGGCGAGGCCATCGTCAAGCGTGCGCCCTATGTGGACGTGGTGTTTGGCCCGCAAACCCTGCACCGCCTGCCCGACATGCTGCGTGCACGCGCCAGCAGCGGTCTGTCGCAGGTGGATATTTCCTTCCCGGAAATCGAAAAGTTCGACCACATTCCACCGGCCCGGGTGGAAGGCGGTGCGGCGTTTGTGTCGATCATGGAAGGCTGCTCGAAATACTGCACCTTCTGCGTGGTGCCCTACACCCGTGGCGAGGAAGTCTCGCGCCCGCTGGACGATGTGCTGGTGGAAGTGGCCGGCCTGGCGCAGCAGGGGGTGAAGGAAATCACCCTACTGGGACAGAACGTCAACGCCTATCGCGGTGCGATGCACGACGGCGAGATGGCCGACTTTGCCCTGCTGCTGGAATACGTACACGAGATTCCCGGTATCGAGCGCATCCGCTTCACCACCAGCCATCCGCGCGAATTCACCGACCGCATCATCGACTGCTTTGCCCGGCTGCCCAAGCTGGTATCGCACCTGCACCTGCCAGTGCAATCCGGCTCGGACCGCATTCTGGCGGCAATGAAGCGCGGTTACACTGTGCTGGAATACAAGTCGATCATTCGCAAACTGCGCGCCGTGCGTGCGGACTTGTGCCTGAGCTCGGACTTTATCGTCGGCTTCCCTGGCGAAAGCGAGGCAGATTTCAACGCCACGCTGAAGCTGGTGCAGGATCTGGCGTTTGATTTCAGCTTTGTGTTCATTTACAGCCCGCGCCCCGGCACGCCGGCGGCCAACCTGCCGGACGACATCCCGCACAGCGAGAAGGTACGCCGGCTGGCAGCACTGAATGAGGTGATCGAGGCCGAGGGCCTGCGCATCAATCAGGGCATGGTCGGCAGTGTGCAACGGGTGCTGGTGGAAGACATCTCCCGCCGCGACGCCAGCATGCTGGCGGCACGCACAATGAATAACCGGGTGGTGAACTTCCCTGGTCTGCCACGCTTGCTGCGCCAGATGATTGAAGTCCGGATTACCGAGGCGCACCCGCATTCGCTCAGCGGAGAAATTGTGACCCGGGAAAGCATCGCCTGATGCCAGCACGAAAGCCATCATGTCATTAAGCCAACGCATCCAGTTCACCCCGGTGGACAACGCCCGCCTGCAAAACCTGTGCGGCCCGCTGGACGAGAACCTCAAGCAGATTGAAACCGCGCTGGAAGTCAGCATTGCCCGGCGCGGCGAAGGCTTCAAGGTGCTCGGTGCCCGCGCCGCCGACGCAGTGACCGCGCTGGAGATGTTTTACCTGCGCGCCGAGCATCAGCCGCTGGAAGTGGAAGACATCCAGCTTGGGCTGGTCGAGTTCCAGCGCGCCCCGCCCGAAGCGGTGGAGGCAGGCGTACCGGTGCTGATGACCCGGCGCGGCGACCTGCGCGGACGCACGCCCCGGCAAAACCATTATCTGAGCGCCATCCAGAATCACGACATCACCTTTGGCATCGGCCCGGCGGGCACCGGTAAAACCTATCTGGCGGTGGCCAGCGCGGTGGATGCCATGGAGCGTGACGCGGTCAAGCGCATTGTGCTGGTGCGCCCGGCGGTGGAAGCCGGCGAAAAGCTGGGCTTCTTGCCCGGTGATCTGGCACAGAAGGTAGACCCGTACCTGCGTCCGCTGTACGACGCGCTGTACGACCTGATGGGCTTTGACCGGGTGGCCAAGCTGTTTGAAAAAAACCTGATTGAAATCGCCCCGCTGGCGTATATGCGCGGGCGCACGCTGAACCATGCCTTTATTATTCTGGATGAAGCGCAAAACACCACGCCGGAACAGATGAAAATGTTCCTGACCCGCATTGGCTTTGGCTCCAGGGCGGTGATTACCGGCGACGTGACTCAGATCGACCTGGCCCGCCACCAGAAAAGCGGCCTGATCGAAGTGGAAAAAATCCTGTCTGAGGTGCGCGGCATCTGTTTCCATCATTTCCAGAGCGACGATGTGGTGCGCCACCCGCTGGTGCAAAAAATCGTCGACGCCTACGACCGCTGGCAAGCTGCCAGCCCGGAATCTTCTCATGAAAATCGCTAAAACCCGTCTGCGTCCCGCCCCGCGTCAACTGGAGCTGGACGTCCATTTTGCTGTTTCGCCAGTGGGCCTGCCCAATGCCGAGCAATTTGCCCACTGGGTAGCCGCCGCCCTGCGCTGTGGTCCGCGCGTGGCGCAAATTGGCCTGCGCGTGGTCGATGAGGCCGAAGGCCGCAGCCTGAACCACGACTATCGCGGCAAGGACAGCGCCACCAATGTGCTGAGCTTTGCCCTGAACGAAGGCGAGGAAACCCTGGCCAATCTGCCGCTGTTTGGCGATATTGTGCTGTGCGCCCCGGTGGTGGCCGCTGAAGCGGCAGAACAAAACAAGACCCTGGCCGCACATTATGCGCACCTGACCGTGCATGGCGTATTGCATCTGCGTGGCTACGATCATGCTGACGATGCCGAAGCCGAATGCATGGAAGCGCTTGAAACCGCCATCCTGGCAAGGTTAGGATATGCCAATCCTTATGCTGAGGCGGCTGACTGAACCCCTATGGACGATGCTGGTAGTAAACCCACCTGGCTGGAGCGCCTGTCCGCGCTGTTGATGCGCGAACCGGAAGACCGGGAAGAACTGATTGAACTGCTGCACGCAGCCTTTGAACGCAACCTGCTCGACGCCGACGCGCTGGGCATGATTGAAGGCGTGCTGCAGGTTGGCGAATTATCGGTGCGCGACATCATGATTCCCCGCAGCCAGATGGACGTGATCCGGGTCAGCGACTCGGTGACCACCTTCCTGCCCTTTGTGCTGGATACCGCCCACTCCCGCTTTCCGGTGATTGGCCGCGACAAGGACGATGTGCTGGGCATTCTGCTGGCCAAAGACCTGCTGCGCTACTTTGCCGACCCGGAAGCATTCGACCTGCGCGACAGCCTGCGCCCGGCAGTGTTTGTGCCCGAGTCCAAACGGCTGAACGTGCTGCTCAAGGAGTTTCGCAGCACGCGCAACCACATGGCCATTGTGGTGGACGAATACAGCGGGATTGCCGGGCTGGTCACCATCGAAGACGTGATCGAGCAGATTGTCGGCGACATCGAGGACGAATACGACTTCGACGAAACCGAGAGCAATATCATCCCCGAGCGCCAGGGCCGTTACCGGGTCAAGGCGCTGACGGAGATCACCGACTTCAACGAAGCGCTGGGCTGTGAATTGTCTGACGACGAATACGACACCATTGGCGGGCTGGTGGTGTCACGCTTTGGCCACCTGCCCAAGCGCGGCGAAAGCATCCAGCACGCGGGCCTGCGGTTTCAGGTGATTCGCGCCGACAGCCGGCGGATTCACTCGCTGCTGGTGGAACGCCTGCCCGACCCGCTTTCCCTGCTGCCTGGCGACGCATGACCTTTCTCCCTGCCTCCCGTCACGGCCAGACTGCGCTGGCCGTGCTCAGTGGCGCGCTCAGCGTGCTGTGCTTTGCCCCCTACCGGCTGTTCTGGCTGATGCCGCTGCTGCTGGCCGTGCTGTTTGCCCTGAGCCAGCAGCAAGGCCGCAGCCGCGATGCGGCCAAACTGGGCGCATGGTGGGGGCTGGCAGCGTATACCGCCAATTTCTACTGGATTTATCTCAGCCTGCACGATATCGCCGGCATGCCGGCCTGGCTGGCCGGGCCAATGACCCTGCTGCTGCCGGCGTATTTATGCCTGTATCCGGCGCTGGCGCTGGGCCTGGCCCATCGGCTGGGGCCACGCCATGCGCTGTGGACCTTGCCAGCGGCGTGGACGCTGGGCGAGTGGCTGCGCGGCTGGGTGATGACCGGCTTTCCGTGGGGCAATATTGGCTATAGCCAGGTACCAGACAGCCCGCTGGCCGGCTGGACGCCGCTGGGTGGGGTGTATCTGCTCAGTGTGCTGACCGCATTCAGCGCGGTCATGCTGGCGCAGACGCTGCGCCATGGCTTGCCGCGCCGGGCGCTGGCAGTGCTGCTCTTGGCCTGGCTGGGCGGCGCAGCGCTCAAGCCGGTGAGCTGGACCCAGCCCGCCGGCAAGCTCGACGTGGCCCTGCTGCAAGGCAATATTCCCCAGCAGATGAAATGGCAGCCAGAAGCCTTTGCCCACACCCTGGACACCTACCACGCCCTGTTGCGCCAATACCCGGCCAAGCTGGTGATTCTGCCGGAAACCGCCATTCCAATGTTTGCCGAACAGGTGCCAGCCGGTATTTTGCCTGCCCTGGGCCACATCGCCCGTGCCCAGGGCAGCGAGCTGGTAACTGGCATTCCTTACCAGCATCCAGGCCAACCCGAGGTGTATTACAACGCGGCGCTGGCGCTGACCTCGGCGCAACCGGTGTACGGCAAGGATCATCTGGTGCCGTTTGGCGAATTTGTGCCACTGCCGTGGCTGACCGGCTGGGTGTACCGCTACATGAACATGCCGCTGGCCGGCTTTACCTCGGGCGGCAGCCAGCAGGCTCCCATGCAATTGGCCGGGCACAAGGTGGCGTTCAATATCTGCTACGAAGACAGCTTTGGCGAAGGACTGCGCATGGGGGCGCTGCAGGCATCGGTGCTGGTCAACCTGAGCAATCTGGCCTGGTTTGGCCATTCCAACGCCGCCGACCAGCATTTGCAGCTCTCACAGGCGCGGGCGCTGGAAACCGGGCGCCCGATGTTGCGCGCCACCAACACGGGTGCCACCGCCATTGTGCGCCCGGATGGCAGTATCCAGGCCCGTCTGGCCGATTTTACCGTTGGCGGTCTGCGCGCCCAGGTGGAAACCCGGCTGGGCAGCACGCCCTACCTGATCTGGGGTGATAGCCCGGTGCTGCTGCTATGTGCACTGGCCCTGCTGATGGCCCGATTGCGCCGACGGGATTGAACTTGTCCGCCAGGCAGCGGCCTATGTCGGGGTCTAATCGGGTTCCGGGAGATTCCGCCAGGGCATGCTGCAACGCAGCGCCCCAGGTCAACCCTGGCACTTTAATGATTTGGCCACCGAGAAAGGAATTGGCGCATCAGGCAGCGGCCAGCCCAGTTCAGCGGGTTTTGCCCATCCTCACGGATGTTGCGCAGCATGACGATGAAGCATTTTACGTTTTCTCTGGTATTCACCGCGATGGCGCTGGCCCTGGTGGGTGTGTGGGGCTTTCACCTTAATGGGGTAAGCGGTGCCATGGCAGCAGTCACCCTGGCGGCCGTGCTGGCCGCCATGGAAGTGTCGCTGTCGTTTGACAATGCGGTAGTCAACGCCGGTGTGTTGAAAACCATGAACCACTTCTGGCGGGTGATGTTCCTGACCATCGGCATTCTGATTGCCGTGTTTGGCATGCGCCTGGTGTTCCCGATCCTGATTGTGTCGATGGCCGCCGATATCGGCATGACCGACGTGGTGCGCATGGCGCTGGAACAGCCCAACGAATACGCCGCCAAGCTGACCGCCCACCATGCCGAAGTCTCGGCATTTGGTGGCATGTTTCTGCTGCTGGTGTTCCTGAACTACTTTTTTGACGATGAAAAAGAAACCCACTGGTTTCACTGGCTGGAAAGCCGGCTGGGCGGGCTGGGACGGATTGATGCCATCAGCGTGCTGGTGGCGCTGCTGACGCTGATGGGCACGCTGCAGCTGGTGGAAAGCAGCCATCAGTTTGTCGTGCTGCTGGCCGGGGTATGGGGGATTCTGACCTATCTGTTGGTGGATTGCGTGGCGGCACTACTGGAACAGAACGACCAGGACAACAGCGGCCAGGCGGTGCGCCGGGGCGGGCTGGGGGCTTTCCTGTACCTGGAAGTGCTGGATGCGTCGTTCTCGTTTGACGGGGTGATTGGCGCATTTGCCATTACCAAGGATATCGTCATCATCATGGCCGGCCTGGGCATTGGTGCCATGTTTGTCCGTTCGATCACCATCTATCTGGTGGAAAAAGGCACGCTGGACGAGTATGTGTTTCTGGAACACGGTGCCCACTACGCCATCGGTGCGCTGGCGCTGATCATGTTGGCGTCGATGAAGTGGCATATTCCGGAGCTGCTCACCGGCCTGATTGGCATTGCGCTGATTGTGCTGTCGGTGTGGTCGTCGATCCGCCATCAGCGTCAGCAGGGTGCCAGCGCAGCGGGTTAAGCAGCGCGGATCACCTCAGGAAGGCTACTGGCGACGGGGAGGCGTGCACTGCGCCCCCCGCCGCCAGCCCTTGCAGATGCACTCAATACGGCAAGGGCGGCGGGGTATAGCAGGTAGCCCGGTTGCGGCCCGCCGCCTTGCTTTGATACATCGCCTCGTCTGCTGCTGCCACCAGCGCCTGCAGGGTGCGGCCATGCGCTGGCGCATGGGCAATGCCAATGCTGGCCGATAGCAGATAGCGCTGACCATTGATTTCAAATGGCGTATTCAGTTGCTGATTCAGCCGGTGTGCCACCCGCTCGGCCAGGGCAGGCAAGGCCGGCGCGCCCAGCACAATCACAAACTCATCGCCACCATAGCGCCCGACAATATCAGTAGCGCGCACCACCTCCTGCAAGCGGCGGGCGGCTTCCACCAGAATCGCATCGCCGACCTGATGGCCATGGGTGTCATTGATTTCCTTGAAGTGGTCCAGATCAATAAACAGCACCGCCAGCGGCAAGGCCTGGCTTTCCAGTGCCTGGCCCAGCAGTTCATTGAAGCAGGCCCGGTTGTATAGCCCGGTCAATTCATCGTGGCTGGACAGATAGCGCAGTTTGTTGGCGCGGGCATGGCTGTCGGTCAGGTCATGCTGCACCAGCACCATTGCGTCAGATGCGCCTGCCAGACGCTGCAGGGTCAGCTGATAGATCCGGGGCTGGCCCTGCGCGTCAAACAGGCTGAGCTCTTCTTCCTGCAGTTCGGCCTCGCCCTGCAGAACCCTGGCCAGCTTGCCCAGCCAGGCTTCGGTCACCGGGCGATCGCCAGCGCGGGCACGGTACAGGGACGGCAGGCTGTCGTGCGGATTCAGCCCTCCGGCAAAGCGTTGCCACACCGGGTTGCCATGTAGCGGAAACCCACCGCGCCCCAGCACCACCACGGCATCGGGCAAACTGTCGATCAGTTGTGACAAGCGGCTAATTTCCGCCATGCTACGCTGCTCCAGCACCTTGGCGGCACTGATGCGCTGACGCACCATCACCAGCGTAGCCGACGCCAGTCCAGCCAGCAGCGGGGTAAAAATCCACAGCAAGAGTTCCAGATCCTGCCGCCAGTCCTGCAGCATCTGGGCTTTGTTCTGGCTTAACATCACCACCAGCGGCATGCGTCTGGCCGCCCGATAGCTTTCCATCATTGGCGTACTGTTGCGCAAACGTTCAACTGCCGGGCCAATTTCACGGTCGGCCAGTTGTACGCTGAAGCGCTCCTGCCGCTCAATCGACGTCAGCCAGTGCCCTGAGCCATAGGCAAACAGCGGCACGCCGTCATAGCGATACACTTCCAGCCGGGCATCAGCCAGCGGCTCCAGGCGGGAAAAATAATTGCGGAAGGTTTCCGGTGATAAGGTAGCCACCGCCCACCAGTGGCCCCCCTGGATATCCAAGGGCAAGGCGGCCAGCACAAACCCCGGCGCATCGTTGATTTGCGGATGACCGGCTTCGGTCAGGTCACGCCCAGGATACGCTTGTGACAACCATATCAGTGCCCCGCGCTGTGGCGCTTCCGGCAACAGCTGGCCCAGATTGCCCGGTTCGGAACTGGCGCGCACCACGCCCTGCGCGTCCACCAGCGAAACGCTGCGCACATGGGACATGCCCTGTAAACCGGCCTGCAAGAGTGTCTGCGCGGGTGCCCCCTGCCGGGCCGACTCGGGCAACTGCTGCCACTGACTGGCGCGATCCAGCAGCAACAGCCGGGTTTGTTCCAGGGTTTGCGACAGATAGTCTTCGGTGACCATGGCACCAACATCCAGCTGGCGGGAATGCAGTTCCAGGGTTTGCTGGTAACTGCGCGCGACATTCAGGCCAAGCAAGATGGCACCGGCCAGTGCAAAGGCACCAACCAGGACATACAGCAGGGTATTGGAGCGCCACAGGGTGGCCGGGATTTGCCAGCGTGCATTCCAGGAAAAGTCAGACAAAATCACCGGCTATCCCTGACAATCAATTGAAGATCGTAGCGCTGCGCCAGCTGGCGCAACCGGCCAGAACGCTGCTGGTTCTGGATGAACTGGTTCAGCGTGGCCAGCCATCGCCCCTGACCAGGGGCGATGGCATAAGCGTAGTTCACCAGATAAAACGGCTTGGGCGGGGCAATGATGCGCACCCAGTCGTGGTCCTTGACCATGCGCCGGGTAAATGGGTAATCCGACATGAACACATCAGCCCGGCCAGACTCCACCTCGCCTTCGCGGGTGGCCGGCGGCGACACCACCAGCAATTTGGCGTACTGCAGGCGTTCGCGCATCAGCGGCTCGTGATAGGTGCCAGCCGCCACCGCCACCACCCGGCCAGGCCGGTCGATGTCCTGCCAGCGCTGGATAGCACTGTTGGTGCGGCTGGTAACGGCGTACACATCGCTGAACATATGCGGTTGGGTAAACGCCATCACTGCCTGCCGGGCGGGAGTAATCGCCACGGCAAACATGCCCACATCGCACTGGTTGTGCAGCAAATCATCCTTGAGCCGGGCAAAGTGACTATCGACAAAACTCAGTGGCACGCCCAGGTGAGCGGCCAGGTCACGCGCCATATCGGCATCCACCCCGGCCACTGCGCCTGATTTGACGTTGCGAAACGAAATACCGTAATACTCTGGCCAGATGCACACGCGCAGTTCACCGCGCGCCTTGATCTCGTCCAGACGCTCTGCCCCCAGGCTGACGGCGCTCAGGCTCAGCAAGCAAGCAAAAACAAGCCAAGATTTCATGTCAATTCCTGTTCACACTCCCTCAGCAGCCCAGGCCCCGCTTTGTGAGGAGCACACCTAGAGAGCAATACGTAAAACTACGATATATCTTCAAGCTATCTTACCCAGTTTCCCTGCTGATTTCGATATATTTTAGTCAAAATGCAAGTCGAATTGCTCATCCAGACATAAATACCAACGGGATTGGGCCAGATAAAACAAAACCCCGCCAAGGCGGGGTTTTGTGGCATTGATCCCAACAGCAGACCAATTATGCTTCGGCTTCGTCAGCCAGTTCCACAGCTTCAACGTCCGGACGGTCAACCAGTTCAACCAGTGCCATCGGTGCGTTGTCGCCCTTGCGGAAACCGTACTTCAGAATGCGCAGGTAGCCACCGTTACGGGTTGCGTAGCGCGGGCCGAGCACGTCAAACAGCTTGACCACGATTTCACGGTCACGCGTACGGTCAAAGGCCAGGCGACGGTTAGCCAGCGACGGCTTCTTGCCCAGGGTGATCAGCGGTTCTGCGACACGGCGCAGTTCCTTGGCTTTCGGCAGCGTGGTCACGATGGCTTCGTGACGCAGCAGCGAGTTCGCCATATTGCGGAGCATCGCCAGACGATGGCTCGTCGTGCGATTGAGTTTACGATTGCTTAAACGATGACGCATGTCTTTATCCTTTTGTCACACACCGCTTACGGCTGCTTGTCCAGCCCTGCCGGCGGCCAGTTTTCCAGCTTCATGCCCAGCGTCAGACCCTTGGAAGCCAATACTTCCTTGATTTCATTGAGCGACTTGCGACCCAGGTTCGGGGTCTTGAGCAACTCGGTCTCGGTGCGCTGAATCAGATCGCCGATGTAATAGATGTTTTCTGCCTTCAGGCAGTTGGCAGAGCGGACAGTCAGCTCAAGGTCGTCCACCGGACGCAGCAGAATCGGATCGACCTGCGGAGCGCGGACTTCTTCCACTTCGACAGCAGTGCCCTGGAGATCGGCGAAGATGGACAACTGATCCATCAGGATACGCGCGGCAGCGCGCACCGCTTCTTCCGGCTCGATCACGCCATTGGTTTCGATGTCCATCACCAGACGGTCAAGATCAGTCCGTTGCTCAACACGAGCATTTTCCACCGTGAAGCTGACACGGTAGACCGGGCTGAACGAGGCATCCAGCAGAATGTTGCCAATGGTGCGGTTATCATCCTGGTTGACGCGCGTTGCTACCGGTTGATAGCCCCGCCCTTTCTCAACCTTGATCTCCATTTCGATCTTGCCGTTGGCGGCGAGATGGCAAATCGGATGATCCGGATTCACCACTTCGACATCATGCGGCAGCTCGATATCGCCGGCCAGCACAGGGCCCTCACCCTCTTTTTTCAGGGTAAGCAGCACACTGTCGCGACCATGAAGTTTGAGCACCACGCCCTTCAGGTTCAGGAGGATGTCAACAACATCTTCCCGAACGCCGTCGAGCGCGGAGTATTCATGCAAAACGCCAGCGATAGACACTTCGGTCGGCGCAAAACCCGGCATGGACGACAGCAGGATGCGGCGCAGCGCATTACCCAGGGTATGGGCATAGCCACGCTCGAACGGCTCCATGGTGACTCGCGCTTGCGTAGCCGAAACCGGCTGCACGTCGATCAGACGCGGTTTGAGAAATTCCGAAGCGCTGTTTTGCATAGTGTTTCCTTGTTGGCTAGCGATTACTTGGAGTAGAACTCAACGACGAGTTGCTCGTTGATATCGCTAGACAGATCGGTACGTTCCGGAGCGGACTTGAAGACGCCTTCCATCTTTTTGGCATCAATCGAAACCCAAGCCGGGAAGCCAATTTGCTCGGCCAGCACCAGTGCTTCCTGGATGCGAACCTGCTTTTTGGATTTTTCACGCACCGCCACCACATCGCCAGCCTTGACCTGGTACGACGGAATGTTCACGACCTGGCCGTTCACGCTCAGAGCCTTGTGGCTCACCAGCTGGCGGGCTTCCGCGCGGGTGGAGCCAAAGCCCATGCGATACACGACGTTATCCAGGCGGGACTCAAGAATTTGCAGCAGGTTTTCACCCGTGGAGCCCTTGCGACGGGCTGCTTCAGCAAAGTACTTGCGGAACTGACGCTCCAGCACACCGTAGATACGGCGGATTTTTTGCTTTTCGCGCAGTTGGACGCCATAGTCCGACACACGGGTGTTTTTTGCGCCATGCTGGCCCGGACGGGTATCCAGCTTGCACTTGCTGTCCAGCG
Source organism: Aquaspirillum sp. LM1 (assembly GCF_002002905.1). Classification (NCBI taxonomy): domain Bacteria; kingdom Pseudomonadati; phylum Pseudomonadota; class Betaproteobacteria; order Neisseriales; family Aquaspirillaceae; genus Aquaspirillum; species Aquaspirillum sp. LM1. Next base: position 245,078 of record NZ_CP019509.1, on the reverse strand, counting down.
AGCGACGTGCGCTCTTCAGAAACAGATCGGTGCCCTCGCGACGCGCGAGTTTACATTTCGGGCCGATGTAACGTGCCATGTTGACTCTCTCTCCTGATTAGATGCGACGTTTCTTGGGAGGCCGGCAACCGTTGTGCGGAACCGGCGTCACATCGGAGATGCTGGTAATCTTGAAACCCAGCGAGTTCAATGCACGCACAGCCGATTCACGGCCCGGGCCGGGGCCCTTGATGCGCACTTCAAGATTCTTAACGCCATATTCTTGGGCAACTTTACCAGCGGCTTCCGCAGCTACCTGAGCAGCGAAAGGTGTACTTTTGCGCGAACCTTTAAAACCAGCACCGCCGGAGGTAGCCCAAGACAAAGCATTCCCTTGACGATCGGTGATGGTGATGATGGTGTTATTAAAGGACGCGTGAACGTGAACGATCCCTTCGGATACGCTCTTCTTCACTTTTTTGCGTACACGCACTGTGTTTGCTTTAGCCATTATCTATCCTTACGAATTACTTCTTGCCAGCAATCGCTTTACGCGGGCCCTTACGGGTACGGGCGTTAGTGCGAGTACGCTGACCACGGCACGGCAGGCCGCGACGATGGCGCAGGCCGCGGTAGCAGCCCAGATCCATCAAGCGCTTGATGTTCATCGTAACTTCACGGCGCAGATCACCTTCAACAGTGAACTGACCGACCTGGTCACGCAGATTTTCCATTTCAGCATCGGTCAGGTCTTTGACCTTGGTCGATTCGGCAACGCCAGCAGCTACGCAAATAGCCTTGGCGCGGGTTTGGCCGATACCGTAGATGGCTTGCAGGCCAATCACGGTATGCTGATGATTAGGAATGTTTACCCCAGCAATACGGGCCATACATTATCCTCAAATCTAAAAAGTTGGCGATTCTAGCACGCAATCGCACGGGCAACAAATCAGCCCTGCTTTTGCTTGTGCCGCGGATCCGTGCAGATCACGCGAACGATGCGATTGCGACGGATGATCTTGCAGTTACGGCAAATTTTCTTTACCGACGGCTGAACTCTCATGATTTTCCTTTCAAAAGAACTGGGTGCCAGATTTACTTGGCACGGAACACGATTCTGGCGCGGCTCAGATCGTACGGGGTCAGTTCCACTGTTACCTTGTCGCCAGGCAGGATGCGGATATAGTGCATGCGCATCTTGCCGGAGATGTGGCCCAGCACCACGTGCCCGTTCTCGAGCTTTACCCGGAACGTTGCATTCGGCAACGTTTCCAGGATTTCACCTTGCATCTGGATCGTATCTTCTTTAGCCATCTTACTTTGCCTGATCCGGTTAGCGCGACATCAGGCCGCTATTCTTGAAGTTTGCCTTCTTGAGCAGGCTTTCGTACTGATGGGACATCACATACGATTGCACTTGCGCCATGAAGTCCATGGTAACGACAACAATAATCAGGAGCGATGTGCCCCCAAAGTAGAACGGCACATTCCACTTCAGGATCAGGAACTCAGGCATCAGACAGACCAGGCCGATGTACACAGCACCGATCAGCGTCAGACGCATGATGATCCGCTCGATATAGCGTGAGGTTTGTTCACCCGGCCGAATGCCTGGGATAAACGCACCGCTCTTTTTCAGGTTGTCAGCTGTTTCCTTCGGATTGAACACCAAAGCGGTGTAGAAATAGCAGAAGAAAACGATTGCTGCCGCGTACAGCAGCACATACACGGGTTGCCCCGGATGCAGGGAATCGCTGATGGATTTCAGCCAGCCCAGCCCTTCTGTGTTACCAAACCATCCCACCACCGTGGCAGGGAACAGAATGATACTGGAAGCAAAAATCGGCGGGATGACCCCGGCCATGTTCAGCTTCAACGGCAGATGGGTACTCTGCCCCTGCATCACCCGATTGCCCACCTGGCGCTTGGCATAGTTCACCAGCACCTTGCGCTGACCGCGTTCGACGAACACGACCAGATACGTCACGGCAACCACCCCAATAAACAGCGCAATCACCAGCAGGATGGGCAGACTGCCCTGTGAAGTCAGCGTCAGCGTCTTGCCGATAGCCGACGGCACCCCTGCGGCAATCCCCGCGCAGATGATCAGGGAAATACCATTGCCAATACCCCGTTCGGTAATCTGTTCACCCAACCACATCAGGAACATGGTGCCGGTCACCAGGGTGACCACGGTGGTGAGGTAGAACTCGAACGGCGAGCTGACCACCACCAGATTGGGCTGCTTGAACAACATCACGGCAATACCGAAGCTTTGGAAGGTTGCCAGCAGCACGGTGGCGTACCGTGTGTACTGGGTAATCTTCCGGCGTCCCGCGTCACCTTCTTTTTTCAGCTGCTTCAGGCTGGGAATCACTTCGCCAGCCAGCTGCAGGATGATCGAAGCCGAGATGTACGGCATGATGCCGATGGCAAACACCGTAAACCGGGACAGGGCCCCACCCGAAAACATGTTGAACATGTCGAGGAGGCCCGTCTGCGACGACTGGAACAACTTCGCTAGCTCGACCGGATTGATCCCCGGAACCGGAATGTGCGCACCGATACGGTAAACGATCAACGCACCTACCAAAAACCAGATGCGCTGCTTCAGATCACCAAACTTGTTGGTGTTCGCGGCTAGAGAAGGAGTGGCCACTTAATCGCGCCTTATTCAGCGAAACGGCCACCTGCGGCTTCCACCGCAGCGCGGGCACCGGCAGTTGCCGAAATGCCACGCAAAGTGAGCGCACGTTCCACGGTACCCGACGCAATGACTTTGGCAGCCTTGGCGCCGTTCGGCAGCAGGCCAGCCTGTGCCAGGGTCAGCAGATCGATTTCATCGACCGGCAGCTTGTTCAGCTCGTCCAGACGCACTTCCACGGTCAGGTGCTTGGTCAGCGACTTGAAACCGCGCTTGGGCAGGCGGCGATGCAGCGGCATTTGACCGCCTTCGAAGCCCACTTTGTGGAAGCCACCGGAGCGGGACTTCTGGCCTTTGTGACCACGGCCAGCGGTCTTGCCCAGGCCACTGCCAATGCCGCGACCGACGCGACGCTTGGCGTGCTTGGCACCAGCGCCCGGCTTGATGGTATTGAGTTGCATGGTTAACCCTCGCACTTCAACAGGTAGCTGATCTTGTTGATCATGCCGCGATTTTCAGGGGTGTCGATCACTTCGACAGACTGGCGAATCTTCTTCAGCCCCAGGCCGCGTGCGCAGGCCTTGTGCGATTCCAGACGGCCAATCAGGCTCTTCACCAGGGTTACTTTGACGGTTTTGTTGTCGCTCATTCTTCGACTCCAAGGATTTCCGCCACGGTCTTGCCGCGCTTGGCGGCAATGTCGCCCGGCGTGTACATCTTGGACAGACCGTCCAGCGTGGCGCGAACGATGTTGTACGGGTTGGTCGAACCGTGGCACTTGGCCGACACGTTCTTGACACCCAGGGCATCGAACACAGCGCGCATCGGGCCGCCAGCGATGATGCCGGTACCTTCAGCTGCCGGTTGCATGAACACGGTGGTAGCACCGTGCTTGCCGGTCACGGCGTGGTGCAGGGTGCCGTTCTTGAGCGGAACCTTGACCATCTTGCGACGGGCTTCTTCCATTGCCTTTTGCACAGCAACCGGCACTTCCTTGGATTTGCCCTTGCCCATGCCGATGCCGCCATCGCCATCGCCGACCACGGTCAGCGCGGAGAAAGCCATGATGCGACCGCCCTTGACCACTTTGGTCACACGGTTCACACCAATCATCTTCTCGATGAGGCCGTCGCCGCGTTCTTCGATTTCGTGCTTAGCCATTATTCACTCCGAATTAGAATACGAGACCGTGCTCGCGTGCGGCTTCTGCCAGAGCCTTGACGCGGCCATGGTAGTGGAAACCGGAACGATCGAACGCGACTTTCTCGATGCCGGCGGCCTTGGCCTTCTCGGCGATGCGTTGACCCACCAAGGCAGCAGCTTTGGCATTGCCGCCGTTGGTCAGCTCTTTGCGCACTTCAACTTCGAGGGTGGAAGCGCTGGCCAGCACTTTGCTGCCAGTCTCGTCAATGATCTGAGCGTAAATGTGGCAGTTGCTGCGATGCACGCTAAGGCGTGCCACTTTGAGCTCCGCAATCTTGGCACGGGTTTTACGTGCACGACGGAGTCGAGCTTCTTTCTTATCCATGACTGGGCCTCAGTTATTTCTTCTTGGTTTCTTTCAAAACCACCACTTCGTCGGCGTAACGCACACCCTTGCCCTTGTAAGGCTCAGGCGAACGGTAAGCACGGATCTCGGCAGCAACCTGACCCACTTTTTGCTTGTCGACACCCTTGAGCAGGATTTCGGTTTGGGTCGGGGTTTCCACCTTGACGCCAGCCGGCATCGGGTGGGCAACCGGGTGGGAGAAGCCAAGAGTCAGGTTGAGCGTATCGCCCTGGGCCTGGGCACGATAGCCCACGCCAACCAGGTTCAACTTCTTCTCGAAGCCCTTGGACACGCCAATCACCATGTTGTTGACCAGGGCACGCAGGGTGCCGGACATGGAACGGGCAAACTTGCTTTCGTTCTTGGCTGCAAAGGTCAGAGCATTGTCTTCCAGCTTGATTTCCACTTCGCTGCTCAACGGCAGGGAGATGGAGCCCAACGAACCTTTGACGGTCAGGTCGGTAGCGGAAAACTTGGCTTCAACACCAGCAGGCAGAACGACCGGGTTTTTAGCGACGCGAGACATTGTTTCCTCCCCTTACGCCACGATGCACAGCAGTTCGCCGCCGATACCGGCTGCGCGTGCCTTGCGATCAGTCATGACACCCTTGGAGGTGGAAACGATGGCAACGCCAAGACCGTTCATCACCTTAGGAATGTCGCTGGAGCCCTTGTAAATACGCAGGCCAGGACGGGAAACACGTTCGATGCGCTCAATGACCGGGCGACCAGCGTAGTACTTCAGCTGGATGTCGAGCACCGGCTTGTTGTCCACTTCGCGGACAGCGAATTCTTCGACGTAACCTTCGTCTTTCAATACTTGGGCAATCGCAACCTTCAGCTTGGACGACGGCATGGAAACTGCGGTCTTGTCAGCGCGCTGAGCGTTACGGATGCGGGTCAGCATATCGGAAATAGGATCATGCATGCTCATAGTTTATTCTCCTATTACCAGCTGGCTTTTACGATGCCCGGAATTTCACCACGCATCGCAATTTCACGGAGCTTGTTACGGCCCAAGCCGAACTTGCGGAATACGCCACGCGGACGACCGGTCAGGGCGCAGCGGTTACGCTGGCGTACCGGGCTGGCATTGCGCGGCAGCTGTTGCAGCTGAAGACGGGCAGCAAAGCGCTCTTCGTCGGACAGGCTGGCGTTGTTGATGACGGCCATCAACTGTTCACGCTTGGCCGCGTACTTGGCGACCAGCTTGGCCCGCTTTTCTTCGCGGTTGATCAGTGCGAGTTTTGCCATTTTCTTAACCCTTGAACGGGAACTTGAACGCAGCCAGCAGCGCGCGGGCTTCTTCGTCAGTTTTCGCAGTAGTGGTGATGGTGATGTTCATCCCGCGCAGCGCATCGATCTTGTCGTACTCGATTTCCGGGAAAATGATTTGCTCACGCACACCCATGTTGTAGTTACCGCGACCGTCGAAGGACTTGCCGTTGATACCACGGAAGTCGCGCACGCGCGGCAGGGCGATGGTGATCAGACGGTCCAGGAATTCGTACATGCGTTCGCGGCGCAGGGTCACCTTGCAGCCGATCGGGTAGCCATCACGAATCTTGAAGCCAGCGATCGATTTGCGTGCAGTGGTCACCACAGGCTTCTGACCTGCGATCTTCTGCATGTCGCCCACGGCGTGTTCAAGAACTTTTTTGTCCGCGACTGCTTCGCCCACGCCCATGTTCAGGGTGATCTTTTCAATACGCGGAACTTCCATGACCGATTGGTAACCGAACTGTTTGACCAGATCCGGCACCACGGTGCTCGTGTAGTAATCGTGCAGACGTGCCATGTTCACTCCTTAAGCACCGACAACTTCGCCGTTCGATTTGAACACGCGAACCTTGCGGCCATCTTCCAGCAGCTTGAAGCCAACACGATCGGCCTTTTGCGTTGCCGGGTTGAACAGAGCCACGTTGGAAACATCAATCGGCATGGTTTTTTCGACAACACCGCCCTGAACGCCCTTGATCGGGTTCGGCTTCTGGTGTTTCTTCACCACATTGACGCCTTCGACGACCAATTTGCCTTCGAGGACGCGCAGTACGGTACCACGCTTGCCTTTATCTTTGCCGGTGAGAACAATCACGTCGTCACCTTTGCGAATCTTTTGCATGCTGGGCCTCTCCTTACAGCACTTCCGGCGCGAGCGAAACGATCTTCATGAAGCGCTCGGTACGCAGCTCACGGGTTACCGGCCCAAAAATACGGGTACCGATCGGCTCGAGCTTGTTGTTCAGCAGCACGGCGGCATTGCCGTCGAACTTAATCAGCGAGCCATCAGGACGGCGCACACCCTTGGCGGTGCGAACCACCACGGCATTGTACACGTCGCCCTTTTTGACACGGCCACGCGGCGCAGCATCTTTGATGCTCACCTTGATGATGTCGCCCACAGATGCGTAGCGACGCTTGGAGCCACCGAGAACCTTGATGCACATAACCTGACGCGCACCAGTGTTGTCTGCGACCTCCAGCATGGTCTGCATTTGAATCATGAATTTTACCTTTCCAACTTAACCCGTCTCGTTCACCAAAATTTGGTGAAGCGCCGCACACTGACGGTGCGGCGCATCAAACGGCCAGTTTTGGAACCCGTACGGGTAAGTCGCCAGAAAAATTGGCGATTGAAAAAACGGCATTATACAGAGGACTGGCGTCCTCTGCAACAGGCATTACACCTGACGTGCCTTTTCCACCAACGCCGAAACTACCCAGGTCTTGGTCTTCGAGAGCGGACGGGACTCGGCAATCACCACCGTGTCACCAATACCGAACTCGTTTTTCTCGTCATGGGCGTGAAACTTCTTCGACAGACGGATCACCTTGCCATAGATTGGGTGCTTGACTTTGCGCTCAACCAGCACGACAACGGTCTTATCCATTTTGTCGCTAACCACCTTGCCGGTCAGCGTACGGACGATTTTCGCGGTTTCGCTCATATCAAGCTGCCTTTTCATGCAATACGGTACGAACGCGAGCAATGTCACGACGCACCTTCTTAAACTCGCTGGTCTTGGCCAGCTGTTGGGTCGCGATCTGCATGCGCAGACCGAACTGGGCCTTCAACAGGCTCAGCAGTTCGGACTTGAGCTCATCGACCGACTTGGCTCTCAGTTCAGACGCTTTCATCATTGACCTACCTGTCTCACGACAAACGTGGTGGGGATCGGCAGCTTGGCAGCGGCCAGGCGGAAGGCTTCACGCGCCAACTCTTCAGCCACACCATCCATTTCGTACAGCACCTTACCCGGCTGAATTTCAGCCACGTAGTATTCCGGGCTACCCTTACCGTTACCCATACGGACTTCGGCAGGCTTGGACGAAATCGGCTTGTCCGGGAACACGCGGATCCAGATCTTGCCGCCACGCTTGATGTGACGGGTCATCGCACGACGGGCTGCTTCGATCTGACGGGCGGTCAGACGACCACGACCCACAGCTTTCAGACCAAAGTCACCGAAGCTCACCTTGTTGCCACGGGTGGCCACGCCGGTGTTACGGCCTTTTTGCTGTTTACGGTACTTGAGTCTAGTTGGTTGCAGCATGACGCGCCCCTGCCTTTCTCGATTTCTTCTCAGGTTGCACCGGCTCGGCCTGTACCTGGCCCGGCTTCACCTCACCCTTGTACACCCATACCTTGATGCCGATGATCCCGTAGGTGGTCTTGGCTTCAGAGGTGGCGTAGTCAACGTCGGCACGCAGGGTGTGCAGCGGCACACGACCTTCGCGATACCATTCGCTACGGGCAATTTCAATACCGTTCAGACGGCCCGAGCTCATGATCTTGATGCCCTGGGCACCCATGCGCATGGCGTTTTGCATGGCACGCTTCATGGCGCGACGGAACATCACGCGCTTTTCCAGCTGAGCGGCAATGCCGTCAGCGATGATTTGCGCATCGATTTCCGGCTTGCGGACTTCTTCGATGCTGACATGCACCGGCACACCCATGCGGCGGGCCAGTTCCTGCTTCAGCAGCTCGATGTCTTCACCCTTCTTGCCAATCACCACACCCGGACGGGCGCTGTGAATGGTGATGCGGGCACTTTTGGCCGGGCGCTCAATGACCACACGGCTTACCGAAGCATGGCTCAACTTCTTTTTCAGGAAGTCGCGCACTTCGATGTCTTCCTTCAGCATGCCGGCAAAGTTCTGGCTATTGGCAAACCACTTGGAAGACCAGTTTTTGTTTACGCAGAGGCGAAAGCCCCGCGGATCAATCTTCTGTCCCATGTTCTTGTCCTTAGTTGCCCACGGTCAGCGTGATATGGCAGGTTTGCTTCTCGATGCGGTTACCACGACCCTTGGCACGGGCAGTGAAACGCTTCAGGCTCGGGCCCTTGTCCACGTAAACCGTCGTCACCTTCAGGGTGTCGATGTCAGCACCTTCGTTGTGCTCGGCATTGGCAATGGCGCTTTCCAGCACTTTTTTCAGCAGACCAGCGCCTTTTTTCGGGCTGAACGTCAGAATATTCAACGCAGCGTCAACCGGCAGGCCACGGACTTGATCCGCCACCAGACGGCACTTTTGTGCCGACAGGCGAGCGTTTTTCAAAACAGCAGAAACTCTCATCGCATCACCTTACCGTTTGGCCTTCTTGTCAGCCGCGTGGCCTTTGAAGGTGCGAGTCAGGGAAAATTCACCCAGCTTGTGGCCCACCATGTTTTCGGTGACATACACCGGCACATGGGTCTTGCCGTTATGCACGGCAATGGTAAAACCAACAAACTCGGGCAACACGGTGGAGCGACGGGACCAGGTCTTGATCGGGCGCTTGTCGCTCGTTGCACGGGCCGCATCGACCTTCTTGATCAGATGCAGGTCAACGAACGGGCCCTTTTTAATCGAACGTGCCATTGTCAATTACCCTTTATTCGAATAGCGACGGCGCACGATCATATTGTTCGTACGCTTGTTGCGACGGGTGCGGTAACCCTTGGCCGGCGTGCCCCACGGGCTGACCGGATCGCGACCGGCAGCGGTCTTGCCTTCACCACCACCATGCGGGTGATCCACCGGGTTCATCGCCACACCACGCACGGTCGGGCGAATACCCTTCCAGCGTTTGGCGCCAGCTTTGCCGATCGATTCGAGCTGATGCTCTTCGTTACCCACTTCACCCACGGTCGCGCGGCAGTCAACGTGCACGCGGCGGATTTCACCGGAGCGCAGACGCAGCTGGGCGTAAGTGCCTTCGCGAGCCAGCAGCTGCACGGAAGCGCCAGCGGAACGGGCGATTTGCGCACCCTTGCCCGGCTGCATCTCGATGCAGTGGATGGTGGTACCCACCGGGATGTTGCGCAGCGGCAGGCAGTTACCGGCCTTGATCGGGGCTTCCGAGCCAGACAGCAGCACAGCGCCGGCCTTCACGCCCTTCGGGGCGATGATGTAGCGACGTTCGCCATCGGCGTAGCACAGCAGGGCAATGTGCGCGGTACGGTTCGGATCGTATTCGATGCGTTCGACCTTGGCAGCAATGCCATCCTTGTTGCGACGGAAGTCAACAACACGGTAGTGATGCTTGTGACCACCGCCCTTGTGGCGGGTGGTGATGTGACCGTTGTTATTACGGCCAGCATTCTGGATTTGCTTTTCCAGCAGCGGAGCGTACGGAGCGCCCTTGTGCAGGTCCGGCGTAACAACCTTGACGACCGCACGGCGACCCGGAGACGTCGGTTTAACTTTCACTAATGCCATGTTCTGTCTCCCTTACTGCGCGGCGGAAAAGTCGATTTCCTGGCCCGGGGTCAGGCAAACATAAGCCTTTTTCCAGTCGCTGCGACGGCCGATGAAACGACCGAAACGCTTGACCTTACCCTTCACGTTCAGGATTTGCACGCTGTCCACTTTGACGTTGAACAGCAGCTCGACGGCAGCTTTCACTTCCGGCTTGGTCGCGTCAGTGGCCACCTTGAAAACAACTTGCTCGTTTTTGTCTGCGACGAGGGTGCTTTTCTCGGAGACAACCGGAGCAAGGATTACTTGCATCAGACGTTCCTGGTTCATGCCCATTGCTCCTCGAGTTGCTTCACCGCGTCACGGGTGATGACGATCTTCTTGAAACGCACCAGGCTGTACGGGTCAGCTTGAGCGGCTTCGATCACCAGCACGTTGGTCAGGTTGCGCGAAGACAGGTACAGGTTTTCGTCCAGTTCCTTGGTGATCACCAGAGCCTGTTCCAGGCCCAGGGCTTTCACCTTGGCAGCGAATTCCTTGGTCTTCGGGCTATCCACCGTGATGGAATCCACCACGACCAGACGCTCGTCACGCACGAGTTGCGACAGGATGGCCGACACACCTGCACGGAACATCTTGCGGTTCACTTTTTGGCCGAAGTTTTCTTCCGGGCTGTTCGGGAAGATCTTGCCGCCCCCACGCCAGATCGGGCTGGACGCCATACCGGCACGAGCACGGCCCGTACCCTTTTGACGCCACGGCTTGCGGGTGGACTTGGCCACTTCGCTGCGGCCCTTCTGGGCACGGTTGCCGCTACGGGCATTGGCCAGATAGGCGGTCACCACCTGGTGAACCAGCGCTTCGTTGTATTCGCGGCCAAACAGGGTGTCGGACGCTTGCAGGCTTTCAACGGCCTGACCTTGCTGATTGATTACTTTCAGTTCCATCACGCACCTGCCTTCACTGCCGGACGAACGACCACATCACCGCCCTTGGCGCCCGGAACGGCACCTTTGACCAGCAGCAGTTGACGTTCAACATCGATGCGGACGACTTCCAGGCTCTGCACGGTGCTCTTGACGTTACCAAGCTGACCGGCCATGCGCTTGCCCGGAAACACGCGACCCGGATCCTGGGCCATACCAATGGAACCAGGGGAACGGTGCGACACGGAGTTACCGTGGGAGGCGCGGTTCGAGGAGAAGTTGTGACGCTTGATCGCGCCGGCGAAGCCTTTACCCTGGCTGGTGCCGGTCACATCGACCAGCTGACCGACCTGGAACACTTCGACGGTGATTGCATCGCCAGCCTTCAGCTCGCCCAACTTGGCGGCGTCCAGCAGGAATTCGTGCAGACCACGACCGGCTTCAACACCGGCTTTGGCAAAGTGACCGGCCTCAGCCTTGTTCACACGGTTGGCTTTACGCGAACCGAAGGTGATTTGGACGGCATTGTAGCCGTCGGTTTCGGCGGTTTTGATTTGCGTGACGCGATTGTTCGACATGTCCAGCACCGTTACCGGGATGGTTGCACCATCCTCGGCAAAGACGCGGGTCATGCCGACTTTGCGACCGACAAGACCTAAACTCATCGTTATTTCCTTTATCAGGTGCCGGTTACGATTGACCGACAATAACAAAAAACGGGCTCACCATCAGATGAGCCCGCGAATCTAACACAGATTTTTCAATGACCGCAAGTACTTACCGCCATATAAGCCATCTAGTGTCGTTTTATTGCAGCTTATTGCAGCTTGATCTCGACATCCACGCCTGCCGGGAGGTCCAGCTTCATCAGCGCATCAACCGTTTTATCGGTCGGATCGACGATGTCCATCAGGCGCAGGTGGGTGCGGATCTCAAACTGGTCACGCGAAGTCTTGTTGACGTGCGGGGAACGCAGCACGTCATAGCGCTCGATCTTGGTCGGCAGCGGCACCGGACCCTTGACCACGGCGCCGGTACGCTTGGCGGTGTCAACGATCTCTTGTGCGGAACGGTCGATCAGGTTGTAGTCAAACGCCTTCAGACGGATGCGGATTTTCTGGCTTTGCATTTTCAATCCTCTCCGGCTTACTTGATAACCTTGGCAACCACACCGGCGCCAACGGTACGACCACCTTCACGGATGGCGAAGCGCAGACCTTCTTCCATGGCGATCGGGGCAATCAGGGCCACGGTAATGGCCACGTTATCACCTGGCATCACCATTTCCACGCCTTCCGGCAGGCTCACTGCGCCGGTCACGTCGGTGGTACGGAAGTAGAATTGCGGACGATAGTTGCTGAAGAACGGGGTGTGACGACCGCCTTCTTCCTTGCCCAGCACATACACTTCTGCGCCGAACTCGGTGTGCGGGGTGATCGAACCCGGCTTGGCCAGCACCTGGCCACGCTCAACGTCTTCACGCTTGGTGCCACGCAGCAGCACGCCCACGTTGTCACCTGCCTGACCCTGGTCCAGCAGCTTGCGGAACATTTCCACGCCGGTGCAGGTGGTCTTGACGGTAGCCTTCAGACCCACGATTTCGATTTCTTCACCCACCTTGACCACGCCACGCTCAACACGGCCAGTCACCACGGTACCGCGACCGGAAATCGAGAACACGTCTTCGATCGGCAGCAGGAACGGCTTGTCGATGGCACGTTCCGGGGTCGGGATGTAGCTGTCCAGGGCGTCGGCCAGACGGAAGATGGCCGGTTCGCCGTATTCGGACTGGTCGCCTTCCAGCGCCAGACGGGCGGAGCCGGTCACGATCGGGGTGTCGTCGCCCGGGAAGTCGTAGGACGACAGCAGGTCGCGCACTTCCATTTCCACCAGTTCCAGCAGCTCGGCGTCGTCCACCAGGTCAGCCTTGTTCAGGAAGACGATGATGTACGGCACACCAACCTGGCGGGCCAGCAGGATGTGTTCGCGGGTTTGCGGCATCGGGCCGTCAGCAGCCGAGCACACCAGGATAGCGCCGTCCATCTGGGCTGCGCCGGTAATCATGTTTTTCACATAGTCAGCATGACCCGGGCAGTCAACGTGAGCATAGTGACGGGTTTCGGTTTCGTATTCGACGTGAGCGGTATTGATGGTAATACCGCGAGCCTTTTCTTCCGGCGCGCTGTCGATTTGGTCGTAACCCTTGGCTTCGCCACCGAATTTCTTCGACAGGATCGTGGTGATCGCAGCGGTCAGGGTGGTCTTGCCGTGGTCAACGTGACCGATGGTGCCTACGTTTACGTGCGGTTTGTTCCGCTCGAACTTTTCCTTAGCCATTTCGCTAAATTCCTTCGATAAAGAGCATAGTAGAGAGATAAAACCGGCTCCCGCACCAGCGGAAACCGGGTTGCAGCGTATTACTTGCGGCTGGCCATCACGGCTTCAGCCACGTTGCGCGGGGCTTCGGAGTAATGCTTGAATTCCATCGAGTAGGTTGCGCGGCCTTGGGTCGCGGAACGCAGGTCGGTGGAGTAGCCAAACATCTCGGCCAGCGGCACTTCGGCCTTGATCTTCTTGCCACCCAGGCCATCGTCGTCCATACCCTGGACAATACCACGACGACGGTTCAGGTCACCCATCACGTCGCCCATGTAGTCTTCCGGCGTTTCCACTTCCACGGCCATCATCGGCTCGAGAATCACCGGGCTGGCGCGACGCATGGCTTCCTTGAAGGCCATGGAACCGGCCAGTTCAAAGGCGATTTGCGACGAGTCCACATCGTGGTAGGAACCGAAGGTCAGACGCACGGTCACGTCCACCACCGGGAAGCCTGCCAGAATACCACTACCCAGGGTGTTCTGGATGCCCTTGTCCACCGACGGGATGAATTCGCGCGGAATCACGCCACCCTTGATTTCGTCGAAGAACTGGTAGCCCTTACCTTCGCCAGACGGTTCCAGGGTAATCACGGCATGACCGTACTGACCCTTACCACCAGACTGCTTGACATGCTTGCCGTCAACGTCGGTGACCTTCTTGGTGATGGTTTCGCGGTAAGCCACTTGCGGGGCACCCACGTTGGCTTCCACGCCAAACTCACGCTTCATGCGATCGACCAGAATTTCCAGGTGGAGTTCGCCCATACCGGAAATGATGGTCTGGCCGGATTCTTCGTCGGTACGCACGCGGAACGACGGGTCTTCCTTGGCCAGGCGGTTCAGTGCCACGCCCATTTTTTCCTGGTCAGCCTTGGTCTTCGGCTCAACGGCAACGTGAATCACCGGATCCGGGAATTCCATGCGTTCCAGAATGATCGGGGAATCGGTGTCACACAGGGTTTCACCCGTGGTCACATCCTTCAGGCCGATGGCGGCGGCGATGTCGCCCGCGCGCACTTCGTCGATTTCCTTGCGATCGTTGGCATGCATCTGCACGATACGACCGATACGCTCGCGCTTGCCCTTGACCGAGTTCAGCACGGTGTCGCCCGACTTCACCACACCCGAATAGGTGCGGAAGAAGGTCAGCTGACCCACGTACGGGTCGTTCATCAGCTTGAATGCCAGCGCGGAGAACGGTGCTTCGTCGGAGGCTTCGCGGGAAGCCGGGGTGCCGTCTTCCAGCTCGCCCGGAACCGGCGGAACATCCAGCGGGCTCGGCAGCAGCTCAATCACGGCGTCCAGCATGCGCTGCACACCCTTGTTCTTGAAAGCGGAACCGCACAGCATCGGCTGGATTTCGCACTTCAGGGTACGGGTACGCAGACCGGACACGATTTCTTCCTCGGTCAGCTCACCGCCTTCGAGGTACTTGTCCATCATTTCTTCGCTGGCTTCAGCGGCAGCTTCCACCATCTTTTCGCGCCACTTGGCCGACAGCTCGACCAGATCTGCCGGGATTTCGCCGTATTCGAACTTCATGCCTTGGCTGGCTTCGTCCCAAATGATGGCTTTCATCTTCAGCAGGTCAACCACGCCCTGGAAGCCTTCTTCGGCACCAATCGGCACCACGATAGGCACCGGGTTGGCGCGCAGACGGGTTTGCATCTGTTCAACGGCACGGAAGAAGTTGGCACCTTGACGGTCCATCTTGTTCACGAAGGCCAGACGCGGCACCTGATACTTGGTGGCCTGACGCCACACGGTTTCGGACTGCGGCTGAACGCCACCTACCGCGCAGTACACCATCACCGCGCCGTCCAGCACGCGCATGGAACGCTCCACCTCAATGGTGAAGTCCACGTGGCCCGGGGTGTCGATGATGTTGAAGCGGTGCTCGGGGAATTGCAGGCCCATGCCCTTCCAGAACGTCGTGGTTGCGGCCGACGTAATGGTAATCCCACGCTCTTGCTCTTGCTCCATCCAGTCCATGGTGGCAGCGCCGTCGTGCACTTCACCAATCTTGTGGTTCACGCCGGTGTAAAACAGGATGCGCTCGGTGGTTGTCGTCTTACCGGCATCAATGTGTGCGCTAATACCGATATTACGGTAGCGCTCAATAGGGGTTTTTCTAGCCACAGCCAAAACCTTTTCAGCAATAAAGATCGGTTAGAAGCGGAAGTGCGAGAAGGCTTTGTTGGCTTCTGCCATACGATGCACTTCGTCACGCTTTTTCATTGCGCCGCCGCGACCTTCTGCTGCATCCAGAAGTTCACCAGCCAGACGCAGGTCCATGGACTTTTCACCGCGCTTGCGAGCGGCTTCACGCAGCCAACGCATTGCCAGAGCCAGACGACGGGACGGACGAACTTCAACCGGAACCTGGTAGTTGGCGCCGCCAACCCGACGGGACTTCACTTCAACGATCGGCTTCACGTTGCCGATGGCGGTGGAGAACACTTCGATGGCGTTTTTGCCGGTCTTTTTCTCGATCTGGGCGAGTGCGCCGTAGACGATGCGTTCGGCAACAGATTTCTTGCCGTCCATCATCACCACGTTCATGAACTTGGACAATTCGACGTTGCCAAACTTCGGATCCGGCAATACGTCGCGTTTCGGTACTTCTCTACGTCTTGGCATAATAACCTCTAGATATTTCAATTCAGTTGAGCGAAACCCGCTCTCGGTCGCCCATCCGGGGTCGACCACTTACTCGACGGCGCTGCTGGCCGCCTAGTTGTACAGCACCGCCCGATTACTTCTTGGGACGCTTGGCACCGTACTTGGAACGCGACTGCTTACGATCTTTCACGCCAGCCGTATCCAGGGAACCGCGCACGGTGTGATAACGCACACCCGGCAAATCCTTGACACGACCACCGCGGATCAGCACCACGCTGTGTTCCTGCAGGTTGTGGCCTTCACCGCCGATATAGCTGGTCACTTCGAAGCCGTTGGTCAGGCGCACACGGCACACCTTACGCAGCGCCGAGTTCGGCTTTTTCGGGGTGGTGGTGTACACACGGGTGCATACGCCACGTTTTTGCGGGCAGGCTTCAAGCGCCGGCACCTTGCTGCTTTCGCGCACCGGCGTGCGCGGCTTACGGACAAGCTGGTTAATTGTTGGCATTGATGGTTGGTTCCTAGAAAAGTCAATGGCGACATGCACACATGCCGCCGCAAAAGACCCGGCATTATAGGGGAACAGATTTGCCACCGTCAACGAATGACACACAGCCAACCCTCGGTAAAACCTTGGATTGGCTGTGTTTTTCGTTAGCGCATCAGGCGTTGTGTTCCTGAATCTGCGGGCTGTCATCCAGCATCAGGTCAGCCGGCATCCGTGCGCCCCCGGCCTGATTCTGCCGACGACGGTTGTTATGATAGGCCAAACCGGTGCCTGCCGGGATCAAACGACCGACAATCACGTTTTCCTTCAGGCCACGCAAGTCATCGCGCTTGCCCATGATGGCCGCTTCGGTCAGCACGCGGGTGGTTTCCTGGAAGGAAGCCGCCGAGATGAACGAATCGGTGGACAGCGATGCCTTGGTAATCCCCAACAGCACATTTTCGTACTGCGCCGGAATCTTGTTGTCGGCATTCAGGCGATCATTGGCTTCCAGCACTTCCGCGCGTTCCACCTGTTCACCCTGGATGAAGTCGGAATCACCCGAATCCGAAATCACCACACGACGCAGCATCTGGCGAATGATCACCTCGATGTGC
This sequence comes from Aquaspirillum sp. LM1, assembly GCF_002002905.1. NCBI lineage: Bacteria > Pseudomonadati > Pseudomonadota > Betaproteobacteria > Neisseriales > Aquaspirillaceae > Aquaspirillum > Aquaspirillum sp. LM1. The sequence goes on along the minus strand of NZ_CP019509.1, from coordinate 228,190 downwards.
TTGTCGTTAATCTTCACACCCTGCAGGCGATACACTTCCTGCACTTCCTGCACGATGTAGCGCGACAGGGCTTCGATGCCCTGCAGGCGCAGAATGTCGTGCGGATCGACCGGACCGTCAACGATCACTTCGCCACGGTTCACCACCTGACCATCATGGACCAGCACATGCTTGTCCTTCGGAATCAGGGTTTCGCTGGCACTGCCGTCCAGATCGGTAATGATCAGGCGCTGCTTGCCCTTGGTGTCCTTGCCGAACGATACAGTACCGGTCACTTCGGCCAGCATGCCAGCGTCCTTCGGCGAACGGGCTTCAAACAGCTCGGCCACACGCGGCAGACCACCGGTAATATCGCGGGTCTTGGACGATTCCTGCGGGATGCGGGCCAGCACTTCACCCACGCCCACTTCCTGACCATCCTTCACCGTGATAATGGCACCAACCTGGAAGGTGATGTTTACCGAAGCATCGGAACCGGTCAGCTTGACCTCCAGGCCCAGCTCGTCCAGCAGCTTGACCTGCGGGCGCAGCATCTTCGAGGTGGAGCCAGCGCGACGTTTCGGGTCGATCACCACCAGGGTGGACAGACCGGTCACATCGTCAACCTGCTTGGCCACGGTCGAGCCTTCTTCGACGTTCTCGAACTTCACCCGGCCCGCGTACTCGGTAATGATCGGACGGGTATGCGGGTCCCAGGTGGCCAGCACCTGGCCGGCCTTCAGCGCCATGCCATCCTGCACCATCAGCGTGGCACCGTACGGCACCTTGTGACGTTCGCGCTCGCGGCCATTGTCGTCCTGGATCACCACTTCACCAGAACGGGCAATCACCACCAGTTCGCCCTTGTCGGTCTTGACGTAGCGCATCTGCGAGGAGAAGCGCGCCACACCGTTCGACTTGGATTCCACCTGGCTGGCGGCAGCGGCTCGCGACGCGGCCCCCCCGATGTGGAAGGTCCGCATGGTCAGCTGGGTGCCCGGTTCGCCAATCGACTGGGCGGCAATCACACCCACGGCTTCGCCGGTATTCACCACCTTGCCACGGCCCAGATCGCGGCCATAGCACTTGGCGCACAGGCCATAGCGGGTTTCGCAGGTCAGCGGCGTGCGCACCTTGACTTCGTCGATGCCCAGCGCGTCGATATTATCGACGGCAGCTTCATCAAGCAGGGTGCCAGACTCGTAAACCGTTTCACCCGTAGACGGATTGACCACATCCACCGCAGTGACGCGGCCCAGAATACGGTCGCGCAACGGCTCGATCACATCACCGCCTTGCAGCACCGCCTTCATCGACACACCATGGCTGGTGCCGCAATCGTCTTCGATCACCACCAGATCCTGGGTCACGTCAACCAGACGACGGGTCAGGTAACCGGAGTTGGCGGTCTTCAGCGCCGTATCCGCCAGACCCTTACGTGCACCGTGGGTGGAGATAAAGTACTGCAGAACGGTCAGACCTTCGCGGAAGTTCGAGGTAATCGGCGTTTCGATAATCGAACCATCCGGCTTGGCCATCAGGCCCCGCATACCGGCCAGCTGACGGATCTGCGCCACCGAACCCCGGGCACCGGAGTCGGCCATCATGTAAATCGCGTTGAACGATTCCTGATCGACTTCCTTGCCTTCGCGGTTGATGGTCTTTTCCTTACCCAGCTGCTCCATCATGGCCTTGGCCACCTGGTCGCCGCAACGGCCCCAGATATCCACCACCTTGTTGTAGCGCTCACCCTGGGTCACCAGACCCTGGCGGTACTGCTCTTCGATTTCCTTCACTTCTTTTTGCGAGCTGGCCAGCAGTTCGACCTTCTTGGTCGGCACCAGCATGTCGTCCACGCAAATGGAAATGCCGGCGCGGGTGGAGAAGGCAAAACCGGTGTACATCAGCTGGTCAGCAAAAATCACCGTATCGCGGATGCCGCAACGACGGAACGAAGCGTTGATCAGCTTGGAGATTTCTTTCTTCTTCAGCGCCTTGTTGATGTGCTCGAAACCCAGGCCCTTGGGCAGGATGTCAGACAGCAGCGCACGGCCCACGGTGGTCTCGAAGCGACGGATCACCGGCTGGAATTCGCCCTGGTCGTCCAGTTCCCACTCTTTCAGGCGCACCGAAATGCGCGAGGCGAGTTCCACCTGACGGGTTTCGTAGGCACGGCTGACTTCGGACACATTGGCAAACGCCATGCCTTCGCCACGGCCATTGATCTTGTCGCGGGTCAGGTAGTACAGACCCAGCACGATATCCTGCGACGGCACGATGATCGGCTCGCCGTTGGCCGGCGACAGCACGTTGTTGGAGGCCAGCATCAGGGTGCGGGCTTCCATCTGTGCTTCCAGCGACAGCGGCACGTGAACAGCCATCTGGTCACCGTCAAAGTCGGCGTTAAACGCCGCGCACACCAGCGGGTGCAGCTGGATGGCCTTGCCTTCGATCAGCGTCGGTTCAAACGCCTGGATACCCAGGCGGTGCAGGGTCGGCGCACGGTTCAGCAGCACCGGATGTTCACGGATGACTTCTTCCAGGATGTCCCAGACTTCCGGCACTTCCTGCTCGACCAGCTTCTTGGCGGCCTTGATGGTGGACGCCATGCCCAGCACTTCCAGCTTGTGGAAGATGAACGGCTTGAACAGCTCCAGTGCCATTTTCTTCGGCAGACCGCACTGATGCAGACGCAGGGCCGGACCCACGGTAATCACCGAACGACCCGAGTAGTCCACGCGCTTGCCCAGCAAGTTCTGACGGAAGCGACCGCCCTTACCCTTGATCATGTCAGCCAGGGACTTCAGCGGGCGCTTGTTGGCACCGGTCATGGCCTTGCCGCGACGGCCATTGTCCAGCAGGCTGTCCACCGCTTCCTGCAGCATGCGCTTTTCGTTGCGCACGATGATTTCCGGCGCGCGCAGCTCCAGCAGACGCTTCAGGCGGTTGTTACGGTTGATCACCCGACGATACAGGTCGTTCAGGTCGGAGGTGGCAAAGCGACCGCCATCCAGCGGCACCAGCGGACGCAGTTCCGGCGGCAGCACCGGCAGCACTTCCAGAATCATCCATTCCGGCTTGATGCCGGAACGCTGGAACGCTTCCAGCACCTTCAGGCGCTTGGCGATTTTCTTGATCTTGGTGTCGGAACTGGTGCTGGCCAGGTCATGGCGCAGGGTTTCGATTTCGCTGTTGATGTCCATGCGGCGCAACAGTTCGCGCACCGCTTCAGCGCCCATCAGCGCGCCAAATTCGTCACCGTATTCTTCCAGCTTGTCCAGGTAGTCTTCTTCGGTCAGCAGCTGCTTGTATTGCAGCGGGGTCATGCCGCTGTCCACCACCACATAACCTTCAAAGTACAGCACGCGTTCGATGTCGCGCAGGGTCATGTCGAGCACCATGCCCAGACGGGACGGCAGGCTCTTCAGGAACCAGATGTGCGCCACCGGGCTGGCCAGCTCGATGTGGCCCATGCGCTCACGGCGCACCTTGGACAGGGTGACTTCCACGCCGCACTTTTCGCAGATCACGCCGCGATGCTTCAGGCGCTTGTACTTGCCGCACAGGCACTCGTAGTCCTTGATCGGGCCAAAGATGCGGGCGCAGAACAGGCCGTCGCGTTCTGGCTTGAAGGTGCGGTAGTTGATGGTCTCCGGCTTTTTCACTTCGCCAAACGACCAGGACCGGATTTTCTCCGGCGAGGCGACGCCGATCTTGATCGCGTCGAACTCTTCTTCCTGCGTGACCTGTTTGAATAAATCGAGCAGAGCTTTCATGACTTCTCCAGTGAGGCGTTCGGGGTGGCCAAGGGCTGCCAGTGCAGCGCCTGACCCGCTCCCAACCCGTATTTCGTGCTGCAACACAGCGCCAGCGCGGCGGGCGCGACGGATGCCCTGATGAAGCGGACTCGCTCCATGCGGCATCTGCGCGCCCCGGCATGCGCCGGACGCCGTTGGCACAGCACGCCAACGGGCTTCCTACAAGTTCTTAGTAGCGATCCAGGTCGATGTCGAGACCCAGCGAGCGAATTTCCTTCACCAGCACGTTGAAGGATTCCGGCATGCCGGCGTCGATCTTGTGCTCGCCCTTGACGATATTCTCGTAAACCTTGGTCCGACCGGTCACATCATCCGACTTCACCGTCAGCATTTCCTGCAGGGTGTAGGCAGCGCCGTAAGCTTCCAGCGCCCACACTTCCATTTCACCGAAACGCTGACCACCAAACTGCGCCTTACCGCCCAGCGGCTGCTGGGTCACCAGCGAGTACGGGCCGGTGGAACGGGCATGCATCTTGTCGTCAACCAGGTGATGCAGCTTCAGGAAGTGCATGATGCCCACGGTGGTGCGACGTTCGAACGGTTCACCCGAACGGCCATCGTACAGTTGCAGCTGGGTCTTGGATTCATTAAAGCCCATGCGCGGCGAAATCGGATCACTATCCGGATACGCCAGGCTCAGCATGTGCTTGATTTCCTCTTCCTTGGCCCCGTCAAACACCGGTGTGGCAAACGGCACGCCACGGCGCAGGTTATGCGCCAGGTCCATGATTTCCGCGTCGGTCAGGTTGGCGATGTCTTCTGGCTTGCCGCTACCGTTGTAGAGGTTTTCCAGATAGGCACGCACTTCACCCACGCTGCGCTGTTCCTGCACCATGCGGTTGAACTGCTTGCCCAGACCACGCGCCGCCCAGCCCAGGTGAACTTCCAGAATCTGGCCCACGTTCATCCGCGACGGCACACCCAGTGGGTTCAGCACGATGTCCACCGGCGTACCATCGGCCATGAACGGCATGTCTTCCACCGGCAGGATCTTGGAGACCACACCCTTGTTACCGTGACGACCGGCCATCTTGTCACCCGGCTGCAGACGACGCTTCACGGCGATATACACCTTGACCATCTTTTGCACGCCCGGCGGCAGTTCGTCGCCCTGGGTCAGCTTGCGCTTCTTGTCGTCAAATTTCAGGTCGAATTCTTCGCGCTTCTGGATCAGCGATTCTTTCATCAGCTCCAGCTGCTTGGCCACGTCTTCCTCGGCCATGCGAATATCAAACCAGTCGTGCTTGGACGGCAGGCTGTCCAGGTATTCCTTGCTGATTTCGGTGCCCTTGGCCAGACGCTTCGGACCGCCATTGGCTACCTTGCCGATGATCAGGCGTTCGATCCGGCTGAAGGCATCAGCTTCAAAAATCCGCATCTGGTCGTTCAGGTCAAGGCGATGGCGCTTGAGCTCGTCGTCAATGATCGACTGGGCGCGCTTGTCGCGTTCGATGCCTTCACGGGTGAACACCTGCACGTCGATCACCGTGCCCTGCATGCCAGTCGGAATGCGCAGCGAAGTGTCCTTCACATCCGAGGCTTTTTCGCCAAAGATGGCGCGCAGCAGCTTTTCTTCCGGGGTCAGCTGGGTTTCGCCCTTCGGGGTCACCTTGCCCACCAGCACGTCGCCCGGCTCCACTTCGGCACCGATGTAGACAATGCCGGATTCGTCCAGACGGCCTTGCATGCGCTCGGACAGGTTCGGAATATCACGGGTGATTTCTTCCGGGCCGAGCTTGGTGTCACGCGCCACCACTTGCAGTTCTTCGATGTGAATCGAGGTGTAGCGGTCATCAGCCACCACGCGCTCGGAAATCAGGATCGAATCTTCGAAGTTGTAGCCATTCCACGGCATGAAGGCGATGGTCATGTTCTGACCCAGCGCCAATTCGCCCAGGTCAGTCGAGGCACCGTCGGCCAGCACGTCGTTGCGTGCTACCAGGTCGCCTACCTTGACGATCGGACGCTGGTTGATGTTGGTATTCTGGTTCGACCGGGTGTACTTGGTCATATTGTAGATATCGACACCCACTTCACCGGCCAGCGCTTCTTCGTCATTGACGCGAATCACCACCCGGTTAGCATCGACATACTCGACCAGACCGCCACGGCGAGCCACCACGGTGGTGCCCGAGTCGGTGGCCACCGCGCGTTCGATACCGGTACCGACCAGCGGTTTTTCCGCACGCAGGCAAGGCACGGCCTGGCGCTGCATGTTGGCACCCATCAAGGCACGGTTGGCATCATCGTGCTCCAGGAACGGAATCAGTGATGCCGCCACCGACACCACCTGGCTCGGTGCCACGTCCATGTACTGCACGCGCTCCGGCATGGCCAGAATGGTTTCGCCCTTTTCCCGGCAGGTCACCAGTTCGTCAGTCAGGCGGCCAGCGTCATCCAGCTCGGCGTTAGCCTGAGCAATCACGTAACGGCCTTCTTCGATGGCCGACAGGTAATGGATTTCGTCAGTCACCTGGCTGTCCACCACCTTGCGGTACGGGGTTTCCAGGAAACCGTACTCGTTGGTGCGGGCATAAATGGCCAGCGAGTTGATCAGGCCGATGTTCGGGCCTTCCGGCGTTTCAATCGGGCAGACGCGGCCATAGTGGGTCGGATGCACGTCACGCACTTCAAAACCGGCGCGTTCGCGGGTCAGACCACCCGGGCCGAGGGCGGAAACGCGACGCTTGTGGGTCACTTCCGACAGCGGGTTGGTCTGGTCCATGAACTGCGACAGCTGGCTGGAGCCAAAGAATTCCTTGATGGCGGCGCTGACCGGCTTGGCGTTGATCAGGTCGTGCGGCATCAGGTTGTCGGACTCAGCCTGGTTCAGGCGTTCCTTGACCGCGCGCTCGACACGCACCAGACCGGCGCGGAACTGGTTTTCGGCCAGTTCGCCCACCGAACGCACCCGACGATTGCCCAGGTGATCGATGTCATCGACTTCACCGCGACCATTGCGCAGATCGACCAGGATCTTGATCACGGCAATGATGTCTTCGTTGGACAGGGTGCCCGAGCCGACCAGTTCATCGCGGCCAATGCGGCGATTGAACTTCATCCGGCCCACACGCGACAGGTCGTAGGCGTCTTCGTTGAAGAACAGCCGCTGGAACAGCGCTTCCACCGCATCTTCGGTCGGCGGTTCGCCCGGACGCATCATGCGATAGATGGCCACCTTGGCCTGGAACTGGTCAAGGATGTCATCGCTGCGCATGGTCTGGGCAATGAATGCGCCCTGATCCAGTTCGTTGGTGTACAGCACGTCCACTTGCTTGACGTCGCAGATATCCAGCTTGGCCAGCAGTTCGTCGGTGATTTCGTCGTTGGCACGGGCCAGCAGCTCGCCACTGTCCGGGTTGACCACGTTCTTGGCCAGCACACGACCCACCAGCATGTCAGCCGGCACTTCCACGCGGGTCAGGCCGGAAGCCTGGATGTCGCGGATATGCTTGGCGGTAACGCGCTTGTCTTTCTGGACAATCAGCTTGCCATCCGGCGCGACGATATCGAACTTGGCGACTTCACCCTTCATCCGCTCGGCCACCAGCTCCATGTACACGCCGTCTTCGGTCAGGTAGAAGGTGTCAAAGCTGAAGAATTCAGCCAGGATCTGTTCTTCGCTATAGCCCAGTGCCTTCATCAGGATCGACACCGGCATCTTGCGGCGGCGGTCGATACGGAAGTACAGCAGGTCCTTCGGATCGAATTCGAAGTCCAGCCAGGAGCCACGGTAAGGAATCACACGGGCAGAGAACAGCAGCTTGCCCGAGCTGTGGGTCTTGCCACGGTCGTGCTCGAAGAACACGCCCGGCGAACGGTGCAGCTGGGAGACGATGACCCGCTCGGTACCGTTGATGATGAACGAGCCATTGCCGGTCATCAGCGGGATTTCGCCCATGTACACTTCGTTTTCGCGCACTTCCTTGACCACCGGCTTGGACGATTCCTTGTCCAGGATGGTCAGGCGGATGCGGGCGCGCAGCGGGGCGGCAAAGGTGATGCCGCGCAGTTGGCATTCCGGCACGTCAAACGGCGGGTCGCCCAACACATAGTGGACAAAGTCCAGGCGGGCATAACCATTGTGGCTGTGAATCGGGAAGATGGAACGAAACGCCGCTTCGAGACCGATGCTCTCGCGTTTGTCGAACGGCACGCCCAACTGGAGGAACTCGGTATACGAATCGATCTGTGTCGCCAACAGGAAGGGGACGTCGAGAACACCGGCACGTTTCGCAAAGCTCTTGCGAAGACGCTTTTTCTCAGTAAACGAATAACTCATAGAGTCTCCAACGAGGTGGGGTGGCGCAAGAAAACAAAAGTCAGCTCAAGCGGGAATAAGCTGGCTTTTGCTTTCTCTTTTGCAGGAATCCGTCCTGCCGCCGGTCTTAAAGAACACACTACACAAGCGCAACAAGGCTGGCAGATTGCTCCGCCAGCCTTTGCTGCATCGTCTTAACGACGATTACTTCACTTCAGCCTTCGCGCCGGCATCCAGCAGCTGCTTCAGGATGGCTTCAGCATCAGCCTTCGGTGCGGCTTCCTTGACTGCCTTCGGAGCGCCGTCCACCAGATCCTTGGCTTCTTTCAGGCCCAGGCCGGTCACTGCGCGCACGACCTTGATCACGTTAACCTTGTTGTCGCCAGCGGCCAGCAGGATCACGTCGAATTCGGTCTTTTCTTCAGCAGCAGCAGCAGCGCCGCCAGCCGGTGCAGCCACAGCCATTGCGGCAGCAGACACGCCAAACTTTTCTTCGAATGCCTTCACCAGGTCATTCAGTTCCATCACGGTCAGGTTACCAACGGCTTCGAGGATGTCTTCTTTGGAGATTGCCATGTTATTACTCTCTAGAAATCAGTTAAGTCTTAAGGGTTGTCGGTTCAAGCAGCTTCGGTTGCTTCGGCAGCTTGTTCGGTGGCGCCACCTTGCTGTTTTTCGGCGAGTGCGGCCAGCGCGCGGACAAAGCCGGACACCGGAGCCTGCATCACACCCAACAGCATGGCCAGCAGCTGTTCGCGACCTGGGATAGCGGCCAGTTGTGCCACTTCCGCCTTGTCCAGCAGCTTGCCATCGTATACGCCGGCCTTGACGACGATTTTGTCGTCGGTCTTGGCAAAGTCGCACAGCACCTTGGCTGCAGCAACCGGGTCAGTCGAAGCGGCATACACCAGCGGGCCAACCATTTGCTCGGCCAGGCCGGCAAACTGGGTATCGGCCACAGCGCGGCGCACCAGCGTGTTTTTCAACACGCGCAGGTACACGCCCTGCTCACGCGCCTTGGCGCGCAGCTTGGTCATGCTGCTGACGCTCACGCCGCGATATTCAGCGATAACCAGGGTCTGAGCATCTGCCACTTGGGCAGCTACTTCAGCCACTACCGCCTTTTTATCTTCAAGATTGAGACTCAAGGTCTACCTCCTGTTGTTGAGGAATGGGTCGGGCATTGCCCTTCCCCCCACGATAACGGCGACCTGATTTCAGAGTTGTCTCACGATACCGGAATGATCCGGTACAGACAGAAACGACCTGCATTCGGGTGCACCATCTGCGCAGGACACCACCTTGACGGTGAGGATTAAGCCGGCGAACCAGCTCCTGCGGTCTTTGACAATCTGACACAGCATGCTGCATCAGCCCAAAGCAAACGACACGGGCAGCGCCTTCATCAGAAAGCGCTGCCCGCTTGATTCTTAGCCTTGCTCGGAGAGCGACAGCTGATCGACGCGAACACCCACACCCATGGTGCTGGAGACGGCGATCTTTTTCAGGTAGACACCCTTGGACGAGGCCGGCTTGGCCTTGATCAGTGCTTCAACCAGGGTAGCCAGGTTGGTGCGCAGGGCTTCCACTTCAAACGAGGCGCGACCGATGGTGGCGTGCACAATGCCGGACTTGTCGGTACGGTACTGCACCTGACCTGCCTTGGCGTTGTTCACGGCTTCGGTGACGTTCGGGGTCACGGTGCCCACCTTCGGGTTCGGCATCAGGCCGCGCGGGCCGAGGATCTGACCCAGTTGACCGACGATACGCATGGCATCCGGCGTGGCGATGACCACGTCGAAGTCCATCATGCCGCCCTTGATCTGGTCAGCCAGATCTTCGAAACCAACGATGTCAGCACCGGCAGCCTTGGCGGCTTCGGCGTTGGCACCCTGGGCAAACACGGCCACACGCACCGACTTGCCGGTGCCGCGCGGCAGAACCACAGAGCCACGGACCACTTGGTCGGATTTACGCGGGTCGATACCCAGGTTCACGGCCACGTCAACGGATTCGTTGAACTTGGCGGTGGCGGCGCTCTTGACCAGGGTCAGGGCGTCGTCAACAGGGTACAGCTTGTTGCGGTCAACGGTGGCTTTCAGAGCGGCCAGACGCTTGGAAATCTTCGCCATGTTACACACCCTCCACTTCGATACCCATGCTGCGGGCGGAACCAGCGATGGTGCGCACAGCAGCGTCCATGTCGGCAGCGGTCAGGTCGGGTTGCTTGGTCTTGGCGATTTCTTCCAGCTGAGCGCGGTTGAGCTTGCCCACCTTGTCGGTGTGCGGCTTCGGGCTGCCCTTCTGGATGCCTGCGGCCTTCTTGATCAGAATGGTCGCCGGCGGGGTCTTCATGATGAAGGTGAACGACTTGTCCGCGTAGGCGGTAATCACCACCGGAATCGGCAGGCCCGGCTCCAGACCTTGGGTCTGAGCGTTAAAGGCCTTGCAGAATTCCATGATGTTCAGGCCGCGCTGACCCAGAGCCGGGCCGATAGGCGGCGACGGATTGGCTTTACCAGCGGGCACTTGCAGCTTGACATAGCCGACAATTTTCTTTGCCACAGTTTGCTCCTAATGCGGGTCATCACGCAGGGGTATCAGTCCTGCTGCCCGGTTTGAAACGAGGCGAAACGCCTCACTTGCTCCAGATCGCTTACAGCTTTTCGACCTGGCTGAATTCCAGTTCCACCGGGGTGTCACGGCCAAAGATCTGCACCGACACCCGCAGCTTGTTGCGTTCGTAGTTCACTTCATCCACCGAACCATTGAAATCGGTAAACGGGCCGTCGATCACGCGCACACGCTCACCCACTTCAAACAGGATTTTCGGCTTCGGTTTTTCCACGCCTTCTTGCATTTGCTGCATGATGGCATCGACTTCCTTTTGCGGAATCGGCGCAGGGCGGTTGGCGGTGCCACCGACAAAACCGGTAACCTTGGGGGTGCTTTTCACCAAGTGCCAGGATTCGTCGGTCATTTCCATTTCAACCAGCACATAGCCGGGGAAGAACTTGCGCTCGGTCAGCGAGCGCTTGCCGTTCTTCATGTCCACCACTTCTTCAACCGGCACCAGAATCTTGCCGAAGCGATCCTGCATGTTTTCCCGGTCAATGCGTTCTTTCAACGCTTTTTGCACGCTCTTCTCGAAGCCCGAGTAAGCGTGAACCACATACCAACGCATTGCCATCGCTTAGCCTCGCTTGAGCAGAATGTCGTAGAACAGCCAGGACAGGCCGGAATCGACCAGCCACATAAACAATGCCAGCACAAAGACAAACACAAAGACCATGCCGGTCATCTGCGTTGCTTCCTTGCGGGTGGGCCAGACCACTTTCTTGGCTTCGGCAACCGACTCCTGGGCATACACCACAAAGTCCTTGCCCGGCTGGGACAACCACACCACGCCAGCTGCCGCCGCAATCCCGGCCAGCACAGCCAACACTCGCAACACGCCCTGCCCCTCGGGGATCAGGTAAAAGCCTGCAATGCCGGCCACGACGCACAATAGCGCGCCGACCAGCTTGAGTTTGTCCTGGGATTCCATGGAAACAATATGCTCGCTTCAATACAGCAAAGACTAACCGGCGCTAGGCGCCGGTTAGTCTTATTTGGCAGGCCAGGAGGGTCTCGAACCCCCAACCCTCGGTTTTGGAGACCGATACTCTACCAATTGAGCTACTGGCCTAAAAGGGTAATTATACTGCTTATTTGATAACCTTGGCAACCACACCGGCACCAACGGTACGACCACCTTCACGGATGGCGAAGCGCAGACCTTCTTCCATGGCGATCGGGGCAATCAGGGCCACGGTAATGGCCACGTTATCACCCGGCATCACCATTTCCACGCCTTCCGGCAGGCTCACGGCGCCGGTCACGTCGGTGGTACGGAAGTAGAATTGCGGACGATAGTTGCTGAAGAACGGGGTGTGACGACCGCCTTCTTCCTTGCCCAGCACATACACTTCTGCGCCGAACTCGGTGTGCGGGGTGATCGAACCCGGCTTGGCCAGCACCTGGCCACGCTCAACGTCTTCACGCTTGGTGCCACGCAGCAGCACGCCCACGTTGTCGCCTGCCTGACCTTGGTCCAGCAGCTTGCGGAACATTTCCACGCCGGTGCAGGTGGTCTTGACGGTAGCCTTCAGGCCCACGATTTCGATTTCTTCACCCACCTTGACCACGCCACGCTCAACACGGCCAGTCACCACGGTACCGCGACCGGAGATCGAGAACACGTCTTCGATCGGCAGCAGGAACGGCTTGTCGATGGCGCGTTCCGGGGTCGGGATGTAGCTGTCCAGGGCGTCGGCCAGACGGAAGATGGCCGGTTCGCCGTATTCGGACTGGTCGCCTTCCAGCGCCAGACGGGCGGAGCCGGTCACGATCGGGGTGTCGTCGCCCGGGAAGTCGTAGGACGACAGCAGGTCGCGCACTTCCATTTCCACCAGTTCCAGCAGCTCGGCGTCGTCCACCAGGTCAGCCTTGTTCAGGAAGACAATGATGTACGGCACGCCAACCTGGCGGGCCAGCAGGATGTGTTCGCGGGTTTGCGGCATCGGGCCGTCAGCAGCCGAGCACACCAGGATAGCGCCGTCCATCTGGGCTGCGCCGGTAATCATGTTTTTCACATAGTCAGCGTGACCCGGGCAGTCAACGTGAGCATAGTGACGGGTTTCGGTTTCGTATTCGACGTGAGCGGTATTGATGGTAATACCGCGAGCCTTTTCTTCCGGCGCGCTGTCGATTTGGTCGTAACCCTTGGCTTCGCCACCGAATTTCTTCGACAGGATCGTGGTGATCGCAGCGGTCAGGGTGGTCTTGCCGTGGTCAACGTGACCGATGGTGCCAACGTTTACGTGCGGTTTCGTCCGCTCGAACTTTTCCTTAGCCATGGTGAAATGCCCTAAAAAGCTGATAGTCGAAAAAATTGGTGCCCATGGGCGGAATTGAACCGCCGACCTCTCCCTTACCAAGGGAGTGCTCTACCCCTGAGCTACATGGGCCTACTGACTTGCATTGGAGCGGGTGAAGGGAATCGAACCCTCGTCTTAAGCTTGGAAGGCTTCAGCTCTACCATTGAGCTACACCCGCACAATTCCCAACTAAAAACGCACGCCGCTAAAAAATCTGGTGGAGGGAGAAGGATTCGAACCTTCGAAGGCAGAGCCGTCAGATTTACAGTCTGATCCCTTTGACCGCTCGGGAATCCCTCCGTTCAAGAGATGTGCATTATGGGTTTAGCACTTCACTCTGTCAACGTTTTTTTGCAGGATTTCGCAAAAAATTTTCAAACTGTGGCGTTGCTGCTTGTTTTTTAACCCAAAACCCGCCGGCCAGGCCGGCGGACAGAGTGCGACCACACTCAGGAACCCGAGATGATCTTGTACTTGGCCATCAATTCTTCTTCGCTTTCCTCGTGATCCGGATCCAGCGGGATACAGTCCACCGGGCACACTTGCTGGCACTGCGGCTCATCATAGTGGCCCACACACTGGGTACAGAGGTTGGGGTCGATCTGGTAAATTTCTTCGCCTTGCGAAATGGCGTGGTTCGGGCACTCCGGCTCGCACACGTCGCAATTGATGCATTCGTCGGTAATCATTAAAGACATAGTAATTTCCTCAAGTATTCAATGCGTGGAATTGTGTCATTTCTGTGCCGGGGTCGCAAGCCACGGCAAGCAGCGGCCATCAGGCCGGCGCACGCTGCAACAGGCCGTAGTGCACCACACCCGCACGCCCGCTGCGCACCACGTCCCAGCCCGGCAACTCGGGCCATTGCGCACACTCTATATACAGATACCCGCCGTCGCGCACCCGCGCTGCCGCCAGCGGCAGCACCCGCAGCAATAAATCCGACGCAAACGGGGGATCCAGAAAAATCACGTCAAAGCATTCCTGGCTATGCGCCAGCCAGGCCAGTGCGTCGGCGCATACCACCTCCACCTGGCTCATCTGCAGCGTCTGGCGGTGCTGATTCAGCGACGCCGCCACCTTGCTGGCCTTTTCCACCAGCAACGCCCGCCGGGCACCGCGTGACGCGGCTTCAAACCCCATGGCACCGCTGCCGGCAAACAAGTCCAGCACGCTCAGGCCGTCCAGGGTTTGCCCCAGCCAGTTGAACACGGTTTCGCGCACCCGATCCGGGGTGGGGCGCAAGCCGGGCTGGTCGGGAAACGACAGCACCCGCCGTCGCCAGGCACCGCCGATAATTCGCACCGTATTTTGCCCTGCCTTGCCCGCCATGCCCGCTCCTTGCTGATTCTGGCCCCGCCAATGGCTGCTGCAAAGATGTGCGGGGGGCGCATATTATGCGCCCCCCGCGAGCAAGAAGAAACCGTCTTGCGCAGCTCACGCTCAGGAAGGCGATGCCACAGGGGCAGGCCCCACCCATACTGTATTGAGCGCCGGCAGCGACAGCCGCCGCTTCCAGGCATCGCGCACCTGCGCCAGCGTCACCGCTGCCACCCGTTCCGGATAACGGTTCAGCCAGTCATCCGGCAAGCCATATTGGCCAAGCATCGACACATAGCCCATCAGCTTCAGGTTGCTGTCCAGCCGCAACGGAAAGCCGCCAATGATGTGCTGCTTGGCCTGGGTCAGCTCCGCTTCGCTGGGGCCGTGGGCAATAAAATCGCGCACCGTGTCCTGCACCACACTCAGCGCCTGATCGGCCTGTTCATTGCGCGTGCTCAGCGCAATAACAAACTCGCCAGCCTGCGCCATCGGACTGAAATGGCTGGAAACGCCATAGGTCAGCCCGCGCTTGTCGCGCACTTCCTGCATCAGCCGCGAATCAAACCCGCCGCCGCCCAGCACGTAATTGCCCACCAGCAGCGGAAAATAATCCGGGTCATCCCGGCGCAACACCGGTACCCCCAGCAACAGATGGGTTTGTGTGCTGGCATGCACCAGGCGTTGCTGCTGCCCTTGTGCCGCCACGTTCACCGGCGGAATCTCCGCCAGCGCCTGAGCAGACACCGGCAGGCGGGCGGTCAGCTGGTCGGCAATCCGCTCGGCGTCCGCGCGCGACACGTCGCCCACCAGCGATACCACCGCCCGCCGGGCGGTGTAATGCTCACGCCAGAAGCGCAGGATGTCGTCACGCTGAATCCGCTGCACCGCTTCCGGCGTCATCCGTGCCGCCAGGGCATAGGGATGATCGCCATACATCAGCCGGCGCAACGCCCGTTCGCCGCGATCCGCCGGATCGTCGTCGGCATGGCGCAGGCTGGCCAGCATCTGGGCTTTTTCCCGTGTCAGCAGGGCCGGAGGAAACGCTGGCTGGGCCAGCATATCGGCCAGCAAGGCCAGCGCCGGGTCGCGCTGGGCCGGGTCGGACAACACGCGCAAGCTGACGCCAGCCCGCTCGATATCGCTGCTGCCATTCAGTTGCGCCGCCAGGTCGGCCAGCCGGGTTTTGATGGCTTCTTCGCTCAGTCGGGTGGTGCCGGCGTCGAGCATGCTCAGGGTGAGGTCGGAAACACCGGGCTTGCTGGCGCTGTCGCGGCGATTGCCCGCGTCAAAGTCCACCCGCACATCCAGCAGGGGATTATCCCGGCTGGGCACAAATACCACCTGCGCGCCCTGCGGCGTTTGCCAGCGCTGGGTCTCCAGTGCCTGCGCCAGGCCAGCCCAGCTCAGGCAGCACGCCAGCACCAGCATCCAGGGTGATTTAGCGAACATGTGCGCCTCCATTCAGCGTCGGTGCCGCCACCTGACCGGCAGGCACGGCCTGCGGCAGCAGCACGGCGGCAGTCAGCCGGTCATCAGTCAAATAGCGTTTGGCCACCGCCTGCACCGCCGCTGGCGTCACCTCGTCGAGCTGCCGGTCGATGGCATCGTCGTCACGCCAGGAGAAGCCCAGCGCTTCCAGCTGGCCAATTTTCATCGCCTGGCCAAACATCGAATCCTTTTCATACACCCGCGCCGCCTTGAGCTGGGTGCGCACCCGCGCCAGTTCGGCCTCAGTCACGCCCTCTTTCACCAGCCGGGCAATCTGCTGCTTCAGCGCGGCCTCGGCCTGGGCAGCGGTTTTGCCGGCAGCCGGCACGGCAATCAGGGTGAACAGCGACGCGCCGCGTCCGGTCATGTCGTAGCCGGCGCTCACACTGCTGGCCACCTGCTGTTCGCGCACCAGCGCGCGCGGCAGGCGCGAGGCGGCGTGGCCGTCCAGTACGGCAGCCAGCATATCCAGCGCATAAGGTTCGCTGTCATTGATCTTGCTCAGCCGTGGTGCCTGCCAGGCCAGCGCCACATAGCCCAGCTGCGACGGACGTTTGATGGTCAGCCGGCGCTCGCCGTACTGGCTGGGTTCGGGCAGCACCGAGCGCGCCGGCAGGCTGCGCGCCGGCAGCGGGCCATAATGCTGTTCAGCCAGTTTGAACACCTGCTGTGGATCGACATCGCCCACCACCACCAGAATGGCGTTATTGGGCGCATACCAGCGCTGATACCACTGGCGCAGATCGTCGGCGCGCATGCGCTCCAGGTCGCCCATCCAGCCAATGATGGGCTGACGCGCCGGGTTGGCGGTCAGCGCCGTGGCAAACAATTGCTCAAACAACACACCGGTGGGCTGGTCGTCGGTGCGCTGACGGCGCTCTTCGCGGATCACGCTGATCTCGCTGGCAAACGCGGCGTCGTCGATGCGCAGCCCGGTCATCCGATCGGCTTCCAGCGCCATGGCCTGCGGCAGGGTATGATTGGCCAGTTGCTGAAAGTACACCGTATAGTCTTTGCTGGTGAAGGCGTTTTCCTTGCCGCCCAATGCGGCAATGCGCCGCGAGAATTCACCTGCCGGCACCTGCGCCGTGCCCTTGAACATCATGTGTTCCAGCGCATGCGACACCCCGGTGATGCCGGAAGCCTCGTCAACGCTGCCCACCCGGTACCAGATTTGCGAAACAGCCACCGGCGCGCGCCGGTCTACCTTGACCACCACTTTCAGACCGTTGCGCAGCGTGGTTTCCACGGGCTCGTCGGCCAGGGCGGGCAGGCTCAGCCACAGGCCGGCCAGCAGACCGAGCACGCCCCAGCGAGGGGTTGTTTGAGACATGGTTTTCCCGTTCTCCATCAAAACTTATTACAATCGCAGCACTATGCCGTCAGACTCGGGTCTGACAGGCCCGCATCATGAACCAAACGCCGGGAAGTTGACACCCTGACACCATGTTTAGTTTCTTCAAGAAAAAACCCAAGGCGGAAGATCTCGCCCCGCCAGCCCCGGCTCCAGCCGCGGCTGATATTGAACCTGCTGCACCGGCAAGCGCTGCCGCACCGGCCACCCCAAGCGCGCCGCCAGCCAGCGTAGCGCCTGCCGCCAGTGCTGCGCCCAGCGTGCCTGCCGTCAGTGCGGAACCCGTAGCCGAAGCGCCACGCAAGGCCAGCTGGACCGACCGGCTGAAAGCCGGCCTGTCCAAAACCCGTGACAAGCTGGGCAAATCACTGGCCGGCCTGTTTGGCGGCGGCAAGATCGACGAAGATCTGTACGAAGAGCTGGAAACCGTACTGCTGACCGCCGACATGGGCGTGCCGGCCACCACCCACCTGCTCAAGGAAGTGCGCGAGCGGGTCACCCTGCGCGGGCTGAAAGACGGCAGCGAGCTGAAAGGCGCGCTGAAAGAATCGCTGACCGAACTGATTGCCCCGCTGCAAATCCCGCTGGACACCAGCGGCCACCAGCCCTGTGTGATCATGCTGGCTGGCGTCAACGGTGCAGGCAAGACCACCTCGATCGGCAAGCTGGCCAAATACTTCCAGCTGCAGGGCAAATCGGTGCTGCTGGCAGCCGGCGACACCTTCCGTGCCGCCGCACGCGAACAACTGATGGCCTGGGGCGAGCGCAATAATGTAACGGTGATCACCCAGCAGGGTGGGGATTCGGCAGCGGTGTGCTACGACGCCATCCAGGCAGCGGTGGCGCGCAAGATCGACATCGTGCTGGCCGACACCGCCGGGCGTTTGCCCACCCAGCTGCACCTGATGGAAGAAATCCGCAAGGTCAAGCGGGTAATCGACAAGGCCCTGCCCGGCGCGCCGCACGAAGTGATTCTGGTGCTGGACGCCAATATCGGCCAGAACGCGCTGATGCAGGTGCGCGCCTTTGACGATGCGCTCAAGCTCACCGGCCTGATCCTCACCAAGCTTGACGGCACCGCCAAGGGCGGGGTGATTGCCGCCATTGCCCGCGAACACCCGATTCCGCTGCGCTTCATCGGCGTAGGCGAAGGCCTGGACGACCTGCGCCCGTTCTCGGCCCGCGACTACGTTGACGCGCTGTTTGACTGACGCCGGCCCCTACGGACACCCCATGATTCAATTTGACCAAGTCACCAAACGCTACCCTGGCGGGATTGACGCCCTGAAAAACCTGTCATTCAAGGTGGACAAGGGCGAAATGGTGTTTCTGGCCGGCCATTCCGGCGCGGGCAAATCCACCCTGCTCAAGCTGATTGCCGGAATTGAACGTGCCACCAGCGGCACCGTGCTGATCAACGGCCAGAATCTGGGCAAGCTGGGCGGCACGCAGATTTCCTATATGCGCCAGCATATCGGCCTGGTGTTCCAGGACCATAAAATCCTGTTCGACCGCTCGGTATTCGACAATGTCATGCTACCGCTAGACGTGATTGGCTTTGACCGGCGCGAGGCCGCCAAACGGGTGCGTGCCGCACTGGACAAAGTGGGGCTGCTGGAGCGGGAGAAATCCAACCCGATCCGCCTGTCTGGCGGCGAACAGCAGCGCCTGTGCATCGCCCGCGCCGTGGTACACCGCCCCTCCATCCTGCTGGCGGATGAACCCACCGGCAATCTGGACCGCGACTACGCCCACGACATCATGGCGCTGTTCAAGTCTTTCAATCAGGTTGGCGTCACCGTCGTGGTGTCTGCACACGATGAAACGCTGATGAACGAGTATGGCCGACGCATCATCCGGCTTGCACACGGACACTTCACCGCATGAAACATCTGCTCTATCTGCATGGCCGCGCCGCCCGCTCGGCCCTGCGCACGCTGATTCGCCAGCCGCTTGGCAGCCTGCTCAGCCTGTTCATGCTTGCCGTCGCCATCAGCCTGCCGCTGGGCCTGTATCTGATTGTGGCCAGCCTGTCGAGCTGGAGCAACGGCCTGGCCGCCGCGCCACAAATCACCCTGTTCATGGAAGCCAGCGCCGACCGGCCCGACGTGGAAACCGTCAATCAGACCCTCAAGCAGCACGCGCTGGTCAAATCGCACCGCTTTGTCAGCAAGGAGCAGGCGCTGCAAGACCTGATGAAACGCAACAGCCTGAACGGGCTGACCGAAGGCCTGGGCAGCAACCCGCTGCCCGACGCCTTTATTATCGACCCAAAAGACACCGCCCCCGAGCCACTGGAGCGCCTGCAAAAGGAACTCTCCGGCCTGCCGATGGTGGAAGCCACCCAGTTTGACGCCGGCTGGGCCAAAAAACTGCACAGCCTGCTCAGCCTGGGCCACCAGCTCACCCTGCTGCTGGGTGCCGCGCTGGGCATTGCCATGGTGCTGGCCAGCTCCAACACCATTCGCCTGCAGATTCTCAGCCGGCGCGATGAAATTGAAGTGTCCAAGCTGATTGGTGCCACCGACGGCTTCATCCGCCGGCCCTTTGTTTACTTTGCCGTGTTTCAGGGCGTGCTGGCCGCACTGATTGCCTGGGGCCTGAGCGCCTGGCTGATTGCCAGCGCCAACCCGGCGCTGGCCGAGCTGGCCACCCTGTACAACGACCATGCCACCCTGCGCAATCTCAACGCCGACGAAGTGCTCGTCCTGCTGGGCGGCGTGGCGCTGCTGGCCGCCCTGGGTGCCCGTCTGGCCACCGGGCATATCCTGCGCCAGATTGAACCGCAATAACGCTGTTGCAAGGCCACCACACCCCAGCCCACCCCGGCCCCCTGTTTTGCCTGCGCAAACGCGGGGGCCGGCGCTGCTGACCCCAGTCATCCCTTGCCCCGGCCACAATCCGATTCCAGCATAGTGACAGGCTATCCCTCCCATAGAAAAAATTTTCCCAGGAACTGTTTGACTGTTTTGGCACTCTCTCGTGGCGAGTGCTAAGATTAGCGCAATACAGGAGGTTGTCCACCCTATGAGTGCTACGTTTGCCCTGCCCATCCCGGCTGCCGCCGGCAGCCTTGAACAGTACATCCAGACTGTCAACAGCGTGCCGATGCTGAGCCAGGAAGAAGAAACCGAACTGGCCACCCGCCTGCATCACGATAACGACCTGGACGCCGCCCGGCGTCTGGTGATGTCGCACCTGCGCGTAGTGGTGTCCGTTGCTCGCGGTTACGCCGGCTACGGCCTGCAGCAGGCCGACCTGATCCAGGAAGGCAATATCGGCCTGATGAAAGCCGTCAAGCGCTTTGAACCGCAACGCGGCGTGCGGCTGTTCTCATTTGCCATCCACTGGATCAAAGCGGAAATCCACGAATTCATCCTGCGCAACTGGCGTCTGGTGCGCGTGGCCACCACCAAGCCGCAGCGCAAGCTGTTTTTCAACCTGCGCTCGATGAAGTCCGGTTTTTCCGCACTGACCGACAAGGAAGCCCGCCAGATTGCCGAAGACCTTGGCGTGAAGCCGGAAGAAGTGCGCGAAATGGAAACCCGCATGAGCGGCCAGGACGTGGCGCTGATGGCGGACGACAACGACGACGAAGGCGGCTACGCGCCGATTGACTGGCTGGCCGACGCCGAAAACGAACCCACCCGCCAGATCGAGAAAAAAGCCTTCGACCGCCTGCAACGCGAAGGCCTGGAAGAAGCACTGTCCACCCTGGACGCCCGCAGCCGCCGGATTGTCGAATCACGCTGGCTGGCCGACGACGGCGGCCTGACCCTACACGACCTGGCAGCGGAATACGGTGTGTCGGCAGAACGGATTCGCCAGATTGAAGCCAAGGCGCTGCAGAAGATGAAGCAGGCACTGGTGACGGCAGCGTAAATGCAAGATAGCGGGGCAGGCGATGATAGAGTTTGACGAGGCGATCCGCATCGCCCAGCAGCATGTCGAGAAGCTGGTAAAAGGTGCCAGAGACTTGGTGCTTGAGGGGGCATTGCTCTCTGCCGACAGTTCGCTTTATGAAATCACCCTCAGTTATGAACTGGCGGGTGATGCCCCGCCTGCCTCTGACAATGCGCCAGACCCCGCAGCAGCCAACCTGATAGCGCTGGCTGCGATCATGAAAAAACGCCGGGAATGCAAAGTTTTCTTTGTGGACAGCCACAGCGGGCAATTCAAAGGTTTCAAACCCTACACGGAAACCTAAAGCCGTGGCTCAAAAGAAGCTGATCATCGACACAAACCTGTTGCTTTTGCTTGTGATTGGCGCAGTAGAAGGTGGCCGGCACATCAAGAACTCCAAACGCCTGAATAAATTCACCCTGCAAGATTACCAGACAGTTATTGATGTCATGGTCAATCACCAGGAGGTGTGCATCACCCCCTACATTGCGGCGGAAGTGTCCAACCTGATTGATCTGCGTGGCTACGCGGCCCGATTAGCGTATGAAACCGCCAGGATTCTGTTTGCGCAGTTCAGGCAGGTTCATTCCGACATCGCGACAGACAGTGCCCAAGACACATTTTTGGCCTATGGCCTCACCGATAGCTCACTGGTGAGGCTGGCGGCGGATCACACCATACTCACAGACGACCAAAGGCTCTTTGGCGCATTATTCTCGGCCTGTGCGGAAAATATCCTTCCTTTTGAAGTGGTTCGAAAAGTACGCAACTAAACAGCAAGAAGCCCCCTACCCATGAAATGAGCAAGGGGCGTTCTCGTTCAAAAGCTACTCATTGCTGGCAGCCTCAAACACGGCGGGCGAACCTACCGTAAAAATGGTCAGAAGCGCCCCAGCCCGCTTCCAGGCGAAGCGGCAATTGGCTCGACCACTTCCTGCACAAGCTTCCATCTCGGGCCGACCCTGGCAACGATCATCTCCCTGCATGCATTGATCGGCATCTGGCATACGCCGTGGCTTCCAGCCGGCATTCAGCAATTTACTGCGGACCTGCGCATAATCCTCCCCTTGCTTGAACTTTGGCACGCTCTCTGCCTGAGCCAGTGTTGACCCAGCAACCATCACAAGAGCACAAAACCCCAAAGACAAAGACCGCCATTTACCCAAAACAGACATACCGAAACTCCATGTTGAATATTCAAAACCACCGCTTCCCAGAAACGGGTCAGTACATTTCAACATAGGCTGCTGACAGGATGCGTCACTCGCCAATGAACCAGCGCAGATTTTTTCGATGAATGCACAGCAGGGCATGTCATCTCACAGGAGCGATGCACCTGTCGGGCAGATCGATGCATACGCCAAGCAGATTTAGCGGCTATATTCAGCAGCCATGCTCAACATCAGCACAAAAGCACCAATCCACACGGCGAAATAGGCCATATTATGTTTTAGCGCCTTGGCACGCTGAAACAGATACACGGGCACCAGCCACACCCAGCCCTTGAATTTTTCAGTATTCAATCCACCTTCCTGCAGACGCTTTTCATCCCAGAACGACAGACCGATGTTCAAGGCAATGGTCACATACCAGAACTTGTTATGTGCCATGGCCAACTCAATGAGATGGTCATTTCCACGATAAACAAACCCTGCAACCAGGCCCTCCAGAATAAAGCCCAGTAGCGGAGCAAACGCCAGCACCCACACCAGCGTGTTGTTGACATGCTCGCCCGTCAGTGGCGGCGGCGCGCTGTCATCCAGATGCACACGTAGCTCGGTGTTTTCAATTTTCATCCAGTCAGGCATGCCCTTGCACCAGACGGCAGCGCCATGGGTGAGTTTTCCTTCTTTAATCAATGCGATGATTTCTACCTCGGGCACACCGCCCTTGCGCTGTCCTTCGCTTTCGTAGAACCACTGCTTGTCAGATTGGTTTTGCGTTACGGCGTCCATGATCTCTCCTGATCGGGATATTGAGGTAAATGCAGAAAGCCACCAGCAGACTGGCTGGCTGGCAAAGGCACGATGCATGAACAATTAAAACAGAGTGGACTGACAGGTAGAGTCGTATATGTGTGGCCGTTTATCTTTAGTACGAATAAAGATAAATGTTAAAAAACCCAGAGACTAAAAAAAATCTAGCTCTGGGTTTTTTAGTAGTGACGCTTGGGTATATTTGAATTTAGTCCATAACAAACTGGACCTCTACGCGACGGTTTTTCGAGTCGGAAGGATGTAACCCCTCAAGTGGCCGAGACTCCCCATAACCAGCTACAACAATACGTTTTAATGCCTGATCATCAAGCGTACCAACCAAAGCTCGACGAGCTTCACGAGCACGAGCGGCAGAAAGAGTAAAATTATCATCATACACAGTACAAAAGCGCTGGTAATCGGTAACAGGCTGCTTGACTGGTAGGTTATCAGTATAGCCCTCTACTAAAATGCGTGCCTTCGGGCTGCTCCTCAAAAATTGTGCTAATTGGCCTTGCACTGCCTCAACAGCAGCTCGGGCCTCAGAGGTAAGACAGGCGCTACCACGAGTAAATACGCCATCACGTAGCGTGAGTCGATTGGTCTTCTGATCAAGCGCCATCAACTCAGTTGCTCCAGGCTTGCTAAGCATTTCACTAAGCGCCTGTGTTACCTTGACGATAGGATCATTCATAGATCCCTTCGTTTTGGCCAGCTCTTCCTGATAGTGTCTTTCACTCATGCTTTTCTGTAACACGGAAACTACCAGCAGTAGCATGACCACAGCCATGACACCAGCCATGAGGTCAGAAATGGCGATCCATTCACTTGGCTTGTCTTTCATGGCGTTCAATCGCTTTCAGTCAGCACAGGGTCTGCCAGCTTTGTTACTTTAGTGTATGAATTCAGATCATCCCGTAATTTTTGAAGCTCCACCAGAATCGCCTGCTGCTGTGCAGGAAGAGCACCTAAGGGAGAGAGTGCAGAGATCAATTCCTGCTGTTTACTAGGCAAGGTTCTCAGTGGCTCTAATGTAGCAGGTAGCTCGACCAAATTAATAGCAATTAATTTTTGAAGCTCCACCAGAATCGCCTGCTGCTGTGCAGGAAGAGCACATAAGGGAGAGAGCGCAGAAATCAGTTCTTGCTGTTTACTAGGCAAGGTTCTCAGTGGCTCTAATGTAGCAGGTAGCTCTACCAAATTAGTGGCAATCTGTTCCATGCTGTCAATGGATTGTTTAAGATTTTGACCAATTCCCCGCATATGTTGACCAGATTCAGACACTGAACGTAATCCATCTTCAATTGGCCGGGTCAATTTGTGAACCATCTCAGTGGTTGCCGCAATATTTTCGTTCAAGAATCCACTAGATACAGTAAATTCAGTGGCTGCTCGCAGCTGGGCTTCAAGCGCCTTATTTATGGAAGTTTTAACTTCACTCATTGTGTCCTTAACATCAGAGGACAATACACCAAGAGCAGTAGATATCTCTCTTGTTGCATTTCCGAGTTGCGTACTGCCACGTTCCAATGTTTCAGAAGCCTGGGTACTCATATTATGAATTGCGGCCCCCAAGTCTTTGCGCACATTATCAAGCACTTCAGTGAATTGGCTTTTAAAGGCATCAATTGCACTTACTAGCTCATTGGCGCCAGCACCTACTTTATCAGCACCACTTGCCATACTTTGTGATGCCATAGCCATGCGCTGGGCAGCTTCAGCCATATTTTCGACAACACCTTGAGTTCCTTCAGTAAACTGTGCCATTGCAGTGCTGGTAATCTGGGTCATGGCATAAATCTGTCCAAGATCATCACGGATGCCCTTGATTTTCCCATCCGAATATTCCTGGGCATGTTGATGCAAAGATTTATTGCTCTCCATCAGTTGAGCAATCTGCTCAGCAAACCCAGCAACCATCGCAGCACTGGTAATCTGAGTCACAGCACGAATCTGCCCAAGATCATCACGGATGCCCTTGATTTTCCCATCCGAATATTCCTGGGCATGTTGATGCAAAGATTTATTGCTCTCCATCAGTTGCGCAATCTGCTCAGCAAACCCAGCAACCATCGCAGCACTGGTAATCTGAGTCACGGCACGAATCTGCCCAAGATCATCGCGGATGCCTTTGATTTTCCCATCCGAGTATTCCTGGGCATGCTGATGCAAAGATTTATTGCTCTCCATCAATTGAGTAATCTGCTCAGCAAACCCAGAAACCATTTTACTGGATGCACCATCAATTTGGTCAAACAACGATTTTTGCTTGACTACCTCTGCAAAAGACTGCTCCTGTTTTCGGTTTTCCAGCTCAATTTTCACCTTGCCAATAACCCATGTCAGGCGCTTTTCCTCAAAACGCGTCAATTCACTCCAGATCTTGAGCAAGACAAATCCAGCAATACCCCAAGTTGATGTTTTGAATTTAGTGCCCAACCCTTGCAGCAAGCTTAATAAATCCTGCATGCTATTTGCTGCACCACTTGCACTTAAAGCATCCGCTTGGCCAAGAATATTCGATGCATGATTAAGAGCTAGGCCTAAGCCAAGAAAAGTGCCTAACAAACCGATAACTAATAGCATACCAGGCATAATCTCAGCCAATTTTTCCGGGGCTGTTGCCACGGCATGCCAAAGGTCCGTTACACTGCCATGCTCAATATCCAGAGCATTACTAGAGTTATCAGGTGCCCCTCGATTCCATTTCTTTTCCCATGATGTAGGATGCGCAGATCGATGTGCGCTAATGATGGTAACCCCCATCATTAATAAAATAATGGCAAGAAATACCATCTGTAGAGGGTCGTTCAATTGTGGCAATAAAAAACCAAGAATTTCACTCGGGTTCATACAGTAACCTCCAAAATTTCTTTCATACGACGTTCCGATTCCCTCTGGAAAATATTGGCATAGTCAGTAACCAACGACTGATCTTCCTCGGCTAAGTCTTTAAACTTTTTGTTGTTCTCTGCGCAATCAATAAGGAGCTTGCCAATATGTGCGCCATCCTCAAGCAAGTAGCTACGATCTTCCTTTTCAATCTGTTTAGGTGTTTTTTCCAACAACTGCAAAAAGCCTTCTGCCGCACCAACATAGCGCTTGATATCACGCTGCTGAGTATCCAGATCATCAAGCGCCTGTTTTTGTGCAGGCACCTCAATCTCAAGTCTAGATAGCGCTGCCGACTCTTCAGCAGACAGCTCAATTTGAATTTCTTTGGCATGCCCTAATCTTTTTAGTAGCATTTTCTCGTTGGCATAACTACGGTTGCTGGCATCCCATTTCTCCTTCAATGCCTCAACACGCTTAGCCCATGATGCGATAAGCTCTTCAAAAACAAAGGGGGTAAGCCTTTTACCATAGCGTTCAGTTAATAGGCGATCCAAACGTACAGCAGCCTCCTTACTAAGCTCTGGCTTTGCTTTAATAAGATCAGAAGCAATGCGCACAAGGAACAAATCATCGGCGGTCAAGTCATCTACATTTTTTGCTACACGGAATTTCTTGTCAGCCATATTAAGTAGCTTTTGTGTAGCACGGAGACGAAGATAATGCTCAAAATCAGTTGGAGCAGCATCAATAGTATCTGCCAAGTCCTTCTTTGCAATCTCAAAATCATTGATGGCTGATGCCAGTTCTAGCTGGTGCCGTTGGTCTTCTGAAACAACTTCACGTTCAGCAAAACGAAGATTTTCCTGATGCTTTTTGGCAACCTCAAGCTCATCAGCAGAAAGCAGGCCATCCTCTTGCTCGGTTTGCTGCCCAGGCTTAGCTTTCTGCCAGCGTTGAGCCAACTCGATCGCCCATTTGATCGCAGCATCAACTTTTTTGGCAATTGGCGAATCTTCAAATGCAATCAATGCGCCCAAGCCTTTGTCGAGCATCGTTAACGCAGAGCTAAGCCAGGGTATCCCTACCACCTTGGCAGCTGTTTGCAATACTTTGCGTGTTTGCTCGATATAAGGCTTAACCGTACGCCAAACCTCTTTTACATTATCAACAAAGCTTTCTGCTTTTTCCGCCATCCAACCTACAGCCTTGCTAGCAATGTCTTTTGTCGTCTCCCAGGCTGCACTGGCTGCTCGGCTAACTGAACTGACAACTGAGCTACAAAAACTCCCTACTGAGCTCCAAAATCCCATGCCTAACTCCCTAGCAATAATTCATACAATATAAATGGTTGCGCACACCCAAAAAGATATGCAATAGAAATCAATCAGAAAAACCTAGTAATTTTCTCCCAGCATCAGAGCTAACATTATCATTACTCACCACATGCTTATAACTACCAACATTACGATTTGCCGCATGCACATCGGCAATTGCCGTCTCAAAATGTCTCCATTGAACACATGGATTTTCTACATGCTCAACAAGGGCGCGAGGGAACGCTGTACGAAGAACTGTTCGGATCTCTCGGCCAGATAAGCCATCGGAAGCAATGGCACAGCGCTCAATAATAGAATCACGATCTTCAGCCAAAGGGACACCAGGCACAAGCAAGCGCTGCCACAATAGTTTTCTCCCTTCTAAATCGGGAAGTTTGAACTCAATATGGTAGCGAATACGGCTAACAAAAGCGTTATCGTAGTTTTTTGCAAAATTGGTCGCAAAAACAACAATACCATCGAAGCGCTCCAACTCAATCAGTAACGTTGAGCGCATCGAATTGATTTCATTATCAATGCCTTGGGTAACAGAGGAAAGGCGCGCACCCAGCAGAGTGTCAGCCTCATCAAAAAACAACAGAGCGCCTTCAGCTGCAGCAGATTTGAATGCTGCAGTGATGTTTTTTGCGGTTTCACCTACATACTTGCTTTCAAGTTCTGAGATGCCAATATGTAGGTACTGGCGCTTTAACGTACCAGCCAGCGCTTCAGCTGCCAATGTCTTACCTGTGCCCGGAGGCCCATACAGGTTGAGAATCATGTTACGGCCCATTGGGTCAACTGCACCAAACCCCCAGTCCGTATAAATTGTTTTATGATGTCGCATAGCGCCAATCGCCTCCTCAAACATTCGGCGAGTTTCAGGTGCCAAGACCACATCATTTTCTAATGAAATACGAGGGCTACGTAACTCATGAATAGATTGGTTAGGCAATTTTTCAGAAATAGGCAGCTCTTCCATTTTCACTCAAGGCCTTATCAGTTTAGAGACGGTGCGCGCACACGCTCTTGTAAAAAATGCAGAATGCCATTAATCATATCATAAGTCATAAAATATATACCAAGCACTTCCTACCCACCACTAGCCTGAGCGTGGCCGGTGCATCTTTGACAATCGCATCAATAATACTGCGGGCAAGGTCTTGCAATTCGCTCATGATTGTCGAAACTCCAGTAAACGCTTGAGCGCAGCCTGAAACAAACTGGCCGGCTGGATGGAAAGGGGATGATGGCCACAGTGCAGGCATGCAGCAGGCTCGCCCAGCAGCACATCGCCGATGGGGGTCACGATATGCCGCCAGCCGCAAGCCGGGCACTGATAAAGCAACGGACGCGCAGCAACCGGCATGGTCACTTCTGCTCCAGGTAATCGCGCAGCACCGTCTCCAGCCGCTCGCGCAGCCAAGCCGGCTCAACAACGCGGATGCGCGGCAGCCAGAACTGGGCCAGCGGCAGGATCTGATCGACATGGCTGATCTGGCTGCTGACGATCAAGCCGCCACTTTCCAGCTCGCGCACCAGTTCCTGCTTGGGCAGCAGCTTGCGGCGGCGGAAATAGTAGGCAATTTCGGGGGCGATGCTGAGCAGCACTTCGGTTTTTTCCCGGCTGAACCAGATGTCGTCTTCGTTTTCGATATTGGCCTGAATCGTGGCGTCAGGGGTAAAGCTCTGCTCGGTCACTTTCAGCTGGCTGATCCGGCTGAAGGCAAACGCCTTGAGCTGGCCTTGCTCGGTGGCGGCCAGATACCAGATGCCGTTTTTGTTGATCAGCCGGTAGGGGTGCAGTTCGCGGGGCTTGTCGCTATAGGTCAGCCGGCAGACACGTTGTCCGGCGACGGCCTCATTCAATTGATCAAAGCTTTTGTCGTGAGGTTTGAAGCGCTCGTATTGGTGGCCATGCACCAGAAGGCTGCCTTGGCACAGGGTATCGAGCAAGGCCACCAGAAACTGCGGGCTGGCTTCTGGAAACAGTTGCTCCACCCCGGCCAGCTGGGCGAAGGATTGCAGGTCTTTAGGCTTGAGCTTGCCCCGGTATTGGCTCACCAGCTGGTAACGCCCATCCGGCAGTTGTTCGACAATGCTGCCAAGGCGGTTCAAGTCGCGATAGATGGTCCGTTCGGTCACCTTGAACTCTGCGGCCAGCTCCTGACGGCTGGGCCGTTCGTCCAGATTGAGCTTGAGCAGGATTTCCGCCAGCCGGTTGGCCAGCATTTCGTGTTTGGGTGAGTCAACCGACATGAGGCAGTCCGCAAAAAGTAGAGTAACCCGGCAAGTAAACCACATCAGCCTGACAGGGCATGTCAGTACGGATCGGAAATTGTCATATCGGAGTATGCTTTAAGACTGCGGCGCATGGCAACGCTAGTGGCGTATTTTTACGCGCTTCGGCTGAAATTTCAAAGAATGCGAAATTCCCACCATCATCTCGCGCTGACAGCAAAAAAGCCGGTGTTTTCATTCAAGAAAACACCGGCTTTTTTCAATTTCACCTGCAACGGCATAACAGACAGGCTGGCGTCACACTGGCCCGCCTCAGCGCTTACACCCCGCGCAGCAGCTCATTGATGCTGGTCTTGGCGCGGGTCTTGGCGTCCACTTTCTTGACGATCACCGCGCAGTACAGGCTGTGGCTACCGTCTGCCGACGGCAGGTTGCCCGACACCACCACCGAGCCCGGCGGGATGCGGCCATAGCTGACTTCGCCGGTTTCGCGGTCGTAAATCTTGGTGGACTGGCCAATGTACACGCCCATCGAGATCACCGAGCCTTCGCCGACAATCACGCCTTCCACCACTTCCGAGCGCGCGCCGATGAAGCAGTTGTCTTCGATGATGGTCGGGTTGGCTTGCAGCGGTTCCAGCACGCCGCCAATGCCCACGCCACCGGACAGATGCACGTTCTTGCCGATTTGCGCGCACGAACCGACGGTGGCCCAGGTGTCCACCATGGTGCCTTCGTCCACATAGGCACCAATGTTCACGTAGGACGGCATCAGCACCACATTCTTGCCGATGAAGCTGCCGCGACGGGCAACGGCGTTGGGCACCACGCGGAAACCACCTTCGCGGAATTCACGTTCGGTGTAGTCGGCAAACTTGGTGTCCACCTTGTCGTAGTACTGCATGCAGCCGCCGGCCATCGGCGCGTTGTCGCGGATGCGGAACGACAGCAGCACGGCTTTTTTCACCCACTGGTTCACCACCCATTCGTCACCGTGCTTTTCCGCCACGCGGATGCGGCCAGTGTCGAGCTCGTCGATGACCTGCATCACCGCAGATTTCAGTTCGGGCGAGGCGGTGGCCGGCGAGATGTCAGCGCGTTTTTCAAAGGATTCGTCGATCAGGGTCTGGATCGGGTGCATGGTATTAAGGCCTCTGGCGATACGGATGGGAACAGACATGCAAATATCTTCTAAAAGAACAGAGTTAAAGAACAATTAATGAAACGCTGATGAATGCAGAACAACTGTTTTTGCTGCACGCAAAACCCGGCAAAATCAACATCCGGGATTTCCGCCTGCGCGGGGATAACCACTTGTTCAGCGTTTCCTTAAAGAACACACGCCCGACGGCTAAGGACGCGCGGATTGATTCAGAAAAATCGTGTTTGCCAAAAGCAAAACCCAGCAAAATCAACACTCTGGATTCCCGCCTTCGCGGGAATGACGATTTTCTCAGCGTATCCCTAACAGGCATCAGGCGCGGCTGCGGGCAAACGCCACCACGCGGTGGGCGGCTTCCAGGCAGTCGGCCAGCGGGGCCACCAGGGCAATGCGGATATAGCCCGCGCCAGGGTTAACACCGTGGGCATCGCGCGCCAGAAAACTGCCGGGCAGCACGGTCACGTGC
This sequence comes from Aquaspirillum sp. LM1, assembly GCF_002002905.1. Taxonomy (NCBI): domain Bacteria; kingdom Pseudomonadati; phylum Pseudomonadota; class Betaproteobacteria; order Neisseriales; family Aquaspirillaceae; genus Aquaspirillum; species Aquaspirillum sp. LM1. Next base: position 197,149 of record NZ_CP019509.1, on the reverse strand, counting down.
TGTTCGCGGTAGAGCTCGCGGGCAAACTCGGCATCGTCGCCGGGCACTTTGGCCCACAGGTAAAAGCTGGCCTCAGGCAAGCTGACGTCCAGCGCCTGGGCAATCAGCGGGGTCACGGCGGCAAACTTCTCGGCGTACAGTTGGCGGTTATGCTCGACGTGGGCTTCGTCGCCCCACGCGGCCACGCTGGCGGCCTGAATGGCCGGGCTCATCGCTGAACCGTGGTAAGTGCGGTAGAGCAGGAATTTTTCCAGCACGCGGGCGTCGCCGGCGACAAAACCGGAGCGCATGCCTGGCACATTGGAGCGCTTGGACAGGCTGGTAAACATCACCAGATTGGTAAAGTCGTCGCGGCCCAGCGTGGCGGCGGCTTCCAGCCCACCCAGCGGCGGGGTGTCGAAGTAGATTTCCGAATAGCACTCGTCCGAGGCAATCACAAAGCCGTAGCGGTCCGACAGTTCAAACAGATCCTGCCAGTCGTTCAGCGACATCACGCTGCCGGTGGGGTTGCCAGGGCTGCAGACAAACACCAGCTGGGTACGCTGCCAGATGGCTTCTGGCACGCTGGCCCAGTCTGGCTGAAACCGCTGGTCGGCCAGACAGTTCACGTAGTACGGTTCGGCCCCGGCCAGCAGCGCCGCGCCTTCGTAAATCTGGTAAAACGGGTTGGGCGAAATCACCACCGGCTTGCCGGCGCTGGGGTCGATCACCGCCTGGGCAAAGGCAAACAGCGCTTCGCGGCTGCCGTTCACCGGCAGGATTTCACGCTGGATATCCAGCGCGCGCAGGCCGTAGCGGCGGCTCAGCCAGCTGGCGGCGGCGCTGCGCAGTGCCTCGCTGCCCTGGGTGGCCGGGTACTGGGCCAGGCCGGCCAGATTGGCCACCAGGGCATCGGTCACCAGGGCCGGGGTGGCGTGCTTGGGCTCGCCAATCGACAGGTTGACCGGCGTCAGCGCCGGGTTGGGGCTGACCTCACGGAACAGCTCGCGCAGTTTCTGGAACGGATACGGTTGCAGCAGCGACAGGTTCGGGTTCATCGGCGTTTCGCGAGTGGAAAATGGGTGGGAGGCAGCACAACCGTCAATGGTAAAAGTTACAGACGGTTTACGCAAAGCAAAGATGCAGGGCTGCGCAGGTACGGCCTGCGGGCACGGATGCCCACTCACCCCGGTCTGGCCGGCTGGCGCAGTTGTTCGGCCAGCAAGCCCCATAGCCGCTGGGCTGCCGGCTGCGCTTCGCCAGCGGCAAACCGTGCCACCAGTTCGCAATCGGGCAAATCCGGCAGGCCGGTGCCAATCGGGTGCATGCCAGCCACGCCCAGGCTGGCCGGCAACGGGGCAATGGCCAGCCCGGCCAGCACGGCATGACGCAAGGCGGTGATGCTGCTGCCGGTAAAGCGCACTTCGCCGCGCTGGCCGCTGGCCGCCAGCGCACCCAGCGCCGCGCCGCGAAACACGCAGCCTTCATGAAACACCGCCAGCGGCAGCGGACGCTGCTCGCCCGCTTCGCTGCCGTCAGCACGAAACCAGCACAAGGGCTCGCGGCGCAGCACCTGCCAGCCGTCGCCCAGCGTGGCCGCCGGCTGGCCGGCCACGCGCTTGGCCAGGGCCAGATCCAGCTCGCCGGCGTCCAGCTGCGCTGCCAGCTTGACCGACAAATCGCAGCGCACCGACAGCACCACTCTGGGGCAGGCACGGGAAAACGCCGCCAGCACCGGCGGAAACACGCTCTCCATCAGTTCTTCCGGCAAACCCAGCCGCAAGCGGCCCGCCAGCGTGGGCTGAGCAAAGCAAGCCCAGGCCTCGTCGTTCAGCCGCAGCATGCGCCGGCCATAATCCAGCAACACGCGGCCCTCGCCGGTTGGCCCGCTTACCCGGCCCTGGCTGCGCAGCAGCACCGGCTGGCCCACGGTATCTTCCAGCCGCTTGATTTGCAGGCTGATGGCCGACTGGCTGCGCCCCAGTTGCTCGGCAGCCACAGAAAAACTGCCACAATCGACAATGGTGACCAGCGCACGCAGCCAGTCCAGCTCCAGATGGCGGGCAAGGGCAGACATCGGCATTCCTCAGGGCAAGCAAAATTGTATTAGCTGATTATCAAGCATGAATTATCAATTTTGCAAATAAGCTACGCGCCGATACAGTGAGGCCATGCACTGTCCACCCGGAGCCCATCATGTCCAGCTTGTCCCTGCCGTCCCCGGCACTGTCCACCCCCGCCTGGCGCATTGCCGTGGTCGGCTGCGCCTTCAGCCTGATCTGGAGCTCGGCGTTCATCGCCGGCAAACAGGCAATGACCGGCTGCGGGCCGTTCACCCTGCTCAGCCTGCGGTTTTTGTCAGCGGGCGCGCTGCTGTGGCTGCTGCGACGCTGGCTGCCCGGTGACACCCCAGAACAAGCCCAGGCCCCCGCCTCGGCCTGGCGGCACGCGCTGATTGCCGGCCTGTTGACCAATGCCGTCTATCTGGGGCTGGGCTACCATGGCCTGCGCCATGTGCCCGCCGGGCTGACCGCGATTCTGGTCAGCACCAGCCCGCTGATCACCGCCGCCATGGCGGCGCTGTGGCTGCACGAACCGCTGGGCGCACGTCGGCTGCTGGGCCTGCTGTGCGGCCTGGGCGGCGTGGCGTGGATCATGGCCGGTCGCGCCGGAGGCACTGCCGCACTGGATGACGCCGCCCTGCTAGGCGTGGGCATGATTCTGACCGGCACGCTGGCGCTGGCGGTGTCCACCCTGTTCAACCGCCGCGCCGCCAGCCAGCTCAACCCCTGGCGCATCGCCCGCCTGCAACTCCTGGCCAGCGGCCTGGTGTTGCTGCCGCCCGCGCTATGGTTTGAAGGCCTGCAGCTCACCCCCACCCCGCTGGTACTGGCCAGCCTGGCCTATCAGGCCACCGTGGTGTCGATTGGCACCACGCTGATGCTGCTGTGGCTGGTGCGCCACGGCGGCGCGGCCAAGGCCAGCAGCTTTCACCTGCTCAACCCGCTGTTTGGCACCCTGCTGGCCGTGGCGCTGCTGGGCGAAACAGTGACACTGACGGATTTGCTGGGAGCACTGCCGATTGTGGCGGGGCTGGGGTTGGTGGTGAGGCGGTGAGAAGAAAATAAAAGCTTGGCCAAGTGTATCCTTATGGATACACTTGGCGTGATTGGAGAATAACCCATGACCCAAGTTACCCCGTTTGACGCAGCAGACTATCTGGACGATGAGGAAACCATCGCCCTGTACCTAAGGACGCGCTGAAAAAATCAGCATTTCACCAAAGAAGACCGAAGCGGGCCGCATCGATTCGGCATGAGCGCTTGGGCGAGTAAAAAATGCCTGCTCACCGTCATTTTCGGTCAGTCTTCACCCTGTCAGGCGGCAAATTTCCTCATTTCCCCCTTTCAGGACGCACCTTGGGTGTTCAGCGCAAACAGTCGCCGCCTGGCCGTCAACAGATTCGCCAACCCAAAAAGGGTGTGCAGCCGCGCCGTGTTCTTCGCCAGCCCACGGTAGGACACCTTCTTCATGCCAAAGAGGTTCTTGATGATCTTGAACGGATGTTCAACCTTGGCCCGGATCCTGGCCCTGGCCTGTTCGATCCGCTCCTGCAGTCGTCCGACCGGCGTATCCGGCAACGCCTTGCGCTTGCCCGCACGCATGGCAATTTCCCATTCAACCCGCCTGCCCCGGTTCTCTTCCCGCTTCTCAACCCCTTGGTAGCCTGCATCGCCAAAGGCAAGCCGCTCTTCGCCATGCAGCAAGGCATGCGCCTGGGTAACATCGCTGATGTTGGCTGACGTGGTGACCAGGGTATGCACGATGCCCGTTTCAGCATCCACCCCAATGTGTGCCTTCATGCCGAAGTACCACTGGTTGCCCTTTTTGGTCTGATGCATTTCAGGATCACGCTCACCGCTTCGATTTTTGGTCGAGGACGGCGCAGCAATGATGGTGGCGTCAACAACCGTGCCTTCCTTGAGGATCAGGCCCTTCGCGGCCAGTAGGGCGTTGATGGTCTCGAAGATGCGCTCGGTCAGCTGGTGCGTTTCCAGCAGGCGGCGGAACTTGAGCAGGGTGGTGGCGTCTGGTGCAGACTCCCGCGACAGGTCTATGCCAACAAATCCCCGGATGGCCTGGCTGTCATAGATGGCGTCTTCGATGCCTTCGTCTGAGAGTCCGAAGCATTGTTGGGCGATGTACATTCGCAGCATCCGCGCTACGCCAATCGGCGGTCGGCCCCGGCCTGTTCCTTTTGGGTAGAAGGGCTCAATCTGCGCGACCAAGGCGGCCCAGGGCGTCACTTTGTTGATCTCGTCAAGAAACCGGTCACGCCGAGTGACCTTCTTCTTTGTCGCGTATTCCAGTTCGGAAAAGCTTGCTTGCGTCTTCATGTGACCATCCACGTTCAATGTGCTGATGTTCGCAGATCAGGAGACTTCGAGCCAGCTGTTGGGGAATAAATCAGCGCGTCCCTAAACGCTGCATTGGAAGACCCCAATCCGGATGTGTTGCTGGCGGCAATACGCGATGTCGCACGGGCGCGCGGCATGACGCAGCTGGCCAACGCCGCCGGGCTGGGGCGGGAAAGCCTGTACAAGGCGCTCACGCCAGGGGCCAAGCCGCGCTACGATACCGTGCTGAAACTGCTGCACGCGCTGGGGGTCAGACTCACCGCCACCCCGGTGCGCCACCCCTAACCCAAGCCCGTCAATCCCCCCGAGCCCGATCATGCCCCCTTCCTGGCCCCACCTGCGCTACTCGCTGTACGCCCCGATCTACGATCTGCTGGCCGGGCGTTTCAGCCGGCAGCGGCAGCGTTCCATCCGGCTGGCCGGACCGGGGGCGCGCGACCGGGTGTTGCTGGTCGGGGCGGGCACCGGGCTGGATTTGCCCGAGCTGGGCAGCTGCGCCGAGCTGGTGGCCACGGATATTTCACCGGCCATGCTGGCGCGCTTGCGCAAACGGGCGACGCGGCTGGGGATGACGGTTGACGCGCGGGTGATGAATGCCGAAGCGCTGGATGCGCCAGACAACCATTACACCCTGGTGGTACTGCACCTGATTCTCGCCGTGGTGGACGACCCGATCCGCACCCTGCGCGAGGTGGAGCGGGTGCTGGCCCCCGGCGGGCGGGTGGCGATTTTCGACAAATTCCTGCCCGATGGCACCACCCCACCGCGCTGGCGACAGGCGCTGAATGTGCCGCTGCGCTGGCTGGCCACCGACATCAACCGCCGCTTTGCCGACATTGTCGGCTACACCCAATTGCGTGTGGCGCATGACGAGCCGGCCCTGTGGGGCGGAACCTTTCGGGTGATACAGCTGGTCAAACTGTCCGATTCTGCGGATGATAGGCCGGCATGAGCCCTTCTTTATATTTTGAAACCAGCGGACGCGGTCCGGATGTGGTGCTGGTGCATGGCTGGGGCCTGCACGGCGGCGTGTGGGCGCGGGTGGCGGCGGCGCTGGCCGACCACTTTACCGTGCATCAGGTAGACTTGCCCGGCCATGGCCATAGCGCCAGCGTGGCCCCGTACACCCTGCCGGCGCTGGCCCAGGCGCTGCAGGCCAGTTTTCCGCTGCCGGTGCAGGTGGTGGGCTGGTCGCTGGGCGGCCTGGTGGGGGCGCGCTGGGCGCTGGATGCGCCGGCCTCGGTCAAAAGCCTGACCCTGGTGGCGTCCAGCCCGTGCTTTATGCAGCAGGCCGACTGGCCGCATGCCCAGCCAGTGGCGGTGATGCGCCAGTTTGCCGATAATCTGGGCCAGCAGTTCGAGCAAACCCTGCGCCGTTTTCTGGCCCTGCAAACCCTGGGCAGCGATTCGGCGCACGCCGTGCTGGCCGAGATGAAGCACCAGCTGTTTGCCCATGGCCGCCCCAGCGCGCTGGACGATGCGCTGGCGGTGCTGGAAAGCAGCGATGTGCGCCCGGAACTGCCCAGCCTGCGCGTGCCCACCCACCTGAGCTACGGCCAGCGCGACGCGCTGACGCCGATTGGCGCGGCGCGCTGGCTGGCGGCGACCATTCCGGGCTGCTCGCTCACCGAATTTCCCCAGGCTTCGCATGCGCCGTTCCTGTCGCACGAAGCCGAGTTTCTGGCTGACCTGATTCCCTTTTTGCAGCGCCACGCCTGACGTGACGCCGGTAATACTGATGACCGAACCGTTTTATACCGACAAATCCCGCGTGCGTGAGGCGTTTGACCGCGCCGCGCACAGCTACGATGGCGCTGCGGTGTTGCAGCGCGAAGTGTCCGACCGCATGAGCGAGCGCCTGGACTATATCCGCCACGCGCCGTTGCGTATTCTGGATGCCGGCAGCGGCACCGGCTACGGGGCGGTGGGCTTGCGCAGCCGCTACCCCGACGCTCAGGTGATCGAGCTGGACCTGGCACCGAGCATGCTGCAGGTGTCCCGGCAAAAACAGCAGGCTGCGCCACGCGGCGGCCTGCTGGGCCGGCTGTTCCGCAAGGCCGAGCCCTGGCAGCTGTGCGCCGACATCGAACAGCTGCCGCTGGCCAGCGCCAGCGTGGACATGGTCTGGTCCAGCCTGGCCATTCAGTGGGTGAATACCCCGGATCAGGTATTTGCCGAATTCCACCGTGCCCTGCGCGTGGATGGCTTGCTGATGTTTGCCACCCTGGGGCCGGACACCCTGTGCGAATTGAACCACGCCTTTGCCGGCATCGACGGCCACACGCACGTCAACCGCTTTATCGACATGCACGACATTGGCGATGCGCTGGTGCGCACCGGCTTTGCCACGCCGGTGATGGACATGGAAAAAATCGTCCTCACCTACGATGACATCAAGGGCGTGATGCACGACCTGAAAGGCATTGGTGCGCATAACGTCACCCAGGGGCGCAAAACCGGCCTGATGGGCAAAACCGCCTGGCGCGATATCACCGCCCGCTACGATGCCCTGCGCCGCGACGGCAAGCTGCCAGCCACCTACGAAGTGGTGTACGGCCACGCCTGGAAGCCGGCGCAACGCCCCAGCCGCAAGCTGGACGACGGCAGCCAGATCATTGAATTCCAACCTCGCCCCGATACCCCGCGCCGATGACACACCCTGCTGTAAGCACTGCCCCCCTGCTCACCCTCTCCCGCCGCCGCCTGCTGACCCTGGCCGCCGCCCTGTGCCTGAGCGCCTGCGCCAGCGCGCCCCCCGCCCCCACGCCAGCCAGCAAGCCCAAGCTCGCCCTGGCGCTGGGCGGCGGCGCGGCCAAGGGCTTTGCCCATGTTGGGGTGATCAAGTTGCTGGAATCACACGGGATTTATCCGGACATTGTCACCGGCACCAGCGCCGGTGCGGTGGTAGGCAGCCTGTATGCTGCCGGCTACACCGGCATACAGTTGCAGAATATGGCGGTGGCGCTGGATCCCGCGTCGATCAGCGACCTGATTCTGGGTGAAAGCGGCTTTGTGAAGGGCGAAAAGCTGGAGCGCTATATCAACCAGCAAGTCAGCCAGCGCCCGATTGAAAAGCTCAACCGCGCCTTTGGCGCGGTGGTCACCGATCTGACCAATGGCAACCGGGTGGTGTTCCGGCGCGGCAACACCGGCCAGGCGGTGCGCGCCTCGGCAGCAGTGCCCGGTGTATTTGAACCCGTGCTGATTCAGGGGCGCAAATACGTGGATGGCGGCGTGGTCAGCCCGGTGCCGGTATACGCCGCCCGGGAAATGGGGGCCGATATTGTGATTGCGGTGGATATTTCCACCAAACCCAGCCGCAAGCCAGGCAGCGGCACGCTGAACACGCTGGACCAGACGCTGAATATCATGGGGCAGAAACTGGGCGAAGCGGAGCTGCAGCGCGCCACAGTGGTGATTCGTCCGGATATTTCCCGGATTGGCTCGACCGACTTTGCTCAGAAAAACCAGGCAATTCTGGAAGGCGAAAAGGCCGCACAGGCGGCGCTGCCGGCCATTCGGCGGGCATTGAAGCTGTAAGCGGCATAGGATAGGCAGACGCCAAAACGCCCGCCGACAGAACGTCAGGCGGGCGTTGTCACTCCGTCACCCCGTTGCGGGCGGCTGGCCTCAGGCGGCGGCGGTGCGCAGAATGGTGTAGAGCTCGTCCTTCAGGTGCAGCTTTTCTTTTTTCAGCGTTTCGATTTCTTCCGGGGAGCCCGGTTCGATGCGCGCTTCCATGTTCTTGATTTGCTGATCGATGGCGTTGTGCTTGTCGAACAGACGGGTAAAGTGGGCGTCTTCGGTTTTCAGGCGGGTGATCAGGTCACGATACTCGGGAAACATACGGCACTCCTTGATGATGGGACGGGCAGCAACAGCGCTGCCGTGACACGGTTTTATACTACTCGCATCACCCGGTGTTTGTCTTGATCCAGCGCACAAAATTTGCCCCACCAAGGTGCATGGCCATCAGTCGGCCAGCCAGGGTGGGGCAGGGTTTGGCCCGGAAGCAATCAGGCAATACCCAGGTCGCGCGGTGACTCGGCGCTGTCCAGCGCCTGATGCAGGCTGTCCTGCAGTTTTTCGGTGATGGTGTAGGGGTATTGCAGCGTGTCGCTGCTGTGTTCGCTGGTTTCGCTGAGCGTGGCGTTGGCGTGGTCGGTCATGGTCGGGCTCCTGATGAGATGTGTTGCACTGCACAAATCATAGAAGCCTGTGGCGCGCTTGACCAGCATCATGCCGAAGACACGCACACAAGTGTCGCAATCCTGTCACACCATGCCAACCCGCCATGACAGGTTGAATTAAAACAGTTTTTTATCTGACAAAGGCATGCGCCGCCCAGCGGCACCCCACCGATGGCCCCCTATCATGCATAGGCCCGGTGTGCCCCGCACAGCGGACACACCGGGCCTGTTCCAGCCCACCCCGCTTAGCTGACGGTTTTTACCGGTGGCCGGGTGCCGCCCGGCTTGGTATTTTTGGCCGTGGCCTCCACCGCAGCAGCCTCGGCAGCCAGCTCTTCCTCGGTTTTGGGCAGCATCGGCGTCCATTGCTGTTTGCCATGCTGTTCGATCACCTGACGGTAGGAGCGATGCAGCTTCTGGTACTTGCCGTTGAGCGGGTCCATCTGGCGCACCCGTTCCAGGTAGTTGTAAGCATGCGCCATATAGGTTTCGTGCCAGCCCTTGCGATGCACCATGGCCAGGATGGCGTTGACCGCGTTGAGCAGGATCTGCTGGTTGTGCGGCAGCTCTTCCACCGCCTGCGAGAACATGTGCACGGCGTCTTCCAGCTGGCCGGCCTGGGCCAGGCGCACGGCCTGGTTGTTGATGTCGACCACCGACTGAACGTTTTCGGCAATCAGCTGCTTGCCCACTTCCAGACGGTCCACCTGTTCGTAGATGCGGGTCAGGCGGTCGAGCACATGCTGGTTATCATGGTTGTTGCGCACGATGTCCTGCACCATGCGGTTGCCCACGTCTTCGCGGCCCTGCGCATAGCAGGCCTGAATCAGCTCCATCTTGGCCTGCTGCGAGAGTTTTTCTTCCAGCTCGGGCATGCGCTTGATCGCTTCGTCGAGCAGTTCCCGGCCCCGGTGCGGCTGACCCTGCTTCTTGTACACCTGGCTGTCGATGATGCTGGCCATCCACTCGGCGGTGGCATTGTGGCGGAACTCGCGGCGCACGGTGCCAGCGGTCTGGGTGGCCGACTGCAGGTCGCCCTTGGCAATCTGCACCCGCGCCAGCGCGGCGTAGTCTTCCACGGCGCGGTACACCGAATACTTGGCCACGTCGATGGTTTTTTTCAGTGCGCGCTCGGCGGTGTCGTAGTCGTGATTCTGCACGGCCACTTCCGCCAGTTCCTTCTGGCGGCGGATGGCCAGCGGCGACAGCTGCACGGCGTTTTCCAGGGTTTCCTGGGCGGCGGCCAGATCGTTCTGCGCTTCGTGCAGCTTGGCCAGCCAGTCGTAGGCTTCCATCACCCGGCCATTTTTCGACAGCACTTCGTCAAACATCACCTTGGCTTCGTCGTACTGCTTGAGCTGGGTCAGCGATTTGGCCAGCCCCAGTTGCGCCCACGGCTGCGCCTTGATCGCCATCACTTCTTCGTACAGCGACTTGGCCGACAGATAGTCGCCAATCTTCAGCGACAGGGTGCCGCGCAGACGCATGAAGTCCAGGGCAAACTCGTCCCCGTCGGAAATCCGCTCATTACACGAGTTGATCGCCACCAGGAGATCGTTCTGCTTGAGCGCGTCGTCCACACAGCGGAACGATTCGCGCCGGCGCATGGCGCGGTCCAGCCGCACGCGCAGTTGTTCGCCAGTAAAGGGTTTGAGCAGGTAGCCATCCGGCTCCAGTTCGGCGGCGGCCAGCACGCGCTGTGAGCGGCGCTCGCCAGACACGATCATGAACACGCAGGACTGCTTGATCAGATTGCGCGACTTGGCTTCTTCCAGCAGGTGCAGGCCGTCGTAGCCGTTGCCCAGGTCAAAGTCGCACAGCACGATATCAAACGAGTAACGCCCAAGCTTGGCCATGGCGTCGCCAGGTCGGGTGGCAAACTCCACCTTGTTGGCACCGAAGCTGGCCAGGGTCATGGTCAACGCCCGTTGCATTTCCGGCACCGAATCCACAATCAGGATCAGTTTGGACGCGTAGGGGTTCTGCTCGTCGTGGCTCATCAGTTTCGGATTGGACCGGTTCAGCAGCGTCTGATAAGAAGCCGACAGTGGTTGATCTTTAGACATAGGCTCAGTTCCGTAATGCGTAAGGTTCAATCCGTCGCCAGGGCGCGGCTCAGGCAGGGGTCAGTTTGGCAAAACGCATGTCCAGCCATTTGGCGCCATGCTCGGCAAAATTTACATACAGCCGCAGTTCTTCGCCCAGGGCTTCGGCGTTCAGGATAACACCGACGCCAAATTTCGGGTGAGCAACCGACTGGCCAATGCGCCAGCCGCCGGGCAGTTCCTGCCGGGCCGGGCCGCTGCTGCGCGCGGCCGGCGCGCGCGTCGTCGCGGGCGCGTGGCGCGATGATAAGCCAGCCGTCATGCTTTCGGAGAGATTTTTCGTCAGCGCTGGCGGAATTTCATCCATGAAACGTGACGGCAGCGGATAACGGGTCTGACCGTGCAGCATACGTTGTTGCGCTTGCGTCAAATACAAGCGCTGACGGGCGCGGGTAATTGCCACATACATCAACCGGCGTTCTTCTTCGATGCCGTGGCGGTCGTTCAGGGCATTTTCATGTGGAAACAGCCCCTCTTCCAGACCAGACACAAACACACAGTCAAACTCCAGCCCCTTGGCGGCGTGAACGGTCATCAGCTGAAACGCATCCTCGCCGGCACCGGCCTGATGCTCGCCGGCTTCCAGCGACGCATGCGCCAGAAACTCGGCAATAATCTGCGCCGGATCTTCCGGGGCAAAGCTCACTGCGGCGGAAATCAGTTCGTCCAGGTTCTCCAGCCGCTCTTCGCCGCCGTCCTTGTCGCTCTGATACATCGCACGCAGCCCGCTGAAATCTATCAGGTGGCTGACCAGTTGGGCAAATGACAAACGCAGCGCATCCTGACGCAGCTGTTCAATCAATAGCACAAACTTGCCCAGGCTGGCGGCGCTGCGCCCACCGCCCTGGCCGCACGCGGCCTGCCACAGGCTGACGCCGCGCTCACGCGAGGCGGTTTGCAGGTTTTCCACCGTGCGTGCGCCAATACCACGCGCCGGCACATTGATCACCCGCAACAAGGCATTGTCGTCTTCCGGGCTGGCCACCAGCCGCAAATACGCCAGCGCATGCTTGATTTCCTGGCGCTCGAAAAAACGCAGGCCGCCATACACCCGATACGGCAAGCCAGCCTGAAACAGCGCATGCTCCAGCACCCGCGACTGGGCGTTGGAACGATACAACACCGCCATATTGGCCAGTGCATGGCCGTCGCGGCGCAACGCGCGCACTTCGTCCACAATAAATTCGGCTTCGTTGCCGTCGGTCCAGCCGCGATACAGGCGAACCGGCTCGCCGGCACCCGCGTCCGTCCACAGGTTTTTGCCCAGCCGGCCATCGTTATGCTGGATCAGCGCATTGGCGGCGTCCAGAATATTGCCGCAGGAGCGGTAGTTCTGCTCCAGCTTGATCGGCTCGGCCACCTGAAAATCGGCCATCAGCCGGCGCATATTGCCCACTTCGGCGCCCCGGAAGGCATAAATCGACTGGTCGTCGTCCCCCACGGCAAACACACTGGCGTGCGGGCCGGCAAACGGGGTAAGCCAGGCATATTGCAGCTTGTTGGTGTCCTGGAACTCGTCCACCAGAATATGCGAAAACCGTGCCCGATAATGCTCACGCAGGGCTTCGTTGTTGCTGAGCAGCTCGTAGCTGCGCAACAGCAGCTCGGCAAAATCCACCACGCCTTCGCGCCGGCATTGGGCGTCGTAGGCGGCGTAAAGTTCAGTCAGCTTGGCGTTGAAGGCATCGTGGGGCTTCAGCGCCTCGGCGCGCAGGCCCTGGTCTTTATGGCTGTTGATGAACGCCTGCACCTGGCGCGGCGGAAATTTCTCGTCCGACACCTGCAGGGACTTCATCAGCCGCTTGATTGCCGCCAGTTGGTCCTGCATGTCGAGGATGGCAAAGGTTTGCGGCAGGCCGGCATCGCGCCAGTGGGTGCGCAAAAAGCGGTTGGACAAGCCGTGAAAGGTGCCAATCCACATGCCGCGCGGATTGATCGGCAGCATGACCGACAAACGGGTGTGCATTTCCCGGGCCGCCTTGTTGGTGAAGGTCACCGCCAGGATATTGGCCGCCATGGCGCGCTGCCCGGCAATCAGCCAGGCAATCCGCGTGGTCAGCACCCGGGTTTTGCCGCTGCCAGCCCCGGCCAGCACCAGCGCAGACCCCTGCGCCAGAGTGACCGCGCGCAGCTGTTCCGGATTCAAGCCGGCCAGATGATCGGAAAACATGCCCTACCCACATCAATCAAAGCCGGGATTCTACCTGATTCCGGCGGAAGAACAGAGGCTTGCCTGTTGAATTCAAACAAACGTTTGAGGCATGATGTGGGCCACGCGGCCACACAGCGGCCCACCCTCATGGAGAATGGAGACTGAATCATGGCGTATTTCACCCTGGACCTGCAGGACACTGTCTACCTGCTGACAATGATTGACGGCGAAAACGGCAATATGCTCGACGACGCCGTGCTCGACGAACTGGCGCAGCACCTGGACACCATCGAAGCCGACCCGGCGGCCAACCGCGCGCTGGTGCTGGCGTCCAATCACGAAAAAGCCTGGAGCAATGGCATCAATCTGGACTACATCCGCAGCAAGGGCATGCCGTATCTGTTTGAGCATTTTGTGCCGCGTCTGGATGGCTTTCTGGCGCGGATCGCCTGGCTGAACCTACCCACCGTGGCGTGCATCAGCGGCAATGCCTACGGCGGCGGTGCGCTGATGGCCAGCGTATGCGATTTTCGCACCATGCGCGCCGATCGGGGCCGCATCTGCTTTCCGGAAATCGACCTGAAACTGGGGCTGTCGCCGGTGATGGTGGAATGCGTGAATACCTTGCCCAATGAGCAGGCGCGCTGGGAAATGGTGATGACTGGCCGCGCGCTGGGCGGCGACGAAGCCGCTGCGCGCCAGATTGTTGACCGGGCCTTGCCGGTAGACGCGCTGCTGCCGGAAACCCTGGCGCTGGCGGCGCAACTGGCCAGCAAGGACCGGGTGGCCTACACCCGGCTGAAACGCCTGCTGCGCCCGCGCTGGGCCAAGTTTGCCCCGCAGGCCAGGGGGTAAGTCATGCGGGGAGCTGGCGCGTTCTCAGCCCAGCACGCGCACCTCCCCGTCCCCTCACTCACCCCAGCAAACGATCCGGCGCGGTCAGGCCAAAATGCTGATACGCCAGCACGGTGGCCATGCGCCCGCGCGGGGTGCGCTGCAGCAGGCCTTGCTGGATCAGATACGGCTCCAGCACATCCTCAATGGTGTCAGATGCTTCGCCAATCGCCGCCGCCACGTTATCCAGCCCGACCGGGCCGCCAGCAAATTTTTCGATAATCGCCGACAGCAGTTTGCGGTCCATCACATCCAGGCCAGCGTGGTCGACATCCAGCATCGACAGCGCGGCGTCGGCAATGTCGCGGCTCACCCGGCCATCGCTGCGCACCTCGGCAAAGTCGCGCACCCGGCGCAGCAAACGGTTGGCAATCCGTGGCGTGCCACGGGCGCGGCGGGCAATTTCGTCCGCGCCATCTGCGGCCATTTCCACCTGCAACAGGCCGGCAGAACGGGTGACAATCCGGGCCAGTTCTTCCGGCGTGTAAAACTCCAGCCGGGCGGTGATGCCAAAGCGGTCGCGCAGCGGGTTGGTCAGCATGCCGGCGCGGGTGGTGGCGCCCACCAGGGTGAATGGCGGCAAGTCCAGCTTCACCGAGCGCGCCGCCGGGCCTTCGCCAATCATGATGTCCAGCTGGTAGTCTTCCAGCGCCGGGTAAAGAATTTCTTCCACCACCGGGCTCAAGCGGTGGATTTCGTCGATGAACAGCACATCGTGCGGCTCGAGATTGGTCAGCAGCGCGGCCAGGTCGCCGGCGCGCTCCAGCACCGGCCCGGAGGTCTGGCGCAGGTTTACCCCCATTTCCCGGGCGATGATATGCGCCAGCGTGGTTTTGCCCAGGCCGGGCGGGCCAAACAGCAACACATGGTCGAGCGCTTCGCCGCGCTTTTTGGCGGCTTCGATAAAAATTTCCAGCTGGCCGCGCGCCTTGCGCTGGCCAACGTATTCATCCAGCAGGCGCGGGCGTAGCGCACGCTCCAGCGCGTCTTCCTGGCTGGACTGGGTTTGCGCCGCCACCAGCCGGGGCGCGGCCGGGCTGGCAGACAGTTTGTCGGGTTCGATCATCAGGCACGCTTTCCGCCGGGGCCAGAGCCGGCCCGGCGTTGACAGACATTACAGATAGGCCATGCGGGTCTGGCCCTGCAGCCAGCGCCGCGCCGGGCTCAGACACACCAGGCCCAGCGCCACGCCCGCCAGCACATCGCTGACATAGTGCGCGCCCAGATAAGGCCGGGCCAGCGCGTGGGCGGCAATCCACAGCATGGCCAGCGCCAGCAGCCACGGCTGTTGCGCCGGACGCAAGCGCGGCAGCAGCCACAGGGCAATAAAACCGTACAGCACGGTGGCGCTCATGGCGTGGCCGCTGGGAAACGACGCACCCACGGTGTGCAGCAGCGGGTCGAGCTGCGGACGCGGGCGGTCAATCAGGGTTTTGACCAGCTGGTTTACCCCCCACTGGCCAAGCATGCTGGCCACCAGCACGCCAGCAGCGGGACGGTCGCGGCCCAGCGTGGCCATCAGGCCAGCCAGCAACAGCACCCACAGCGTTTGTATCGGCGCATGGCCCAGCCAGTTGGACACCTGGGCAAACTGGCCAAAGCCTTGCGCCAGCCAGCCGTCGCGCCAGCCAAACAGCGTCTGGCCCAGCTCGGCGTCCAGCACGCTGACCGGCGGATGGCCAAAACCCAGCGCCAGCGCGGCAAACCCAAGCAGCCCCAGCCCGGCCAGCGGCGACAGCGCCCAGCGGCGGCGATGCGGATAAAACAGCCCGCGCCTCATGCCTTGACCAACGCTTTCAGCGCCTGGCGGATGCCATCTTCCACCGAAGTACCCGGCGGCAGATGCTTGGTGGCGGCAGCGGCTTCCTTGTCGTTGTAGCCCAGCGCCAGCAGCGCATTGGTGATATCGGCGCTGTGGTCATTGCCGGCCTGCATCGGCAGCGCACCGGGCACACCACTGCCGTGCAGGCCCAGCTTGCCGCGCAACTCCAGAATCAGCCGTTCGGCAGTTTTCTTGCCAATGCCCGGCACCTTGGACAAGCGGCCCACATCTTCGCTGGCCACCGCCAGCGCCAGCTCGTCTGCTGATAGGCCAGACAAGATGGCCAGGGCAATCTTGGCACCAATGCCGGTGACCTTAAGCAGCTGGCGGAAGGTTTCCCGCTCGTCGCGGCTGGCAAAGCCATACAGCAGCAGCGCGTCTTCACGCACCACCTGGTGAATGAACAGGGTCAGCGGCTCGCCCGTGGCGGGCAGCTGGTAAAACGTGCTCATCGGCACATCCACTTCATAGCCCACCCCGTGTACATCCAGCAGCAGATGCGGGGGGAGCTTTTCCAGCAGATGGCCGCTCAGGCGTCCAATCATGGCGTCAGTTTCCGGTGAAGTAGGCCGCATGGGCCAGCCCGACGGCCAGGCACACGGGGTGCAGGTTGGCCGCCAGCAAAGTGGCTATTATCGCAGGACGCAGCCGGCTCGGGGTGTCAGCATGCCGGCCAAGCTGCAGCGCGGCGCGCAAGGACAGCGGCAGGGTGAGCAAGCCCAGCGCGGCGGCCATCGGCAGCCGGCCCAGACCCAGGCCGAGCACCAGCCAGCCATAGGCCGCCGCCAGCAGCAGCGCATGGCCAGCCACCGCCCCGGCCAGCGGCAAGCGCACCACCCAGTGGCGCTTGCCGGCCAGCGCATCGGCGCGCCGATCAGGAAACTGGTTGACGTAAAGCAGCGCGGTAATCAGCAGCGCCTGGCTGACGCTGGCCCAGGCCAGCGCCGGGCTGACCTGCCCACCCGCCACCAGCGCCATGCCCAGCGGCACGCCATAGAACGTCAGCGCCACGGTCAGCTCGCCCAGCCCCCGGCTATTGAGCTTGCACGGCGGTGCCGAATACGCCCAGCCCAGCACCACCCCGGCCAGCCCCAGCGCCAGCAAGGCCGGCCCACGCAGCCACACCAGCCCGACGCCAATCACCGTCACCCCGGCAAACAGCGCCAGCGCCAGGGCCAGCATCTGCCCCGCCGACATCACCCCATTCTGGATAAAGCGGCTGCCGCCGGTAAATGGAAACAGCCGCTCGGTATTGGCTGCGTCGTTGCCGCTGAGATGGTCGTAGTAGTCATTGAACACATTCACCCCGGCCTGCAGCAGCAGCACCGCCAGCAAGGCCCAGCCCACCAGCGCCCAGCTCACTGCCGGCAGACAGGCGGCCAGCCCCAGCAGGCTGCCGGCCAGCGATACGGTGAGAAAGGCAGGCCGAGTGGCCGCCAGCCAGCGCGCGCCCTGATGGGCAAACTGGCCAGGGTGCGGTTCGGCAGGCAGGGCGGGCACAGCAGGGGCAGTCATCGGCAGGCTCCGGCAAACAGGGTGAGACAGCAAAAAAGCAGGCTGCAGTATACCGGGAGTGCCAGTGATGCCGGAGGCGCTGAGCAAACGACATTTTTTTCAGCGTTTGTCAGGGAAGCTGATAAGCGCCATTCAGAACCTGCTCTCGACTAGAGTGAGGCAGCACACCTGCGTCACACTCGACATCGGCCACATTATCCAATGCATCCAGCAACCTCATTTCATCGGTTGGTTCACCAGATTGCTGTCGGTAGTTATCCGCTCTCCCATCTTGCAAAGCGTCAAGGAAGGTTTCGGCCTGACTTTTGGTCATCTGTCCAGCCATCAGTGTGTTCTTCACCCACAGCCAGCTTTGTACGCTTAGATTTGTCACCCCGGCCACAGCAGGGGGCAAAAGCGGAAATGGTGCAAAGTTTGGCTGGTTTGCGTCCAACACATAATTACCCGTATGGGGGTTCCAATAATACACGCGGGCGGCGATATTGGTGGGGTAATAATGACTGACTGCGGCCAACCCAATGCCATGATTTTGGGCTGGATATGTCACATCCACCGTCACATGAATCCCTGTTTGTGCCTGAGCCAAGGCTTTAATTCGGGTTTCGAAGCTTTTCCAGACCGCGCAATGGTTTGTCGCCTGGCTGGTCGGAACCAAATTCGCCTGATTGCCTAGCCCGCCAATCTTTTCATTGACCAAATGAAACCGCACCCAGGCCCCGGAAGCGCCAACGGTCAAGATATGCTGCCACCCTAGAATGGCAACACCTGGAACCGTGCCAACCAAATCATTTGCAGCGCCATGCCTAGGGACGCGCTGATTTATTCCCCAACAGCTGGATCTAAGCCTCCTGATCTGCGAACATCAGCACATTGAACGTGGGTGGTCACATGAAGACGCAAGCCAGCTTTTCCGAACTGGAATACGCGACAAAGAAGAAGGTCACGCGGCGCGACCGGTTTCTTGACGAAATCAACAAAGTCACGCCATGGGCCGCCTTGGTCGCGCAGATTGAGCCGTTCTACCCGAAAGGAACAGGCCGGGGCCGACCGCCGATTGGCGTAGCGCGGATGCTGCGAATGTACATCGCCCAACAATGCTTCGGACTCTCAGACGAAGGCATCGAAGACGCCATCTATGACAGCCAGGCCATCCGGGGATTTGTTGGCATAGACCTGTCGCGGGAGTCTGCACCAGACGCCACCACCCTGCTCAAGTTCCGCCGCCTGCTGGAAACGCACCAGCTGACCGAGCGCATCTTCGAGACCATCAACGCCCTACTGGCCGCGAAGGGCCTGATCCTCAAGGAAGGCACGGTTGTTGACGCCACCATCATTGCTGCGCCGTCCTCGACCAAAAATCGAAGCGGTGAGCGTGATCCTGAAATGCATCAGACCAAAAAGGGCAACCAGTGGTACTTCGGCATGAAGGCACACATTGGGGTGGATGCTGAAACGGGCATCGTGCATACCCTGGTCACCACGTCAGCCAACATCAGCGATGTTACCCAGGCGCATGCCTTGCTGCATGGCGAAGAGCGGCTTGCCTTTGGCGATGCAGGCTACCAAGGGGTTGAGAAGCGGGAAGAGAACCGGGGCAGGCGGGTTGAATGGGAAATTGCCATGCGTGCGGGCAAGCGCAAGGCGTTGCCGGATACGCCGGTCGGACGACTGCAGGAGCGGATCGAACAGGCCAAGGCCAGGATCCGGGCCAAGGTTGAACATCCGTTCAAGATCATCAAGAACCTCTTTGGCATGAAGAAGGTGTCCTACCGTGGGCTGGCGAAGAACACGGCGCGGCTGCACACCCTTTTTGGGTTGGCGAATCTGTTGACGGCCAGGCGGCGACTGTTTGCGCTGAACACCCAAGGTGCGTCCTGAAAGGGGGAAATGAGGAAATTTGCCGCCCAACAGGGTGAAGACTGACCGAAAATGACGGTGAGCAGGCATTTTTTACTCGCCAAAGCGCTCATGCCGAATCGATGCGGCCCGCTTCGGTCTTCTTCGGTGAAATGCTGATTTTTTCAGCGCGTCCCTAGTGGTGACATGGCTTTCCGTTGGCACACCGCCCACCAGCGTATGGTTTCGCTGACCCGCGACAGGCGGTGCTCCGGGAGGTAGCGAAAATAATTGTCTGGGGGCAGAAACATGGGCCACACGAGATAGTGGCTTTACTTTGTCATTGACCGCACTGCGCCCAAATAGCTGCACAGCTCGGTGCCCCATTGCATCGGCTTCTTTTTCCAACCCAGGATCATCATTGATGGCAAACCTGGACTCAGTGGGTTTGACGCGATGCTGCGCTTGCTGCACAACATGCCAAGCCTCATGTGGCAGGTGTTTTTCCTGTCCTGGCCCAATATGAATGTCAGTACCCTGTGTATAAGCAAGCGCATTCAATTGAGCCGGTTTGCTGGAGTTATAATGTACTTTCACAGTATCCAGAGAGATGCCAGACAATGATTCAACACTGGCTTTGAGCTGGCTTGGCAAACCGGTCTGATTCGGTAAAACCGTGTGTTGGCCCAGCCCGTGGCTCTGGCTCTCTGTTGCCCTATCTTGTGAGTCTTTCGCTTGGGGATCAAACCTTGCAGCAAGCTGATGCAAAGGCTGGGACGGAACCCGCGCATCTGCCTGCGCCTGCTGGGCGCGTAACTGGCCAAGCTGAGGCGAGGCGGTAGACAGTGAGGACAGGCGGGCCAGTTGCGCGGTTTCCGGGCGCTGATCGACCCACGGCGCGGGCGGTGCAACGGCAAGCTGGCGAGTAGGCGCTCGGCTGGAGGCCGGAAGGCGGAGGTCGCGGCGGGATGGGCGGTCGGTGTGGGTGGCCATACAATTCCTGATTCAGCGCGGGATGGCAACGGGCAAGCTGAACGCAGGCCCATGCCGGCAAGCAGCGATGCCCAGACAAATTCTTCCAGCATTACAGCATAGAATCCCATGACAAGCGATATCAGTCCCCCCCATGCGCGACGGAGAGTGGGTCACAACACTCAGCGCAGCGCTCCTGGCCAGGCGTGCGACCGCAGACACGACAAGGCCGCGCAACCACGCCATGAGGGCGTTGTGAGCGGCGCTTAGCCCAGCGGTGCCAACGCCGCCAGCCGTGCGCGCAAGTCAGCCTCCAGCCAGTCCAGCGCACGGCGCACCCGCGCCGGCAGCAGCCGGGCGTGTGGATACACCAGATTCACCGGGCGCGGCGGCAGTTCAAACGCACGCAAAACCGGCGTGAGCTGACCCGCCGCCAGCGCATCGGCTACCTGGTACGACAGGAAGGTGGCAAAGCCCATGCCGGCAATGCAGGCGTCAATGGCCGGGGCGATGTGGTTGAATTCCAGCGCGCCGCTGACCGGCACACTGAAACTGCGGCCTGCCTCGGCAAACCGCCACCACAGCGGGCCGGTAGACAAAAACCCCAGGCACTGGGCGTGCTGCAGCTGACGCGGATGGTCGGGAATACCCACCCGACGCAGATACGCCGGGCTGGCCACCACCATGCGCTGCACCTGGCCCACCGGGCGGGCAATCAGGCTGGAATCGTCCAGCGGGCCAATACGCACGCCAATATCCATGCCTTCTTCCAGCAGATTCACCACCCGGTCGAGCAGCCACAACCGGCAGCGCAGCTGCGGGTGGCGCTGCAGCAGTGTGGTCACCGCCGGGGCGACGTAATGCTGGCCAAACAGCACCGGCGCGGTGATCACCAGCTGGCCGGCGGGCTCGGCGGCTTCGTCCTTCAGTGCGGCTTCGGCATCGTGCAGCGCGGCCAGCACGCCGCGACAGCTTTGTAGGTACTGGTGGCCTTCGTCGGTCAGGCTGATGCGCCGGGTGGTGCGATTGAACAGGCGCACGCCCAGTTCGCCTTCCAGCGCAGCCAGGCTGCGCACCACGGCGGGCAATGACTGGCCATGCTGGCGGGCGGCAGCGCTGAGGCTGCCGGCGTCGGCAATCTGCACAAAGATGGTCATCGCCTTGAGTTTGTCCACAGGAGATTGCTCCAGTTTTTGCAGTAGTGAAATCCACTTTACCCCATTTATCCGTAAATCGGACTACACCACACTGCCAGACATCCCTTCCCCCACCCAGGAGCGCCCTGATGAACCACCCCGCCCAGCCCATTACCCTGTACCGTTTTAGCCGTTCTGGCCACAGCCACCGCGCCGAGCTGTTCCTGTCGCTGCTTGGCTTGCCGGTCAAGCCGATTGATGTGGACCTGGCTGGCGGAGAGCATAAAACCCCGGCCTATCTGGCGCTGAACTGCTTTGGCCAGGTGCCGGTGATTCAGGATGGCGAAGTGACTGTGGCCGACTCCAACGCCATCTTGCACTACCTGGCGTCGCGCTACGGCGCGGCGCACTGGCTGCCACGCGAGCCAGCCGAAGCCGCGCAGCTGCAACGCTGGCTGTCGGTGGCCGCCGGGCAACTGGCGTATGGCCCGTGCGCAGCGCGGCTGGTGACGGTGTTTGGTGCCAGCTTTAACCCAACCGAGGTGATTGCCCGTGCGCATGCGCTGTTTACCGTGATGGACGCCGAACTCAGCCAGCGCGACTTTTTGCTGGGCAATCAGCCCAGCATTGCCGACATTGCCCACTACAGCTACACCGCTCACGCACCAGAAGGCAATGTGTCGCTGGCCGATTATCCGCACCTGCGCGCCTGGCTGGCGCGGATTGAAGCGCTGCCGGGGTTTGTGCCGATGCCGAAAACCGCCATCGGCCTGGCGGCCTGAGCCATGGACGAGGCGTTCCATGCCGGCGAACAGGCGCTGCAGGCACGCACCGGCCAGCGCGAACGGCTGGCCGAGGTGGGCAGCCGGATCATCCGCCCGGCCATGCCCGACGCCCACCGGCAGTTTTTTCAGCAGCTGCCGTGGCTGCTGGTGGGCGGTGTGGACGCCAGCGGCCAGCCGTGGGCCAGCGTACTGAGCGGGCCGCCTGGCTTTGTCCAGTCGCCTGACGCACACACGCTGATGATTCACGCCCGCCTGCCCACTGGCGACCCGCTGGCCGACGCGCTGTCTGCCGGGGCCAGAGTCGGGCTGCTTGGCCTGCAGGCGCACACCCGCCGGCGCAACCGCGCCAATGGCCGGGTGACCCAGCAACAGGCCGACGGCTGGCAGGTGGCCATCAACCAGAGTTTTGGCAATTGCCCCAAATACATCCAGCCGCGCCAGCTGGACTATCAGCCCCACGCCCAGCCCGCGCCGCCGGTGCAGCGCAGCGCCACACTCAATGCCCGCGCCCGCCAGCTGATTGCCCAGGCCGATACCTGCTTTATCGCCAGCGCCCACCCAGACAACGACGGCCAGCCGGCGCATGGGGTGGATGTTTCCCATCGCGGCGGTACGGCGGGGTTTGTGCAGTGTGTGGATGAACAGACGCTGCTGCTGCCCGACTACGCCGGCAATGGCTACTTCAACACGCTGGGCAATGTGCAGCTCAACCCACGGGCGGGCCTGCTCTGGCTGGATTTTATCAATGGAGACATGCTGTGGCTGGCGGCAGACAGCGCGCTGATTGAACACGGGCCGCTGCTGGCGGCGCATCCGGGTGCCGCGCGGCTGCTGCGCCTGCAGGTGCGCGAAGTGCGTTACGCCAAGGGGGCGCTGGGCGTGCGGGAAGTGGGCTAGTAGCCAGTCACGTTGAAACACGATGGCTCACGTTCCACGACGAACCACTCGCCGCGCCCCACCGCGTCATTCCCGCGCAGGCGGGAATCCAGGCGTGTCCACAGCGTACAGCGGGGTGAGCGCTCATCAGCGCTACCTGCGCCATGCCCACCGCGCACGCTGTGGCGCGGTCTGGGTTCCCGCCTTCGCGGGAACGACACCTGAGGTGACACTCATGCCGAAAGCGCTCTAATCGCCTGTCAGTCGATTCAGATCATAGTGACTGGCTACTAGGCAACCGGCTCACCAGCCGCCATGCGCGCCCACCACGCCAAACAGCACGGTCAGCAGGCTGAGGGTGAGCAGCAGCCAGTGCATGCGCTGCAGGCGACGCAGAGTGGCCGCCGGGTTGGCCTTGGCCTGTGCGGCCAGCCAGCGATGCACGACAAACGGCTCCAGCACAAACAGCATCAGGGTAAACACGGCGTAAGTGAACAGCATGGCGTGCAGCCAGCCGGTATGCGCCAGCCGGGCCCAGCCGTCGGTCAGCCACAGCATCAGCAGGCCGCTGACTCCCACCAGCTGGGTGGTCCATCTGGCTTGCCAGGCAAAGCGCTGTTCAATGGCTTCAAACATGGCGTACTGCTCGGCCAGCGGAATACGCCGGGCAATGGCGGGCAGCAAGACGGTGGTGACCATCGCCACGCCGCCAATCCACAGCACCACACCGAGTACATGCACGGCGCGGGCAATGGCGTAATGGTTCCATTCCATGGTGGGCTTTCTGTCCAGATTGTGCGTGCCAGGCTTGGCAACGCCCCCTGACCGTAGCCCCAGCGCACAGGGGCGGCCATGATGCGCATCAAGGAAAACCCTGTGCGCTCAAACAGATGGCGCATCGGCGGATGCTGTAATTTGCTGTAATCGGCCAGGGGGTGGGCAGCGGGTATTGTTCATGCTTATCTACTGCTGTCTGGCACTGGAGCATGATCATGCACAAATCCTACCCCCTGCTGCTGGCTGGGCTTGCCCTGGCCGCGATGGCGGCCACCGCGCGGATACCGGCAGAAGATGGCCTAAGCCCGGCGCTTTCCTTGCTGGCGGCGGCAGATTTTGCCCGGCCCGCCGCTCAGGTGCCGCTGGACCGCGAGCGGGTCACCCTGGCGGCGCGCCAGCTCACGCATTAGCCTTCACTGCACTGCCGCGCTCGTACCAGCCCTTGCTGGCGTTCACCACCCTGACCACCAGCAGCATCACCGGCACTTCAATCAGCACCCCCACCACCGTGGCCAGCGCCGCGCCAGACTCGAAGCCAAACAGGCTGATGGCGGCGGCGACGGCCAGCTCAAAGAAATTGGATGCGCCAATCAGCGCCGACGGGCAGGCAATGGCGTGTTTTTCGCCAACCACCCGGTTCAGCCAGTAGGCCAGTGCCGAATTGAACAGCACCTGCAGCAAAATCGGCACGGCCAGCAGGGCAATCACCAGCGGCTGGCGCAAGATGGCCTGGCCCTGAAAAGCAAATAACAGCACCAGGGTCAGCAGCAGCGCCGCCATCGACCACGGGCCAATCTGCGCCATGGCGGCATCAAACGCCGCCTGGCCACGACGCAGCAGCGCCTTGCGCCACAGCTGGGCCAGCGCCACCGGAATCACGATATACAACACCACCGAAGTCAGCAGGGTGTCCCACGGCACGCTGATGGCCGACACCCCGAGCAGCAGCGCCACCAGCGGGGCAAATGCCAGCACCATGATGCTGTCGTTCAGCGCCACCTGCGACAGGGTAAACAGCGGGTCGCCCTGAGTCAGCCGGCTCCAGACAAACACCATGGCGGTACACGGCGCGGCGGCCAGCAGAATCAGCCCGGCAATATAGCTGTCCAGCTGATCGGCAGGCAGCCACGGGGCAAACAGGGTGCGCACAAACAGCCAGCCCAGCAGCGCCATGGAAAACGGCTTGACCAGCCAGTTCACCAGCAAGGTGACGCCAATGCCGCGCACATGCTGGCGCACCTGACCCAGCGCGGTGAAATCCACCTTCACCAGCATGGGAATAATCATCACCCAGATCAGCGCGCCCACCGGCAGGTTGACCTGCGCCACTTCCAGCCGGCCAATCGCCTGAAACACCCCTGGCAACAGCTGGCCCAGTGCAATGCCGGCCACAATGCACAGCGCCACCCATAGGGTGAGATAACGTTCAAACACGCGCATTGGCGCGGGAGGGCAGGCCTGGGACATCATGGGCTCCGGGGTCAAAAAACCACACACATTCAACAAAATGGATCGGGAAAGCGGGCTTGCACGGCGCAGGCCCAACACGCCCCTGCCGCGCAAACCCAGGACAACTCACACCGGGCTATCCCGCGCCGCTTATGCGCCAGCCTGCGCGCCACCGATCTGATGCAGCTGATGCTGCAGCGACAGCCGGTCCACCTTGTCCAGCGGCAAGCTCAGAAACAGCCGCAAACGGGTGACAATCTGCTGCAGCACAAAGGTAAACGCCTTGTACTGCACCGCCGGGTCGCGGTTATCGGCGCGGGCCGGGTCGTCAAAGCCCCAGTGCGCCGTCATCGGCTGGCCGGGCCATACCGGGCAGACTTCGCCGTTGGCCTGGTCACATACGGTAAACACAAAGTCCATCGCCGGCGCATCGGCGGCGCTGAACACCTCCCAGCCCTTGCTGCTCAACCCGTCTACCGGATAGCCCTGCTCGTGCAGCGCGCGCAGGGTGAGCGGGTGCACCTCGCCGCGCGGGTGGCTGCCGGCGCTGTAAGCGTGAAAGCGCCCCTGGCCCAGCTGGTTCATCACCGCTTCGGCCATAATGCTGCGCGCCGAGTTGCCGGTGCACAGAAACAACACATTGAATACCTTGTCTGCCATGAAAATGCTCCTGAATGGACACTGCGCCACCCCCCGGATGCCGGCTTGCAGCACCGACGGGGGAAACCGGACGGGGAAGGTCATGCCCCCCGACCGGCCTCCAGCATGAAAGCGCGGCATTGCCAGCCGATGACATCAGCCCGGTACACACCGCCCAATCCGCTCCAGCTCGGCCTTCAGGCTGGTGCGATCCTGGCTGAGCGTGGCCAGCGGCAATGCCAGCAGCGCTTCGATGCGGGCGCGCAACACCTGGTAGGCGTGCTGAAACGCCGCGTTGATCTCGGCTTCGCTGCCGCAGACATGCGCCGGGTCGTCCACCCCCCAGTGCGCGCGCAGCACCGGGCCCAGATAGGCGGGGCAGGTTTCCCCAGCCGCATTGCCGCACACGGTGATCACGATATCCGGCATGGCCGGCAGCGCCTCCCACGACTTGCTGTGGCAGCCCTCGGTGGCAATGCCTTCACTGGCCAGCAGCGCCAGCGAGCGCGGATGCACCTGCCCGGTGGGCCGACTGCCGGCGCTCATCGCTTGCCAGCCTGCCGGGGCCAGATGGTTGAAGGTGGCTTCCGCCAGAATCGACCGGCAGGCATTGCCGGTACACAAAAACAGCACATTCATGCAAAACACTCCAGTAAAGCATCAGGATTCCACCAGCTGCAGCATCGGCTGGCAGCGCGACTGGGCGCGCAGGGTGGTGCAATAATCGGCATGCCCTTCGCAGCATGACTCACTGAGAAAATCCACCAGATTGAGCATCTGGCCCAGATTGGCCCGGTAGCGCAAAAAGCGGCCTTCGGCGCGGGCGCTGACCATGTCGGCGTGCGACAGCGCCTTGAGATGAAATGACAAATTGCTTGGCGCAATGTCCAGCGCGCTGGATAGCTCGCCCGCCACCCGGCCATCGCGGCCAGCCTTGACCAACTGGCGGTAAATTTCCAGGCGCACCGGCGACGACAGGACATCAAACAACTGGGCGGCAGTGTGGGTATCCATAATCCAATAATCCAGTAGGTATTGAAATGAAGCATACCACAGCCAATGTGACAATTTCATGTCTGCCCGGAGAATAGCGCCAGCCATCCCCTCCCAATGCCCGCCCGCCCCTTCACCTCACCCTGGTTCTGGCGTTATGGTGAATGCCCCGCCAGCTTTCGCATTGCACGACGTCACCCAGGAGATTTGCATGTCCGTCTTGTCAAAAGTGTTTGCCCATGGCCGCCTCGCCAGCCTGATGCTAGCGCTGTGGGCCACCAGTGTGGCCCACGCCGAAGCGCCGCCGCCAGAAGCGGCCAGTGGGCTGGCCAGCGTCACCCAGCCGGTGGCGTTTGACCACGCCATGATTGTCACCGCCAATCCGCTGGCCAGCGACGCCGGCGCGGCCATCTTGCGCCAGGGCGGCAGCGCGGTGGACGCGCTGATTGCCGCGCAATGGGTGCTGGGCCTGGTCGAGCCGCAATCGTCCGGGCTGGGCGGCGGCGGCTTCTTGCTCAGCCACACCGCCCGTGATGGCGTGCAAAGCTGGGATGGCCGGGAAACCGCACCGGCCCAGGCGCGGCCCGACCGCTTTCTGGATGACGCCGGCCAGCCGCTGCCATTTGCCGAAGCCGTCGCCAGTGGCAAGGCGGTGGGTGCGCCCGGCCTGGTGGCCATGCTCTACGCCGCCCACCGTCAGCAAGGCCGGCTGCCGTGGGCTGCACTGGCGCAACCGGCCATTCGCCTGGCCGAGCGCGGCTTTGCCGTCTCGCCGCGCCTGCATGTGCTGCTGAGCAAGGAAACCCGGCTACAGGCTGACCCTCAGGCGCGGCGCTATTTCTTTACCGCCGATGGCCAGCCACAGCCAGTGGGGAGCGTGCTGCGCAACCCGGCCTACGCCAACACCCTGCGCCGGATTGCCCGCCAGGGGCCTGCCGGATTTTATCGCGGGCCGGTGGCCGCCGACATGGTGCGCGCGGTGCAGCACCACCCCACGCCGGGCGATTTGACCCTGGCCGATCTGGCCGGTTATCAGCCCCGCCAGCGCGCGCCGCTGTGCGGGCCGTACCGCCGCTGGCAGATTTGCGGCATGGGCGCGCCCAGCTCCGGCGGGGTGGCGGTGTTGCAGATTCTTGGCCTGCTGGCGCGCTTTGACCTGAGCCAGACGCCACCGCTGTCGGCTGACGCCGCGCATCTGTACAGCGAAGCGGGCCGGCTGGCATTTGCCGACCGCGAACGCTACCTGGCCGACCCCGACCAGGTGGCGGTGCCGCAAGCGGCGCTGGTGTCGCCGGCCTATCTGGCGGCACGCAGCCAGCTGATTGACCCGATCAGCAGCCATGGCCCGGCCCGCGCCGGCGAGCCTGACGGCGTGCAGCTCAGTGCCTGGGGCCGAGATCAATCGCCAGAACTGCCGTCCACCACCCATCTGGTGGCGTTTGACCGCCATGGCAATGCCGCGTCGATGACCAGTTCGGTAGAAGATGCCTTTGGCAGCCGGATCATGGTGCGCGGCTTTTTGCTGAACAACCAGCTGACCGATTTTTCGTTCCGTCCGGACGATCAGGGCGTGCCGGTGGCCAATCGGGTGGCACCGGGCAAACGCCCGCGCAGCGCCATGTCGCCCACGCTGGTGCTGGACGATCAAGGCAAGGTGCAGATGGCCGTGGGCTCGCCGGGCGGCAGCCTGATTATTCACTACGTGGCGCGCTCGCTGCTGGCGCTGACCGAGTGGCAGCTCGACCCGCAGGCGGTGGTCAACCTGCCGCATTACGGCAGCCGCAACGGCCCCACCGAGCTGGAAGCCGACCGGGGGCTGGAAGCGCTGGCCGACACGCTGCGCCAGCGCGGGCATGTGGTCAAGCTGCTGCCGATGACCAGCGGCACCTCAATTGCCGTGCGCCGGCCTGAAGGCGGCTATCTGGGCGGGGCCGACCCGCGCCGGGAAGGCAAGGTGGCCGGGTATTGAGCGCGCGCGGCCATCCTGGCGCGGAGAAGTGGCGCGTTGCGGATGCGCCGGGGGAGTTGGGGTGAGCGCGTTTACAGGGAGGATTTCCCGGAGGGCTTGCCCCATTGCGCCAGCAGCGCCTCCAGCTGCGCCACTGGCATGGGCCGGCCAAACAGATAGCCCTGGAAGGCGTGGCAGCCGTGTTGCTCCAGAAACGCCCGCTGTGCTTCGGTTTCCACCCCTTCGGCAATCACGTCCAGCTTCAGGCTGTGCGCCATGGCAATGATGGCGCGCACAATCACTTCATCGTCGTGATCCACCGCCAGGTCGCGGATAAACGACTGATCGATTTTCAGCTGGTCGATCGGCAGGCGCTTGATATAGGTCAGCGAGGAATAGCCGGTGCCAAAGTCGTCCATGGAAAAGCGGATGCCCAGCGCGCGCAGGGCATGCATGGTGTTGATTGAATCGGCCACATTGTCCAGCAGCAGGCTTTCGGTCAGCTCCAGCTTCAGCCGCGCCGGATTGACCTGATAACGCTGCAACAACTGGCACACATCATCGACAAAGCCGGCCTGATGAAACTGGCGGGCGCTGACATTCACCGCAATCTGCAAGGGTTCGGTCAGCGGCGCCGCCGCCCAGCGGGCCAGTTGCTGGCACACCTGCTCCAGCACCCACAAGCCCAGCGGCACAATCAGCCCGGTTTCTTCTGCCAGCCCGATAAACTCGCCCGGCGACACCAGTCCGCGCTGCGGATGCTGCCAGCGCACCAGCGCCTCGGCACCGGAAGCGTGCTGGTCCACGCCAATTTGCACCTGATAAAACAGCCGCAGCTGGTCATGAAAAATACCGTGGCGCAGTTCGGCTTCCAGCTGCAGGCGGGCTTCCAGCGCCGCCTGCATCGACGGCACAAAAAAGCGGGCGGTATTACGGCCAGCGGCCTTGGCCTGATACATCGCCGTGTCGGCATGCTTGAGCAGCTCATCCACGCTTTCGCGCTGGCCATAAAACACGCTGATGCCAATGCTGCACGAACAATGGTGCTGGTACTGCGCCAGCCCGAATGGCTGCTCGATGGCGGCAATCAGGCTGTGTGCCAGCTTTTCGGTATCGCTGACCGCCTGGGCAAAATCGCCGGGCAGGTCTTCCAGCATCACCACAAATTCATCGCCCCCCAGCCGGGCCACGGTATCGGTTTGCCGGACACTGTGCTTGAGCCGGCTGGCGACTTCAATCAGCAGCAGGTCGCCCACGTCATGCCCCTTGGTGTCGTTCAGCGACTTGAAATTGTCCAGGTCGATAAACAGCACGGCAGCGTGGCAGCCCACCCGTTCGCTGTGCAGCAGCGCCTGCTGCAGACGGTCGAGCAGCAGCCGGCGGTTGGGCAGGCCGGTGAGCGGGTCGTAAAACGCCAGATGGCGGATTTGCTCTTCGGCGTTCTTGCGCTCGGAAATATCCGAAAACGTGGCAATATGGTATTCAATCTGCCCGGCGCTGTTTTTCACCGTGGCCACCCGCAGCCACTCCGGAAACACCGAGCCATCCTTGCGCCGGCTCCACACTTCGCCATCCCACTGGCCGTGGCTGAGCAGCGCCTGCCCGAGCTCGGCGTAAAAATCCCCGCCCGGATGGCTGCTGGCAAACAGTTGCGGTGCCTGGCCAATCACGTCTTCCGGCTGATAGCCGGTAATCCGGGTAAAGGGCTGGTTGACCGCGATGATACGGTTGTCTGCATCGCTGATCATGATGGCTTCACAGCCGCTTTCAAACACCGCCGCCGACAGCTGCAAACGCCGGGCGTTGTCTTCCAGTTCGTGGTTTTTTTGCTCCAGCCGCGCCTGATAACGGCGCACCAGCCCGCGCATCCTGACGCTGAACATCCAGGAAAACAGCAAGGCCACCGTCAGCACGCCCAGGGTAATCATCCCGCCAATCATCAGCCGTTGCCGGGTGCGCGCTTCCATCGCCTGGCGCTCGGCGGCCATCACGCTGTCCAGGTCGTCCAGATACATGCCGGTCACCAGGGTCCAGCCCCATGGCGCATAGCGGGCCACGTAGGACAGTTTGTCCACGGCCAGGGTGGAACCGGGCCGATACCACTGGTAGCGCACCAGCCCATCGCCGCGCCTGGCCTGGGCAATAATGGTCTCCACCGAGCGTTTTTCCAGACCGCTGAATGCGTCGACGGTCTTGCCTTCAGAATCGGGCCGGGCGGGAGACACCAGCACGCGAAACTGTGCATCAAACACCGACACATAGCCATCGCGGCCAAAGCGCAGCGTGCGCAGCTGCGACAGGGCGGCCCGCTGCAAGTCCTGTTCCACGTTGTACACATATTCGCCGGCACCAATTACCCAGCCCAGCGGGGCAAACACCCGCACGTAGGCAATTTTTTCCTGCATGGTTTTTTGCTGGGGCGGATACCAGTGGTAGCGGGAAAACCCGGCCTGTGCCGGGTTGCGGGTGGCGTCCACCAAACCACGCATGATGTAGTGGCCAGTGGGGTCGCGGTTATCCCAGAACGAAGTGCCTTCCAGCTGCGGCGCAGTGGGCAGCAGCACGCACATGCCGTCCAGGGTGTCGATGAAGTAATAGCCGCGCCCCTCAAAAAAGCGCAGCGGGCGCAGGGCTTCGACAATCAGCGCGCGAATCTGCTGCGGGTTCAGCCGTCCCTGGTTTTGCTGGTAGAGGGTGTCGGCAATGCTGTAGGCGTGGTCCACCCGTTGCTGGATTTCCCGGCGCAAGATGGATTCGGTGCTGCTGCGCCGGTAGTCCAGATCGTGACGGATGGCCTCGATCTGCTTGGTCAGCAGGTTTTGCTGTTCCTGCAGCGCACGCGCCTTGACCGCCGACAGCGTGCTGTCAAAGTCGGCGCGCTGGGCCAGAAAAAAATACAGGCCCAGCACCAGCGCCACCAGCAGGGAAATGCCCACCATGGCCCATAGCTGCAGCCGGGCCAGCGACTGCGCGGTCAGGTCTTTTTCCATCGCGTCCATCAGGATGCGGCCCGCTTGCCCGGTGTGCCTGGCCGCTTCATGGCAAAGTCCACGCGCCGGATAAGCAGGCAGGGCCGGTGGCCAGCGGGCGGGCCGGGTCGGCGCACCATTCGCTCCACGACCCCGGATACAGCCGCCCGCCCCCCAGCCCGGCATGCGCCAGCGCCAGCAGATTGTGGCAGGCCGTCACGCCAGAACCGCACTGGTGAATGGCGCTGGCGGCGGGCTGGCCAGCCAGCAGCGCGGTCCATTCCTCGGCCAGGCGGCTGGCCGGCTTGAACCCGCCCCCTTCGGCCAGATTCAGCTGAAAAAAGCGGTTTAGCGCCCCCGGAATATGCCCACCCACCGGGTCGAGGGTTTCGTCCTGGCCGGCAAAGCGGTTGGCGGCGCGGGCGTCGATCAGGCGCAGCTGCGGGTCAGCCAGACACGCCAGCAGCGCGTCGGCGTCGAGGGTGAACTCCAGCGCCGGGCGCAGCAGGAATCCACCGCCGCTGTGCCGGGCCGGTACCGCGCAGTCCAGCGGCAAGCCCGCCGCCTGCCAGGCCGGCAGCCCGCCATCCAGCACCGCCACCGCCGCATGACCCAGCCAGCGCAACAGCCACCAGGCACGGGCGGCAAACATGCCGCCGGCGTCGTCATACGCCACCACCTGCGTATCCGGGCCAATGCCCAGCTCGCCCAGTGTCAGCGCCAGCGCGCCCACATCCGGCAGCGGGTGGCGGCCATTGCGCCCGGTGCGCGGGCCGGACAGATCGTCATCCAGATGCAAAAAATGCGCACCCGGCAAATGGCCTTCGGCGTACACCCGCCGGCCATATGCCGGATCGGGCAGTTGATGGCGGCAGTCAATCAGCACGGTACTGCCCACCGGACGGGCGGCCAGTTGGGCGACGGAAATCAGGGTGGAGAACATGGGGGGCTCCAGCATGGCAGGGAAAATCGTCAGGTCGAACGACTGATTCTACCTGTGCCGGGCGGGGGGCGACAGTGTAAACACGGCCAAAGCGACCAGCCATCCACCCAATTCAGATGGCTGTGCTACATCACGGATGCTGATGCAGCGTCGCCAGCCGTTCGCGCAAACATTCGGCCAGATTGGGCCGGCTGTGCGCGGTGGCCACCTCGCGTTGTGGCGTGGCCCAGACCGGGGCAGGGAAGTGCCGATCGTCGGTAAAGCGCGGAATCACATGCCAGTGCAGGTGCGGCACCACATTGCCCAGGCTGGCCAGGTTGATCTTGTCCGGGCGCAGCACCTCGCGCAGCAAGGCTTCCACCTGCATCACCGTGTTCAGCAGGTAGTAGCGGTCCACCGCCGGCAGGTCGGTCATTTCACGCACATGGGCGTTCCAGATCACCCGGCAGAACGCGGGATAATCGGCGTCGTTGACCAGCACGATGCGCAGCTTGGCGTCGCGGTAGAGCAGTTCGCCACCGTCGGTGGCGCAGAGTTCACAGGCTGAGGTCATGGTGGGCATTCTTTCGTGCGGGTGGGGAGGTTTTCCAGCTGGCTCAGCCAGTCGGCAAAGTGTGGGCAGGCGGCACGGATGGCGGGAATACCGATTTTGCCCAATAAAACCGGGCCGTCCGAGGTTTCTTTGTAGCCCACGCCCATCGCACGCAGGCGCGCTTTGGGATGGGTGTCGGGGCCATGGTTGATGCGCTCGGGCTCGCCGGCCATGGCAACTATTTTGGCCGCTTGCTGTTGCAGATCGGCGCGGCCAAAGTGCGTGGCCAGCACCTGGCAGTTAGCAAACGCCCAGGCTTCAAATTCATGCAGGGCCAAAAACGGGATAAAGCGCGGATGCCGGATGGCCTCGCCCAGGGCATCTTGCAGGCGCTGGACGCGCTGGCGCGGATCGCCGGGCAAGATGGCCTCTTGATAACCTGGCACATCGTCGGGCAGACCGTAAAAATCCAGCAAGGTGGTCAGCCAGGCGTGGCGGTCAGTGCGCAGTTTGTCCAGATTGCTGCGGATTTGCGCCCATGTGCAGGCGCCGCCGCGATGGCCGCTGCCGCTGGGCAGGCGTTTGGTCCACAGTAGGATAACCTGCACAAATACACCATATTCCGCCAGATGCGGAGCCAGGGTACGCTTGACGAAGCTTTCTTCCGACTGGCCTTCCACCAGCATCAATAGCCGGGTCATGGCCGGCCGCCCAGCAGGTTTTTTTCCCACAGTTCACCCAGGCTGAACGCCTCCAGCCAGCTTGACAGGGCGTGCTCGTCCAGCCGGCGAAAGTCGGTTTGCACACCGTCGTTCTCGGCCACAATCACATCCTGGGGGGCCATGTGGTTGAGCAAGGTGACCGATTGGGTGGCCAGCAACACCTGCGCGCAGCTGGATGCCGCTTCCAGCATGTCGGCCAGCATGCGGATGGCGAACGGGTGCAAGCCAAGCTCGGGCTCATCCAGCAAGATCAGCGCCGGCGGCGTGGGTTGCAGCAGTAGGGTGGCCAGGCAGATAAAGCGCAAGGTGCCATCCGACAGTGAATAGGCGTCAAAATAGGCATCCGAGCCGGTTTGCCGCCATTCCAGCTTGATTTTGCGCGGGTTCAGCCGCGATGGTGCCAATTCAAAGCGCTCAAAAAACGGCGCGGCCAGCCGGATGTGCTCTTCGATATGGCGAAACTGGGTGGGGTGTTGCTCTTGCAGCCAGTACAGATAGGCCGGCAGATTGGCCGCATCCGGGCGGAAAAAGCGATTGTCGTCGATGTAGCAGCCTTGCTTGGCCGGTGAGCTGTCCGAGGTATCGTGAAAGTGATGCACCGCCAGATGGCGGACATCGGGCAAGGCGGCGCGTGATATGCCTTTGGCCTGCGCCATCTCATCCAACTGGCTTTCCTTGTGGCCAACGGCGATAGCGGTGCCCATATTGCCACTGCCAACGTACAGAACGCCCTCTCGCGCAAAAACCAGCGAGTCCTGCACGGCATCCAGGGTGAAGTCATACACACATTGGGCAAACTGAAATTTTGCCGTCAGGGTGGGGGTTTTTTTGCGACCATGGTGCAGCAGACGATCCGGCTCGCTGGCCACATGGATTTGCAGATGACGCGACAGCACCTGTTCCAGCAGGCGAAACACGCCGATCAGGTTGGATTTGCCGGCACCATTGGCACCAATCACCACATTCAGGTCACCCAGCGCCAGCTCGGCATGCTTGATGGATTTAAAACCCTCAATGGTCAGCGTGTGTAGCGTCTTCATCGAATTTTCCGCAGGGTTGGCCATCGCGGCGCGCCCCGGCACGGGAGCGCATCTGCCAGGCGTTTAGCGCGGCTCACAGCCCTCTAGGGAGGCGCTGATTGATTCAGAAAAATCGTTTTTGCCAAAAGCAAAACACAGCAAAATCAACGTCCTGGATTCCCGCCTTCGCGGGAATGACGATTTTTTCAGCGTTTCCTTAGGCGTGCCGCCGCAAACAACGGCAAGGCAGCACGCCGAGCAGACGGGTTTGCAAAGCGGCGCTTACAGCAACACCCGCTCCACCCCGCCCTGGCTGGCCTTGGCCACATAATCCGCCATCCAGTTGTCGCCCAGCACCGCCTTGGCCATTTCCACCACGATGTAGTCAGCATCAGCGTTGGCGTCGTCGTGGTAGCGCGACAGGCCCTGCAGGCAGGCTGGGCAGGAGGTGAGGATTTTCACTTCGCTGTCCGGGCTTTGCGTGCGCAGGCCGGCAGCCACCTTGACGATGTCTTCTTCCTTGCGGAAGCGCACCTGGGTGGACACGTCCGGGCGGGTGGCGGCCAGGGTGCCGGATTCGCCGCAGCAGCGGTCGGTCAGCTTCACTTCACTGCCCATCAGCGTGTTGACCACCGTCATTGGCTGGTAGGTTTTCATCGGTGAGTGGCAAGGGTCGTGGTACATGTAGCGCATACCCTGCACACCATCAAGCTTGATGCCCTTTTCCAGCAGGTATTCGTGGATATCCAGAATCCGGCAGCCGGGGAAGATCTGGCCAAAGGCGTACTTTTGCAGCTGGTCCATGCAGGTGCCGCACGAGACAATCACCGTCTTGATGTCCAGGTAGTTCAGCGTATTGGCCACGCGGTGGAACAGCACGCGGTTTTCCGTGGTGATGGCCTGGCCCTTGTCGGCGTTGCCGGTGGCGTTTTGCGGGTAGCCGCAGCACAGATAACCCGGCGGCAGCACGGTTTGCACGCCGGCGTGGTAGAGCATGGCCTGGGTGGCCAGGCCCACCTGGCTGAACAGGCGCTCCGAGCCGCAGCCGGGGAAGTAAAACACCGCTTCGGCACCTTCGCTGGCTTTTTGCGGGTCGCGGATCACCGGCACGATGTTCGGGTCTTCGATGTCCAGCAGGGCACGGCTGGTTTTCTTCGGCAGGTTGCCCGGCATCGGCTTGTTAAAGAAGTGAATCACCTGGCTCTTCACCGCCGGCTTGCCCACCGTGGACGGCGGCTGGCTGGTTTGCTCCTGGATCAGGCCCAGGCGCTTGAACAGCTGGTGGCCGGCGCGCTGCGCCTTGTAGCCCAGCCCCATCATGCCCGCACGCATGGCCTTGATGGTGGCCGGGTCTTTGGCGTTAAGAAAGGCCATGGCGACGGCGGTGCCGGGGTTGAATTTTTTCTTGCCGGCCTTGCGCAGGAAGTTGCGCATGGCCACCGACACATCACCAAAGTCGATCTTCACCGGGCAGGGGTTCACGCACTTGTGGCAGACGGTGCAGTGGTCGGCCACGTCGGTGAGCTCGTCAAAGTGCTTGAGGCTGACGCCGCGCCGGGTTTGTTCTTCGTACAGGAAGGCCTCGGTCAGCAAACCCACACCCAGAATCTTGTTGCGCGGGCTGTACAGCAGGTTGGCGCGCGGCACGTGGGTCGAGCACACCGGCTTGCACTTGCCGCAGCGCAGGCAGTCTTTTACCGAGGCGGAAATCTCGCCCAGGTCGGATTGCTCCAGAATCAGGCTTTCTGCGCCCAGCAGCTCGAAGCTGGGGGTGTAGGCGTTGCGCAGGTCGGCACCCGGCAACAGCTTGCCCTGGTTGAAATGGCCGTTCGGGTCCACCTGCTGCTTGTAAGCGACAAACGGGGCAATTTCATCGTCGTGCAGGAATTCCAGCTTGGTGATGCCAATGCCGTGTTCGCCGGAAATCACCCCGTTGAGCCCGCGCGCCAGCGCCATGATGCGCGCCACCGCCTTGTGTGCGGTTTGCAGCATGTCGTAATCGTCGGAGTTCACCGGGATGTTGGTGTGTACATTGCCGTCGCCAGCGTGCATGTGCAGGGCGACAAACACCCGGCCCCGCAGCACCTGCTGGTGAATATCCTGCACCGCCTGGCGGATCGGCGCGTCGGTCTTGCCGGAAAACAGCGTGTCCAGGTTGTCCTGCAGCTCGCGTTTCCACGACACGCGCAGGGCAAAGTCGCGCATGGCGTGGAATACCGTGGCCGGGCTCAGGCTGGCGGCGCTGGGTTCCAGCGGTGCATCCGGGTAGCGGGCGGTGTAGTCGGCAAACGGCGCATCCAGCTGGGTGTTGATCCAGCTCCAGCGCTCGCGCACCGCGTCGATCAGCGCCAGCGCCGCTTCGCGGCGGTCGCCCAGCAGTTCGTCGGCGGTCACGGCGCTGCCCAGGGTATCCACCGGCAGGCGGCCATGGAAAAACTCGGTCAGTTGTTCCAGCAGGCGCAGCTTGTTGGCCATCGACAGCTCGATATTGATCCGCTCGATGCCGTCAGAATAGTCCCCCAGGCGCGGCAGCGGAATCACCACGTCTTCGTTGATCTTGAAGGCGTTGGTGTGGCGCGAAATGGCGGCGGTGCGGCTGCGGTCCAGCCAGAATTTCTTGCGCGCTTCCGGGGTGACGGCGATAAAGCCTTCGCCGGTGCGGGCATTGGCCAGGCGCACGATATGGCTGGCGGCCTCGCCCACAGCGGCTTCGTCGTCCGAAACAATATCGGCGATCAGCACCATCTTGGGCCGGCCCTTGGATTTGGCCTTGGTGGCGTAGCCCACTGCGCGCACATAGCGCCAATCCAGGTGTTCCAGGCCAGCCAGCTGCACGCCAGCCAGCACGCCGCCGCCGCCGGGCTTGAAGTAATCGGTAATTTCCACAATTGCCGGCGTGGCTTCGGCCACGGTGCCAAAGAATTCCAGGCAGACGGTGCGGGTGTGCTTGGGCATGCGGTGCAGCACAAAGCGCGCGCTGGTGATGATGCCGTCGGTGCCTTCTTTTTGCACGCCGGGCAGGCCAGCCAGGAATTTGTCGGTCACGTCCTTGCCCAGGCCCACCTTGCGGAACGACGGGCCGGGGATGTCCAGGGTGTTTTCCGACAGCAGGGTTTTGCCGTCTTCGGCAAAGCGGCGCACGCGGAAGCTGGCCACGTCCACATCGTGAATCTTACCGTAGTTGTGGCCGATGCGTTCGACCAACATCCAGTGGCCGTCCGGATCCACCATTTTCCAGCTGGCCAGGTTGTCCAGCGCGGTGCCCCACAGCACGGCCTTCTTGCCGCCGGCGTTCATTGCCACATTACCGCCAATACAGGAGGCTTCCGCCGAGGTCGGATCGACGGCGAACACCACGCCAGCGGCGCTGGCGGCTTCGGATACCCGTGCAGTGACCACGCCAGCGCCACACTGAATGGTGGCGTGCTTGCCTTCCAGCCCCGGCAGCTCGATGTATTCCACGCCCTGATGGCGGTCGAGTTTTTCGGTGTTGATCACCGCCGACTTGGGCGACAGCGGCACGGCACCACCGGTGTAGCCGGTGCCGCCGCCACGCGGGATGATGGTCAGGCCCAGCTCGATGCAGGCTTTGACCATCGGTGCAATTTCGGCTTCGGTATCCGGGTAGAGCACCACAAACGGATATTCCACCCGCCAGTCGGTGGCGTCGGTGACGTGGGCCACGCGGGCCAGGCCGTCAAAGGCCACGTTGTCCTTGCGGGTGATGCCGGCAAAACGGCCCTGGATGCGCCGGCGCAGCGCGGCCATCTCGGCAAAACCGGCGGCAAAGCTGTCCACCGCCTGATGGGTGGCGGCCAGCATCTGGCTGACGCGCTCATTGCCGGCGCGGCGCTGGCCAATATCATTCAGCCGGTGGCGCATGGCCTCCACCAGCAGGGTCAGCCGGCGCGGATTGTCCAGCAGGTCGTCCTGCAGGTAGGGGTTGCGGCGCACAACCCAGATATCGCCCAGCACTTCAAACAGCATGCGCGCCGAGCGGCCAGTGCGGCGCTCGCCGCGCAATTCGTTGAGCACGGCCCAAACGTCCTCGCCCAACAGGCGGATGACAATCTCGCGGTCAGAAAACGAGGTGTAGTTGTACGGAATTTCGCGCAAACGGGGGGTGGGTGCGTTCATTGGAACTCGCGGCAGGCGGCCAAATACGGAAAGTCTTGCATTTTAACGGAATTGACGCGCTGCGAAAAACACGTTCGGAAACAAGGTTATTCCCGAGGTGACGTAAAGAAGGGCAAAACCGGCAAAAACCGGCGGTTTTGCCGGAGGAGCAGCGTAGTGGCGGGCAGCGGCCAGCGCACGATGCGCCGTCTCCGCTACGCGCAGGCCAGCGCCGCCGCCAGCGCCATCGCGGCATCCAGGCTGCCGGGGTCGATACGGCCCGTCCCGGCCAGATCCAGCGCGGTGCCGTGGTCTACCGAGGTGCGAAGGATCGGCAAGCCCAGGGTGATGTTGATGCCATGACCAAAACTGGCGTATTTCAGCACCGGCAGACCCTGGTCGTGGTACATCGCCAGCACCGCGTCGGCACCGGCCAGCGTGGCCAGGTTGAACAGCGTGTCCGCCGGCAGCGGGCCGGTCAGGTGCAGACCCTGTGCGCGCAACGCGTCCAGCGCCGGGATGATCACGTCGAGTTCTTCACGGCCCATATGGCCGCCTTCGCCAGCGTGCGGGTTCAGCCCGGCCACCAGAATATGCGGCTGGGCGATGCCAAACTTGTCGCGCAAATCGGCGTGGACAATAGACAGCACCTCATCCAGCAGCGGCGCGGTGAGGGTGGATGCCACCTGCGCCAGCGGCAGGTGGGTGGTGGCCAGCGCCACGCGCATGCCGCCGCCGGCCAGCATCATCACCACGCGCGGGGTGTGGGTGCGTTCGGCCAGGTATTCGGTATGCCCGGAAAACGCCACGCCAGCGTCGTTGATCACGCCCTTGTGTACCGGCGCGGTGACCATGGCCGCAAACTGGCCGGACACACAGCCGTCAATGGCTGCATCCAGGGTGTTGAGCACATAGCGGCCATTGGCGGCGTTGAGCACGCCGGCCTCAGCCGGGACGGC
Source organism: Aquaspirillum sp. LM1 (assembly GCF_002002905.1). Classification (NCBI taxonomy): domain Bacteria; kingdom Pseudomonadati; phylum Pseudomonadota; class Betaproteobacteria; order Neisseriales; family Aquaspirillaceae; genus Aquaspirillum; species Aquaspirillum sp. LM1. Next base: position 157,403 of record NZ_CP019509.1, on the reverse strand, counting down.
CAGCGGCACATGCAGCACCTCCAGGCCGCGCGTAGGCGCGGGAGCATCGGGCTGAAAGTCGCTCCACTGTGCCGCCACGCCCAGCTGCGCGGCGCGCGCCGCCAGCAGGGTACGGTCGGCAATCACCACCCAGCGTGCGCCGGCGGGCGGCACCGGGCGGGCGGCCAGCAGCGCCAGCAGGTCGGGGCCAATGCCGGCGGGTTCGCCAGCGGTGATGGCAATCACCGGCAAGGTGGCCATGGCTTATTGCTCGGTCAGGTAGGTTTCAACGTGGGCGCTGTCGCGCAGCTGGCGAACCCAGTCCTGGTATTGCTGTTCCACCTTGCCGGCGCGGATTTCACGCTTGACCGCCTGCACGTCGCGCTCAGCCCCCACATCCTGGTTGCGCCGGCCCAGCACTTCGATCAAATGCCAGCCAAACGGCGAGCGCACCGCCTCAGACAACACCCCCGGCTTGAGCGACAGCATCACCCGTTCAAACTCCGGCACCGTGTCGCCCTGCGCCATCCAGCCCAGATCGCCGCCCCGGTTGGCGCTGGCGTCTTCCGAGTACAGGCGGGCGGCCTCTTCAAATTTCATGCCGCTTTGCAAGCGGTCGCGGATTTGCAGGATGCGCCGCTTGGCGTCGGCCTCGCTGATGGCTTCGTTGGTCTTGATCAGGATGTGGCGAGCCTGCACCTGTTCGATCACATGCGACTGACCACGGCTGCGCTTGTCCAGCAGCTTGAAAATATGCAGGCCCGCGCCAGAGCGCAAAATCGGCGTGGCACCGCCGGGCTTGAGTTCTTCCAGTGCGCGGACAAAATCCGCCGGCAGCTGGCTGGCCGGACGCCAGCCCAGTTCGCCACCGCTCATCGCGTCGCGGGCGTCAGAGTAGCTGGCGGCAATCTGGGCAAAGTTGCTGCCGGCACGGATTTTTTGCAGCGCTTCTTCGGCACGGCGGGCGCGGGTTTCCAGCACTTGCGGGCCGGCCTGTTCCGGCAGCGACACCAGAATATGCGCCAGCTGGTATTCGGTACGGTTGGCGTTTACCGCGCTTTTCATGAACAGCTCGGCTTCGACATCGGACACCTGAACCTTGTTGTCCACTTCGCGTTCGCGCAGGCGTTCCAGCACCACTTCACGGCGCACCTGCTCGCGGAACAACGCCATGTTCACTCCGTCGCGGCTCAGGCGCTGCTGGAATTCGGCCAGCGACAGCTTGTTGCCGGCGGCAATTCGCTCCAGGGTGCGGTCCAGTTCGGTGTCATCCAGACGAATGCCGGTTTGCTCGGCGTATTGCAGCTGCACCGACTCGGTCACCATCTGCTCGAACACCTGGCTGCGCAGCACGTCGGCGGGCGGCAGCGGCACGTTCTGCTTTTTCAGCATGGCCTGGGCGTCGGCCACGCGCTGGCGCAGGCTGACTTCGGTGATCACGTCCTTGTTGACCACCGCCACAATGCGGTCGGCCTCACGCACAGCGGCGCCGGCAGGGGCAATGGCCGCAGCAATCAGCACGGCAATGAGCAGTTTCTTCATCTGAGTTTTCCGGGAACGTCGTTGATCTTGCTATAACCAGGGATGCTCTGACGCAGGGTTTGCATCGGGTTGGAGCCGATGCCGCCCAGGCCGGTGAGTTCCAGTTGCAGGTAGAAAGTGGTGGCGTTGTTGTTCAGGTCTTTGACATAGCGCTGGCCCACCAGGCGCAAGGCCCAGCAGTCGGCGTTGTACTCCACCCCAAGCAGGGTTTCCAGCGATTGTTTGCCGGTAAACGAATAGTTTTGTCGCCCAACCAGATACCAGTTGCGTGCAATGGGCCACTGGCCAGCCAGGTCGATCTGGCGCGATGGGCCGCGCAGGCTGGCACCCGCCACTTCGGTGTCGCGCTCGTAGCGAAAGCGCAGGCTGAGGGTTTTGCCCAGCGCCGGGTTATAGCGCAGGCCCAGGTTGTAGCGCTCGGTCTTGCCCAGCTCGCGGTTGAACTGGTAGTGGGTGTCCAGCCAGGTATCGCGGTTGAGCTGGCCACTGACCGAGGCCAGAAAATCCGACAGGGTTTTGGTGCGGCGGATGTCGTTGGCGTCCAGCGTCACCCGTTGCTCGTCAAAATACATGCGCTGGCCCAGCGACACGCGCAGGCGCTCGATGCCGGTGTCGTTGTCAATCAGCCGGGAGGTGATGGCCGCAGTCAGCTGGTTGGCGTTGTTGATGCGGTCGCCGCCGGAATACTGGTTTTCGGTAAACAGCTGGGCAAAGCTGGTGTCGTAGCGGGCGCTGTCGAAGTTGGGCAGCCGGGATTGATCGCGGTAAGGAATGTAGACGTAGTAGAGCCGGGGTTCCAGCGTTTGCGTCAGCGCGCGGTCAAACCAGCTGGACTCGCGCTCAAACATCAGCCCGGCGTCCAGGCTGGCCACGGGCAGCGCCCGGCTGACACCGCCGGTTTCACCGTGTTGCGGGGCATTTTGTGCCGACAGCTGGTATTCGGTGTAATGCAGGCCCACCTTGGGGGTGATAAAGCCATAGCTGGCCTGCAGCGGCAGCGACACGCTCGGGTAGAAGGTCAGGCGCTTGCCGTCCTGGCGCGCCTGCAAGCCGTTGTTGATCACCTGCTGGCCATGGCCAAACTGGTTGAAATCGGCCAGCAGGCTGGCTTCCAGCCCCCCTGGCAGTGCGCGGCCATAGGTCCAGGTCAGCTGTGGCAGCCGGGCATACGGCTCATCCACCAGCGCCTTGCTGTCCTGCATGGTTTTGTAGCGCTGCGCCTTCAGGGTGAACTGGCCCAGTGGGCTGCCCCAGTTGACCCAGCCTTCACGCAGCAGGTTGCTGCCGTCGGCAATCGAGCGACGGTCGCCAAAGTCGCGGAAGTAGTCGTTGTCGGAGGCGTAGCGCACGTTGTAACCAAACGACACATTCTGTGCGGCCAGGCGCTGGGCGTGGGTCAGGGTATAGGCAAAGCGGGTGTCGTTGCCGTGCTTGCGGTCGTCGGGCATGATTTCGCCCGCCATCTGGCCGCTGTAATCCGGCATCAGGTAGCGGAACTCACCGCCCAGCATCATGCCGCGCAGGGCCAGCAGGCGCGGGGTCAGCGTGGCGTCGTAATTGGGGGCCAGATTGAAATAGTAAGGCTGGGCAAACTCCACCCCATTGCCGCCGCCCAGCTTCAGCGTGGGCGCGAGCAGGCCGCTCTTGCGCCGTTCCTGCAGCGGAAAGTCCACCCACGGCGTGTACAGCATCGGCACGCCCATGAACTCCACCCTGGCATTGCGCGCCACGCCTACATTGCCGGCGTAGTCGAGGTCCATTTCCCCCGCCCGCACATACCAGTCATCACGCCCTGGCGCACAGGTGGTGAAGCGTGCGGCGCTGATCTGGTACAGATCCTTGCCCGTCATGCGCACCAGCTCGCCCGACGCCCGATAGCCCGGCGCGCCGCGCAGGCCGGGGGCGTTGCGGTACACCGTGGCCTGGCTGAGGGTGCCCTGCTCGTCGTCCATGCTGTAGTCCAGCTGCTCGCCGGTGAGGTCGTCGTCGCCCCGGGTCATGTGTACCCGGTCGCCGGCGCGCACCCGCTGGCGCAGCTGAAAATACTCCAGCCAGTCGGATTCCACCCGTTCATTGTCGCGCACGGCAATCACCCGGCCATCGGCGCGCAGGCGTTCGGAACCCACCCCGCTCATGCGGTCGGCTTCTACGGCAATCTGGCCCGCCACCGGCTCGGCGGGCTCAACAGGGTCGGCATGGGCGCAGCACATTACCAGGGCGGCGGCGATCGGGGTCAGGCGGAAGAGCGGCATGGAACATCCGTCAGGGCGAAAAAGCCCGTGTACGTTGGAAATCAAGGCGGTATAAAATCGCATACTTTAGCGTTTACCGCAATTCTGGCGCCCCTGATGACTGCTCGTTTCGATTCCCTTTCCGCCTGGCTGGCCGCGCAATGCCCCGGCCAGACCTTCACCCTCAAGCCGGCGTCCAGCGATGCCAGCTTCCGCCGCTACTTTCGCGCCACCTTCGAGGATGGCAGCAGCGCGATTGTGATGGACGCCCCGCCCGAACAGGAAAACTGCGCGCCGTTCGTGCAGGTGGCCGCCCTGCTGGGCGCTGCTGGCGTGCATGTGCCCAGCGTGCGGGCGCAAGACCTGCAGCAGGGTTTTCTGCTGCTGGACGACCTGGGCCACACCACCTATCTGGCCGGCATGACCGAAGCCAACGCCCGCAGCCGCTACCTGGACGCCATCGACGCGCTGATCCGCATCCAGCGGGCCGCCCCGGCTGGCGTGCTGCCCAACTACGATGAAGCGCTGCTCACCCGCGAAATGAACCTGTTTCCGGAATGGTTTGCCAGCCGCCATCTGGGCAAGCCGTTTGACCACGCCACGCTGACGGTGTGGCAGGACGCCCAGCGCCTGCTGCTGGACAATATTGCCGCCCAGCCGTGCGGCGTGGTGCACCGCGACTACCACTGCCGCAACCTGATGGTGAGCGACCCCAACCCCGGCGTGCTGGATTTTCAGGATGCCGTGTACGGCCCGCTCACCTACGACCTGGTGTCGCTGCTCAAGGACGCCTACCTGGAATGGCCGGAAGACTTCATCCTTGATCTGGCCATCCGCTACTGGGAAAAGGCCCGCAAGGCCGGCCTGCCGCTGCCGGCAGACATCGACGACTTTTACCGCGATTTCGAATGGATGGGCGTGCAGCGCCACCTGAAAGTGGCCGGCATTTTTGCCCGGCTGTCGCACCGCGACGGCAAGGACGCTTACCTGCAGGACATCCCGCTGGTGGTGGAATACCTCAAGCGCACCTGCAAGCGCTACAGCGAGCTGCTGCCGCTGGGCCGGCTGATCCAGTCGCTGACCGGTGAAACCGTGCAAGTGGGCTTCACCTTTTGAGCGCCCCCGTCTGCCCGGCCATGGTGCTGGCCGCCGGGCGCGGCGAGCGCATGCGCCCGCTGACCGACACCACGCCCAAACCGCTGCTGCAAGTGGGGGCCGAGCCGCTGATTGGCTGGCATCTGCGCCGGCTGGCCGCTGCCGGCGTGCAGCGGGGGGTGGTCAACCACGCCCACCTGGGCGCGCAGATCGAAACCCGGCTGGGCGACGGTGCCGCCTGGGGGCTGCACCTGGCTTATTCTGCCGAGCCCACCGCGCTGGAAACCGCTGGCGGCATTGCCACCGCGCTGCCGCTGCTGGGCGATGGACCATTTATCGTGGTCAATGGCGATGTGTACACCGATTATCCGTTTGCCCGCCTGCTGGCACGTGCGCCGCAACTGCGCGCCGACGGCATGCTGGCGTATCTGGTACTGGTGCCCAACCCAGAGCACAACCCCAACGGCGATTTTGCCCTGGATGAAGAAGGCCGCGTGCGTGATGCGCCGGGGCTGACCTTCTCCGGGATCGGCGCATACCACCCGGCGCTGTTTGCCGATACCCCGGCCAATACCCCGGCCAAACTCGCCCCGCTCTTGCGCGCCGCCATGGCACGCGGTCAGGTCAGCGGCGAAATCTGGCATGGTCAGTGGCTGGACGTGGGCACGCCGGCACGGCTGGAAGACGCCCGCGCCCTGGCTGCTGGCGCATGAGCGCCGCGCCGCGCCGGGTGCTGGGCATCGACCCCGGCTCGCGGGTCACCGGCTTTGGCGTGATCGACATCCTGGGCCAGCAGCGCCATTACGTGGCCTCCGGCTGCATTCGCGCTCCGGAAAACGCCACCCTCACCGTGCGCATCCGCACCATTCTGGACGGCATTGCCGAAGTGGTCAGCCTGCACCAGCCCAGCGAAGCGGCAGTAGAAAAAGTGTTCGTCAACGTCAACCCGGCCTCCACCCTGCTGCTGGGCCAGGCACGCGGCGCGGCGCTGTCGGCGCTGGTGCTGGCCAGGCTGGAGATTGCCGAATACACCGCACTGCAGGTCAAGCAATCGGTGGTGGGCAACGGTCACGCCGCCAAGGAACAGGTACAGGCCATGGTGGTGCGCCTGCTCAAGCTCAACGGCACGCCGCAAGCCGACGCCGCCGACGCGCTGGCGGTGGCGCTGTGCCACGCCAACCATAGCCACAGCGCCGCCCTGCAGGCGCTGACCGCCGGTGGCGTGCGCCTGCGGCGGGGGCGTTTGGGATAAATCGCGGCTGAGCCGGGCGCGGAAAACACCGCGCCCTCGCCACGGAGAGCGGCAGTCCCTCGTAGCCAGTCACCATGATCTGAATCGACTGACAGGCGATTAGACCGCTTTCGGCATGAGTTTCACCTCAGGTGTCGTTCCCGCGAAGGCGGGAACCCAGACCGCGCCACAGCGGGCGCGGTGGGCATGGCGCAGGTAGCGCTGTGAGCGCTCACCCCGCTGTACGCTGTGGACACGCCTGGATTTCCGCCTGCGCGGGAATGACGCGGTGGGGCGCGGCGAGTGGTTCGTCGTGGAACGTGAGCCATCGTGTTTCAACGTGACTGGCTACTAGTCGTCAGTCACGTTGAAATACAAGGGTTCATACGAGCAAGTTTATACCGGGAATCTCGGTTTAATTTTGGTTAAAACAAAACCTTAATTTGCCACAGCGAACTGCCCACCGCGCCCCATCGTGTCATTCCCGCGCAGGCGGGAATCCAGGAGCATCCACAGCGTGCAGCGGGTGCGTACGCTCACCACCGCCCCGCCATGCTAAAGCTTCCAACGGCGCACGCTGTGGTGCGGTCTGGGTTCCCGCCTGCGCGGGAACGACATGTGAGGTGAGACTCATGCCGAAAGCGGTCGAGTCGCCGTCCCGTTGAAATACCCACACGCAGGCGAGCGCGCTGACCTTGGGTATCGGTGCCAATGATCGGTTCATATCAGGGTGAATGACTACTAACCCAGCCCGGTGTCCAGCGCCAGCATCAGCATAAACCCCGCCATCAGCCCCAGCGTGGCGGTGGTTTGATGGCCGTGGCGGTGGGTTTCCGGAATCACCTCGTGCGACACCACAAACAGCATCGCCCCGGCGGCCAGGCCCAGGCCCAGCGGGTAGGCCAGTGCCCAGCCGCTGGACAGGCTCACCCCCAGCAGCGCGCCCAGCGGCTCCATCAGCCCGGTGGCGGCGGCCAGCAGCACGGCGCGGCCCACGGCCATACCGGCGGCGCGCAGGCTGATGGCCACCGCCAGCCCTTCCGGGATGTCCTGCACAGCAATCGCCGTGGTCAGTGGCATGGCCACCTGCCAATCGTTCTGGGCAAAGCCCACGCCAATCGCCATGCCTTCGGGCAGGTTATGCAGGGCAATCGCCCAGACAAACAGCCACACCCGGCCCACCCGCGCATGCCCCGGCCCGCACGGCCCACCATGCGGATGCGCGTGCGGCATGAATTGATCCAGCCCCAGCATCAGCACCACCCCCAGGCTGATGCCGGCACACACCACCAGCGCCGCCAGCCCGCCATGGCCGGTCAGCTCACGCGCAGCGGCCAGGCCGGGCAGAATCAGCGAAAACGCACTGGCCGCCAGCATCATGCCAGCGGCAAAGCCCAGCATGGCGTCCTCGCTGCGCGCCGACACCTGGCGCAAGCCCAGCGCCAGCGCTGCGCCCAATGCCGTGGTCACGGCCCCGGCCAGCCCGCCCAGCAGACCCTCACGCCAGGCCAGCGGCGCGTCGGCGGCAAATAACCGCCACACCCCCTGTGCGCTCAGTGCCAGCATGGCCAACAGCAAGGCCAGCAGACTGGCCGCCAGCCAGGGTTGACGCCGAACAGCCTTGCGCCAGGCCGGCAGCAGGGCCGGTGTTGTACTGTCCGGGCAATCCGCAGTGGGGATCAACGGCGCGGCCATGGCGTCAGGCCATCCCGGCCAGGCGGGCGAGCACGGCCAGCGCGCCGCCCAACACAATCAGGCTGCCGATGCTGAAACGCACGGGGTGCCCATGGGCACGGACGGTGGCGCTGTGAACGAAGGCGGACATGAGGGTTTCTCCTTGGCGAAACACGAACCGTGCTTGAGTTCGTGTTTATAGTGTTGGCCAAGCGCAGTGAAATAACCAATCAATTGTTTTTGCCAGATCAATAGCCTGAATCAATGCCCGCCACGCAGTTGAATCAACACAATCCCGGCGGCAATCAAGCCCAACCCGCACAGGGTGGCCGCATCCAGCGTCTGCCGGTAATACAGCCAGCCAAACGCCGTCACCAGGGCAATGCCCACCCCCGACCACAAGGCGTAGGCCACGCCCAGAGGCAGGGTGCGCAAGGTCAGCGACAGGAAATAAAACGCGGTGCAATAGCCCACCACCACCAGCACCGACGGCCCCAGCCGGGAAAACCCCTCGGTGGCTTTCAGCGCCGAGGTGGCGATCACTTCCGCCACAATCGCCACGCCCAGATACCCCCAATGCGCTTGCATGCTGCACTCCTGAAAACAGCGCTGCCCGCACAGGGGCGGGCAGCGAAAAACCGATCATCATCCACCAAAACGGCCTGGCGAGTCAGACCAGAGGCGCGGTGTCGTGATTGCACGGCGTGGATGCCTCTGGATCCCCGCCTGCGCGGGGATGACGTGGATGAGGGATGTTCATGCAGCAGGGCGGATGTCTGCACACCCACAGCCCGATGCGCCCCACCTCGTCATGCCCGTGCAGCCGGGCCGTCGCTCAGAGTCGCTGACAAAACCCAGCGAAGCGATCCTGGCTAGACGCGCGGCCGCAGACAGTACAAGGAGTACGGCAAGGCCGCGCAACAACGCCAGGAGGGTTTTGTCAGCGACTCTCAGAACGGCACGTCGCCCTGGATGGTGGCGCGATGCATGATGCGGTGGGCCGGGCGGTAGTCGTCGGTGGCATAGTGCTGGGTGACGCGATTGTCCCAGAGTGCCACATCACCGGCCTGCCAGCGCCAGCGGATGGTGAATTCCGGCTTGGCAAAATGCTGGAACAGCAGCGGCAGCAGCGCGTCGCTTTCTTCCTGGCTGAGTTCGTTGATGCGGGTGGTGAAGCCGTCGTTGACGAACAGCGCTTTCTGGCCGGTTTCCGGATGGGTACGGATCACCGGATGATGCACCGGCGGATAGTCGCGGTGGGTTTGTTCCCAGCGCGCCAGGTCTTCCGGGCGGGTGCCGTAGCGTTCCAGCGGAAAGGAATGCACAAAGTCATGGGTGGCGGTCAGGCCGGTGAGCAGGGTTTGCAGCGCTGGCGAGAGTGCGGCAAACGCCGCTGTGCCGCTGGCCCACAGCGTGTCGCCCCCCACTTCCGGCAGCTTGCGCGCCGCCAGCACCGCGCCCAGCGGCGGGGTTTGGGTAAAGGTCACGTCAGTGTGCCAGATGGCGTTGTCGCGCAGATCAAAGGCTTCGGTGTCCAGCACCATGATTTCCGGCGCGTCCGGGTGTTGTGGGTAGATCGGGTGGGTGTGCAGCGGGCCAAAGCGGGCGGCAAAGTCGCGCTGCTGGCGCGGCGACAGGGTTTGCCCACGGAAAAACAGCACCTGGTGTTGCAGCCAGGCAGCGCGCAGTTCAGCAAACTGGGCATCGTCCAGCGGCTGCGACAGGTCGATATCGTGGACTTCCGCGCCCAGCGCCGGGCTCAGTCGGGTGAGTTTCAGGGTCATGCAAAGCTCCTTGCCGCCTGGCGCGCCAGTGGCCAGGCGGGAAAATATCGGTGATCCGGAAAGGTGAAGAAAGGATTCAGTCCTGCTGGCCGTGCCACGGGCACAGCCGCCGTTGCAGCGCGCGCAGGCCCAGCTCCAGCACAAAGGCAATGCCGCCAATCACCGCGATGCCGGCCAGCACCATGTCGGTCACCAGAAACTGCGCGGCAGACTGCACCATGAAGCCCAGCCCCTGGGTGGCGGCCACCAGTTCTGCTGCCACCAGGGTGGACCAGCCAGCGCCCAGGCCAATGCGCAGGCCGGTGAGGATATCGGGCAGGGCGGTGGGCAAAATGACCCGGTACAACACCTGGCGTGGGCTGGCACCCAGCGACTGGGCGGCGCGGATCCGGCTCTGGCTGGCGCGGCTGACGCCATGGGTGGTGGCCATGATGATGGGTGCCAGCATGGCCAGAAAAATCAGCAGCACTTTGGACAGCTCGCCAATCCCGCACCAGATCACGATCAGCGGCAGGTAGGCCAGCGGCGGCACCGGGCGGTAGCCTTCAATCAGCGGGTCGAGCAGGCCGCGCACCAGCGGGCGCGTACCCATCAGCAGGCCCAGCGGAATGCCCAGCACGGTGGCAGCCAGCAGCGCCAGGCCAATCCGGCCCAGGCTGGCGGTCAGGTGTTGCCACAGCGTGGCATCCATGAAGCCCTGGGTGGCGGCCAGATACAGCTTGGCCAGCACCGCCTGCGGCGGCGGCAAAAACAGGCTGGCCACCAGGCCGCTGCTGGCCAGCGCCCACCACAGCAGCAGGCCGCTGCCGGCGCTGATCAGGCCCAGCCACAGCGGGTGACGGGTGAGTTGCCAGCGGGCGGTCGCGGTCAGGCGGGCCGCCGTCGCGGGCAAGGCAGGGTCCAGGGCAGTCATGGGGCAAGCTCCTCGGGAGACAGTCGATGGCGGTACAGCGTGCTCAGCAGCTGTTCACGCAGGGCAATAAACGCCGGGTCGGACTTGATCTGGCGGACCGATTCACCCGCCCGATAGCGCTGGCTGAACGGCGGATGAATCCGTTCGACAATCCGCCCCGGCCCTGGCGACATCAGCACCAGTTCGGTGGCCAGAAACAATGCTTCCTCGATATCGTGGGTAATCAGGAAAATCCGTCGGCCCGTGTGCTGCCACACCTTGAGCAGCAGCGCCTGCATCTGCTCGCGGGTAAACGCATCCAGCGCGCCAAACGGCTCGTCCATCAGCAACACCTGCGATGGGCTGGTCAGCGCCCTGGCGATGCCTACCCGCTGGCGCATGCCGCCGGACAACGCCCAGATTTTTTGTTTGGCCACCGCATCCAGCCCAACCAGCGCCAGCATGTCATCGGCGCGGCGCTGACGCTCGGCGCGGCCCACGCCTTGCAACTGCAGGCCAAACGCCACGTTGTCACGCACATTCAGCCATGGCAGCAGCGCGTCGTGCTGGAACACCACGGCCCGGTCCGCCCCTGGCCCGGTCACCGGCTGACCATCCAGCGTCACCCGGCCCTGACTGGGGGCAATGAATCCGGCCAGCACGTTCAGCAGCGTGGTCTTGCCGCAGCCAGATGGCCCCAGCGCCACGGTCAGCGATGCCTCGCCGAGGCTCAGATTCACCTGCGACAGCGCGGGCTCCGGCTGGCCGGGGTAGAACACACTGACATCCTGGGCAAGCAGGGCGCACATGATCGGGCCTGCTTACTTCAGCGCAGCGTGAACAAAGCGCGACGTCACATACGGGCTGTACGACGACTGCACCTGCTCCACCTTGCCTTGCGCGCGCAGGAATTCAGCGGTTTTGCCCACTGCCTCGGCAAACGGCTTGTCCAGCAATTCGGCCTGGTGCTTGAGTGAGGGATAGGTATTGCCAGACAGCAACAGCGCCACATCCTGCGGCTTGGCACCGGTCAGGCGGGCAATCTTGTCCACATTGGCGCTATTGGCGGCGTAGCCCTTCGGGTCGGCGTTGTACTTGGCGTAGGCGGCACCCGTCACTTTGACAAACTGGGTGAGGAAGTCCGGATGCTTCTCGGCAAAATCCTTGCGCACAATCCACAGGTCGTAAGTGGGCGCGCCCCATTTGCCCACTTGCTCCGAGCTGACCAGCACCTTGCCGCTGGCCTTGGCGGTGCCTAGCGCCGGCTCCCACACATAAGCGGCATCGATGTCGCCACGTTGCCAGGCAGCGGCAATTTCACTCGGGCGCAGGTTGATGATGTTCACCTTGCCGGCGTCAATGCCCCAATGCTTGAGCGCGGCCAGCAGGCTGTAGTGGGTGGTGGAGACAAACGGCACCGCCACTTTTTTGCCGACCAGGTCTTTTGGACTGGTGATATTGCTGCCGTTACGCACCACCAATGCTTCGGAATCGCCAATTTCGGCGGTCACCAGAAAAGTCTGGATCGGCAGGCCACGGCTGGCGGCAGCGGCCAGCGGGCTGGAGCCGATATTGCCAATCGGCACATCGCCGGAAGCCACCGCAGCAATCACTTCGGCACCGCTTTCAAACTTGCGCCAGTTGATCTTGCTGCCGGTGGCGGCCTCGTAGGCACCGTCGGCCTGCGCCACCTTGGACGGGTCAATACCGGTCTGATAGGCCACCGTCACCGGGTCGGCTGCCGAGGCAGTGCCAGCCAGCACGGCCAAGGCCAGATACAAGGATTTCAGGGCAGGATGGGTCATATTTGGCTCCAGCGGGAGTGATGGCAAGGCCCCCACTGTAGCAAGCTGGCTTCAGTACGATTAACAAGTAAAACTGGGTTTGTTATTCATAAATCGTATAAACGGGCGCGTACCCAGTGGATGCAAGCCGTGCCAGGCAGGCGGTGCGGGATGAATGCTGCACAGTCAGGTGAAATGCAGGTGCTTTATCCGACGCACCGTAAAACACCATCCTTCAGGGCGGTGATATAAGGCGCGGATACCGCAGGCGTCCTGTCGTTGAGAAACACCCTTGCGCCGTCTTCAGGTAAATCGGTATCTTGACGCCATGCAACGACTCCAGGCCTTCAAATACGAACTCATGCCGAACGGCGAGCAACAGCGCAACATGCGCCGCTTCGCCGGGGCATGCCGCTTCGTATTCAATCAGGGCTTGGCTTTGCAGAAAGCGCGACACGACCAGGGCGAGAAAAAATTGAGCGCTTTTGCCCTCAATAACCTGCTTCCAGCATGGAAAAATTGCCCGGCAACGCAATGGCTCAAAGACTCGCCATCGCAAACCTTGCAGCAGTCACTCAAGGACCTGGAACGCGCCTACAGCAACTTCTTCGCCAAACGGGCGGCGTTTCCCCGTTTCAAGAAGAAGGGTAAAGGCGACAGCTTCCGCTATCCACAAGGCTGCAAGCTCGATCAGGCGAATAATCGCATCTTCCTGCCGAAACTCGGCTGGCTGCGCTACCGCAACAGCCGCGAGGTATTGGGTGCGATCAAGAACGTCACCGTCAGCCTGCATGCGCAAAAGTGGTTTGTCTCCATCCAGACCGAGCGCGAAGTGGCGCAGTCTGTCCCGCAAGGCGGCATCGTCGGCATTGATCTGGGCATCACCCGCTTTGCCACCTTGAGCGATGGCAGCTTTATCGCCCCAGTCAACAGCTTCAAACAGCACCAGGTCGCGCTGCGCAAGGCGCAGCAGGCGCTAAGCCGGAAAACCCAATTCTCGAACAACTGGAAGAAGGCAAAAGCCCGCGTCCAACAGCTTCATGCCCGCATCGGCAACATCCGCAAAGACTTCCTGCACCAGGCGACGAACGCAATCAGCCAAAACCACGCGATTGTCTGTCTCGAAGACCTGAAGGTGCGGGCGATGTCGAAGTCTGCGGCGGGCGATGCCGACCAGCCGGGCAGGAACGTGCGGGCAAAATCCGGCCTGAACCAGGCGATCCTCGATCAGGGCTGGTTCGAGTTCAGGCGTCAGCTGGATTATAAGCTGGCCTGGCGCGGAGGATTCCTGATTGCGGTGCCAGCACGCAATACCAGCCGCACCTGTCCGTGCTGCGATCATGTGTCTGCGGATAACCGCCAGACGCAGGCGCAATTCCGCTGCGTCGAATGCGGATTCGAGGAAAACGCCGATCTGGTTGGCGCGATCAATGTGCTTCGCCGTGGCGAGGCACTGCTTGAACAAGGGCAGGACAATGCCCAGATAGCCTGTGAAGTGAGCGGCGCAGTCATACCGCCAGCAGCAGGAACCCACCGAGGCGATCTGGCTGCCTAGCGGCCAGACGCGGTAGAAATCCCCGTCCTTTCCGGTTTCAAGACCGGCTCGCGAAGCGAGAGGGCGGGGAGGATGTCAAGATTACGCTCGAACGGGTAAGCAAACGCTTTACCCGAGCCGACGGCGGCGTGTTTACCGCACTGGCTGCCACTGACCTCACCCTCCAGGCCGGTGACATTTTTGGCCTGATTGGCCCGTCTGGCGCGGGCAAATCCACCCTGCTGCGCCTGATCAACCTGCTGGAGCGCCCCGACACCGGCCAGGTGGTGGTGGACGGCCAGATCCTGACTCAACTCTCCGCCCCGGCCCTGCGCCGCGCCCGCCAGAACATCGGCATGATTTCTCAGCAATTCAATCTGCTGGCCAACCGTAGCGTGGCCGACAACGTGGCGTTTCCGCTGGAAATTGCTGGCTGGCCCGCCGCCGAACGGGCGGCACGGGTGGCCGAATGCCTGGCGCTGGTGGGCCTGAGCGATCGTGCCAGCCCCATACCGCCTACGGCAGCAGCCGCTGCAATTGGGTCAGCAGGGCATCACGCAGCTGCTGCAGTTCGGGCAGGCGGGCCAGTGCCTCGGTACCGTGCCCGGTGGCCTTGAGCTGGCACAGTTCGGCTGACACGGCATGCAGTTGATGGTGCAGCAGTTGCAATTGCTCAAACGCCGGCTGCCCGGCGTGATGGACCAGGCCATCGCCGTCCAGCCACTGGCCAAACCGGCACAGCCGGGGGTCAAGCGGCGGCAGGCTCAGGCTGTCGCCGTGCAGGTAGGCGGCAATGGCCTGCACCCAGGCGCGGTGTTCGGCGCTGGCAAACAGCAAGGGTAAGTCGTGGCTGTCGATGGCGCTGAGCCGGCCCCAGGTGGGGTCGGTGCGCCAGGCGCGCGCCCAGCCGGGCAGCTCGCTGGCCGGCATGGGCCGGGCAATGCCAAAGCCCTGCGCCAGCTCGCAGCCCAGTTGCAGCAAAATCGCGCCATGGGCGACGGTTTCCACCCCTTCGGCAATCACCTGACGGCGGAATGCGCCGGCCAGGCCAATCACCCCGTCCAGAATCGCCAGGTCGTCCGGGTCGTCCAGCATATCGCGGACAAAGCTTTGGTCGATTTTCAGCTGGGCCACCGGCAGGCGTTTCAGGTAGGTCAGCGAGGAATAGCCGGTGCCAAAGTCGTCCAGGGCAAAGTTCACCCCGATATCGCGGCAGGCTTCGATCACTTTGGACACACGGTTGAGGTCTTCCAGTGCGCTGGTTTCCAGCACTTCCAGCTCCAAGTCAGACGGGCTGACCTCTGGATGGGCAGCCAGCAGGGCGCGCAGACGCGGGACAAAGTCCGGGTGCTGCAACTGGCGCGCACCGACATTCACGCTAACCGGAATGGCCAGCCCAATAGCCTGCCAGCTGGCCATTTGTCCCAGCGCGGTGTCGATCACCCATTCGCCAATGTCCACTGCCAGCCGGTGTTCTTCAATCATGGGCAAAAACAGCGCCGGCGACAGCAGGCCGTCTTCCGGGTGCTGCCAGCGGATCAGCGCTTCGGCACCAATCACCGCGCCGGTGCGCATATTCACCTTGGGCTGGTAGTACAGCACAAACTCGCCCTCGGCCAGTGCGCGTTCAATCCGCTCCAGGCTTTCGTGGTGACCGCGCACGCTGCGGTCCTGCTCGGCGTCAAAAATATGGTAGCGGTTCTTGCCGGCCAGCTTGGCCTGATACATGGCCTGATCGGCCTGGCGCAGCAATTGGTCGGCGTCGATATCCTCCGGCTGCGGGAAGAAAGTCACCCCCACGCTGGCCGACACCTGCAGCACCAGTTCGCCAATCCGTACCGGCTCGGCGGCAGCGGCCAGCAGCCGGGTGAGCACGCTCACGCTGGCCGCCACATCGGCCAGATCGAGCAGCATGACCACAAATTCATCGCCGCCCAGCCGGGCCAGGGTGTCGCCTTCGCGCAGCGCTTCACGCATATGCCCGGCCACCGCCATCAGCAATTGGTCGCCAGCGTCGTGGCCATGGCGGTCGTTGACTGCCTTGAAGCCATCCAGATCAAGATACGCCACCGCCAGCCGCTGGCCGTCGTGCCGGCGGGTTTGCACCATGGCCTGGTGCATGCGGTCGGCCAGCAGCACCCGGTTGGGCAGCTTGGTCAGCGCGTCGTAATGGGCAATATGCTCCAGCTGGCGCTGGTGGTCCTTGATTTCGGTGATATCCGAAAACAGCGCGACATAGTTGCGGGTCTGTCCAAGCGCATCGCGCACGGCGCTGATGGTGATCAGTTCGGCGTACACCTCGCCGTCCTTGCGCCGGTTCCACACTTCGCCATACCAGTGGCCTTTGTCCAGCAAGGCCCGCCACATTCCCACATAAAACGCCTGGCTTTGCCGGCCCGATGCCAGCATGCGCGGGTTGCGCCCCAGCACTTCGTCGCGGTGGTAGCCGGTAATCCGGCAAAAGGTGTCGTTGACGTCGATGATCACGCCATCGGCGTCGGTGATGGTGATGCCTTCGCGGGCGTGGGTAAACACGCTGGCGGCCAGGTGCAGCTGGGCTTCGGCGCGCACCTGCGCCGAAATATCGCGGGACACCGCCAGCAGCACCACTTGATCGCGGTCCTGCATTGGTGCGGCGTGGGTTTCCTGCCAGCAGCGTCCGCCCTTCAGGCCGATGACTTCAAACTTCATGCGCAGGGTTTCGCCTGCCAGCACGCGCTGATGCATTTCGGCAAAGGCGGTGCGGTATTCCGGGGCAATCCACTCCAGCATCGGCCGCCCGGCCACCTGGGTAAATGAATCTGCCTCGATCATGGTCAGGCCCGCCGGGTTCATTTGCGTCAGCCGGCCCTCGGTGTCGAGAATCTTGATGCATTCCGGCTCGTTTTCGATGATGGCGCGCAAATACGCTTCACGCTCCATCAGCCGGGCTTCAATGTCCTTGCGCGCGCTGATGTCCCAGCAGTAGCCGATATAGCCTAAAAATGTGCCGCCCTCGTCAAAGCGTGGTGTGCCGATATCCACCACCCAGCCGTAGCTGCCATCGGCCCGGCGCAGACGAAATTCCATGTCAAAGGTTTCCCGGGCATCAAAAGCGGCTTGGCAATGACTGGCACAACGCTGCAAATCCTCCGGGTAGATATTGTCCACCCAGCCAAACCCCAGCTCCTGCGACATCGTGCGCCCGGTGTAGTCCAGCCAGCGCTTGCTATACCAGGTGCCGGCATTTTCGGTGTCGCTCATCCAGATCAGCGCCGGGGCCTGGTCGGCCATGTGGCGAAAGCGTCTTTCGCTTTCCTGCAGCGCCTGTTCGCGCTGGCGCAGACTGTCGAGCAAGTGGTTGAAGCCCATCAGCAGCTGGCCGATTTCATCGCGGCGGTCAATTGGCAGCGGCGGCGGGGTGCGCTGGCTGTGTGCCAGCGCCGCCAGCGTGGTCACGGCGCGGGTCATCGGGGCCAGCTGGTGGCGCAGCATCAGCCAGGTCAGCCCGCCGGCCAGCAAGGTGAGCACGGCAGATGCCCACAAGATCGTCTCCTGCATGTCACGGATGGGCGCAAAGGCCTGGGCCATGGGCAAGGCGGCTACCACAAACCAGCCCGCCACCGGAATGCCCTTGGCAGCCGACAGCTCTTCCACCCCTTGGCCATTGGCGGCAATGCCATAGCCTTCGTAGCCGCGAATATAACGGTCGAGCATCGGCGCAACGCCCACGGCAGGCAGCGGCTGCATGATCAGGTTTTTATCGGTGGCGGTGACAAACAGCTTGTGCTGCGGGGCCACCAGCAGGTAGCTGCTTGCCATGTGGTAATGGCGCTTGGTGACTTTTTCCAGAAAATTGGGCAAGCCCAGATTGATGGTGCCGACCAGCACGCCAATCACCTGGCCCTGGCCATTGCGGATGGGGGCCACCAGGCTGAAGATTGGCGCGCGCAGCTTTTTGCCCAGCGCCGGGCGGCCAATCATCGCCCGGCCTTCGCGCAGCGGAATCGCCACCGAATCGCGGTCCAGATAATTGGTGCCAATCCGCCCCACCGACAGCGGCACATCGGCAATGGCCGTGCCGTGAACATCGGTGGCAAATACCCCGCCGTTGAACAGGATGTGCAGCAGCGGGCGCTGCTCCAGCCGGGCCTGGAGCAGACCTGGCCGTGTCAGATACTCTGCAGGCAGTTCGTCGGCAATCGCCGCCAGGGCGTCGAGCCGGTCGGTCAGTTGCTGGTTGATGTCGTCGGCAATCAGCGATGCGGTGGCCAGTTGCTGCTCGCCCAGCTGCCGCTGCATGTCGTCGTGCAAGCCACGGCTGATGTACAGCGCCAGCGACCAGATACTGGCCACAAAAATCAGCAGGGTAAACAGGGTGATCCGGGTCTTGAGCGAGCTCAGCTGAAACAGGTTCAGGTTCATAGGCTTTGAGCGGGGCTGTCCCGCGCAATGGGCAGCCAGACAGGGAGAGAACGACAATTACATCAGCGTGGGCCGATGTGCCAGGGGGGATGCATCTGTAAGGATACCGGATAGCCGCGTGGCCGGCATGCTTGTGCTGCATGCGGCCAGGGAATTGCCTGAGGAACGAGACAAATCAGGAAGCCTGGCAAGGGATGCGTCGCCCCGATGGGTGTGCGCCGTGCCGGGATGGTGTCTGGATTGTCGTATGCGGGGCGTGGCACCTGGCAAGCCGGATGCCACGCCAAATCAGCAAAGACAAGAGAAAAAGGCCGCCGGGCGTGCGTTACACCGGGGCGCGCGCCCGACGTGCGGGGTTAAAACCGCTCGAAATCCTGCTCGCTGACCTGTGCCGCCGGTTTGAACACCGGCGCTGCACTCAGGCTGCGCGGGGCAGCGGCCTGTTTGCCAGGTGCCGGGCGGGCGCTGCCGCCCTGGCCGCGCGCCGATTTGACCGACGCGCCGTCTTCCAGCTGGAAAAAGCCCATCAGCGCCTGCAACTGGTCGGCCTGGGCGCTCATTTCTTCTGAGGTGGCGGCCAGTTGTTCCGACGCCGAGGCGTTTTGCTGGGTGGCCTTGTTCAGCTGGCTCATGGCGTTGTTGATCTGGTCGGTGGCCGACGATTGCTCCAGCGAGGCGGCGGAGATTTCCTGCACCAGATCGGATGTGCGCTGGATATTTGGCACCATTTCATCCAGCAGCCCACCGGCTTTTTCCGCCATGCGCACCGACGAACCGGCCACCTGGCTGATTTCCTGCGCGGCCACCTGGCTGCGCTCAGCCAGCTTGCGCACTTCGGCGGCCACCACGGCAAAGCCCTTGCCATGTTCGCCAGCACGGGCGGCCTCAATGGCGGCGTTCAGCGCCAGCAGATTGGTCTGGTAGGCGATGTCGTCGATGATGCCAATCCGGTCGGCAATCTTGCGCATGGCCTCAACGGTTTCCTTCACCGCCGTGCCGCCTTCCTGCGCTTCGCTGGCGGCCTTCACCGCCATGTCGTTGGTTACCCGGGCGTTGTCGCTGTTCTGGTTCACGCTGGCGGTCATCTGCTCGATGCTGGCGGTGGTTTCTTCCACCGCGGCGGCCTGTTCCGACGACGATTGCGACAGGCTCTGCGCGGTGGAAGAAACCTGCTGGGCGGCACCATTGAGTGAGGCACCGGCTTCGTTCACTTCGCCAATGATATGCGACAGCTTGCTGATCATGTCCTGCAGCGCATTCATCATGTGGCCCATCTCGTCGCGGCGTTCGGTGCGCACCGACACGGTGAGGTCGCCCTTGGCCAGCCGCTTGGCGGCGTCTACCGCCTCATTCACCGGCCTGGTGACACTGCGGGTCACCGCCCAGGCGCTGAACACGGCAATCAGCACGGCAGCCACGGCAAAAATAATCAGCAGGCGAGTGGTTTCTTCGGCCAGCTGATTGCTGCGCTCGTTGGTCTGCTCCATCAACCGGGTTTCGTGGGCAATCAGATTTTCCAGGCTCTTGATGTAATCAGCCTGGCTTTTGCGGATCTGGTTGATCAGCAGGTCCACCGCCTCATCCCTGCGCCCGGCCTTGAACGCGGCCATCATCTGATCCTGGTCGGCCACGGTGATCTTGCGGGTGCTCATCACCGCATCAAACAGCTTGCGCCCTTCTGCCGAAGTAATTTCCTTGTCCAGCTTGGCGTACAGTTCGGTAGCTTCCCGGCGCGCCACCACTACCCGCTCGAATTCCTTTTGCGCTTCGTCGGTTGAGCGCACCAGCAAGGCGTTGCGCAGCGCACGCGCCGTGACATTGACCTGATCAATCGCTTCATGCGCCTGCGCCACCTTGGGCATATTGCGCTTGCTCACTTCTTCGATCGAGTCATCAATCTGGTTGATGCGCAAGTACGACAATGCGGTGATGGCAATCAGCAGACAGACCAGCAGGCCAAAGCCAATGGCAAGCCGAACGCCGATTTTCAAGTTCTGGAACATGTGGTTGACCCTCGGGAAAGCAGCAAAAACGATGGATGTCCGACCGCGCGCCCTCAGGCCAGCAGGCGGTCTGGCATCAGTAACCCTATACAATACCAACGAATAATTTATTTGTATGTAGAAATGGTGCGGCATGCCTAGCTTGGCAGCGGGCACAATAAGCCCGATCCAGCGCGCGGATTGCCGCTTTGTCGCGCTTTGTCTTCGATCAAGATCGAATAAACCACAAAGCATTGCTTCTTTATCCGGCAAGCCCTGGCCGCCTATCCTGTGCCGTTCGAACACAGAATAACGCCGCAGCCCACTGGCTGCGGGGACCGACCGGAGCCGGGCCATGAACTTTCAGCAACTGCGCATCATCCGCGAAACCGTGCGGCAGAACTTCAACCTGACCGAAGTGGCCAGTGCGCTGTTTGCCTCGCAATCCGGGGTCAGCAAGCACATCAAGGACCTGGAAGACGAGCTGGGCGTCGAGCTGTTCATCCGCAAGGGCAAGCGCTTTCTCGGCCTGACCGACCCCGGCAAGGAGCTGCTGACCATTGTCGAGCGCATGCTGCTGGACGCATGCAATATCCGCCGGCTGGCCGAGCAGTTCAGCCAGCGCGACGAAGGCCAGCTGATCATCGCCACCACCCACACCCAGGCGCGCTATGCGCTGCCGCAAGTGGTCACCACCTTCAAGAAAGCCTACCCGAAAGTGCATCTGGTGCTGCATCAGGCCAGCCCGAGCGAGCTGGTGCGCCTGCTGCAGGAAGGCGAAGCCGATATTGGCATTGCCACCGAAGCGGTGGCCGAAGTGTCCGAGCTGGTGTCGTTCCCCTACTACAGCTGGCACCACGCGGTGATTGCCCCGCCAACGCATCCGCTGCACCAGCAGCCGCTGACGCTGGACACCCTGGCCGACTACCCGCTGATTACCTATCACCAGGGCTTTACTGGCCGCGCCCGCATCGACCGCACTTTTGCCGACGCCGGGCTGAACCCGGACATCGTGATGGCGGCGCTGGATGCGGATGTGATCAAGACCTATGTGGAGCTGGGCATGGGGGTGGGCATTGTCTCATCGCTGGCGATTGACCCGCAGCGGGATCAGAATTTGTGCGTGGTGGATGGCGAACCGCTGTTTGGCTACCAGACGGCACGGATTGCCGTGCGCCGGGGGCATTACTTGCGCAGCTATGCGTACCGGTTTATTTCGCTGTGCTCGTCGGTGCTGGACGAGGCGTCGGTGCGGCAGGCGCTCAGCCCGGTATTGCAGGAGTAGCGCGGCCCGTTGCGCGTCACCGCTTTACCCCCGTATGCAGCGCCGAGCATCGCAGACCCTCAGGGGGAAATCCGGCACGGTTGTTTGAGCGGCGGCGCAGCCGACGCGAGTTCCCGGGCCGGCCCTGAGGGTTGAGAAGCGCAGGGCACCCAGCCGCAGGCTGGGCGCGGAAGTCGGGTCGCCTTTCTTTGCCTTCTTTCTTTGGCGAAGCAAAGAAAGAAGGGCGCGCGGGGCTTCCCCCGCCGCCGACCACAGTTCAGACGCACTCTCGCCTCAATCAACCCTGCGCGCAGCGCAGTCAACCCCTGCGATGCTCAGCGCTGCACACGGGGGTAAAGCGGTGATGTGCAACGGTCTGTACTTCGTGTCAGTGGCGACTATTCCATTCACGCCGGGCCGCACGACTACCACGCATACCTCAACCGCCCGGCATTGCGCGACACATCCATCGGCAAGGGCGGCGCAGCCGCCGGCAAGCGCTGGACAAAGCGGCGCACCCGTGGCTCAAACGCGGCAGCGTCAATCAAGGGCGTGAATATCTTTCCCAGCGATGTTGAGGCCATCGTGCGCCAGGACCATGCCCTGAGCGGGGAATACCGACTGATTGTGGCGCGCGAACAGCATCTGGACCAGCTGCGGGTGGAAGTGGAGCGCGCCAGCGCCGACGCCAGCCAGGATGCGCAACTGGCCCAGCAGTTTGCCCGCCAGTTGAAGTCGCTGACCGGGGTGAGCGCCCAGGTGGCGATTCTGCCGCCTGATACGCTGCCACGCGCCACACACAAGGCCAAGCGGGTGGAAGACCGTCGGCAACAGGTATGGCAAGGCTGAGGATAGCCCACATCGGTGCATGCCAGATGGCAAACACTTTACCATCTGGCATGCGCCTTCCTCTGGTGTCTTTCCGCCATAACATGACAAAAACAGCCAAGACCAGAAAACACCCACCCAGAACAGCAACAAACAGCACGCTGAAATCAATTGAAATCACTCAGCTTGCCATGCAGATTGGGCTGGCTTGTAACATACCCCGCGCCATCAACACAATAACATGTGATGACACAGCGCCCACCCAGAAAAACGCTCAGACAACTTTACAGAAACAGCTTATCAAATACTTGATTTATAACATTATTTATCTTTTTTATGTTTTTTTCCCAGCCTGTCAACGGCAAAATCAATAAAAATATATTATAATTCAATCCGATAAAATCCCAAAATACCACGCCATTGCTGCATTGCCACATCATCAGGCGCTCGGCGTGCTTCAGCACATTATCCTTACCTCCCCCTTGAAATACCCGTCAAAATCCATAACAATCCGATACGCTTTTGAATGACGGGCGTGTGGAGCTGCATGCTCAAGGCGTGGCGCACCGGCTGTCACCATCCGGCAATCACCGGGCTGTCCATCCAGACAGCCTGGCTTTCATGACCCGATCCGCAGCGGCATGACGTTGCCCGTGGGCGGCATCCAGAAATCGGAGGGATGATGCAATACAAGACACCCGGCGTGTACATCGTCGAAAAAGATGCGTTCCCGAATACGGTGGTGGCGGTGCCCACTGCGATTCCGGTATTTCTTGGCTACACCGAAACCGCCGCTGACGGCCCGGTAAGCAAGAAATACG
The DNA here is from genome assembly GCF_002002905.1 of Aquaspirillum sp. LM1. Classification (NCBI taxonomy): domain Bacteria; kingdom Pseudomonadati; phylum Pseudomonadota; class Betaproteobacteria; order Neisseriales; family Aquaspirillaceae; genus Aquaspirillum; species Aquaspirillum sp. LM1. The sequence goes on along the minus strand of NZ_CP019509.1, from coordinate 134,358 downwards.
TGCCCACCTACATCGCCTCGATGGCCGACTACATCAAGTTTTTTGGCGGGCCTTACGCGCCGCAGTTCACCCTGACGGCCAGCGCGGACACAAAGTCCTACACCGTGGCGCAAGAGGAAACGAGCCGCTTCTTCCTTTACCACAGCGTGGCGCTGTTTTTTGCCAATGGTGGCGGCCCGGCCTATGTGATATCGGTGGGCAGCTATGCTGACGCCGTGAAGAACGGCAAGCTGATGACCGACTTCCTGCCCACGCCAGACCCGAAAAACCCGCTGCCAGAAGCGCCATTCGATGCGCTGAAAAAGGTCTTGGATGTCACTCTGGTGGTGGCGCCGGACACCACGTTACTGGCCATCGACGACTGGAACGGGGTGTGGGGCCAGGCGCTGCAGCACTGCAACAAGATGCAAAGCCGCATGGCCATCATCGATATTTGCGGTGGCGACAACGCGCGTACCCATGATGCCGACACCGACATCATTTCCGGCACCAATGGCTTTCGCGAAAAAATTGGCACCAACTTCCTCAACTACGCGGCGGCTTACTACCCGTGGATGAACTTCAATGTGGTGGACGCCAGCACCATCAGCTACAACAACCTGAACGATGCTTCGCTGAGCCTGCTGATCACCGCGCTGAACAGCGAGCTGACCAGCATGAACCCGCAGCCTGCCGCGCCGATGGCCACCAATATGAAGGCGCTGTACGCCAGCCTGGCGCGCACGCCGGCTCCGACGCCAGCCCCTGCGCCAGCAACAGATACCGGCACCGATACCGACAAGCCAGTTACCCCGGATGCCGCCGCCACGGCAGCCACCACACCCGACCCGGCCACCATTGCCCGCAACCACAGCCAGCTGATGCAAGTCAGCCCGCTGTACCAGCGCATCATCAGCGACATGCTGCTGCGGGTGAACCTGCTGCCGCCCGCCAGCGCCATGGTGGGGGTGTATGCGCTGACTGACGCCAATCAGGGCGTGTGGCAGGCACCGGCCAACACCAGCATTGCCCTGGCAGTATCGCCGGCGGTGGACATCTCCTCGGACGATCAGGAAGACCTGAACATGCCGCTGGACGGCAAGGCGGTCAACGCCATCCGTACCATTCCGGGCCGTGGCCTGGTGGTGTGGGGCGCACGCACGCTGGACGGCAACAGCCAGGACTGGCGCTACATCAATGTGCGCCGCACGCTGATCATGCTGGAGCAATCAATCAAGGCTGCCGTCATCAGCTATGTGTTTGCCCCTAACGACGCCTCCACCTGGGTGGCGGTGCAGAACATGATTTCCAACTTCCTGATCAACCAGTGGAAAAACGGTGCGCTGGCCGGTGCCAAGGCGCAGGATGCCTTCAGCGTGGCGGTGGGGCTGGGCTCCACCATGACCGCCGACGACATTCTGGACGGCTATATGCGGGTGACGGTCAAGGTGGCGATTGTTCGCCCGGCAGAATTCATCGAGCTGACCTTCCAACAACAAATGCAAGTTTCCTGATTGACCCAGAGGAGCCCTCGCCATGGCAGGTGAAGCACAAGATCCAAGCATCTGGCCGCTACCGAAATTCCATTTTTCCGTGGATATCGGCGACCAGAAAAACCTGGCTTTCCAGGAAGTATCCGGGCTGGATACCGAAACCCAGATCATTGAATACCGGGCCGGCAACAGCAAGCAGTTCTCCACGGTGAAGATGCCCGGTATCAACAAGGTGGGCAATGTCACGCTGAAAAAAGGCATTTTCGTCAAGGACAACAAGTTCTGGGACTGGTACTCGCAAATCAGCATGAACACCATCAAGCGTGTGCCGGTGGTGATCAAGCTGCTGGACGAGAAGGGCAACCCAACCATGGTCTGGACCCTGCAAAACGCCTGGCCCACCAAAATTACCGGCACCGACCTGAAGGCTGACGGCAATGAGGTGGCAGTGGAAACGCTGGAAATTGCCCACGAAGGGCTGACCATCGCCAATAGCTGAGTATGAGCTACTACCCGCCGGCGGGCTTTTATTTCAAGGTGCAGATTGCCGGGTCGTCGTCCGACGACGACGCGGCATTCAGCGAAGTATCGGGTCTGGACAGCGAAATCGAGGTCGAAGAAATCAGGGAAGGGGGCGAAAATGCCTTCAGCCACCGGCTGCCAGGGCGGGTAAAGTATGGCAATCTGATTCTCAAGCGTGGCATTCTGGCCCAGGGCTCGCAGTTTGCCCAATGGTGCCAGTCGGTGCTGCAGGCCGAATGGGCCGGCAGTGTGACATGCTACGATCTGAACGTGTTTCTGCTGGATGAAACCGGCAGCCCGCTGCTGACCTGGAACTGCGCCCACGCCTGGCCGGTAAAATGGAGCGTGGGGGCCTTTAACGCCAACCAGAACGATATTGCCGTGGAAACGCTGGAGTTTGCCTACCGGCAATTGCGCAGGAGCTAGGCAATGCCGATTGAAATTCATGAACTGACCATCCGCCTGGTGGTCACCGATCCCCCGGCGGGCGCGACGCCCGACTGGGAAGCCGCACTGCAACAGGCCAAGCAGGAGATTCTGGAACAATGCCAGGAAACCCTGCGCGCCCAGCTGCAGCACGCCAGCGAACGCTGATCGTGTTCATCAGGAAAGTTGAGTGACGCCGATGGGCCTGCAAAAGCTGACGCTTGTTGCCTACAGCGACGAACAATACACCAGCAAGGCTTCCGGCACGAACAGCTACAGCGTGCAGATCAACCCGGAAACCTATAGCCACACCCATTCCACCAGCTACAGCCCCGGCACCACCACCGACACGGCAGGCACCACCACCAAATACCACCGCATCAACCCGGAAACCCTGAGCTTCAGCTTTTACCTGGATGGCACCGGCGTGGTCAGCACGCTGACCGTCAGCGATGAAATCAAGAAATTCCGGCAAGTGGCCTACCAGTACAACGGCACGATTCACAGCCCCAACTACCTGATGCTGATCTGGGGCACCCTGTCGCTGAAATGCCGGCTGACCCAGCTGTCGATCGAATACACCCTGTTCGACAGCAATGGCCTGCCCTTGCGCGCCAAACTGACCCCGAGTTTCGAGCAATATCTGTCGCCGGACGATATTGCCAAACTCAGTGGCAAAAACTCACCAGACATGACCCACCTGCGTCAGGTGGGCGCAGGCGACACCCTGCCGCTGATGTGCCAGCGCATCTACGGCGACAGCCGCCACTACCTGATGGTGGCCAACCACAATGGTCTGACCCACCTGCGCGACCTGCAGCCGGGTCAGACCATTATTTTTCCACCTTTGTGAGCGCCATGAACACCTCTCCGCTTGCAGGCCAGACTGACCTGGTCTCCGCCACGCTGCTGATCAATGGCAAAACCCTGCCCGACACCTGCCAGCTGGTCAGCGTGACCACCCGACGCGAAGTCAACCGCATCGGCAGCGCGCGCGTAGTGCTGAACGACGGCGACCCCAGCCAGGAAACCTTTGCCCTGAGCGAAAGCAGCCTGCTGGTGCCGGGGGCCAAGGTGGAAATCCAGTTCGGTTATCACCAGAAGATGGCCACCGTGTTCAAGGGGCTGATCGTCAAGCACAGCATCCGCGTGCGCGAACGCGGCGCGGCGCAGCTGATTCTGGAATGTGCCGACAGCGCAGTCAAAATGACCATCGGGCGCAAAAGCGCGGTGTACCTGAAAAAAACCGACCAGGCAGTGATCCAGCAGCTGATTGGTGACGCCGGCCTGAGCGCCACGGTGGACAGCACCCCGGTCACCTACGAAGAACTGGTGCGCCACAACAGCAGCGACTGGGATTACCTCCTCAGCCGCGCCGACCTGAATGGCCTGCTGGTGGTGGTCAACGACAGCGCGGTCAGCGTGCAGGCCCCGGCGGTATCAGACAGCTGCGGGCTGGTGGTGCGCTACGGCGAGGCATTGCGCGCGCTGGACGCCGATATCGACGCCCGCCCGCAGGTCAGCGAAGTGTCCACCATGGCCTGGGACATCAGCAGCCAGGCCACGCTCAGCGCCAGCAGCAGCGCGCCCAGCGTGAATGCCCAGGGCAACCTCAGCGGCGATACCCTGGCCAAGGTGCTGGATACTGGCGCGCTGCAGCTGATGTCGAACGCGCCGCTGGAACAGGCCGACCTCAAGCACTGGGCCAACGCCCGCCTGCTGCGCATTCGCCTAGCGCGGATTCGCGGCACCGTGGTGTTTCAGGGCAATGCGCAGGCCGTGCCGGGCAAAACCCTGGAGCTGGCCGGGCTGGGCGCACGCTTCAACGGCGATGCCTTCATCGCCAGCGTTGGTCACACCCTGGCCGATGGCAACTGGCTGACCGAAGTGGGCTTTGGCCTGTCGCCACAAGGCTTTGTCGATACCACCCAGCACATCGAAGCCGCCCCGGCGGCCGGCCAGCTACCGGCCATTTCCGGGCTGCACACCGGCACGGTAATGAAGATCGACAGCGATCCACAAGGGCAGACCCGGGTGCAGGTCAAGCTGGCGCTGATTGACGCCGACAGCAACGGCGTGTGGGCGCGGCTGGGTTCGCCGTATGCGTCCAACAGCTTTGGCATTCAGTTCATGCCGGAAATCAACGACGAAGTGGTGGTGGGCTTCATCAACAACGACCCGCGCTTTCCGGTGATTCTGGGCAGCCTGTACAGCAGCCAGCACACCCCGCCGGCCACGCCGGACAACAAGAACACGCTGAAATCGCTGGTGACCCGCAGCCAGCTCAAGCTGACCTTCGACGACGAGAAAAAAATCCTCACCGCCAGCACGCCAGGCGGCCATCAGCTGGTGATGAGCGACGACGACAAGTCCATCCTGATCAAGGACAGCCACGGCAACCAGATCAAGCTGGACAGCAGCGGCATTGCCCTGTCCAGCCCGAAAGATATCAAACTGACCGCCACTGGCGATATCGCCACCTCCAGCACCGGCAAGACCACGCTGACCGCCACGCAAGACCTGAAAGCCTCCGGGCTGAATGTCGAGGCCACCGCCCAGATCGGGGCCAAGCTTGCCGGCAGCGCCACCGCCGAACTCAGCGCCTCGGGCCAGACCACGGTCAAAGGTGCGCTGGTGATGATCAACTGAGCACAAAGGCCACCCCATGGGACAACCCGCCGCCCGCCTGACCGATATGCACACCTGCCCGATGCAGACCCCCGGCCTGCCGCCGATTCCGCATGTGGGCGGCCCGCTGATCGGCCCGTGTGTGCCCACCGTGCTGATTGGCGGCCTGCCTGCTGCCGTGCTGGGTGATTCGCTGGTGTGCGTTGGCCCGCCCGACACCCTGATCAAGGGTTCCTCCACCGTGCTGATTGGCGGCAAGCCCGCTGCGCGCCTGGGTGACAGCACCGCCCATGGCGGCAGCGTGGTGCTGGGCTGCTTTACCGTGCTGATTGGCGGTTAAGCCATGGCCCGCGCCAACAACGCCCAGTTTCTTGGCCGGGGCTGGGCGTTTCCGCCCAGCTTTGACCGCCATCAGCATCAGGTGCAGATGGTCAGCGCCGAAACCGATATCCGGCAAAGCCTGATGGTGCTGTTTTCCACTGTGCCGGGTGAACGGGTGATGCTGCCCGGTTACGGCTGCCCGCTGCATCTGCATGTGTTCGACGCCATGAACCAGCACAACCTGACCCAGCTGCACAGCCTGATTCAGGACGCCATCTTGCGTTACGAACCGCGCATTCTGCTCGAGGATGTGCAGTTTGACACGCAGGGTGCGCTGGGTGGCGAGTTGCGCATTACCCTGGTGTACCTGATCCGCCAGACCAATACCCGCAGCAATATGGTGTTTCCGTTCTACTTTGCCGAGGGCAGCAATGTGCGCCGCATTGATCGTTGACCGGATGGCGCTGGCTGCCCGCTCGGGCCAGGCCCGCGCGCACACCGGCACCCAGCGCAGCCACGGCGGCCTGGCCGCGCTGACGCCGGCTTACGCCCCGGTGGACGGGCGCGACCTGGCGCAACTGATGTGCTTTGTGGCGGATTTTTCCCGCCAGCTGAGCTTTATCGAGCTGGACGGCAGCCGCCAGGGCAACTGGCAAGGGTTTTTGGACGATGACCTGAGCTTTCTGCTCGCCCGCATCCTGTGCTTTGACCCGCGCCAGCAGTGGCATCGGGTGGAACGGATTGTCCACGGCGAAAGCCAGCCCGAGCGGCGCAACACCCACTTGCTGGCCGAACTGTTTGCGCTGTTTGAACAGGTCAGCCAGTGGGCGCTCAAGGCCAAGGACATCAGCGCCAGTGCCAGCCTGGGCACGCCCACCAGCCTGAGCCTGGAAAACCTGATTCGTCAGCAACTGTCGCCGCTGTATCAAAGCCTGAACGCCAGCCCTGACACCGCCCAGCGCTGGCAACGCTGGCAGCAAGCCTGGCTGACCCGCCAGCAGCTTGGCCCAGTAGACCGCGACTGGCTGCTCGGGCTATGGCAATGCAGTGCGCGCGAGCAAAACCCGCTGGAAACGCCTGACCTGCATACCGTGGCGCAGTCGTTCATCGAGCGCATCCAGCACAGCATGCCGCCAATGCGTGCGTATTTTGCCGACAGCCTGACCACCACCTTTGGCCATCAGCCGCATACCGCGCTGATTACCGCCTTCCTGCAACTGCTGGGCCACGCCCAGGCCGACGCCAACGCGCTGACCGACCGGCATCTGGAATTTTATTACCGCACCGTGCTGCGCCTGCAACAGCGTGCGCCCACCCCGGACCATGCACTGCTCAGCCTGCAACCCAGCCCCGGCAGCCAGGGCAGCCTGGTGCCGGCGGGCAGCCTGATCAAGGCCGGCAAGCTGCCCAATGGCCAGGACCTGCTTTACACGCTCGACTACGATCTGGTGGTCAATCAGGACCGGATGGCCGCACTGAGCACGGTTTACGCCGCGTCGGGCGGGCCACTGTGGCCCGATGGCCCGGCAGGCGTTGGCCGGCTGTACGCCTCGCCGCAGGCGGATTCTGCCGATGGGCTGGGCGCGCCGCTGAGCGCGCCGGACGCGGGCTGGCCCACCTTTGGCCAGGACTGGAGCCAGAACCCGGTGGCCGGCAGCAGCGCGCCGCTGGCCAGCATCGGGCTGCTGCTGACCTCGCCGCTGCTGCTGCTGCGCGGCGGACGCCGCACACTGCGCGTGCGCCTGCAATATCAGCAGCAGCCCAGCCCCTTGCCGCGCTCGCCGCTGGCCAACCCGGCCAGCGACAGCACCACGGTGATGTCGGCCAGCTTTGACCAGGTGGCCAGCGCCTACCGTAACGCAGTGGCCAATACCCTCAGCGATGGCGCGGCCTTGTTGCCAGCGCAACTGAATGCGCGGGTGGCCAGCGCCATCAACGCCAGCTGCGATATCTGGCTGACCACCGCCGCCGGCTGGCAGCAGGTCAGCCAGGTCAGCGTCTGTGGCAATCGCCAGCAGGGCTGGCTGGAGCTGATCCTGCTGCTGCCGGCCAGCTTTCCGGCCATCGAAGCCGGGCCAGCCTGCCCGCAGGAAGCCGGCGGGCAATCACCCTGGCCCCGGCTGAAACTCCTGCTGCGCCCCGATGCGCCAGTCTACCCCTACGCCTATTTGCAACAGCTCAAGCTGAGCCAGATCACCCTGCGCGCCACCGTGGTGGGGCTGACGCCAGCGCAGCTGGCCAACAGCCAGGGGGCGCTGAACCCGGCCCAGCCGTTTTTCCCGCTGGGCAGCGCGCCAGTGGTGGGCAGCTATCTGCAGCTGCGTGACCCGGAGCTGGCCAGCAAGCCCATCCAGTGGGCCACCTTGCGCCTTGACTGGTTCAACCTGCCGCTGGCCCCGCTGGACCTGACCCAGCACTACGCCGGCTATGGCCCGCCCACCGTGTACAACAGCAGTTTCCAGGTAGGCTTTGCCCTGACCCAGGCCGGGCGGCGCAGCCAGCTGGGCGCGCCCCAGCCGCTGTTTAGCTTCAGCAACCAACCCGATGCGCCGCAGCAAACCTCGGTCAGCTTTACCCTGCGCCAGAGCGGCCAGACTGCACAGCCGTGGGAACAACTGTCGATGCAGCTGCTGGCACCTGCTGGCGGCTTTGGCCATGCCCAATATCCACAGCTGCTGACCAACGCCAGCCTGCAGGCCGCCGCTGCACTGACCCACAACGCCATCGCCAGCCTGCAAGCCCCGGTCAATGCACCCGCGCCAGGCAGCGCCGCTACCTCGTCAGTCGCCGCCCCCTCTGCCCCCCCACTCCCGCCGCTACCAGCCCCGGTGGCACCCAGCGTGTGCTGGCCCAACCCGCCGCTGAGCCCGCAAGCCAGCCGCCTGAGCCTGGACTACCAGGCCAGTGAGCAGCTGTACGGCAGCCGGGCAATGGATGAGCTGGGTACGCTGATGCCGTGTTTCTTTCATCTGGGGCCGTTTGGCCACTGCGCCGCCCCCGCGCATGGCAACACCCTGCTCGACGGCCTGCAACGTCCTGGCCAGCTGTATATCGGGCTGAGCGGCGTGCAGCCGGGGCAAGTCATTTCCCTGCTGTTTGGCATGCACGAAACCGACGCCCAGCAGCAGGCCATCCGCCAGGGCTGGCCGCACAGCGCCAGCACAGCAGCCAGCCCTGGCACGGTGGACTGGTATTATCTGCTGGATAACCAGTGGCAGCGCTTTGCCGCCAGCGAGCGCTTGTCCGACAGCACCCAAGGGCTGACCGGCAGCGGCGTGTTGCGGCTGCAAACCCAGCCGCGCCGGCAGAATCAGGACAACACCCTGATGCCGTCCGGCCTGTTCTGGCTGGCGGCAGTCAGCGACCAGCCCGCCGCCCACAGCCATACCACGCTGCTGGATACCCAGGGCGCGCTGGCCACCCAGGTGCTGACCGGCCTGAACCCGATGGCCGCCGCTGCGCAACCGGCCAACAGCCTGCAGGGTTTTGTCAGCAAACCGGCGGGCATTCAGGGCCTGCGCCAGGCGCTGCCCACCGCCGGCGGCGTGTCGGCGGAAAGCGCCCAGGCTTTCCGGGTGCGGGTCAGCCAGCGGCTGCGCCACAAGCAGCGGGTGGTGCGTGCGCTGGACATTGAACAACTGACGCTGGATGCTTTTGCCAGCGTCTCGCAGGCCAAGTGCATCACCCCGGCCACCCTGCGCCAGCGCGCCTACCCGTGTGCGCCGCTGGCACCAGGCACGCTGGGCGTGGTGGTGGTCCCCCAGCCGGCGGCGGGCAGCGCCTTCAGCGACCAGCCCAGCGTGCCGGTGCCCACCTTGCTCGCCATCCGTCAGTTGCTGCTGGCGCACAGCAGCGCCAGCGTGCCGGACATCCGGGTGTTCAGTCCGCAATACGAAGACATCAAGGTGTGCGTGCAGGTCGAGCTGGTTTCCGGCAGCGACTTTGCCTACTACCGGAATCAACTCAACCGCCAGATTAGCGCCTGGCTGGCCCCCTGGCGCAGCGACAGCAGCCAGGCGCTGCCGATTGGCGGCGGCAACAGCAATATGAACGATCTGTATGTTTATCTGGCCAACCAGCCCGGCGTAGCCAGGGTGGTGATGCTGAGCGCCCTGCATGTGTTTGCCCAGGGCGAGCAGCGCTGCACCCGCTGGCTGGGCCGTGACGACGCGCTGATTCCGTCCACGCCCTGGTCGGTGCTGGTGCCAGCCCGGCAGCACTTTATCAGCCCGCCGCCGCAACGCTATGGCATTGGCCAGATGGTGGTGGGCGAAGATGTGATGAGCTTCGAGTACGCCCCGGCCCCCGACTGCCTGCAGGCCAGCCCGCCTTCTCCTTATTATTTTCTGAACTTGCCTGTTTCGGCCCTGCCCGATACTGCACACGAGCGCGAGCGCCATGGTCAAAAAACCTGACGACCTGAAACAGGCCTTTGCCGATGGGGCCATTCCCACCGGGGCCGATTTTGCCAATTTGATCGACTCGTTCATTCCGCGTGACCAGCTCACCGAAACCGAGTTGCGCACCCTGCGCGAGATGATTGCCGCCTGGCGCAGCCGCCATCCGGACAGCGACCCGCCCGAGCCCGCTCCCACGCCGCAGCCCACCCCTGCGCCGACACCAACGCCCGCGCCCGATCCTGTGCCAGATCCTGTGCCAGATCCTGCGCCCAGCCCGCTGCCGGATCCGCCCGCGCCAGAGCCGACGCCACCCGATCCCACGCCGCCCGCGCCTGAACCAGCCCCCACCCCCGAGCAGCCCGACAGCCGGCGCTTTACCGTGGCTGCCGACGGACGCTGGTACACCCTGCCCGTCACCACAGCCACCCCCGGCGTCTGGCTGTGTGTGGCCAGCACGGTCAGTGCCCGCGCCAGTTACCGGATCAGCAACCACGCCAGGGTGGAAATCGGCAGCAATCACAAACGCATCCAGCAAACCGTCAGCCGCGACAGCATTCTGCCCTGGCACAGCGTGCAGTTTGGCTGGCTGCCCGGCCCGCAGGACCAGTTCCAGCTCAGCCTGCGCGCGCGCAGCGATTTTGGCGTGGACAGCTATGGCAACCCGGCGCAGATCGATTGCCAGCTGACGCCGCAGGACAGCTAAGCGATGCGTGAACCGTCTTCTCCGACCCCGCTGCTGGACAGCTTTCCCGACCCCTTGCCGCCCAGCATGGACTTTGCCGGGCTACTGGCCGAAGGTATTCAGGCCACCCAGGCCATGTCGTCGGACCAATGGACCGACTACAACGAGCACGACCCCGGCCTGACCATCCTGGAGCAGCTGGCCTACGCGCTGACAGACCTGGGCCTGCGCGGCCACTACCGGGTGGAAGACCTGCTGGCCGACGCCAATGGCCGCATCGACCGCAACAGCCTGTTTACCGGCAATGACATCCTGACCTGCGCGCCACTGACGCCCAACGACTACCGCAAATACCTGTACGACCGGGTGGCCGGGCTGAAAAACATCTGGCTGGAGCCGGTGGTGGGCGCGTTGCCGGGGCTGTACCGTGGCCTGATCGAGAAATTCCGCTGGGGCGACGATGATGCGCTGATGGCCGACGTCAGCCGCCATCTGCACGCCAACCGCCTGCTGGGCGACGAGCTGGTCAGCGTGTCGGTGCTCAGGCAGCAGGCGCTGCCGCTGCACGGGGTGATCCAGCTCAAGCCGGGCTACCAGGCCGACCAGGTGATGGGCGACGTGCTGTTCAACCTCGACCTCAAGCTGGCACCCTGCCCGATTCCACGGCCCATCGACGCCCGCCTGGCCGCCGGCGAACCACCGGACGAGATTTATCAGGGGCCGCTGCTGCACTACGGCAGCATCGACGACGCCGATCTGCAACCCCGGCCCACCCAGGTTAGTCTGCAGCACATCGCCAGCATTGTGCTGGCCACACCGGGCGTGCAACGGCTCAGCCAGTTGCATTTTGTCCCCGACCCCACCCAGGAAACCCTGACACTCGACCCCGATTCCATCCCCTTTATCGACCTGCCGGAAGCCGGCGCGGACTGGCCGTTTCAGGTGATCAATGCGGAGGGCACGCCAGTCACCCTCAACGCGGCGCGGGTGCGCCATTATTTTCTGAAAAACCGCTCGGATGGCCTGACCCGCGAAGCCGCCGTCAAGCTGTCCACCGCCAGCCTGGCCTATGGCCAGCTGCCCAGCGGGCGGGCGCTGGAGATTGGTCGCTACGACTCCATCCAGCATCAGTTTCCGCAAACCTATGGCCTGGGCCGCTACGGCGTGCCCGCCGACCTGAACTGGCAGGCCAATGACGAAAGTGCGCTGTTTGCGCCGGAGGTGGTCAGCGCTGGCGTGCGCCGCCAGGCCCAGGTCAAGCAGCTGCGTGCCTATCTGCTGCTGTTTGAGCAGGTGCTGAGCAATGCCTTTGCCCAGCTGGCCAATGCCCGCCAGCTGTTTGCCCTGGCCCCGGCCAGCGCGCAAAGCTATTTTGCCCAGTCGCTGGTGGGCGACGCCAGCCAGCCTTACGCGCCGCCCAATACCCTGGAGGTGCTGGCCCCGCCCGAACCGCCAGCAGAGCCAGACCACCGCTGGCGACAGATTGTCTGCGTGTATCTGGACGGCCATACCCTGTGCCTGCGCAGCGCCCGGCTGGCCAGCCCGCAGGCGGCATCCCGTCTGGCAGAGCGGATTGCCCAGGCAGGCCGCCAGCCGGGCAATTACCGACAGCAGCCCGATGGCCAGGGCCGGGTGCAAGTGCAGCTGTGTGATGACGACGGCGTGGCGCTGGCCTACGCGGTGCAGCCCAGCGCCAGCGCCGCCGACGCCCAGGCGCTGATTCAGCGCCTGCTTGGCCAGCTGTCGCAGCCGCAGGCCCAGCATGCCATCCGCCAGCATCGGCAAGGCACGCTGGGCCTGCGCATCACCGGGGCCAGGGGCGAGCTGCTGCTGTGCGCCTACTGGCCGGGTCGGCTGGCCGAACGCCCGGCCAAAGTGGACGACGTGCTGTTTTTTGGCCGCTACCCGCACCACTACAGCTACCGACGCTGGCCAGACGGCCACTGGGGGCTGGTGTTGCGTCACCCGGACGGCCACACCCTGGCCGTCAGCCCGCAACGCCACCCCAGCGAAACCGCCTGCTGCCATGCCGCACACGCGCTGGCCGACTGGGTGCGCCAGCTGGCTTGCCAGTGCGCGCCCACTGGCAAGCACCTGCAACTGCTGCCCGAACAGGATGCACCGCCGCCCGGTCCGTCGCTGCGCCAGCATTATCTGGCCGAACTGAACCGCCTGATGGCGCGCTTCGCCCCTTACCCGGAACGGCGCAACCGCTTTCTCAACCACTTGCTGGCGCGCTTTAACGAGCACTTTGACGATGCGCTGCTGCACAGCTTTGACCCCCGTCCGGCCCATACCGATGGGTTTTTGCTTGAACTGGCCAGCTGGAAAGCCGCGCTGCTGTTCAACTACCCGCTGTGGAGCGCCCGACGCGGCCATGGCCACAACTTTACCTTGCGGCTGGCCCAGCCGCTGCCGTGCGGCTCCGGGCTGGAGCAGTTGCTGGCAGCGCGGCTGGGACTGGGCGGTACACAGCCGCTGCAGCGCTACCCGCGCTCACGCGCGCCACTCAGCGCCACACCGCCAATCAGCCTGGCCAATAGCCAGGCCGACGACCACCATACCCTGCAGTTTTTCAGCCAGGACCCCAATCTGCTGGGCATGCTGTTCAAGTACGGCACCGATGAAGTGCGTTATCAGATCACGCACTCGGACTGCGGCTGCTTCCATCAGTTGCTGTTCAGCTATCCGGACGGCAGCCAGAAGCCCATCCTGCGCGGCCACCACCGCGCCGGACTGGAGCACAGTCGCGACCGGCTGATTGCCTGGCTGCGCCGCCAGGGGCCGGCATGGGCGTCGCTGTACGCCGGAGAAGGGCTGTATGTGGTGGAGCACCTGCTGCTGCGCCCGCCCACTGCCGAGCTGGATGCCCTCAGCGAGGCAGACAAAGACTTTTACCGCTACCGGCTGAGCGTGCTGCTGCCTGACTGGCCGATCCGTTTTTGCAATCCGGAGTTTCGCGCCTACGTGAACGTGCTGCTGGCCGAGTACTGCCCGGCGCATCTGGATGCCCGCTGCCACTGGCTGGGCATTGACCAGATGCGCCAGTTTGAAACCCTGTACGCCACCTGGGCCAGGCAAAAAACCCTCAGCCTGCGCGCCACTACCCCATCAGCCCAGCTTGAAGCGGCCACCCAGGCGCTGCGCCAGTTCTTGCAGGCGCTGCCCGCGCCGGCCCCCTGACCATGTCTGCACTGCCCGGCCATCACCGCATTGGCCAGCTGCGGCTGGACATCCGCTTTGAATGCGCCAGCCCCGACCGGCTGGGCCACGGCCAGGCGCTGCAACAGCGGCTCACCGCCTGTTGCCCCAGCGCGCTGGAACATGGCCTGCAGGCCGCACTGGACGCGGCGGCACCGGGCGAAGACTGGCTGCACCTGCGCCAGCTCACTCTGGACCTGGGCAGCCTGCCGGCGGCCAGCCTGGAGCGCGAGCTGCCCATCCGTCTGGCCAATGCCTTGCGCAGCCAGCTGCAGCGGCTGGGCCTGCCCGCGCCGTCGCGCCCGTCAGCCCCCCGCCTGCCACCCGGCTGGCAGGCGCTGTGCGACTGGATCAGCCAGGGCAAGTCACACGCCAGCCCGGCGCAACTGGCCGACTGGCTGACCACGGCGCTGGACAACCATGCCGGGGCGCTGCGCCCGCTGCTGCTGAGCCAGCGCGACCCGGCCCGGCTGGCCGGTCAACTGGCCCATACCCTGCCGGAAACCGCACTGGCGCGGCTGACCACGCTGCTTGAGCCCAGCGACGCCGCTTATATAGTCAGCTACGCCCGCCAGTTGCAGCAGCGCCAGGCCGCACTGGCCATCAGCAGCGACCGCCAGGGGTTTCAGGCCAGCGTGTGGACGGTGATCCTGCACGACCTGCTGGCCAGCCACGGCTCAGAATTCAACCGGCGCAGCTTTGTGGTCGCCACCCTGCGCCGGCTGGCGCAGCGCTACCGGCTGGACTACGCCGTGCTGCTGGCGCAACTGACCGCCCATCTGGAACAACAGCTGCAACGCGCCGGCCAGCGCAGTGGCCTGCTCACCCTGCTGTACGCACTGGGGCGCAGCCTGCACGCCACGCCTACCGCCGAAGCAGCAGACACCGCGCTCGGCCAGCAGCGCTGGCAGGCGCTGCGCCAGTGGCTGGAACACGGTGCGCTCGCCCGGCAAACCCGCCTGCAGCCCGCCGCGCTGGTGACTGCCGCGCTGACCTACACACCAGCCAGCTTGCGCCAGCTGCTGTACGCCAGCGCCGCGCAGCCCGTCAGCGTCCGGCTGGCCAGCCAGTTGCCGGAAGCGCTGCTGGGCCAGCTGGTGCAACTGCTGCAACCCAGCCATGCCGACGCCATCGTCGGCTACGCCCGGCAGCTGCGCCAGCGCCAGCAACAACAGGCGCTGGTCCGCAGCGATGCCGCCGGGTTTCACACCACGCTGTGGTCGGTGATCCTGCACGACCTGCTGGTCAGTCATGGCTCGGAGTTCAACCGGCGCAGTTTCATCGCCGCCACCCTGCGCCGCATCGCCCGGCATTACCAGGTGGACTACGCCGAACTGCTGCAGCAGCTGACCGCCACCCTGCAAGACTGGCAAACCCGTGCCGGCCAGCACGGCAGCCTGCTCGACACGCTGGAACACCTGGCGCTGGCCGATGGCGTGACGCGGCAAAGCCCGGCCCAGCACGACAGCGCAGCAGTCTGTGCCCACCTGCGCGGCCACGCCGACCGGCACACTCCGGCACTGGCCGGGCTGCTGGCCCAGCTGGCGCACAGCCAGCCAGCCCACCTGGCGGCCTTGCTGCGCGCCGAACTGGCCCACCCAGCCGCCCGCCGCCGTCTGCTGCGCAGCCTGAACCCGGCCCAGCGCAAGCCGCTGTGGCGCTGGCTGGGCCTGTCACTGTCGCGCCAACGCCAGCATCAGCAGCTGGCCAGCTGGCTTGGCACCAGCGCCTGGGCCGCCCCACTGCAGGCAGACTGGCTGGCCGACGCCTGTCTGGCGGTATGGAGTACCGTCCCGGCCACGCTCTCCGCCAGCGACTGGCTGACGCAGCTGTGGCCAGCGCTGGCGGCCATCAGCGGCCAGCCGCCGCGCCTCTGGCTGACCGCCGCCTATGCGCAGGCCCGGCAAGCGCGTCCCGCCGGGCCGCTGTGGGAGGGCTTGCAGCAGCACTGGCATGCCGCCCTGACGGGCGACGCCAGCGCCTGGACACGCCACCTGGCCGCCATGCACCAGCGCTGGCCATCACCAGCCAGCGCACCAGACCCCCGCCCTGCATCGCTGGCCCCGACACTGGCCAGCGGCCATCCCGCCAGCCGGTATCAGACGCTGGCCCACGCGCTGGCCACGCCCGATGGCGCAGCCCGGCTTGACCCCCACTGGCTGCGCCAGAGCTTGCCGTCTCTGCTTCCCGATCTGGCCCGCCTTCCCGCCGAGGCACACGCGCCGCTGTGGGCGCGCCTGGCCCCCGGCGTGGACTGGCGGCAGCTGACCCGCCAGCTGGCGCTGCCCCCCGCCCAGCTCAGCCCCTGGGTGGCGCACGCCTGGCTGCACGGCTGGTCGCGGCCCCGGCTGGCACAGGCGCTGGCCTTGCACCTGCTGCGCGACTACGCTGACGTGCTGGCCGCGTTAAACGGTGAAGCAGCACCAACACGCCCTCTACCACCACCGGCTGCCAGCAGTCCGCCGTCTGCCGCCGACGAACGCGCCGCCTTGTACCGCTGGCTGGAGCATGGCCAATGGCCTGTGGTCGGCACCCGCTCGCCCGACCCGGCGCGACGCCTGTTGCGCCAGCTGCAGCGCGCCGATGGTGCCGCATGGCTGGCGCAACTGCGCCCGCTACTGGGCCGACCTGATGTGCAACAGCGTCTGCTGGCCAGCCTGCCGCCTGCGCCGTTGCTATGCCTGTGGCAACAGCTACACCCCGGTCTGAGCCGTGTGCTGGCTGACTGGTGGCGGACCGCACAGGCGCTGGCGCAGCACCCGCTCCTTAGCCCACCGGCGCGGCGGCACTGCCTGGCGTTGCACGGCCAGATGGCCCTGGCTCAGCTCAGCCAGACCGGACCGCCCTCCGCCGAAGCGTGGCTGGAGCAGATCAGTGCCAGCCTGGCCGGGCCGCTGGGGCTGACGCAGGCGGCGTACCGTCAGGCCATGGCGGACACGGCCAGCCAGCAGGGCGGCGCGGCCACAGCACCGTTTCGCGCCTGGCTGGCAGAGCACACCGCGCAGCCAGACGCAGACGCAGATGCCGCTGCGGCAACCCCAGCCACCCACGCGCCCCGGCCAGGCCCGATCTATCGCCCCCCGCCGGACGCGCCTGCCCCGGCAAAGCCAAGCGCACCCGTGGCACTGGCCGCGCTGCAGCGCCTGCTCAGCCACGGCCAGCCGCTGGATCGGCAGCAGCTGGGCCAGCTGTACGCCGTCAGCCACGCTCTGGCGCAGCGCAGCAGCGGTTGGCGACGGCACTGGCGGCGCGCGTTGCAGCCCGGTCTGACGCACGCGCCGCTGCGGCAACGACTGATTCAGCAGCTGCCGCCAGCACTGCGGCTGCGTTTGCTCTGGCTGTGGCTGCCAGACCCTCAGGCCGCAGCGCTGGCCTGCCTGCTGGACGCCTTGGCACACAGCCTGCCGGCTGGCCAGCGTCAACGTGGCATGGCGCTGGCCTGGGACCATCTGCTGGCCCTGCTGGCCGACCCAGGTCGGCGGGCACGGCTGGCACAGCACTGGCTGGCCCGCTTCAGCCCATCGCTGCGCCGTCACACAGGCCTGAGCGCCTCGCACTGGCAGCCAGCGCTGCTGGCACGCTTGAGCGCTCAGGCCGGCAGCGCCGCCAGGGTGGCGCGTGGGCAGGTGCAGGCGCTGTGGCAGCTGGCCGTGGCGCACAGCCTGCCAGCCGAAACGCCGCCACGCCCGGCCAGCGTGCCAGCGGCTGAGCCCGCTGCTGGCCGCGATGCCGAAACCGACACGGCCAGCAGCGGCCCGGCCATTGCCATCGGCAACGCCGGGCTGGTGTTGCTATGGCCATTTATCGGCCATTACTTCGAGCGGCTGGGCCTGGTGGTGGACGGCGTATTTGTCGATGCCGCAGCCCGCAGTCAGGCGGTATTTCTGCTGCAGTTTCTGGCCAGCGGCCACGCCGATGACGAGGAATCGGCGCTGTGGCTGAACAAGCTGCTGTGCGGCATGCCGGCCAGCGAATCGCCGGTGTGGACCGCCGCGCCAGACGAACACGCCACCCAGCTGGGGCTAAGCCTGCTGCACATGGTGACCCAGCGCTGGGACAAGCTGAAACACACCTCGGTGGCGGGCCTGCGCGAAAGCTTTTTGCTGCGCGACGGCCAGCTGCGTGACCACGATGACCGCCTGACCCTGAGTGTATCGCCACGCGCCTACGACATGCTGCTCGACAGCCTGCCGTGGCGGCTGGCGATGATCAAACTGCCCTGGATGCCGCGCGTGCTCTGGGTGCACTGGAGATAAAACCATGACACATCCCCCTCACCTTCACCCGTCCACCCGGAATGCGCACCACGCCCATGCACTGGAGCAGGAGCTGGCCTGGCTGCAGCACTGGATCAGCCAGGCGCTGGACAGTTATTTCCAGAACCAGCCCTTCACCCCGCCGCCCGCGCCCGCGCTGGTGAAAGACGCCGCCTACACCCAGGCGGTGACGGCATGGGGTTTGTCTGAGGCAGAGCGGCTGGTGCTGATTCTGGCACTGGCACCGCATGTGCGCCCGTCGGCGCTGGATTTGCTACTACTGACCAACAGCACGCTGGGCCAGCCATTTACCGAATTTGCCGGCTGCCCCAGCCCGCAGCATCGCGGCTTCTGGCCCAGCGCGGAAACCGCTGCGTTTTTGCTGGCCGGCCACGATATGGCGCGACGCCTGCCGGTGTACCCGCTGTTTGCCGCCGATGCGCCCCTGCGCCGGGCCGGGGTGTTGAGCTGGGGGCTGCCCGCCAGCGATGCGCCGGCATTGTCCGCGCTGCTGGGCCAAGCGCTGCAGCTCAGCCCGGAAAGCCTGAGCCTGCTGACCAGCGGCCAGCCCCACCAGCCCAACTATGGCAAGGATTTTCCGGCCCAGCGCATCACCACCCCGCTGGACTGGGACGATCTGGTGCTGCCCGGCGGGCTGCGCCAGGAAGTGAGCGAAATCATCGCCTGGATTCGCCACCGGCATACGCTGATGAACGACTGGCAACTGAACCGCCACCTCAAGCCCGGCTTTCGCGCCCTGTTTTACGGCCCGCCCGGCACCGGCAAAACCCTGACCGCCACCCTGCTGGGCAAGGCCACCGGCATGCCGGTGTATCGGGTAGACCTGTCACTGGTGGTATCCAAATATATTGGCGAAACCGAAAAAAACCTGTCGCGGGTGTTTGACCAGGCTGAGCGGCAGAACTGGATCCTGTTTTTTGACGAGGCCGACGCGCTGTTTGGCAAGCGCAGCCAGACCAATAGCAGCAACGACCGCTACGCCAATCAGGAAGTGGCGTATCTGTTGCAGCGGGTAGAAGATTTTCCCGGCGTGACCCTGCTGGCCAGCAACCTGAAAAACAATATCGACGAGGCGTTTTCCCGCCGGTTTCAGTCGATGCTGTATTTCCCGCTGCCCGCCGCGCCGGAGCGGCTGCAGCTGTGGCGCAACGCTTTTACCCTGCCCTGCCCGCTGGCCGCCGATTGCGACCTTACCACCCTGGCCGAGCAGGTGGAGCTTAGCGGCGGAGCCATCAGCAATGTGTTGCGCTATGCCGCGCTGCAGGCGGTGCAGCGCGATCCGGCGCAGATTGTCCAGGCGGATTTGCTGCAAGGCGTGGCGCGGGAGCAGCGCAAGGATGGACGGATTTAGTGACTGCATATTGACTGAATCACGAATCCCGGTGATAGCACCGGGCGGTGGTGCCTAGCCGCTTTACCCCCCGTATGCAGCGCCGAGCATCGCAGACCCTCAGGGGGACGTCCGGCACGGTTGTTTGAGCGGCGGCGCAGCCGACGCGAGTTCCCGGGCCGGCCCTGAGGGTTGAGAAGCGCAGGGCACCCAGCCGCAGGCTGGGCGCGGAAGTCGGGTCGCCTTTCTTTGCCTTCTTTCTTTGGCGAAGCAAAGAAAGAAGGGCGCGCACGGGGTGCCTCCCCGTCTCAATCAACCCTGCGCGCAGCGCAGTCAAACCATGCAGCCCATTTTCTCCAAGGACCGCCCCATGCTGGAAACCATCCTGAATTTTCTGCAAAAGCAACTGGCCAACCAACTGGCCAGCCGCCTGCCGTCCCGGCTGCCGCTGGTCACCCTGTCCAACCTGACCAAGCTGGACGGCAGCCCTGTCACCGAACTGGACAATACCCTGGTGCTCACCCTGCTCAATGTCGAAAAAGAAGCCGCTGCCCCCACCGTCGGCTACGGCTACAGCCCCAGCCAGATCGCCCCGCCACTGCACCTGAACCTGGACATTCTGGTGTCAGCCGCCTGCACCCGCTACCCGGACGCACTCACCCTGCTGAGCCACGCACTGGGGTTTTTCCAGAGTACCCCGTATTTCACCCCGGAAACTGCCGCCGACTGGCCGGCAGGCGTGGCCAAGCTCAGCGTCGAGCTGAAAAGCCTGAGCCTGCAGGACATGAACAATCTGTGGGGCATGCTCGGGGCCAAATACCAGCCATCGGTGGTGTACAAGGTGCGCATGCTCAGCGTGCAGGAAAGCCAGCCGCGCCGGCAAACGCCCGACGTCAGCGCGCCGGATGTCAACCTGGGCCGCGCATCATGAGCGGGGTCAGTTTACTGGGGCAATTGCGCTGCCAGCACAGCTACTTTGCCCATAATGGCTGCCCGGCGGTGCAGCTGCAGCCCAGCGATGCCTGCCAGGCCGAACTGGCGCGGCGGCAATGGCGGTTTCGCCCCAGCGGCGACGGCGGCGCGGTGTATGCACTGCCAGGTGCCGACAGCAGCGCACCATCGGCAGCACCGTTACTGAGTTTCTGGCTGCTGCGTCAGGACCCCTGGCTGGACAGCTACACCGCGCAAGCCACCCCGGTCAGCAGCGGGCTGTATTACCTGGATGCTCGCCTGGCCCACGGCCAGCCCGGCCAGCTCAACCCGGCTGGCCCGCTCAACGCACCACGCCTACCCGTCTCGCCCACCCGATTTGACTGGCCGGTCAATCCGGCGCTGCAATCTGCCGCGCTGACGCTGTGCCCCGCCACCGCCAGCCCAACCGGCCAGGCCGACTGGGGCGCGCCGGTGTGGCAGGCGCTTAGCCCAGCCGCGATGCTGGCGCAGTTGCCGGTGGCGCTGGGGCCGCTGGCGGAAGGGCGTTATCAGTTCAGGGTGAATCAGCAGCCGGCGCTGGATGCCTGGTTTGGCCCGGTGCCGACGCAAGCGTGGGGCGTGGTGGTGATTGACGCCAGCGCGCTGCAGGCAACGGCCCCGCCCGACTATCTTTTATCGCTGGAGGCCAGCAGCCCGCAATGGCGTTACCACTTGCTGGGCACGCCGCCGGTGCCGCTGGCGGAATGCCAGCTGCAGTTGCATGACACGCAGACTGGCCAGCGGCTCAACTTCAGCGCCAGCCCGGAAGACGCGCTGTTCAACCGGCCCAGCACGCTGTTCACCTCACCACAGGGCATTACCCTGCTGGCCGAACCGGGCCGCCGCTACAGCGTGCGTCTGCAATCACGCCAGGGCAGCGCGCACAGCCTGAACCTTACCCTGCCTTACCCCGCCGTTGACACACTGAACCCGTCCAGCCAGGGCGGCAGTCAGGTGGATGCTTACGTGTATTTTTAACCCGAAAAGGAGCCCGGCATGTTTGGAAGCACTGTTCTTGAAGTGGCCATTGGCCTGATTGCCTGCTTTTGCGCGGTCAGCCTGATTGTCAGCTCGCTGAACGAAGCGATTGCCTCGTTTGTGCAATTGCGCGGCAAATGCCTGCTGCAGGGGATTCAGCGCTTGCTGAATGACCCGGACGTCAACCATCTGGCCCTGAGCCTGTACAACCATGCCCAGTTCAACCCGCTGGGCAATGGCCAGGCCACCAGCAGCAAGAGCCTGGACCACAAGCCATCGTATGTGTCGCCCAGCCAGTTTGCCCAGGCAATGACCGATGTGCTGCAAACCGTGGCCAACACGCCGGGCGACCTGAACGCCGCCATCCAGCGCATCCCCAATAATCAATTGCGCCAGGCCATGACCGGCATGTACCGGCGCGCCTCAGCCGACATCACCCAGTTTGAAACCGAGCTGGCCAACTGGTTTGATTCGGCCATGCAGCGGGTCAGCGCGCGCTACAAGCGCACCCTGCAATGGTGGACGGTGCTGTTTGGCTTTCTGGTGGCGATGCTGTTCAATATTGATACATTTCATCTGTTTCAGGTGCTGTGGCTGCACCCCACCCTGGCGGAAAACATCACCCCGGAAAACCTGGCCAACGCGCACACCGCACTGGACCAACTGAGCGTGACCAGCTTGCCCATAGGCTGGGAAACTGCGCCGTTTGAACTGCGCGATGGTGTGCTGTACTGGCAGTATTCGGCCAGTCAGCTGGCGCTGATGACCATGGGCTGGATGGTGACCGCGCTCTCCACCCTGTTTGGCGCGCCGTTCTGGTTTGACCTGCTGCAGAAAGCCACCAATCTGCGCGGCATCAAGGGCAAGGCCAGCTAACCGTCCGCTGGCATCTGACAGGCCAGAAGGGGGGGGCAATGCCCGGAGCGCCGGGCGTTGCCCCATTGGCTTTACACGCTGACCATATTGTCGCGGTGAATCAGCTCCGGCTCACCCATATAGCCCAGAATCGCCTCGATCTCGCGGGTGGCATGGCGCATGATCTGCCGGGTTTCGTCCGAGCTGTAATTCACCAGCCCGCGCGCCACCTCGCGGCCATGCTGATCCACGCAGGCCACCACTTCGCCGCGCAGAAACTCGCCATCCACTGCCGTCACACCAATCGGCAGCAGGCTGGTGCCCTTGTGGATCACCGCGTCGGCGGCACCGGCGTCCAGCACCAGCTGGCCAGCCAGTTGCAGGTGGTCGGCCAGCCATTGCTTGCGCGCCAACAGCGGCGTGTCGGCGGCAATCAGCTGGGTGCCAATCGCCTCGCCATCGGCCAGCCGCGACAACACATTGGCCTCACGCCCACAGGCAATCACCGTGGCGGCACCGCTGCGCGCCGCGCGTTTGGCGGCAATGATCTTGGTGATCATCCCGCCGGTGCCCACCGAGCTGCCTGCACCGCCGGCCATGTCTTCCAGCGCCGGATCGCCCGCCTGGGCATGGTGGACAAAACGGGCATCGGCGTGTTTACGCGGATCGGCGGTGTACAGCCCCTGCTGATCGGTCAGGATGATCAGCGCGTCGGCTTCAATCAGGTTGGTGACCAGCGCGCCCAGCGTGTCGTTGTCGCCAAAGCGGATTTCGCTGGTGGCCACCGTATCGTTTTCATTGATGATCGGCACCACATTGAGCTTGAGCAAGGTGGTCAGCGTCGAGCGGGCGTTCAGGTAGCGGGTGCGGTCAGCCAGATCCTCGTGGGTGAGCAGCACCTGCGCCGTTTGCAGGCCGTGGGCGCGAAACGCGGTTTCGTAGGCCTGCACCAGGCCCATCTGCCCCACGGCAGCGGCGGCCTGCAGTTCGTGTACCGCATGTGGCCGGGTGGCCCAGCCCAGCCGTTGCAGGCCTTCGGCAATCGCGCCGGACGACACCAGCACCACCTGCTTGCCGCGCCGGGTCAGGTCGGCTATTTCACTGGCCCAGCGGCTCAGCGCGGCGTGGTCCAGCCCCTTGCCGTCGTTGGTGACCAGGCTGGAGCCCACTTTGACCACGATGCGCTGGCTGGCATGAATAACGGACTGCATAAAGGCCATTCCTGAAAGTTGCGGTGCGCCATTATACAAAGCAGGGGCGGGCTGCGCGAAGCGCGTGGCAAGCGGAGCTCCCCGAGTCGGCATCTGCCGAGGGTTACGGCACCGCCGGCTCGGCCAGCGCGCTGCCCTCGCCTTCACCCACCAGCGCATCCAGCGTGCGCAGCGTGGCCGCCACCAGCATGGCCATCTGTTCGGCTTCAATCACATACGGCGGCATGAAATACACCGTCTGGCCAATCGGGCGCACCAGGCAGCCCTGCTCAAGCATGTCGCGGAAAAACGCCAGGGCAAAGTCACCGCGTGCCGTGTCCACGTCAAATGCCCAGATCATGCCTTGCTGGCGGAAATGGCGCACCGCCGGGTGGGCTTGCAGTGGAGCGAGTAGCGGGGCAAATTCGGCGGCTTTGCCACGGTTGCGGGCAAGGATGTCGTCCTCGGCAAAAATATCCAGCACCGCCAGCGCCGCCCGGCAGGCCAGCGCATTGCCGGTATAGCTGTGCGAATGCAAAAAGCCGCGCCGGATGTCGGCATGGTAAAACGCGGCGTATACCTCATCGGTGGTCAGCACGCAGGACAAGGGCAGGTAGCCGCCGGTAATGCCCTTGGACAGGCAGAGAAAATCGGCACGAATCCCGGCCTGCTCGCAGGCAAACAGCGTGCCGGTGCGGCCAAACCCCACGGCAATTTCGTCGGCAATCAGGTGGACGCCATACTGATGGCACAGCCGGCGCGCTTCGCTGAGGTACACCGGGTGATACATCGCCATGCCGGCAGCTCCCTGCACCAGCGGTTCGACAATCAGCGCCGCCACCTGGCCGGCATGCGCCGCCAGCAAGGCTTCCAACCCCGCTGCCGCCCGCCGCGCCACCGCCTCGCCGTCTTCGCCGGGGCCAGCCAGCCGGGCATCCGGGCTGGGTGCGCTCAGCGCGGCATTCAGCAACGGCGCGTAGGTTTGGCGAAACAGCGGCACGTCGGTCACTGCCAACGCGCCCAGGGTTTCGCCGTGGTAGCTGTGGGCCAGATGGATAAAACGGGTTTTGCCCGGATGGCCGGTTTGCTGCCAGAACTGAAAACTCATTTTCAGGGCAATTTCCGTGGCGCTGGCCCCATCAGAA
The DNA here is from genome assembly GCF_002002905.1 of Aquaspirillum sp. LM1. NCBI lineage: Bacteria > Pseudomonadati > Pseudomonadota > Betaproteobacteria > Neisseriales > Aquaspirillaceae > Aquaspirillum > Aquaspirillum sp. LM1. Next base: position 109,959 of record NZ_CP019509.1, on the reverse strand, counting down.
CCGTAAAAGGCATGCCCCAGCCCCGTGAGCGCGCCCAACCGCTCCGACAGCTCGACCACCGGCTGGTGGGTAAAGCCGGCCAGCATGACATGCTCCAGCTGGCCGAGTTGGTCCACCAGCGCAGCGTTGATGCGCGGATGGCCATGGCCAAACAGGTTGACCCACCAGGAGCTGACCGCATCCAGATAGCGCTTGCCGTCAAAATCCACCAGCCATACGCCTTCACCCCGGGCAATGGGAATCAGGGGAAAGGTTTCATGGCGCTGCATCTGGGTGCAGGGGTGCCAGACGGCGCGGGTGCTGCGCGCCAGCCAGTCAGCGTTGTGCATAGGAAAATCCGGGCAGACAAAAATGGCCTTGAGTCTAGCAGTCCAGGGGGGTAAAGCAAATCAGAGGGCGATGACGAACAGTGACGAACTAGAGAGTGAATGACCCGTAGAGGCGGTGGCACATCACCTAGTAGCCAGTCACCATGATCTGAACCGACTGGCCGGTGCTTAGACCGCTATACGCTGTGGACACGCCTAGATTCCCGCCTGCGCGGGAATGACTCGGTGTAGTGCGACCAATAGTTCTTCGTGGCGCATGAACCCTCGTGTTTCAACGTGACTGGCTACTAGAGACGGTGGCACATCACCGCTTTACCCCCGTGTGCAGCGCCGAGCATCGCAGACCCTCAGGGGGACGTCCGGCACGGTTGTTTGAGCGGCGGCGCAGCCGACGCGAGTTCCCGGGCCGGCCCTGAGGGTTGAGAAGCGCAGGGCACCCAGCCGCAGGCTGGGCGCGGAAGTCGGGTCGCCTTTCTTTGCCTTCTTTCTTTGGCGAAGCAAAGAAAGAAGGGCGGATGCGAGACGCACTCTCGCCTCAATCAACCCTGCGCGCAGCGCAGTCAACTCCCGCGATGCTCGGCGCTGCATACGGGGGGTAAAGCGGTTAGGTGCAACGGTCAGGTGATAGCGTCGGGATTTATGGTGCGGTCACCAAATCCGCCCATCCTTGGCACCCCTCGCCACGTATGACTTTTTCAGCATAACCCGGCACAATGGCCGGCATCTCGGCCTCGCGGGTGCGAGGATGTTCATTTTTCAGGATGGGGTATGAAGCATTTTTCTGCACGGCGGTGTGTTCCGCCCGCACAACAGGGCCTGACGCTGATCGGGCAAATGATGGTGCTGCTGGTGGCCGGCGTGCTAGGTGCGGTGGCGCTGTCGTCCTGGCTGGACCTGCAGGTGCGCGAGCGGGCCACCGAAGCCTATAACCAGATGGAAGCCATCAAACCCGCCGCCAACGCACTGGGCCAAGAGCAGCGCGGCGAACCCTGGCCGGCCAGCCTATCGATAAGCACCCTGGGCGCGCTGCCATCAGGCAGCCGCCTGCAAGACGGCAGCTGGCAGGCCAGCGCCAGCGACCGGGTGCTCACCCTGTCGGTGCAACTGCAGGACGTGGGCCGCCACCTGGACGGACAACGCCTGTTGCTCAAGGGCTGGCTAGAGCCAGACGGCAGCGTGAACTGGGTGTGCGCCAGCGATGTAGACGTGCGCTGGCACAAACAACTGCCGGCCCCGTGCCAGTACAAGCCCACACGGATGCCGGCAGCGAAAGACTGATCGCCTGATCGGTACCAAGCCCACCCGCCCCCGGCACGGTGGCGGGTGGGCTTGCCGGGGCTCAGCGCGCCGCTTTCACTCCGCCCGCTGCCAGTACTCGCCTTCCACCAGCACCGAGCGCTCGTCACACGACACCCACATCTGGCCGTCCTGAATGCTGATTTGCAGCTGCATGCTGCGTTCGGTCAGCGCGGCCAGTTCCTGCAGGGTTTCCGGGGCGATATTGACGATGGTGAGGTTGCTGAAACGCGAGGTCTTGCCCTGCATATTCTGCCACCACACTTCGCTGGAGCGCCCGCCGTAGGTGTATAGCCACACTTGCTCGGCGCGACCACAGGCTTTGCGCAGGCGCTTTTCGTCAGGTTCGCCCAGATCAATCCACAGCTCGATTTCATCGGCGTAGTTCTTGCGCCACAGCTCGGGTTCGTCGTCGGCGCACAGGCCTTTGGTAAAACTCAGCCGATCGTCGGCGTGCAGGGCAAACGCGGCCACGCGCAGCATCATGCGTTCATCGTTTTCGGAGGGGTGGCGGGCGATGGTGAGCGGATGGCTGGCGTAGTAGCCGCGATCCATATCGGAGATATTCAGTTCAGCTTTGAAAATGGTGGCTTTAAGCGCCATGGTCGGTCCGTTGTCAGGCAAGTCAGCAAAGGCTGCGAGCATACCCGCCCAGCCGGGTGGCCGCCAGCGTCGGTATGCACCAGGCCACAGGGAATCCACGCTTAGCTGCCCCAGCTAGCGCGAAGCATGGCAGCCCCCCAGCACAGCACGCCTCACCTAACCAGACAAGGGTTGGTGCGCAATGCTTATTCTGCCTCTGCCGCGCTGACCCACACCAGCCGGCATTCACCGTGTACCGAGAGGTCTTTGTCGCTGCTGCTCTGCCACTGGCAGTCGGTTGGCAGCAGCAGGCCGGGCAGGCTTGCCAGGCCAGACAGCAGCTCGGGCAGGGCGGTCGGCGCGCTCAGGCGAAAGTTCAGCAGCAGCGGGCTGTGGCGCAGGCTAGCGGCACTGGGGTCGGGCCAGGGCCAGGCCAGCGGCTGGCGTGGGCCAAGCTGGTAGCTCAGGCTGTCCACACCAGGATGCTGACGCAGGGCAGACAGGGTTTCCAGCGCCAGCAGGCGGTTTTCCTCTGCCAGCCGGCCCTGCTGGCGCAGTTGCTGCCAGATGGGGGTGTAGCGGGTAGCCAGCGTCTGGCGGTACTGCCAGTGGGTCTGTAGCTGTTCGGCATGCTGCAGCCGGGCCAGCGCCTGCTGATGCTGGCGGCGGGCGCTGTGTAGCGCGTCCCAGCCGCACCACCACACGCTAAGGCTGAGCAGCCCGGCCAGTGCCACCAGCAGGCAGCGCAAGGGCAGCCAGCGGCGCAGTTGCGGCCAGCGGGGAAGGCTCATGGCGCGCTCCGGGGTAAGGATGGCAGGGTCAGCTGCAGCACAAAGCGGCCATGCTCGGCGCGCTCCGGGCGCAGGGTGCCGTCGGGCTGAATGTCGTGCGGGGCCTGAATCAGCGTGGCGCTCACCCCCTGACGGCGCTGGCTGGCCAATGCGTGTTCCAGTTGCTGCACGCTGTGGCGGTAGTCGGCTTCGGTGGCGGGGGTCAGGGTCAGGCGCAGGCTGGACTGCGGTCGCTGCGGCGGCGGAAATGCGATGGACCAATGCACCGCCAGCACACGCCAGCCCGGCAGTTCGGCCAGCAGGGCGGGCAAGCGCCCAAGGTCGTCGGGGTAGCGCGGCCAGTGCTGGTGCAGGGCCAGCAGGCTGTCCACGCTGTGCTGGCGCGCTTGCAGGGTGGACAGCACCGGCAGTTGCTGGCTGCGCTGCTGGTCGGCCTGTTCCAGCGCGTGGCTGCGCCGTTGCAAGGTGTGGCTGAGCTGGCGCAGATAGTCGCTGTAGCCAAACAGGCCGGCCCCTGCCAGCAGGCTGATCAAGCCGGTGGCCAGCGCAGCCTGGCGCATGCGCTGGCCGCATTGCCATAGCCGGTGATAGGCAAAACCCGGCGGCAGCGGATAGTCGCCCACATCGCGGCCCAGATGCTGTGCCAGCCAGTCGCGCAGGCTGGCCGCGCCGGTCAGGTCGGCCAGGGTGCTGCCGTGCAGGACACAGCCGGCCAGCGCCGGCAGCGTGGCCAGCTGCGCCAGTTGGGCGGGATCGGCGGCCACCAGCAGCACGCAGGGCGGCTGGCTGTCGGCGTACTGGCGCTGGCTGGCCAGAAAACCCAGGATGCGCAGCAGCTCCTGATTCAGTGCGCCTTCGTCGCTTCCGGCAAGCCGGCGGGTCAGCTGCGGGGTACCATGATGCCGCCAGCTTGCCCGCAGGCCGTCCACCGCCGGATGCAGCAGCAACACGCCATTGGCCGGCAAGGCCAGCCGGTCAAGCAGGCGCAGGCCAAGCAAGGTGGCCGAATGCAGCGACGCCACCCCGGCCTGGCTGCTGGCCAGCAGGTGTAGCCAGGTGAGCAGCGACGCCGAGGCATTCAACCCGCAACCAGACAGTACGTCCTGGCCGCGCTGGCGCGGCAGCCAGCGCAGACGGGCCACCCCGTCGGCGGCAAACCACTGGCCTTGCTGCACGCGCGCCAGCGCGCGGCGGTTGAACCAGGACAGCGCTGGCTGGCGGGTGTGGCACAGGGTTTCACTGCCCAGATCCACCAGCACATGACAGCGCAGTTCACCGCTGTGCTGGCCCAGCCAGCGCAACAAGGCGGCGTGGCCATCCGCGCTGGCGTCCAGCCGCAGCCAGGGTGCAGGCGGGCCGTCCAGGCTCCACACCCAGGCGGCAGCGTCGGTCAGAATCACCCCAAGGTTGGCCATCAGCGCCCTCCCAGCTGGCTGAGCATGCCGTACACCGGGGCCATCACCGCGCTGATCACCCACAGCAACAGCAGGCCCAGCGCAGCGGTCAGCGTGGGTTCAATCAGCGCCAGCAGCCGGTCTACCGATTCCTGTACGTCGCGCCGGTAAAAATACGCCACATTGTCCAGCGCCCGTTCCAGCTCGCCAGTGGTTTCACCAATTTGCAGCATGCGCACCACCAGCGGCGGAAACATATCGGTCAGGGCAAAGCTGTCGCTGATGCCATGGCCTTCGCCAATCAACTGGCGCGCAGCCGCCACCCCGGCTTCAATTTCGCGGTTGCCCAGCACCTGCTCGCTCATGCGCAGGCTGTCCAGCAGCGGAATGCCAGCGGCAAACAGCATGCCGAATTCACTGGCAAAGCGCGCCAGAATGATTTTTTGCCACACCGGGCCAAACAGCGGCGCGCGCAGCTTCAGCCGGTCGGCCAGTCGGGCCAGGCCGGGCTGGCGGCGCAACACCAGCCGCCAGCTCATCACCAGCGCCAGCCCACCCAGCAGCGCCGGCAGGCCATAACTGCGCAACAACGCCGACAGCTCCAGCAGCAGCCGGGTGGACAAGGGCAGGCTTTCGCCCACCGACTGCAAAAAACTGGCCAGCTGCGGCACCAGATACGCCAGCATAAACCCGGCCACCGCGCCCACCAGCGCCAGCAAAAACATTGGATAGAGCAGCAGGCGTCTGGTGTGGGCGCGCAATTCATCCTGGCGCTTCAGTGTGTCGGTCAGCCGTTGCAGCACATCGGCCAGCGTGCCGGCCAGCTCGCCCGCCGCCACCAACCCAACCATCAATGGCGAAAACACCGCCGGATGCGCAGCCAGCGCCTGCGACAACTGCTGGCCCCCCTGCACGTCTTCTACCAGGTTGGCCACCACATCGCGCAAGCGCGGGTTGTCCACCGAATCGCGCAAATCGCGCAGTCCATCCAGCAGCGGCACGCCAGCGCGGGTGAGTTGCTCCAGATAAAAGCAAAAATGAATCACATCGCGTCGGCTGACCCGCGCCGCCCAGCCATAGGCCCGCCATCCGGACTGCGCCTGCCAGGCCAGCAAGGTCAGGCCCGTGCGCGCCAGGCGCTGGCTTAAATCCGCCGGATGCGCTGCCAGCAAAACCCCGCGCTGAATCTGGCCATCGGCGCGCACCGCCCGGTAGCGAAACTGCATGAAGCGTCTCCTGTGCAAAACCCGGAAGGGCGCGCCACCCGCAAACTGCCGTGGCGGCCTGCTTACATCCGGTCGGTCAAATCCACCACCCGCAATACTTCTTCCAGCGCAGTCTGCCCAGACAGCACCAGGCCAATCGCCGCCTCGGCCAGCGGCTGGAAGCCCTTGTGGCTGGCGCAGCGGCGCAGTTCGGTCAGCGATGCCCGCTGGCCAAGCAGGGCGTCCAGTTCGGCGTCGATGCGTTGCACCTCCATGATGGCCTGGCGACCGCGATAGCCCACGCCATCGCACAGCGCGCAGCCGCCCGGCTGGTAAATCACCGCGCCATGGTTGGCGTGCCCCAGGCCGAGCAGGCGACGGGCGGCGGCATCTGGAGCCTGTGGCTGCCGGCAGTGCGGACACAGACGCCGCACCAGACGCTGGCCAATCACCCCGACAATATTGCCGGCCATCACATCGGGCAGCACGCCCAAGTCCAGCAGGCGGGGAATGGCCGCCAGCGCCGAATGGGTGTGCAACGTGCTCAGCACCCGGTGGCCGGTCATCGCTGCCCGAAACGCCATTGCCGCCGTGTCATGGTCGCGGATTTCACCGACCAGAATCACGTCCGGGTCCTGGCGCATCAGCGAACGGATGCCATCGGCAAAGTCCAGCTTGACCGTTTCGTTGATCGAGGTTTGCCGCACCCTGGGCATCGGATATTCCACCGGGTCTTCCAGGGTCATGATATTCACCGCGCTGTCGTTCAGCTGGTTAAGCATGGCGTACAGCGTGGTGGTCTTGCCCGCGCCGGTGGGGCCAGTCACCAGCACCATGCCTTCTGGCCGCGCCAGCAAACGCTGCACCGCCGCCAGCTGGCTGGCCGGCACCAGCTGGGCCAGCGGCAGCAGGCCACGGCTGCGGTCGAGCAGGCGCATCACCAGGTTTTCGCCATGGCTGGTGGGCAGGCTGGATACCCGGAAATCCACTGCCCGGCCCGACAGGGTCAGCGACACCCGGCCATCCTGCGGCGCGCGCTGCTCGGCAATATTCAGCCCGCTGATCACCTTGAGCCGCACCAGCATGGCAGGCCAGTAGTCCTTGTGCAGGCAGCGCACCTGATGCAACACCCCGTCAATCCGGTAACGGATGCGCACAAAGCGGGCCTCCGGTTCAAAATGGATGTCCGAGGCGGATTTCAGCACCGCGTCGGTCAGCACCGCGTCAATCAGCCGGATCACCGGCTGGCTGTCGGCCAGGCCGGGATGCAGCGGCGCAGCCACCGGCCCCTGGCGGATTTCCTGCAAGATGGCATCCAGCGACACCGGGTGGCCATAGTGGCGATCGATGGCTTGCAGGATGTCGGCTTCGCAGGCCAGGCGTGGGTCAAGCCGGGCAATCTGGCCATGGCTGTGTTGCAGGATCTGGTCGCACAGCGGCAGATCGGTCGGCTGGGTCATCGCCAGTTGCAAACAGCGGCTGGCCGGCTGGTAGTGCAGTGGAAACACCCGCCAATGCCGGGCTTGCGCCTCGGGCAACACCGCCAGCGCCGCCGGGTCAGCATGGCAGTTGCCCAGCGCCACAGCCGCCACCCCCAGCCGTTCGGCCAGCACATCGCGAATCAGCGTATCGGCCACAAAACCCAACTGCACCAGCAACGCCCCCAGCGGCTGGCCGGTATGTGCCTGTTCGGCCAGGGCAATCTCCAACTGGTCGCGGTCGATCAGGCCACGGGCCAGCAAGTGTTCGCCCAGCCGCACACGGGAAGCGGCGCGACTCATGGGCGGGGCTCGGGCACGGCCAGCCGGGCGTGCAAGTGTGCCAGCAGCGCCGGGTCGCTGTGTGCGTCGGTCAGGCTGAGCGCGTGCTGATACCACAGCCGGGCAGCGTCGCGCTGACCCAGTTGCTCCAGGCTGACCGCCAGATTGAACGCCCGCTCCGGCTGGCTGGGCAGCGCGGCGTAGGCGCGCTGGTAGCCTTGCAGCGCACTGGCCCAGTCGCCCTGGGCGGCGGCGCGGCTGGCCTGCTGCCAGTCCGACCAGCCAGCGGGCAGGCCATCGTCGCTATCGTGCGCGTCCTCGCCCGGCCACAGCGCCACCCGTGGCGTCGGCTCGGCCCCTGTGCCATCGGGCACGTCGCTGGCGGGCAGGTCGGCGTCGCGGCGAATCTCCCACGATGGCGCGCTGGCGGTCGGGGGCAGCGGCGGCGTGGCCGGGGCAGTGGGGGTGGCCAGCGCGGCGGCGGGCGCGGCCAGTAACGCCGACACCGCCTGTGGATCGGGCGCCGGCAGCGCGGCCTGAGTGGGTGCCGCCGGGGCCAACGCTGGGGCAACAGGCGCGGGTGGCGGGCTGTCTGCATGCGGGATAAACCACCAGCCAGCCAGGCCAAGACCCGCCAGCCCAGCCAGCGCCAGCAGCAGCGGTTGCTGCCGGCGCGATGGGGGCGAGGCAGGGGGTGGCGGGGGTGGCAGCCACGCCGACACTGGCTCCACGGTGGGCGGCACGTGGATGCCGTGGAGGGACGGGCCGGCGGGCTCTGCCGGCGTCACTGGCACGGCTGAGGGCTGCGCGGCGTCAGTCGCTGGCGCATCGGGGGCTGGCTGGGCCGGCGGCAAGGGCAGGTGGGCGGCCGACAAAGCGTCTCCTGGCGCCCCCAATTGCCAGTTGGAGGGCGACGGGCTCATGGCACCGCCTCGGTGCGCGATGCCGCCGCTGGCACCTCAGGCAGCGGCGCGGTAAAAAAACCGGCATCGGGCAGGCTGGGGCGCAGGCCGCGCAAATCGCCGCCCAGATCGGGCTGGTCAATCAGGGTGGGGCGCAAGAATACCACCAGCTCGGTTTTGACCATTTGGTCGGTTTTGCGGCTGAACAGCCGGCCCAGGCCATCCAGCATGCTCAAACCGGGCAGGCCGTCGCTTTGCTGGTCGAGCTTGTCCTGAATCAGCCCGCCCAGCACACCAATCTGGCCGCTGCCCAGGCGCAGGGTGGACTCCATCTCCCGTACCTGCACCCTGGGCACCAGACTGCTGACCCGTGGATCGACCAGCGTCACCGCCGGATCGCTGATAAAGCCGAGGATATGGGTGATAGTAGGCCGCACATGCAGCAACACCTGGCCGCTGGCGCTGATTTGCGGCTGCACGCTCATGACAATGCCTTCCGGCACGGTGTGCAGCGTGCTTTCGTACTCTACCCGGTCGGGTTTGTCGTTCATGCCTTCGGTGCGGCGCACCTTGATGGAAAAATACGGAATGTCGCGCACCACCTTGAGCAGCGCCGCCTGATTGTTCAGCGCCATCAACTTGGGGCTGGACAGCACCCGGGTGCGGCCAAAGTGCTCCAGCAGCTTGACCGCGCTGGCAATCGAGCCGCTCTGGTAAAACAGCAGCGACACCGGCGACTGGCCCAGCGCGCGCTCCAGCGGAAAATTGCCGCGCAAGGCGTCAGCAGACAATAGCCCGCTGGTGTTTTGCATGAACTCCAGCTGGCGGCCCTGCGCCAGCCGTGACCAGTCCACCCCGGTTTCAAATTCGCGGGTAAGCTCGACTTCCACGATGGTGGCTTCTATCAGCACCTGGCGACGGGCACTGGCGCTGACCTGGCGCAAAAAGCGGCTGACCAGCGCCTGCTGGCGCGCGGTACCGCGCACGGCCAGCACGCCGGTTTCGCTGTGCAGCGTCACCCGCACTATTTTGTCTTCGCGGCTGGTGAAGCGCTGGCCGGGCTGGATGCGGGTATGGCTGGTGCGGTTTTGCTCGCTGTCGCGCTCGGTCACACCCGCTGGGGTGCTGGGGCCGGCGAGGGTGTGCTTGCGGCTGCGGGTTTGCTGTTCGGTCAGCGTGGTGGTGTCGCGAACTTCTTCTTCACGCAGCACGGTAATTACCTGCAGGGTTTCGTCCTCGCGGCGCAGCAGGTCTTCCAGGTTTTTCACCAGCGTGGTCCAGAAATGCTGCTGGCTGCGGCTGGTCAGCCGGGTGGTCGAGGCATTGCTGGCCCGCCCTTCCTGGCCGGCAGCCACGGCAGACAGCACGCCCATTTCGCTGTGGGTGTCGCGTTCTATCGCCACATAATCCAGGGTGTAGGTGGCCATGTACGGCAGGTCGGGCAGCACGCTGTAGTTGTTGCCCTGACGCTGCCAGCGGATGTCTACCTGCTGGGCAATCCGGTCCAGCAGCACTGGCAGCGGCTGACGAATGGCATGCAGGCTGACTGTGCCGCTTATCGCCGGATGGATGTCCATATTCACCTTGGCGTCGCGGGCCAGATTGACCAGAATATCCTGCACCGGCGCGTGGCTGACATTCAGGCTGAAGGCAGCCTGGGTAGACGGGGCCGGTTTGGCTGGCGGCGCGCTGGGCGGCAGAGGGGGCGGAATGTCACCACCGGGCAGTGGCGAGGGCAGGCTGAGGTGGCTGCCCGGCGTCAGCGGCGGAACCTGCTGGCAGGCGCATAGCGCCAGCCACAGCAGCCACAGCACCGGGCGCGCGGGCGTGAGCAAGAAACTTATCCGGGCATTCGGCGCTCCATCTACCGGGCGGCGGCAGCGCAAGCGGGCGTGGACAGCAGGTCGTTGCATCAGACGACTCCGGGCCAGACTGGCTTTGCAGCCACTGATAAAGTTAAAATGCTCGGTCCGGCTGGCAGAGGCAAGGGTCAGTGGCCAACCGCGTCAGCGGCGCTGACGCAGGCGTGGCCACCGGGCTCCGCTTGATCCAGATTGGGATGAAACCACTGACAGCGTCATGGCAGTCTACGGATTTTCTAGCCAGTCAGCATTATTTCAACAGCATGTCAGGCAAATTTCCGCTGCCGGTGTGCAAAAAAGCCGCACTGGCTGGCCGGGCTTGCGTATCCTGTCGGCTCGCACGATTTCTTAATTCTTATAGATTGAACATTGACGGTGGACTCCGACGCTTTCATCGAGCTGGAAAATGTCAGCTTTGCCTATGGCTCGCGCCGCATTCTGGACGGCATCAGCCTGCGCATTCCGCGTGGCCAGCTGGTGGCGATCATGGGCGGCAGCGGTAGTGGCAAAACCACCCTGCTGCGACTGATTTCCGGCCAGGTCAAACCCGACACTGGCCGGGTGTGGGTGGACGGCCAGGAAGTCAACCGGCTGGATACCGCCGGGCTGTACGCGCTGCGGCGCAAGCTGGGCATGCTGTTCCAGTTTGGCGCGCTGTTTACCGACCTGTCGGTGCTGGACAATGTGGCGTTTCCGATTCGCGAACACACCCGGCTGCCCGACAGCATGGTGCGCGACCTGGTGCTGATGAAGCTACAGGCGGTGGGCCTGCGCGGTGCGGCGCAGCTGATGCCCGCCGAGCTGTCCGGCGGCATGGCGCGCCGGGTGGCGCTGGCGCGGGCAATTGCGCTCGACCCGGCGCTGATGCTGTACGACGAGCCCTTTACCGGGCTGGACCCGATTGCGCTGGGCACCATTGCCGCGCTGATCAAGCAACTGAACGACGCCCTGGGCACCACCGCCGTGATGGTCACCCACGATGTGCATGTGTCGCTCAGCGTGGTAGACCATGTGTATTTTGTGGCCGGAGGCCGGATTGTGGCCGGAGGCACACCCGACGAAGTGCGCCGCTCGGATGATCCGTTTGTGCGCCAGTTTGTGGATGGACAACCCGACGGGCCGGTGCAACTGCACTACCCGGCAGAAGATTACGCCAGTCAGCTGGGTGTAGGAGGCGGACATGGCTGAACCGCAACGCAATGTATTCGAGGCCCTGGGCCACCGCCTGATTGAGGCGGTGTGGAAGCTGGGCTATGTCTGCCGTTTTCTGGTGGACATCCTGCGCTATTCGGGCACCAGCCTGCGCCGCTTTCCGCTGGTGATCCGCGAGGTGTATTTTGCCGGCGTGCTGTCGATGATCATCATCGTGGTATCTGGCCTGTTTGTTGGCATGGTGCTGGGCCTGCAGGGGTATTCCACCCTGGTGCGCTTTGGCTCGGCAGATGCGTTGGGCGCGCTGGTGGCATTGTCCTTGCTGCGTGAGCTGGGTCCGGTGCTGGCGGCGCTGCTGTTTGCCAGCCGCTCCGGCTCGGCCATCACCGCCGAAATTGGCCTGATGAAAGCCACCGAACAGCTCGACGCCATGGCGGTGATGGCGGTCAACCCGGTGGCCCGCGTGGTGGCCCCGCGCTTTTGGGCCGGGGTGCTGTCCATGCCGGTGCTGGCGGCCATCTTTAATGTGATGGGGATTTTTGGCGGCTACCTGGTGGGCGTGCAACTGATTGGCCTGGACCACGGCACGTTCTGGTCGCAAATGCAGAATGCCGTGGACTGGCAAACCGACATCGTCAACGGCCTGATCAAAAGCCTGGTGTTTGGCGTGGCAGTGTCGCTGATTGCCGTATTTGAAGGGTTTGACGCCAAACCCACCGCCGAAGGGGTGTCGTCGGCCACCACCCGCACGGTGGTGACCTCGGCGCTGGTGATTCTGGCGCTGGATTTTGTGCTGACCGCCTTTATGTTTTAACTGCCGAATCTCGCTGAGACAATTCAATGAAACGCGCTACGATAGATTTATGGGTAGGGATTTTTGCCGCACTGGGCTGCGCCGCCGTGCTGTTTCTGGCCCTGCAAACCGCCAACCTGACCGCTGGCGGCAGCCGCAGCCACTACACCTTATATGCTGAATTCGACAATATCGGCGGACTGAAAGTCAAAGCCCCGGTAAAAATGGCCGGGGTGGTGGTGGGCCGGGTGACGGATATCCAGCTGGACGGCAAATCATTCCGCGCCCGCGCCACGCTGGCGGTAGACAGCCAGTACCAATTCAGCCGTGACGTCTCGGCAGAAATTCTCACTTCGGGCCTGCTGGGCGAACAATACATCGGCCTGATGCAGGGCGGTGACCCGGACAATCTGGCCGCCGGCGACCGGATCAAGCTCACCTCGTCGGCGCTGGTGCTGGAACAACTGATCGGCAAATTCATGCTGAACGCCGCTGAAAAACCGGCCAGCGCGTCCGATAGCCAATAAGCCCCCCCTGTGACACTGCATTCAAACTCTCTGGATAGTGATTGATATGAAAAACCTGATAAGCAAGTTACTGATCTGCTGTGCCTTTGTGTCGTTTTCGCTGCACGCCATGGCCGACACCCCGGACGAACTGGTGCGCGACACCTCGCGCCAGGTGCTGGACGTGCTCAAGCGCGACACTGGCAAAAACACCCGCGCCATCCGGGGCGAAGTGGAAACCCTGGTGCTGCCCAAGTTCGACTTTACCCGCATGACCGCGCTGGCGGTGGGCCGGGGCTGGCGTGACGCCACGCCGGAACAGCAAAAACAGCTGACCGAGCAGTTCCGCACCCTGCTGGTGCGCACTTATTCGTCCACCATGACCCGCTTCAAGAATGCGCAGATCACCGTGCAGCCCAGCAACACCGCCGCCGACGCCCGTGAAGCCACGGTGCGCGCCGACGTGGAGCTGCCGGCCAATTCCGGCGAAAAACGCAGCGCCCAGGTAGACTACACCCTGATCAAAACCGCCAGCGGCTGGCGCGTGTACAACGTCAGCATTGAAGGTGCCAGCCTGGTGACCATCTACCGCAACAACTTCAACGACATCCTGCGCCAGGGCGGCCCCGATGCGCTGATCCAGTCGTTGAAAGACAAAAACGACGCAATGGGCGGCAGCAAGCATGCCAGCAACTGAGCCCGGCGTGCTGGCCCTGTCTGGCCCGGTGACCTTTGACCACACCGCCAATCTGGCCACCCGCTTGCGCGGCCAGGCCGGTCAGGCACAGGCGCTGGACTGGTCTGGCGTCACCCAGGTGGACTCGTCCGCCGTGGCGCTGATGCTGGAGCTGGCCCGCGCCGCCGGCCACCGCCACCAACAGCGCCAACTGCCCGCCAGCCTGCTCAGCCTGATTGCCTTATATGGAGTGAACGACCTTGTTTGCGCACCCTGAATCCCGTGGTCATCACCGCCTGCTGCTGGCCACGCTGACTGTTTTTCTGCTGGCCGGCTGCGCCGCCGCCACCCCGCAAAACCGTTTTGACCCGTATGAGCCGGTCAACCGTCGGGTACACGCCTTCAACGACGCTGCCGACCGCACCATCATCCAGCCAGTGGCACGCGGCTACCGCGCCGTAATGCCCGAACTGGCGCGCACCGCCGTCAGCAATGTGTTCAACAACTTTGACGATGCCGTCAGCGCGCTGAACCACCTGCTGCAGGCCAATCCGGCCCGGGCCAGCTCCGATGTCATGCGCGTGGCGCTGAACAGCACTTTTGGTCTGGGCGGGCTGATTGACATAGCCACCCCCGCCGGCCTGCCGTCGTACAAAACCGGCTTTGGCGAAACCCTGGGCCGCTGGGGCTACCAGAACAGCGCCTACGTGGTGCTGCCGCTGTTTGGCCCGTCCACCGTGCGCGATACCGTAGGCAAGGTGGCCGATTCGGCGAGCAACCCGCAAAGCTACCTGCTGGGCCAACCCGCCGACCGCAACAGCGCCTCTGGCCTGAATCTGGTTAACCGCCGCGCCAATGTGCTCTCGCTGACCGAGGCCGCCGACGAAGCCGCGCTGGACAGTTATTCGTTTACCCGCGATGGCTATCTGCAATACCGCAACAGCCGGATTGGCAACCAGGCCGCCCTGGCCCCGCTGGACGATAGCTCGATTGACTCGCTGGTGCCGCCAGAACCCGCCAGCAAATAAACCCGCTGCCAGGTGTTCAGCGGGCCGCTGTGCCCGCTGACGCCCCCCATCTCTCAAGGGATTCCTCTCAAGGGATTCCCCCTGCATGCGCGCCACTCCGGCCTTGCCCACTCGCGCCGCCTGGCGCAATCGCCTGTACCAGATCATCTTTGAAGCTGACACCCCGGCAGGCAAGGCGTTTGACCAGCACGCTGCCAGAAGTGATGTGTGCAGGGAAGTTCCGCCTCTCTTCTTGGGACGCGCTGATTTATTCAGAAAAATTGTTTTCGCCAAAAATAAAACCCATAAAAATCAACATCCTGGATTCCTGTCTTTGCCGGAACGAGGCTTGTGCCAGCGGTAGGCTGGGCTTTTATTATTTTAATTTTAGTTGTATAGTTGCAGTATGGAACAACACACCGCCACTAAAATGTTTGAATCGCTGGCCTCCGGCGTGCGTCAGGATATCTTTCGTCTGCTGGTCCGCCAGGGCCGGCACGGCATGGTGGCTGGCGTGATTGCCAGTACACTGGATATTCCGCCCACCAATCTGTCGTTTCACCTCAAGGCGCTGACCCAGGCCGGGCTGCTGACGGTGGAACAGGAAGGGCGCTTTCAGCGGTATCGGGCCAATCTGGCGCAAATGCTTGAGCTGATTGCTTATCTGAGCGCCGAGTGCTGCGCCGACCATCCGGAGTATTGCGCCGAGCTGCGTGCAGCGTCGGGCTGTGCCGAAGGGGTGCTGCCGCCGTTGTCGCCGGGCTGATTGCGGCATGAGCCGGGTTGGGCTGTGCTGATTTTTTAGCTGTATCATTTCAATAATAGATGGAGCATTGCAATGAAAACCCTTCAGGTATTCGATCCGGCCCTGTGCTGTAACACAGGCGTGTGTGGCGTTGAAGTGGATCAGGCGCTGGTCAGCTTTGCCGCCGACGTAGACTGGGCCAGGCAGGCTGGCGCGCAGATTGAACGCTTTAACCTGGCCCAGCAGCCGTTGGCATTTGCCGACAATGCCACGGCCAAGGCATTTCTGGCCCGCGTGGGTGAAGAGGCGCTGCCACTGGTGCTGCTGGACGGCGAAGTGGCGCTGGCCGGACGCTACCCCAGCCGCGCCGAGCTGACGCGCTGGCTGGCGCTGGAGCCCACCGCCACACCGGTAGCCAGCGCCTGCTGCGCCGGTAGCAGTTGTTGCTAACGACACCCTGACTACGTAGTCGGGCAAGCGGGGATCCTGGCGGGCGCATGCCCCGCCCAGGCCAGGTGATGCCCGGCTGACCCACCGTCATTGTCCTTCTAGCCCGCTGCCCCGCGTGGCCGCCTCACCCCACTGGAGTTACCCCATGCATTTTCTTGATCAGCTTCCGCATTTTGTGTTTTTTACTGGCAAGGGTGGGGTGGGCAAAACCTCGCTGGCCTGCGCCACTGCCGTGCAACTGGCCGATGCCGGCCAGCGGGTGTTGCTGGTCAGCACCGACCCGGCATCGAATGTGGGTCAGGTGTTTGGCGTCAGCATCGGCAATCAGATCACCGCCATCCCGGCGGTGCCTGGGCTGGCCGCGCTGGAAATCGACCCGCAGGCGGCGGCAGCGGTCTACCGTGAGCGGATTGTCGGCCCGGTGCGCGGGGTGTTGCCCGACAGTGTGGTCAGGGGCATCGAGGAACAGTTATCCGGTGCCTGCACCACCGAAATTGCCGCGTTTGATGAATTCACCGCGTTGCTGGTGGCGTCGGCGCTGACGGCGGACTACGACCAGATTATTTTTGACACCGCGCCCACCGGGCACACCATCCGCCTGCTGCAATTGCCGGGGGCGTGGAGTGGGTTTCTGGAGGCGGGCAAGGGCGATGCTTCCTGCCTGGGGCCGCTGGCCGGGCTGGAAAAACAGCGTCATCAGTATCAGGCTGCCGTGGCGGCGCTGGCCGACCCCCTGCGCACCCGGCTGGTGCTGGTGGCACGCGCCCAGCCGGCCACCTTGCGTGAGGCCAGCCGCACCCACGAAGAACTGGCCGCCATTGGCCTGTCGCAGCAGTATCTGGTGGTGAATGGCGTGCTGCCCGACAGCGAAGCCCGGCAGGATGCGCTGGCCATGGCACTGGGCGCACGCGAACACGCGGCGCTGGAGGCCATGCCGGCCAATTTGCGCGCCTTGCCCCTCGACCAGATTGCCCTCAAGCCGTTTAATCTGGTGGGGCTGGATGCCTTGCGCCAGTTGCTCAACCCCGCCCCCGCCAGCCCGGATACCCCGGTGCCGGCCTTGCCGCCCGCGCGCGTTTTGCCCAGCCTGGCCAGCCTGGTGGATGAGCTGGCGCAGGATGGCCATGGGCTGATTATGCTGATGGGCAAGGGTGGCGTGGGTAAAACCACGCTGGCGGCAGCAGTGGCGGTTGAGCTGGCCCAGCGCGGCCTGCCGGTTCACCTGACCACCTCCGACCCGGCGGCGCATCTGGCCGAAACGCTGGAGGGCTCGCTGGCCGGGTTGACCGTCAGCCGGATTGACCCGCACGCCGAAACCGAACGCTATCGCCAGCATGTACTGGCCACCAAGGGTGCCCAGCTGGACGCGCAAGGCCGGGCGCTGCTGGAAGAAGACCTGCGTTCGCCCTGTACTGAAGAAATTGCCGTGTTTCAGGCGTTCTCGCGCATTATCCGCGAAGCCGGGCGCAAGTTTGTGGTGATGGACACCGCCCCCACCGGCCACACCTTGCTGCTGCTGGACGCCACTGGCGCGTATCACCGCGACATCACCCGGCAAATGGCGCACAGCCATGCCCACTACACCACGCCGATGATGCAGTTGCAGGATCCGGCACAAACCAAGGTGCTGATTGTCACCCTGGCGGAAACCACGCCCGTGCTGGAAGCAGCCAATCTGCAGGCCGACTTGCGCCGGGCCGGCATTGAGCCCTGGGCCTGGGTGGTGAATAACAGCCTGGCCGCCAGCCAGCCGACGTCGCCCCTGCTGCGGCAACGGGCATGGAATGAACAGCAGGAAATCGAGCGGGTGGCCAGCCTGCACGCCAAACGCCTGGCAGTGGCACCGCTGATGGCCGCCGAACCGGTAGGCGTGGCCCGCTTGCTGGAACTGGCCGAGGCGCGACCAGTCCAACGCTGAGCCCAGGCAGGGCAACAGGCGGCCTGGTTGTCGAAACGACGCCTCCCGCCCGGAAAAGGATGCTCCATGGATCACGCCATTCACACCCTCAGTGAATTGTTTCGCCAGTTGGGGCTGGCCAGCGATGCCCAGTCGATTGCCGGCTTCATTGCCCGACATCGCCCGTTGAGCAGTGCGATTGCCTTGCCCGATGCGCCATTCTGGAAGCCGGCTCAGCAAGCGTTCTTGCGCCAGCAAATTGCGGCTGATGCGGATTGGGCCGCGTGGGTGGATGATCTGGACGTACGCTTGCGCCAGTAGTCAGTCATCATGATATAAAACTGATAATTGGTGCGGATGCCCGACGTCAGCGCACTCGCCTGCACGCGGGTATTTCAACGTGACTGAGGGCTCGACCTCTTTCGGTATGAGCCTAGTAGCCAGTCACCATGATTTGAACCGATTGACTGGTGCCTAGACCGCTTTCGGTATGAACTTCACCTGAGGGGTCGTTCCCGCGCAGGCGGGAACCCAGACCGCACCACAGTGTGCGCGGTGGGCATGGCGCAGGTAAGCGCTCGTGAGAACTCACCCCGCTGTGCGCTGTGGACACGCCTGGATTCCCGCCTGCGCGGGAATGACTCGGTGTCGTGCGGCGAGTAGTTCTTCGTGGCGACATGAACCCTTGTGTTTCAACGTGACTGGCTACTAGCCTCACTTGTCGTTCCCGCGCAGGCGGGAACCCAGGCCGTGCCACAGCATGCGCCGTGGGCGTTGAGCGTGGCGTGGTGGTGAGAGCTCGCACCTGCTGCACGCTGTGGATGCCTCTGGATTCCCGCCTTCGCGGGAATGACGGGGTGGGAGTGCGGCGGGTGGTTCGCCGTGGCAATGCAAAGCTTTGTTTTAAAATAACAAATAGAGATACTCGACGTCAGCTCGCTCACATATGCCCTTGCGTTTCGAGGTGATGGGTGACTAGACTTCTTTCGGCATGAGCCCCACCTCACTTGTCGTTCCCGCGCAGGCGGGAACCCAGGCCGTGCCACAGCGTGCGCCGTAGGCGTTGAGCGTAGCGTGGTGGTCGTGAGAGCTCGCACCTGCTGCACGCTGTGGATGCCTCTGGATTCCCGCCTGCGCGGGAATGACGGGGTGGAGGTGCGGTGGGTGGTTCGCTGTGGCAAGTAAAATCAAGTATTTGTTTTAAAATAACAAATAGAGATGCCAGACGTCAGTTAACTCACATATACCCTTGCGTTTCAAGGTGATGGGTGACCAGACCTCTTTCGGCATGAGCCTTACCTGACGTGTCGTTCCCGCGCAGGCGGGAACCCAGGCCGCGCTACATCGTGCGCCGTGGGCGTTGAGCGTGGCGTGGCGGTCGTGAGAACTTGCACCCGCTGCACGCTGTGGATGCCTCTGGATTCCCGCCTGCGCGGGAATGACGGGGTGGGGGTGCGGTGGGTGGTTCGCTGTGGCAAGTAAAAGCTCAGCGTCTCCCTCAGAGGTTCGGTCCAGATATCTCGGCGTGGGCTTACTCCAGCAAGGCCACCGACTTGACCTGCACCCAGAGCTCTTTGCCGGCGCTCACTGCCAGCTCATGGGCGGCGCGGCGGGTGAGTCGGGCCAGCAGTACGCTGCTGCCCACCCGCACCCGCGCCAGTGCCACGCCAGGGTGGTCGTCGTCGCCAATGGCGTCCACCTGGCCGCGCAGCACGTTCTGAATGCTGCTGTTGCCCGGCTGTTCGGCCAGGCTGACGTCGCGGGCCAGCACCCGCACGCGCACCTTGCGGCCCAGTGACAGGCCGGGGTTGCGCGCCCACAGGCTGCCGCCGGCAAAGTCCACGCGCGCCAGATGCCAGTGCGCATCCACCGCCCCGATGGTGGCGTCCAGAATCGCCCCGGCATCCTCGCCCAGGCGAATGGGCAAGTCCAGCCGCGCCAGGGTATCGGCCAGCGGGCCGCAGGCCAGCGCCCGCCCGGCTTCCATCGCCACCAGATAATCGGCCAGCCGTGCCACTTCGTCGGGGGAATGGCTGACATACAGCAGCGGAATATCCAGCTCGTCGTGCAGCCGCTCCAGATAGGGCAGGATTTCCTGTTTGCGCTTCAGATCCAGCGCGGCCAGCGGTTCGTCCATCAGCAGCAGGCGCGGGCACACCGCCAGTGCGCGGGCGATGCCTACCCGCTGGCGTTCGCCGCCAGACAGATGATCGGGCTTGCGCGTCAGCAGGTGGCCAATGCCGAGCAGTTCAATCGCCTGATCCAGCCGCCCCTGCTGCGCCTGGGCGTTGCGCTTCATGCCGTAGCTGAGGTTGCCCATCACGCTCAGGTGGGCAAACAGGCTGGCTTCCTGAAACACATAGCCAATCGGGCGCTGGTGCACCGGCAGCCAGCGCTGTGCATCCTGCCAGACTTCGCCATCCACCTGCAGCCGCCCATGTGCGGCGCGCTCCAGCCCGGCAATACAGCGCAGCAGGGTGGTCTTGCCCGAGCCGGAATGGCCAAACAGCGCGGTGATGCCGTGGCCGGGCAGTTCAAGATCCACATCCAGGGTAAAGCCTGGCCAGTTCAGCTGGAAACATGCCTGGATGGCGTTCATGCCGATGCTCCTTGTCCCGCTTTGGGCCGCCAGGCGTACAGCGCCAGCAGCACCACAAAGGAAAAGCCCAGCATGACAGCCGCCAGCCGGTGGGCATCGGCGTATTCCATTGCTTCGACATGGTCGTAAATCTGCACCGATGCCACCCGCGTCACGCCAGGGATATTGCCGCCAATCATCAGCACCACGCCAAATTCGCCCACGGTATGGGCAAAGGTGAGGATGGAGGCAGTGAGAAACCCTGGTGCAGCCAGGGGCACGGCCACGGTGAGAAACGCATCCAGCGGTGAGGCGCGCAGGGTGGCGGCCACTTCCAGCGGGCGATCGCCAATCGATTCAAACGCGGTTTGCAGGGGTTGCACCATAAACGGCAGTGAATAGAACACCGAGGCCAGCACCAGTCCCCAAAAGGTAAACGGCAGTGGGCCGATGCCCAGCCACTGGGTAAACTGCCCCACCGGGCCGTGCGGCCCCATGGCCAGCAGCAGATAAAAGCCGAGCACCGACGGCGGCAACACCAGCGGCAGCGCCACCACCGCGCCAATCGGCCCTTTCCACCAGGCCTTGCTGCGCGCCAGCCACCAGGCCAGCGGTGTGCCCAGCAGCAGCAGGATCAGGGTCACCACCCCCGCCAGACGCACGGTCAGCCAGATGGCTTGCAGGTCATTGTCAGTCAGCATGTTGTCTCCAGATCGGCCCGCCCAGGGGGCTACGCTGCGTTATCCCGGCGGGAGGCGGTGGCAGCGTGATATAAGCCAGGCAATAGCCGAATTTTAGCAAAGGCCATGCCTGACTGGCGAAACGAAAAACATGCACTTGATTTGACAGGAAAATACATCTGGCCCGCGCCAGGAGATGGGAGTAGAGGATGATGCGTTTGCTACAGAATGCTACA
Organism: Aquaspirillum sp. LM1; assembly: GCF_002002905.1. Taxonomy (NCBI): domain Bacteria; kingdom Pseudomonadati; phylum Pseudomonadota; class Betaproteobacteria; order Neisseriales; family Aquaspirillaceae; genus Aquaspirillum; species Aquaspirillum sp. LM1. The sequence goes on along the minus strand of NZ_CP019509.1, from coordinate 89,118 downwards.
GCGACTGCTGGCCCGGCCTCCCCGACTGGGCGGGGAGGGGCGGGCTTACAGCTGTTTCACTTCGATGTTCAAGGTCTGGATCCGGTAGGCAATCTGCCGGGGGGTCATGCCCAGCAGGCGGGCGGCTTTGGCCTGCACCCAGCCGGCCTGCTCCAGCGCGGCAATCACCCGTTCGCGTTCAGACAAGGACGGATCGTCCACCGATGGCGGCGGGGCATTGCTGGCCGGGCTGGCCACCGGACGACTGGGGGTGCGGGCCGGCGAGCGGTCGCGGGCGCTGGGAAAGCAAATCAGCCCCACGTCAATCCGGCCATCCTCGGACAACACGGCGGCCCGCTCCAGACAGTTTTCCAGCTCGCGTACATTGCCCGGCCAGCCGTGTGCAGCCAGCCGGCTGGTGGCGGCGTCGGTCATGCGCAGCTTGCGCCCCTGTGCCTGGCCAATCTTGCTGAGCAGGTGCTGGGCAATATCGGGGATATCCTCGATGCGTTCGCGCAGCGGCGGCAGGAACAGCGGCATCACATTCAGCCGGTAAAACAAGTCTTCGCGGAATTCGCCAGCGTCCACTGCCGCTTCCAGGTCGCGGTGGGTGGCGGCAATCACCCGCACGTCCACCCGGATGGTGCGGTTGCCGCCCACCCGCTCGAATTCGCCTTCCTGCAGCACCCGCAGCAGCTTGGCCTGAAACGCCGCCGAGATTTCGCCAATTTCATCCAGAAACAGCGTGCCGCCATGCGCCTGCTCAAAACGGCCCTTGTGGGTATCCACCGCACCGGTGAACGCGCCGCGTTCATGGCCAAACAGCTCGGTTTCCAGCAGGTTTTCTGGCAGCGCGGCGCAGTTGAGCTTCACCAGCGCGTGGCGCGAGCGCGGCGAATGGTAGTGGATGGCGTTGGCTATCAGCTCCTTGCCGGTGCCGGTTTCGCCACGAATCAGCACGGTGGTGTTCCACTTGGCCACCTGGCGCGCCTGGTCGAATACCCGGCGCATGCTGGCCGAATGGCCGGCAACATTGTCAAAACCAAACTGCTGGCGCACGGTGCGGCGCAGTGAATCGCGCTCCTCAATCAGCGCGTGGCGCTCCTGCGCCACTTCACGCGCCAGCTGCACGCTCTTGCCTATCAGGTTGGCCACCATTTCGACAAACTGGCCACGGTCGCTGAGCAGGCCGTCGTCTTCGTTTTCTGGCTGCACTGCCAGCACGCCGCACACTGCATTGCCCGCCTTGATCGGCACGGCAATAAACGGCAGTTCCGGCAGGTAAACCCCCAGCCGGTGCAGAAAACGCGGCTCGTCGGCCACACGCTTGAGCATGACCGTGCGCGGTTTTTCCAGCAGCAGGCCCAGAATGCCCTCGCCGGGCTGGTAGCGCACGCTGTCGGTGGCGGCCTGGTCCGGGTGGTACAGGCTGTGCACCGCCAGATAGCCGGTGTCGGGTTCCACCACGCCAATCAGGCCGTGGGTCAGCCCGGCTTCATCGTGCAGCACGCGCAGCAGCTCGCGCAGCATGTCGGCGGTGTCCTGGGTGCGGTTGAACACCTGGCTGACCGCATACAGGGCCGACAGCTGCAGCAGGTTGAGGTGGTGGGTGGGACAGAAGTTGCAGTTCTGTCCGCCCGTCGCGGGCGTCACATCAGTGGGCGGAGTATCCATGTCGATTTCGCTTTACAGAGGATCGCCGTCCAGACGGAACTCCACCGTGACCAGACATCCCCCTCCGGGGTTTTCGGCCAGGTCGATGAATCCGCCATGGTCAGTGACCACTTGGTACGCGCGGGACAAGCCGGTGCCAAGATGGCGGCCACCGCTGCGTTTGGTGGTAAAGAAAGGCTCGAATGCCCGCAGTTCGCAATCTGGCGTCATGCCGGGGCCTCGGTCGGCCACGGTGATGACGATGCAATCATCGTGCTGGCGGGTTTGCAGCGCCAGTTCGCGCCGACGCCAGCCCTTGCTGCTCATGGCCTCAATGGCGTTGTCCAGCAACGCCTTGAACAGCACGCGCAACTGCACGGGCCGGCCATAGATCATGGGCAGGGTGGGCGCAGGCAGCCAGTCCACCACCACACCATTGGCCAGCAGGCTGGGGGTGACGATGTCGAGCACGTCACGCAGGATTTCGTTGAGGTTGATATTGCTCATGGTTTCTGGCCCGCGCGGCGGAATCACTTCGCGCAGCGCGTCCAGATGTACCCGGCTGGCGTCCAGCGCGTCTTCCAGCATGCTGGCGCTGGCCGGATCGCGCCGGCGCAGCAGATTCACTGCCGAGAAAATCACGTTCATCGGCTCTTCCAGGCGGAACAGCGCCGCCGACAGGCTTTCGCGAATGGCCGCCACCCGTTCTTCGTCAGCCAGAATGGCCTTCAGCGCGGCGGTGCGGGCGCGTTCCTGTTCGGCGCGCAGCGCGGTGATGTCGGAGCAGGTCAGCAGCAGGCCCACGGCGTTTTGCGCGCAGAAAAAACTGTCGGTGGCTTCGTTGCTCAGCCGGATCAGCTGGGCGGTGCAGGTATACCAGCGCGGCCCGCCCACCGGGCGGTCAAGCCGGGCTTCCAGTTCGGTGAACACACAGCGGCTGGGCTCGGTGACCAGCGCATGCCGCCAGTCGGGGCACAGGGTGTCCATCAGCAGGTGGGCCGGGTTGTCGTTGCGCAGGTCGCTGGCCATGGCCTGGTAGGCCTGGTTGTCCAGCATCACGTAGCCATTGCTGTCGAGCAGGGCAAACACCATGGGGGCAACGTCAAGCACCGAGGCAATCAGCTGTTTCTGGTTGTTGACCATGCATTCCAGCTGGCGCAGCGTGGTGACATCGCGGTGCATGCCCAGGTAGTGGGTCACGCTGCCGTCAGCGGCGTGTACTGGCGTGATGCTGACCTCGGCCAGGTAGACGCTGCCATCCTGGCGGCGATTGAGCAGCCGCCCGGTCCACGACTGGCCGCCAGCCAGGCGCTGCCACATTTCCTGGTAGACCTCGCGCGGGGTGGTCTGGTGCGACAGGATGGATTCATTCTGGCCCAGCACCTGGTCCAGCGTGTAGCCGGTGACGCGGGTAAACGCGGCATTGGCATACAGGATGTTGGCATGCCGGTCGGTAATCGACACGGCCAGATCGGCTTCTTCCACCGCCTGTCGGTACAGTTCGGGTGGCAGCGGTGCCACGCCAGTACGCAAAGCCAGAGTCGAGGATGCAAGTTCAGCCGACATGATGCGGTCTCCAGTTTTGGGGTGAGGCCGGGGTCGCGCCACCCTTGCGGCACACCCGACCTTTCTCGTGTTCGGAGCGCCCATGATAGCCCCTTGCGCGGGCGGGCGAACCGATATCATACCTGACACTCAAGCAGGAACTGTGCCGAGTGTCGTAAAAGCAGCAAACACGCAGAATTCCGGCCCCGAAGGGACAAACCCGACGAAAGCCCTGTCGGGTATCCGACATTGCGCTGCAGCATTTGCCGCGCGCCATCAGACAAACCCAGTGCTGGCAAGGCTTTGCGTGAAACTGGCCCAGTGTGGCATGCCTTATGCAAAAACAGGGCATTCCCTTTTGTGTGCGAGACCGTCATGAGCGAATACATTCTGCTACTGCTGTCCACCGCCCTGGTCAACAACGTGGTGCTGGTGAAGTTTCTTGGCTTGTGCCCGGCCATGGGCGTATCCAAGAGCGTGGACAGCGCGCTGGGCATGGGCCTGGCCACTACCTTTGTGATTACCCTGGCAGCGGGTGCCTCCTGGATGCTGGAAAACTGGCTGCTGGCCCCGCTGGGCCTGTCCTACCTGCGCATCCTCACCTTCATCCTGGTGATTGCCGCTGTGGTGCAGTTTACCGAAATGGTGATCCGCAAGATCAGCCCTGGCCTCTACCAGTCACTGGGCATTTACCTGCCGCTGATTACCACCAATTGCGCCGTGCTGGGTGTGGCGCTGCTGAACATCTCGCAGCAGTTCGGCCTGTTCAAGAGCCTGGTGTACGGTTTTGGCTCGGCCATGGGCTTTACCCTGGTGATGGTGATTTTTGCCGGCCTGCGCGAGCGGGTGGCGTTATCCAGAGTGCCCGACGCCTTTGACGGCGCGCCGATTGCGTTTGTCACCATCAGCCTGCTGGCGCTGGCCTTCATGGGCTTCTCTGGCCTGAACATCTGACTCTGAAAGGAAACCCTCATGCTTGCTGCCGTATTGAGTTTGACGGTCCTGGCCGCCGTGCTGGGGATTGTGCTGGGTGTGGCCAACCGCTTCTTGCAGGTGGAAGGCAACCCGCTGGTGGACGAAGTGATCGACATGATGCCGGGTTCCAATTGCGGCCAGTGCGGTTTTCCGGGCTGTTCCGGCGCAGCGGCTGCGCTGGTGGATGGCTCGGCACCCGCCACACTGTGCCCGCCGGGCGGCAAGGCACTGGCCAGCGCGCTGGCGGCCAAGCTGGACCTGGCGCTGGACTTGTCGGGCATGGACGATTCCGGCCCCAAGCTGGCTGCGGTGGCCGAAGAGCTGTGCATTGGCTGCTGCCGCTGCGCCAAGGTGTGCCCGACTGACGCCATTGTGGGCGCCGCCCGGCAAATCCACAACGTGCTGCGCGAAGCCTGCACTGGCTGTGAAAGCTGCGTGCCGGTGTGCCCAACCGAAGCCCTGCTGATGAAGCCGGTGCCGGTGACCCTGCAACACTGGGTGATGCCGCGCCCGGCCCCGGCCACTGCGGCCGCCTGATTGCGATTGCCAAGGATCAAGTCATCATGAACATGCGTACCTTGCTGGACAAACTGCTGGGCAGTGCCGACTGGGGCATTCACCCGGACGACCGCAAACGCCCGGCGGCTGATGCACCAATCCGGGTGATGCCCGCCCCGGACCGGCTGTATCTGCCGCTGTCGCAGCATTCTGGCGCGCCCGCGCGCCCGGTGGTGCTGGTGGGGCAAAAAGTGAAAAAAGGCCAGTGTCTGGCCGAAGCCCAGGGCATGGTGTCGGCCCCGGTGCATGCGTCCACCTCCGGCACCGTGGTGGCCATCAGCGAAGTGACCGCGCCACACCCGTCCGGGCTGACCATGCCGGCCATTGTGCTGGAGCCGGATGGTCTGGACGAATGGATTGCGTTGCAAGGCTGCGACGACCCGTTTGCCCTGTCGCCAGCAGAGCTGAACAAGAAAGTGGCGGCTGCCGGCGTGGTGGGTATGGGCGGTGGCACCTTCCCGTCGGCAGTCAAGCTGACCGGGGCCAACCGCGCCGGCATCCACACGGTGATCATCAATGGCGGCGAATGCGAGCCGTATCTGTCCTGTGACGATGTGCTGATGCGCACCCAGGCCGCTGGCGTGGTGGATGGCGTGCGCCTGATTGTGTATGCCTCGGGGGCCAAACAGGCGCTGATTGGCATTGAAGACAACAAGCCCGAGGCGATTGCCGCCATGCAGGCTGCTGCCGCCGGTTTTGCCGAGGTGCGCGTCTGCCCGGTGCCGGCGCGCTTTCCGATGGGCTTTGACAAGCAGATGGTGAAAACCCTGACTGGCATTGAAGTACCCGCCGATGGCCGCTCGTTTGACGCGGGCGTGCTGGTCAATAACGTGGGTACGGCGCTGGCGGTGTCGCAGGCCGTGCGCGAAGGCCGCCCGCTGGTGTCGCGGCTGGTGACAGTCAGCGGTGCCTGTGTGAGCGCGCCCGGCAATGTGGACGTACCGCTGGGGGCGCTGGCGCAGGATGTGCTGGCGTTTGTCGGCGGCCTGAAGGGCGATGGCATTGGCCTGGCCCGGCGGGTGATTGGCGGGCCGATGATGGGCTCGCAAGTGCAGCACTGGCGGGTGCCGGTGATGAAAGGCGTGAGCGGCATTCTGGCGCTGGACCGCGAAGAAGCCCGCGACGAAGAGGCCCACGACTGCATCCGCTGCGGCAGTTGTGTTGAAGCCTGCCCGATGGGGCTGCTGCCGCTGGATATGGCCGCGCATATCCGCAAGGAAGCGCTGGGCGAAGCGGTGGACCTGGGGCTGAAAGATTGCATTGCCTGTGGCTGTTGCGCCTATGTGTGCCCGTCGAGCATTCCGCTGGTGCAGCACTTCACCTACGCCAAAAACGAATTGTCTGCCCGCGATCGCGCCACCTTGCGGATGGAATCCACCAAGAAACTGGCGCAGGCGCGTGAAGCCCGGCTGGCAGAGGAAGCGCGCGAAAAAGCCGAAGCCGCCGCCAAGCGCAAGGCCGAACGCGCCGCTGCTGCCGCTGCTGCTGCGGCCAAAACCGCTGCCAGCGCCGAAGCCAGCCCACAGGGAGAACCCACATGAGCGCTGTTTCCACTTCCCGCCCGGTTGCCTCGCCGCATGCCCATGCCGGCAAGACCGTGGCCGGCACCATGATGCGGGTTGAACTGGCGCTGGTGCCAGCTACCCTGTTTGCCTTCTGGCTGTACGGCTGGCCGTCGTTTTTGGTCTGGGCGCTCACCTTGCTGTCCTGTGTGGGGTTTGAGGCGCTGTGCCTGCGCCTGAAAGGCGATCCGCGTCCATCGCGGGCGCTGAAAGACCATTCGGCGCTGCTCACTGGCTGGCTGCTGGCGCTGACCCTGCCGCCATGGTCGCCGTGGTGGGTGCCGGTGGTGGGCGGGTTTCTGGCCATCGTGATTGGCAAGCAGGTGTTTGGCGGCCTGGGCCAGAATGTGTTCAACCCGGCCATGGTGGCACGGGTGGCGCTGCTGGTGTCGTTTCCGCTGCCGCTGACCACCTGGGTGCTGCCTGGCGCGCAGGCCAGCCTGTCGGCACCGGGGTTTACCGAAAGCCTGTTTATTGTGCTGGGCGTCACCGGCATCCCCGACGCCATGGCCAGCGCCTCGCCGCTGGGCTACGCCAAAACCGAACTGTCGCGCGGCATTGACCTGCTGCACAGCCTGACCAGCGGCCATGCGCCAGCGGCGGCGGCCTGGCATGGCATCCGCACCGGCAGCCTGGGCGAATCCAGCGCGGCGCTGCTGCTGGCCGGGGGGCTGTATCTGCTGGCTACGCGCATCATCGCCTGGCATATCCCGCTGGCCGTGCTGGCCGGGCTGGCCATTCCTGCCGCCATTGGCCACAGTGTCGATCCGGCACATTACCTGGACCCTGCCAGCCATATTCTGTCCGGGGCGGCCATTCTGGGGGCGTTCTTTATCGCCACCGATTATGTCACTTCGCCCACCACCCCACTGGGCAAGCTGCTGTTCGGGCTGGGCATTGGCCTCTTGACCTGGATTATCCGCACCTGGGGCGGCTACCCCGAGGGCATGGCGTTTGCCGTGCTGTTCATGAACGCCCTGACTCCCATGCTGGACCGCGCCTTCAAGCCGCGCATCCTGGGGCGTCAGCGCAACGGTAAACCGCTGGATGTTCCGGCTGCCAAGGAGGCATGAAGATGAATCTGGACGCCATTCGGGAAAAACTCGGCTATCAGCCGGTGCTGCTGGGCACGGTGGCGCTGCTGGTCAGCGGCGCACTGGCCGTAGCAGCCAGCAGTACCCACGATGCCATTGCCGCCGCCGAAGCCGCCGACCTGCGCAATTCGCTCAGCGAAGTGCTGCCCAAGGGCTTTGCCGACAATGATCTGGTCAAGGATGTGGTCACCCTGCAATACAAGGACAAACCGCTGACCATTTACCGCGCCCGGCTGGGCAGCGAGCTCAAAGGCGTGGTGTTTCAGGTCAGCGAGCGCGGCTACAGCGGCGAAATTGCCGTGCTGATGGCCGTGGATGTCAGCGGCAAGATGCTGGGTGCCCGCGTGCTCAAGCACACCGAAACCCCTGGTCTGGGCGACAAGATTGAAATTGCCAAGGACAAATGGATTTTGAGCTTTGACGGCAAGTCTCTGGGCGAGCCACCGGCAGACAAATGGGCGGTGAAAAAGGACGGTGGTGTATTCGACCAGTTTGCCGGCGCCACCATCACCCCGCGCGCCGTGGTCAAGGCGGTCAAGGGCGGCATGGTGTTTTTCAGTGAGCACAAAACCGACATTCTGGGAGGCTGAACATGGCTGACAGCAATACGCCCTCGGTGGGCAATGTAATGAAGGAAGGGCTGTGGGGGCAAAACGTGGTGTTTGCCCAACTGCTGGCCATGTGTCCGACCATGGCGGTGACCACCAGCGGCACCAATGGCCTGGGCATGGGGCTGGCTACCACTGCCGTGCTGATTGTGTCCAATATTCTGGTGTCGATGATTCGCCACACCGTCAGCTCGCAGGTACGCATTCCGGTGTTTGTGGTGGTGATTGCCGGCCTGGTGACTGTGGTGGACATGGCGCTCAACGCCTGGATGCATGATTTGTACAAGGTGCTGGGCCTGTTTATTGCGCTGATTGTGGTCAACTGCGCCATTCTGGGCCGCGCTGAGGCATTTGCAGTGAAAAACGGCGTGTTGATTTCAGCCGTGGACGGCCTGGCCATGGGCCTGGGCTTTACCGGCGCGCTGACGGTGATTGGCCTGATCCGCGAGTTTTTTGGTTCGGGCACCCTGTTCAGCAATGCCTCAAACCTGCTGGGCCCCGGTTTTGCCTTTCTGGAAATGACGCTGCCGGGCTACGGCGGCGCACTGCTGATGATTTTGCCACCGGGTGGCTTTGCCATCCTGGGGTTCTTGCTGGCAGGCAAGCGCGCCATGGAAGCCCGTCAGGCGCGCCATGCCGGCAAGCCCGCCCCGGCGCATGCCGAACCGGCGCACTGCTGAGCCTGCCGGCGCTGATTGACCGGTCAGCCGCGTTGTGGCGTGGCTGACCGGTGTCTTGAACCGTCCCCTACCGGATAATGGGATAATGCCTGTTGCCTGGGTTGGGGTGTCTTGATGCAAACGATGTAAAGGAGCATGCCATGCAAGTGGGTGTTGTGTATTCCGAACCCGGCCAGCAAGTCTGGCTGAGCCTGGACGTACCGGAGGAATCCACCGTGGTGGACGCCATTGAGCGCTCCGGCATTCTCAAGCAGTTTCCGCATGTGGATCTGGCCGAGCGCAAGGTGGGCATTTTTGGCCGGGTAGTCAAGCCCAGCACAGCGCTCAAGGCGGGGGATCGGGTGGAAATTTACCGGCCCATCATTGCCGATCCGGAAACCGTACCGCGTCGGGACACCCCGGCGGATGATTGATATAGGGAATCCCCCTATCCATGGCCGGATGGGTCTTTCGCTATACTCGCTACCCCTAATCAGGATGTCTTGCCCGCTGATTGGCTTACCGGATGATTCGCACACCGAGTTCATCTGCTTGCACCGGGCAAGCATCACGTTTCCTTAGACTCTCTAGAGAGTAAGCCATCATGACTTGTCGTTCTCGTCTTACCCTGCTGGGAGCTGGTATTTTCCTGCCATTGGCTGCGCATGCTGCCAATGGTGGGGTGAATATTGCCGGCATTCCACTGGAGTTCATCGTATTTGCCGCCACCCTGCTGGGGGTGGCGGTATTTCACCACTTTTCCCTGTGGGTGGCTCTGGGCGGTTTTGCCACGCTGAGCGTGTACAAGATTGCCACGGTGGGCTTTACCACCGGCCTGGGCGTGGCCGGTTTCATTGGCCATCTGCACCATGAATGGGTGACGGTGGCCAATCTGTTCTGCCTGCTGACCGGCTTTGCCATCCTGGCGCGTCACTTTGAAAAAAGCCATGTGCCGGTGATTTTGCCCAAGTATCTGCCGGATGACTGGAAAGGTGGGTTTGTCCTGCTGGTGATGGTGTTTTTCATCTCCAGCTTTCTGGACAATATTGCCGCCGCGCTGATTGGCGGGGCGATGGCCCACCAGTTGTTCAAGGCCAAGGTACATGTGGGCTATCTGGCAGGGATTGTGGCCGCCTCCAATGCTGGCGGTTCGGGCTCGGTGGTAGGCGACACCACCACCACCATGATGTGGATTGACGGCGTTAGCCCGCTGGTGGTGCTGGATGCTTATGTGGCTGCCGTGGTGGCGCTGGTGATTGTCGGCTACTTTGCCGCCAAGCAGCAGCATGCCTACTCGCCCATCCTCAAGCACAGCCATGCTCACACCCATGTGGACTGGGGCCGCCTGTTTATTGTCGGCGTGATGCTCACCTTTGCCGTGGTTACCAATGTCGGTGCAAACATGCTCTACACCGGGATGGCCGACAGCTTTCCGTTTATCGGCGTGGCGGTGTGGCTGGCCATTATCCTGACCATTCCGGTACGTCGCCACGACTGGGAACTGCTGCCAGAAACCATCAAGGGGTCGATTTTTCTGCTGTCGCTGGTGATGTGCGCGTCGATGATGCCGGTGGAGCAACTGCCGCCCGCTTCGTGGATGAGTGCGCTGGCGCTGGGCTTTATCTCGGCAGTGTTTGACAATATCCCGCTGACCGCGCTGGCGCTCAAGCAAGGCGGCTACGACTGGGGCGTGCTGGCTTACGCCGTGGGCTTTGGCGGTTCGATGCTGTGGTTTGGCTCGTCTGCTGGCGTGGCGCTGACCAATATGTACCCGGAAGGCCGTTCGGCCAGCCAATGGCTCAAGCAGGGCTGGCATGTGCCGGTAGGCTATGTGGTTGGCTTTGCCGTACTGATGCTGACCCTGGGCTGGCACCCGGATGCACCGCATGATGAACCAAAGCCAACGCCTGCGCCGGTGGCACTGGTGCAGCCAGCGGCATCCTGACGCATTGTTACCATCAGGCAGCGCTTCAGACAAAAAAACCGGGCAATCGCCCGGTTTTTTTTTGCGTTTGCCGATTGCCGAATGGGCAAGCGTCATGGCCAGTCAAGGCAATCAGCCCATTGGAATATGTTGCCTATCAATGTCATCAAGATGAATGCGTGCGGTCCGCTCCGATCAGCCACTATTAGCGTAACTCTACGGGTATACAATAAATGAATAGTCTTAACGGATATCGCAATTGTCTATCCTTGCTCTCTAAATGCGGATTCAGAATAGGACTATCTATTGAAATTCGCACAAACACTATCTCCCAAAATGGAGATAATGCCATAATCCGTTTCATTCGCGCCCACGACAGCAAGCATGTCACGACATGCTTTTGCCTGTGTGGCGTTTTTTTGCCTGTTGCTGAGCAACCGGATGGCAAGCTTTGGTGCCTGATGTGGCCATGCCGGTTTTGCATTGATTGAGTTTCCCCCTGGCGCCACCGCACACCCACAAGGACCCGGCCATGAAAGCGCCTACACTGGCAAACATGCCCCTTCCCGCCTCGCTGAACTCCCCAACGGCCACACCGGTTTCTGTGCCGGGCTATACGCTGGAAAGCCTGCTGGGCACCGGCAGCTATGGCGTGGTGTTTTTGGCCACCGACGACAAAAACCAGCAAAAAGTTGCCATCAAAATCGCCAGGGTAGACGATGACGCACGCCGGATAGAACGCTTCCAGCGTGAAACCGTGCTGTGCGGTCGTCTGCGCCACCCCAGCATTGTGCAATTGCTGGGCGACGGCATGAGCGGGCCATTTGTCTATGGGGTGTTTGAATACGTGCCCGGCATTACCCTCAAGCAGCTGCTGCAGCAGGAAGGCGCGCTGGAAGCAGTAGAGGCGGGCCGGCTGATGATGCAGGTGCTGGATGCCCTGGCCTGTGCGCATCAACTGGGCATTGTCCACCGCGACCTCAAGCCAGAAAACATCATGATTGCCACCTATGGCGTGGTCAGACACGCCAAGGTGCTGGATTTTGGCATCAGCACGCTGGTGCCGGACTTTCGCGACCCGCATTTCAAAAACATCACCCACGCCGACGAATGCCTGGGCACGCCCACTTACAGCGCGCCAGAGCAATTGCGCGGCGAAGCCCCCTGCACCCAGTCCGACCTTTACGCCTGGGGGCTGATTTTTCTGGAATGCCTGACTGGGCGACCGGCGTTTGAAGGCGCATCCACCGCCGATATCTTTTATCAAAAGCTGGTGCCACAGGAAATCATGCTGCCCAAGGGCGTGGCCAGCCACCCGGTAGCCTCGCTGCTGCGCAAGGCGCTGCGTAAAAAGCGCGATGAGCGCAGCCAGTCGGCCCAGGTGTTGCTGCACGAGCTGTCGCGCATCCGGCTGGACGATCTGGTGGATGTGTCACTGCCTACCCCGGCGCAGGCGGCCAGCACCCTGCTGCCCACCGTGGTCAGCCAGCCAGTGCGTGAGGAAAAGCGCCAGGTCACCCTGCTGTTTTGCGGCGTATCGGTGTGGTTGCCACCGCTGGACGATGATCCGGAAGCGGTAGATTTTGAACAGCAGGAAAGCCTGCAGCGCACCCTGTCGCAAGCGTTTCAGGAGGCGGCCCTGCAGCGCGGTGGCAGCTTGATCGGCAACCTGGGTCATCAGTTTTGCGTGATGTTTGGCTACCCGAAAAGCACCGAGGGCGACGCCCGGCTGGCGGCCACCATTGCCACCGAACTGATGAGCCTGGCCCGCCGGCGTGCCAGCGATGCCGAGCTGTGCCGGGTGGGGGGCCAGCTGGAAGTGCGGGTTGGGCTGCACACCGGCATGGTGGTGATTGCCAACCACGAAGTGTCGCCGGGCAATACCCTGAATATTGCCATGCAGATCGAAACCGCCGCGATGCCGGGGGAAATTTGCGTGAGCGAATCGTTTCGCCAGCTGCTGCGCGGCTTTGCCGAGTTTGACGCGGCGGGCCAGGTGCGGATTCCGTCCACGCCGCTGGTGATTCCCTGCTTCCGTCTGCTGATTGACACGCTCAAACCGATTGAAGAAGTGGCCGGATCAGACTCCTGGCACACCCGCTGCATTGGCCGCAGCCGCGAATTGCGCGAGCTGCTGCGCAGCTGGCGTCATGCCCGCGTTGGCCAGGGCCGCAGCTGGATGCTGCGTGGCGAAGCCGGGGTGGGAAAGTCCTGCCTGAGCGAAACCCTGCGCCGGCATATTGTCCGCAAGGGGGGGCGCACCTTGTGTGCGCGCTGCTTTCCTGAATACGAAAACAGCGCGCTGGCTCCGCTCCTGGCGCTGTTGCGCCAGCAGGTGCTGGAATCCGGCCCCGCCGACCCAGAATCCCAGATTGCCCGGCTGACCAGCACACTGCAGGACGCCGGCTGCGATGTGGACCGGGTGCTGCCGATTTTCTGCACCTGGCTGGCGTTGCCGTTTGGCCACCGCGAACCTAGCCCGGTGGCCCCGGTGCTGCAAAAGCGCCTGTTGATCGAATCCGCCGTGCAATGGCTGCTGTATCTATCCCACCAGGCACCGCTGCTGCTGGTGGTGGAAGACCTGCACTGGGCAGATTCCGCCTCGCTGGAATGGCTGCAACACCTGAGCGACAGCCTGGGCAAGCAGCGGATTGTCCTGCTGCAAACCTGCCGGCCAGGCTGGGGCCTGTCTCCTGGCGCAGACACGCGCCTGCTGGAGATTGGCCGGCTGAAAAGCGCCGAAGCCGCTGCCATGGTGCGCCATCTGTTTGCCCCGCAACGCCTGGCCAGCACCGTGGTGGACAATATTGTGCTGCGCACCGACGGCGTGCCCCTGTTTATCCAGGAGCTGTCGCACATGTTGCGGGAAACCAGCCTGGTCGAGCAGGACGGGGTGTGGAACTTCAAGGACAGCACCCATCTGGACCGGATTCCCATTACCCTGCGCGAATCACTGAATAACCGCTTTGACCAGATTGGCCCGGCGCGCGATATCCTGCAATTGGCCGCCACCATTGGCCGCGAAGTGGACGCCGGCCTGCTGTATACATGTGTAATCGACGCCCATGGGAAAAATCTGGATATTAGCCTCAATGTTCTGGTTGAGGCCGGTTTGCTGGCCCTGGCAGATGGCGGCGCGCGGTATATTTTTCGCCATGCCCTGATTCGCGATGCAGCCTACGATGGCATGTTGAAATCGCAGCAAAAGCGCCGGCATGAAACCGTGGCGCTGGCCATGGAAAAAATCTACCCCAATCAGGCGGAAGAATCGCCGGGGGCGCTGGCCCACCATTTTGCCCGGGCAGAACATTACGCCCAGGCCATTCCGCTGGGGCTGGCCCAGTTACGGCAAACCCAGCATCGTTCGCTGAATGATGAAACCATTGCCTACGCCCAGCAGGTGGATGGCTGGATTCAGCACCTGAGTGGTCAGGCGAAGCTGGAAGCCCGGCTGGAACTGAATGGCTATGTCACCCAGGCGCTGATGAACAAGCATGGCTGGGCTCACCCGCAGGTGGCAGAAAAGATAGCGCTTTCTGAGGTCATTCTTGCGCAGAACATCTCAGCTGAATTGCGCCTGCAACATTTATGGACCACGCTGACCTATCACCATGTTGCCAGCAATCGCGCCGAGGTCATGCAGCTGGCGCAAGCCATGTTGCTGCAAGCTCAAATAACAGATGACAGCCATGCGCATGTGTCGGCGAAGTTATGGCTGGGGTTGGCGCACTACTCAGAAGGCTGGTTTGACGATGCCGAACGCGAACTGTCCGCTGCGATTGCGCAGCATGATAGTGTGCTGCATGCCGAACATGCCGCACGCTTTGGCCTGGATACCTTGGTCTGGTCGTATGCAACACGCGCATTAGTGCGCTGGGGGCAAGGTTATGGACAGCCGGCATGTGACGATGCCCATGTGGCCGTGGCGCATGCACGGCAACTGGCGCATGTGCCGTCGCTGGGTATTGCACTGCTGTATCTGGCGCTATTTGATCAGGGCCGTAACGATGCTGTCGCCACGCAAGCCGTGTGCGAAGAATTAATCGAACTGGCGCAGCGCTACGGTCTGCCGGCATTTTTGGGTTACGCACAGATTATCCGCAGCTGGACTGTGGGTGAGGTGGCCGAAGCTGATGCTGGTGTTGAAGCGCTGTGGCGCATCGGTTGCCGCTATGGCCAGACCAGTTATCGGGCATTTGCCGCACACTCTCTGGCGCGTGCGGGTGATTTTGATGGCGCGCTGGCAAGGCTGGACGATTGTCTGGCGTTGGTCGAGGTGTTGAGCGAGCGCCGACATCTGGCCGAGCTTTACTGGGACAAGGCGAACTATCTGTGGGCACGTGGCGCCAGCCTGGTAGAGATTCTGGCCGCCGCCACTGCCGCCGCCGAGTGTGCTCATGCAGGTGGCAAACGCCGTATAGAGGCGCAGGCCTTGTATTTGATTAACCAGCTTGACCCGGATTTTTGCGTAGGCGCTGCAGAGCGTCTGCGCGACTTGCTGGCTCAGTGGCCCGAATTATCGCCCTGGGCGGATTGACTCCCACCCCTGAAAAGGAGCATCACACGATGAGTGTCACCACTGTACAAACCGGCGGACCATTGCTGGAGTTTCGCCTGGCTTATCTGCGCGCCATCGCACAAGCCTGGGCTGATCCGGCATTCGAGGCAAAACTGCTGGCGGCTGACGACATTCAGCCGTTGTTGGCTGAGCAATTCGGCTTGACTTCCGTTTGGCCCAAGCTGGATATCCACCTGGAAAACAGCGCACTCCCTACCGAGCAAACCCAATGGAAGCCTGAGCTGACAGGTGGCTGGATTGGCATGGACGATGGCTTTGAAATTGTGCTGCCCAACCGTCCGGCCTCTGGTGCTGCTGAAGCACTGGCTGCGTTCTATCAGATCTTCCCGGATCTGCTTGGCCCAATACAGGATGTTGAACACACTCAATCGAAAGTGGAGGGCGTTTAAATGGCTGCATTACCTACCGATCTGGGCATTCCGGGCTGCGGCCCCGACTCTATGCCGGCATTTGGCGGTTTGGTGCTGCGCGCCATCGCCCTGGCTTGGACCGACCCCAACTTCAAGGAAGCGTTGCTCTATCCGCCTGGTGGCGATGCGTCTGCGGTGTTGAGTCAGTGGCTGGGTTATAACAGCCCGTTCAACTTCAAAATCAAGTTTGTCACCAACCCAGGCCTGAACTGGGATGGCGAGAAATGGAATCTTGATGATGCCAATGGCAAGCCAATCAAGAATCGCATCGTGCTGAATTATCCGAACGCGCCGAAAGACAAAGCGTTGCAGCCGATTGCGCTGACATCCTACAACAACACCGGCCCGGCTTATCCGTTCACCTGCTGACCGGTGTGATCAAGCGCAGTAGCGAGCAGGCCATACGCGGTTCGCTACCGTTCGTGACGCACGTTCACCCCATGCCGGGTACCAACGGCATGGGGTGAACGTGCGTCAGCACGCCATCCTGTTTAAGCAAGCGAAACTCTCATGACCGATTGCTTTGCACACCTTGCTTCCGCCCAAACCGCTTGGGCAGCGCTGACCAACAGCTCCGCCACCTTGGCGCTGACTATTGCGGCCCGCGCTTGCCCTTTACCCGAACTGAACTGGCGTGATGCACTGGCTGAGCAAGTCGTGCGTGCCTGCCCGCTATCCCTGGCACAACTGACTGCTGACCCCACACTGGTGCGCGGCATCATCGTGCGCAGCCAGTACTTTGACCAAGGTGTGCGTGATGCCGGTTTGCGTGCCGGCAGTCTGGTGCTGACGCTGGGCGCGGGGCTATGCACCCGGCGCGCTCGGTTGGCCGGCATACTGGATCCGGCTGTGGGCTGGTTTAATGTGGATTTACCTGAGGTCATCACCGTGCGCCAGCTGTGCTTGCCGCCAGTAGCTGGCGAGCGCAACTGGGCGGCTTCGCTGACGGAGACAGGCTGGCTTGACGCTGCCGGGTTGTGCGCTGATGTACCGCATGCATTAGTGCTTGAAGGGGTATTGCCTTATTTGTCCACCGATGATGCACATGCATTGCTGGTTACCATTGCGGATTATTTTGTTCGCTACGGTTTACGTGGACAGATATTGGCCGACTTTCTGCATCCAGCCATGATTGCATCTTCAGAGCAGGGCGGCGTGCATCTGCCTGTGCGCGGAGGCGCTATTGACGCCACCGAACTGATTGCCGGCCATCCGGGCTTGCATATCCTGGCCGAGCGCCATCCATTTGCTGAATTTTCTGCCGGTCACCAACAATTTGCCGCTGATTTTCTTGCCCAACACCAACATCCGCCCTACACCCTGGTTTGTCTGGCAGTAGGCCTGCCGGAGGAAAAGGCAGATGATGGATTGGTTTAACCTCATCCCGAGTTGGCATCCGCGCTATCAGGCAGTGCTGGAGCCGCATGGCGTCACGTTGTTTGATGATGGGGGCCTGCTGCATTTTGAACAACCGCTGGTGTGCCGCGTCGCGGAATTGATTGAACTGGCCCAGCCTCTGGCGGAAATCTGCGCCAACCCGTCTTGGCTGGCTGAGCTGCCAGCGCTGCTGAGCACGCTGGCGCAGATGGCCGGACAAGGCTGGATATGCGCCACTCAAGCACGCCCCACCGGTTGGCTGACCCCGGATTTTAAACTTTCCCCACGTGGCTTGCACTTGTCCCCTTTGCTGGAATTGGTTGTGCTGACAAGGTTGCTGGACGAGACGGAACTGTGTCACTGGGTTACCAGCGTGGCCTGGCCAACATCACCATTGCGGCTGGTGGTGTGTGACGATTATTTCGACCCACGCCTGCCAACGCTGCATGCAGAATGTCAGGCAGCTGGCGTGGCTTGGCTGCCTTTACGCATCAGTGGCGATGCACTGTGGTTCGGGCCCTATTTTGATTATCAGCCCGGCCATGCTTGCTGGCATTGCCTGGATGCGCGTCTGGCGCGCAACCAGCCGGTGCGTGCCCACTGGCGCAACCTGAATAGCAGCCAGCATCAAGGTGTGCCACTATCCGCCAATGCCGATGCAGCGCGCATGCGCCTGCGCACGCTGACGACCTATCTGGCACAACCATTAACCGAATGGCCGCTATTGACCGTGCATGCTGATGACAAAGTGTGCGTCCATCCCAGCCCACAACGTCCACAGTGTTCTGCCTGTGGCAATCCTGACTGGCTGGCGATGCATCAGCACCAGCCACTGCGCCTGCATCCGGCACGTAAGCTGCTTGGTGTGGCCGGTGGGGCTCGCACACAAACCTCGCATGAGACGGTCACCCGACTGATGGCCGAAGTCAGCCCAGTTAGCGGTGTGGTGGCTGATTTGTGCGCGTTGCCCAGTCTGGGCGATATGTCGGTGTATCACAGCCAGTTTTTCCGCCCTTTGGCCAGCGGCTTGGACTGTCTGACGCGCGTCGTTGCGCAAAGCTGTCTGGGTAAGGGTGCCAGCGACGCCCAGTCGCAGGCCAGCGCCTTGTGCGAAGCGATTGAACGCTACGCAGCGGGTTATCAGGGCGACGAAGCGGTGGTGATGGGCCGCGCGCGCAGCCTGAGCACGCTGTGCGTGCTGCCGCAGTCGCTGCTGTTTTTCAGCGCCGAGCAGCGCGCGCAGGCGCGCCCCGGCGAACGGGCCGCGCACCTGCCCTGCGAGGACGACACCCTGATGGCCTGGTCGCCGGCCTGGTCGCTCACCCATCACTCTGCCCGCCTGCTGCCGCTGGCTGCCTGCTATGCCGACGTGCCGGCCCCCTGGTCCGATTACGCCAGCTGGAGCTCCAATGGCTGCGCCAGCGGCAACTGTCGGGAAGAAGCCATTTTGCAGGGCCTGCTGGAAGTGGTGGAGCGCGACGCAGTGGCCATCTGGTGGTACAACGCCCTGCCGCGCCCGGCCTACCCCAGCCAGCACGCTGGCCCCGCCTGGCTGCGCACCACCCAGGCGCTGGGCAGCGACTGGGACAGCTGGATGCTCGACCTGACCCACGACATGGGCATTCCGGTGGTGGCGGCCATTGCCCGGCACACCACCAGCGGCGACTGGGCGCTGGGCTTTGGCTGCAGCCTGGAGCCCACCCTGGCTGCCGAGCGCGCGCTGACCGAGCTGATTCAGCTGGTGGCCGCCAATAAATGCCTGCCGGCGCACTGGCGTGACGCTGACGCGGCCCGCGTGGCCTTTTTGCATCCAGCTCCGCCGCCGGCCTCCCCGCCGGCCTGGCCTGCCGCACACGCCGACATTGCCGAAGACATCCATACCTGTGTGCAGGCGCTGCAGCGTTGCGGGCTGGAAGTATTGGTGCATGATTATTCGCGGCCAGATATTCCGCTGCACACCGTCAAGGTGGTCGTACCCGGCGCTTGCCATATCTGGCCAGAACGGGCCAACCCACGGCTATACCAGGTGCCCGTGGCGCTAGGCTGGCGAGACACCCCGATTGCCGCCGACGCGCTGAACCCCTGGGATTTATATGTCTGAGAAGCGGCCTGGGTCAGCCTGATCTGCCGGTTCTTTTCCTCACCACAGGAGCATCAACATGGCTATTCTGCGTAATGAAGCACTGCGACGGCGCGTGATGCTGCGCCCGATTCACACCTTTGGCCGCCACCCGGCTTCCTGCCGCACCGTCTTGCAGGAAGCCGATGTGTCCAAGCTGCATGCCTTGATCCGCTGGAACGGCAGTCAGTGGGAGATCTACGATCAAAGCCGCAACGGCACACTCCTGGGCGGGAAAAAACTGCCTGCCGGACAGTGGCAGGCGCTGCAGAAGGGTCAGCACATCCAGTTTGGGGCTGGCCCCAACGCCATCTGGGAGGTGATCGACGACGCTGCGCCGCAAGTATGCCTGTTTGCGCTGGACGAACCTTGCCAGATACAGCACTTGCGCCCGGAAGAAAACCTGCTGCCCGACGTCAGCGCGCCAGAAGTGAATATCTACCACAGCAATGCCACCTGGCTGCTGGACCGGATGAACCGGATGGATGCGCTGGCCGACGGTGATTGCATCCGCATTGGTCCGCAGTTGTGGGAATTTGTGCTGGGAGAAGAGCTGGATATGACCCAGGAAGCGCCCGCGCAAGGAAAGGAAGAGGTGGCGGAAGATCTGCATTTTGATTTTCATCTCAGCCAGAATGAAGAGCATACCAGCCTGGATTTACGCGTTGGCCAGCAAGTGATTTCACTGGGCGAGCGCATCCATCACTATACCCTGGCCACCCTGGCCCGCCAGCGCCTGCGCGATGCCCGCCAGGGCGTGGAAGAGTCCAGTCAGGGCTGGATTCCGCTGGACAATCTGGCGCGCATGCTCGGAGTGGATCCGCCCTACATCAATATCCAGATCTTTCGCGCGCGCCAGCAAATCACCCGCGCCCTGCCGATGAGCCGCCAGCCCGCCTGCCTGTTTGAACGCCGGCGCGGCGAGGTCCGCTTTGGCGGCTATCCGTTCCGGATTCTGAAAGGGCTGACTGAAGAAGGCAGCTTTCCGCATGCGGCGATGATGTAGCGCGGGCGGCCAGCCGGGTCTGGCTGGCGCAGCGCACACGGACGGCTTACCCGGCATCGGCGCTGTCGGCCACCTCCATACCGCGAAACACCGAGCAGCGCACAAACACCGCGTTATCCGGGGCCAGCTGCTTCTGGTTGCAGTATTTGGCCACCAGAATCAGCATCACCGCGCCCCAGCGCTGGGCGCGGGTCAGCACGTCTTTCAGCGCGGTTTCCATCGCTGCCACATTCAGCCCCAGCTGGCCGGAATGCACCCGGTACAGCGGGCGCTGGATGATCTCCGAATACACCTCTGCCGTCAGCGTTTTACCCACCCCGGCTGGCCCGGCGCACAGCACCGTGGTGCCCCCCGACTTGCCGGCGACAATATCATCCATCAGCACGTCCATCTCGGCAGTCAGAATGTCGATCAGGTCGGTTTGCTCCGGCGGCAGCACCAGCTTGGTTTTCAGCTCTGGCTGGTAGGCGTAGGGCTGCATATCGTCCACATGCACCCACACATAATGGTGCAGGTCGAGGTGGAACATCAAAATATAAAAATGCACCGGCAGTTCGGTGAACATACCCTTGGGAATCGCCGTTTGTGCGTCTTCCACCTCGGCTTCTTCCTTGCCGCTGAGCCGTGAATTGCGCGCCACCCGGCGGACAAACTTGCTGAGAATATCCCCGGTGGCGTCCAGCGCCAGCGGACGCTCGTTCAGAATCCCCTCGTCGTTGACCAGCCGCGCCGGGCTGCTGGTGGACGACAGGATGATTACATCCTTGCGCACGTAGTTAATGCGCGACTTCTTCGCGCTGCTTTATATGCCTTAGGGATACGCTGAAAAAATCGTCATTCCCGCGAAGGCGGGAATCCAGGGTGTTGATTTTGCTGGGTTTTGCTTTTGGTGAGAACAATTTTTTTGAATAAATCAGCGCATCCTTAGAGCTTTATCCATGCCGTATTTATACCTAAAATGATTTTTTTCTTGACATACAGCTTATGCTATAGAAGTATTCAATCATGCTAACAAAAAAATCTTGCTTTATTTCTTGATGCTCTATGCGTATCTCTTGCCTATGTGCCTACCTGCTTTTGGCCGTGTCTCCCGCCGTGTGGGCTGACCTGCCGCTGACAGTCGAAGATCTCATCACTGACCAAGGTAAGGTAAAGCTGGATTTGTCGTTGGCGTATGCCAACACAGACCGTAGTGGAGTTTCGACTGGAGAGCCGATTATTGTTCAGACCGGCCCTACCTCGTTTGTGACCCTGCCCACGCTCGTTGGCGAGAGCATCGGCAACAGCGACACCGTGGTTGCCACCCTTGGCATGCGCTACGGTCTGACGGCTAAGACCGAGGTGTACGCCCGAATAAGCGGCATGTCGTCTAACCACCGCCGCAGCGGTGTAGGTGGCGCAGAATCAAACAGCGAATCGGGTTTTGCCGATGCCTGGGCGGGCGTCAACTACCCGTTCAGGAAAGACGGCGACGGTCCTGCCGTACTTGGTTTTGCCGAAATCGCCTTGCGGGAGAAGCACCGTCGCAGCAGCGCCAGCTTCAAGTCGGCCATGCTGGGCATCACCACCTATAAGGCGATTGATCCAATTGTGTTTTCTTTGACCACTGCCTATCGCTTCAATCAAACCCGACAAGACGGCGCACAAGATTATCGCCCCGGTAACCTGCTGCTGCTTAATCCATCGGTGGGCTTTGCTGTGAACGATCGCGTGACGCTGACCACTGGCATGCAGTGGACACGTCGGCAGGCAGAGCGCTTCGCTGGTCAGAGCAAGGGCATCGACCGCACCGCCACCGATCTGTTGCTGGGCGTCGGCTATGGCATCACCCAGGGCAATACTTTGAACGCCACGCTTAAGGCCAATGCATCGGGGCGCGACGGATCAGAGTTGCGGACAAATTGGTTGTACTCGTTTTGATTGAAACGCTGTGTTCAGCGCAGCCACGAAAAGAGACGGGTGGCAAACCGCCCGGGAGAAATTGCCGGTGACGCAAACACCGTCAATGGGTGCCTCGGGAGTCTATTTCGAGGCTTGTTGTTGTACTTCGTGATATGAAGGAGTCTATATGAATCAGATCAAACACGCAGCACTGGCGCTGGCCATGGTGGGCATGCTGTTGGCACAGGCGCATGCCAGCGAGGCGCAGGTGCAGAACCTGCAAGCTGTGCAACCGGTGGCGGCGTTCAGCCAGACGGACATCAATGCAATGTTCGAGCAGACGGAGCAGCCGATGCAACTGGCTACCCTGTCGCAGGCAGGAGATGAAAGAAACCGAGGGAGCATGGGTTTGGTGGGCGGCAGCTGGTGCCCTGGGAGGCACAATGAACACCATCGGCTATATCGGCAGTAATCCCGATTGGTCCTACGGGGGAGCCGCGTACTCCTTCTTGAGCGGCGCAAGTGGTGGCCTGATTGCAGCCCTTCCGGGTGGCAACGTTGCCCGTTTGGGATACGGCGCACTGGGTGCCTATACCGCCTCGCAGCCGTGGGGCGGCTATAGCTGGTCTCAATGGTAAGAGAAGCCTGAATCTTCGAGGGAAGGGAATCCTATCGACCATGGGGAAGACATTTTGGTGGATCTGCGTTGTAATAGGGCCACTTTGGATAACTCGATCTGGCTTATTGCCTAGGGGGACGATCAAGCTGCTCTACTCCAGCATCGGGTACGCCGCACTCGTGAGCTCGATAGCATGGCTTGCTTGGGGCTTTGAGCTGTTCAGCAGCGTTCTCGTGACTTGGGCTGTCACGGTTGTCGGGGTAACAGCGACATGCCTCGTGTTTCGGCATCTTCTTGACACAAAACCTCGTGATCCGTGAGGGCGCGATTGATCTCGCGCCATCGGCGGAATCTTTATGAGCACATTGGCCCACTCTTCTTTGTATTGGCGCAGTACTGCTTCTGGCGGGTCACTTTTCGGAGCCAACCTGCGCCACCTGATCTTCATGGTGTTTGTTATGGTGACTAAATTATCAAGTCCCGCCTTGTTATGGAAAATGAAAAATATAAATTCTATCGCATTAATTTTCTGTCTGGGTATAGCGTTTTTTGTGTTTGGTGGTGCGGTGAAAGAGTTTGTGAAAAATACATTCCAGGGGATTGATCCTGGTGTCGGTGCTGCATTGGTAGCAATGCTTTGCATACTAATGGCTCTACTTACTGCCATTTTTACTTCAATAGTTTTGAAAGTCTTGCAAGGTAAAGGGTAAGGTTGCACTTGATTCTTGAGACCGTCCATTGACTCTATTGCACTTTGTGTTTGAGACTGCCGTGAGAAACCACCTAATAAATATCACTACTGTATTCGTATTTCTATTATGTGGTGCGTTAGTGAGCCATTTTTTTCTTGGGCACCAGCTTACAGTAAGCTGGCAAATAATTTTGATAGGAGTCTTACTTTCTTTGGCGCTAGGCCTAATCGCCACCTGGCTTGAAAAACGCGGGTGGTGGTGATTAAAAAAACGTTAATTTTATAATAAAAAATTTTTAAAAATTTGCCATTTGCCATTTGCCATTTGCCATTTGCCATTTGCCATTTGCCATTTGCCATTTTATTTTTTTGGGTTGCTGCTTGTTTGGTTGGCTGGATGCGTGGTCTTATTTGACAGGGTATCTCATGTTTTCTCTCGGCTTCTCAGTCTTTATTCGCGATGAACTTGCTTTCTCGCGCTTCGACTTCCCTCGCTGGCAATCCCTGCTGGCCATTTCGCTTATCGGCCTGCTGATCGGCCTGGACCCGAGCTTCCGCGCGGTGCCGCCGGACATGCCTGTACCGCCGTTGTGGCTGGCCGTGGTCATGGGGTTGCTCGCCACTTGGGCGGCATTCCTGGTCATCCTCGGTGTGCTGCACTGGTGGATGAAGCGGGGCGGGCGCTGGGATGGTCAGGGCGATCTGTTCAATCTGGTGGCGGCATCGTGGCTGGTGGCCGACACGCTGGGCGCGGGGTTGACGGCGCTGGGCATTCCCCCGCTCTTTACGCTGCCTTTATGGTTGTATTCGGTGTGGGTTGGAGCCAATGCGCTGTCGGGTGCCATTCCCAAGGCCAGTCTGGGCTACAGCATAGCCGGCATCGTCATCGGTTTGATTCCTGCTATGTTGGCCACGATGGTCGTGTTTGCATTACTCGCCATCGTGTTGGCCATGTTCGGATTTTCCCCGCCAGCGAGCATGGGCTGATGTTTTCCGTGAAATTGCGCCTTGTCTCCGCCATGTCGCTGGCTTTGCTCAGCGCCATGGGATTGGCTGATACGCCAGTTGTAACGGACACCCGTGCGCCAGCACGTGTTGAGGGCGTTCTGCTCGCCACTCACTCCGCGCACGGCATTGTCCAGGTACAAAGTTGGAAGGCGCGCCGCGACGCGCGTATTGTCAAGCAGGACCTGGATTATTCATGCGGTGCAGCGTCCCTGGCTACCTTGCTCAACAGCTTTTATGGTCAGAGTGTGACAGAGGATGTTTTGCTTAAGGCCATGGACAAGCGCAATGGCCGCGCCAGTTTCGAGGACATGGCGCAGGTATTGCCACAGTTCGGCTTTCGTGCACAGGGCTTTGCTGCGAGTTGGGAGCAGCTTATGCGATTGAAGATGCCCATCATTTTGTATGTGAAGCACCGCAAGGATGACCATTTTACGGTGCTGCGTGGCATCAGCAGTGACACTGTGTGGTTAGCGGATCCGTCTCTGGGCAATCGCACCTACAGTCGAGCGCAGTTTCTGGCCATGTGGTTGACGCGCGAGGACCGAAATGATGGCCTGGCAGGCAAGTTTCTGGCCGTGTTGCCGATTGCTGTGGAGAGGGTGTCCTCTGAAGATTTATTCACCAAAACGCCGTATCGCCAAAGTGCCAATGCCGCACTTCAGCTTGCATTTCGCAGGCTGCCGTAATGCACCTCGGTGATTTGTGGGCGCTGTTCCGGCTTGGTGCCGACAGCAAAGTGGACCAAGCGTCAGCTTGCTCTGGTGTATGTGCCGGGGTCAGGCATTGCGCTGCCCACGCAGGCGTATTCTGTTTGCCTGCGTGGGCTCGCTCACTCCTCCCCCACTACCTCCATACCGCGAAACACCGAGCAGCGCACAAACACCGCGTTATCCGGGGCCAGTTGCTTCTGGTTGCAGTATTTGGCCACCAGCTTGGCCAGGCCCTTGATATCGCGCCCGGTGGCCGCCGGAAACCGTTTGGCCAGCTGTTCAATCTGGGCGGCGGGCAGGTTCAGGCCAAACTGTTCGCTCATCACCGCCCAGATCCGGCAGCGGTCTTCGTGTTTGGGCGGATGAAACTTGATCATGGCAATGCAGCGCGACACGATGGCTTCGTCGATGTCGTCCACCCGGTTGGTGGTCAGGAACAGCAGGCCGTTAAAATATTCCAGCACCCGCAGGAACACCCCGACCACGGCGTTCATGGTGATATTGTCATCGCGGCGCTTGATGTACACATCAGCTTCGTCGATCAGCATCACCGCGCCCCAGCGCTGGGCGCGGGTCAGCACGTCTTTCAGCGCAGTTTCCATCGCTGCCACATTCAGCCCCAGCTGGCCGGAATGCACCCGGTACAGCGGGCGCTGGATGATCTCCGAATACACCTCTGCCGTCAGCGTTTTACCCACCCCGGCTGGCCCGGCGCACAGCACCGTGGTGCCCCCCGACTTGCCGGCGACAATATCATCCATCAGCACGTCCATCTCGGCAGTCAGAATGTCGATCAGGTCGGTTTGCTCCGGCGGCAGCACCAGCTTGGTTTTCAGCTCCGGCTGGTAGGCGTAGGGCTGCATATCGTCCACATGCACCCACACATAATGGTGCAGGTCGAGGTGGAACATTAAAATATAAAAATGCACCGGCAGTTCGGTGAACATGCCCTTGGGAATCGCCGTTTGTGCGTCTTCCACCTCGGCTTCTTCCTTGCCGCTCAGCCGTGAATTGCGCGCCACCCGGCGGACAAACTTGCTGAGAATATCCCCGGTGGCGTCCAGCGCCAGCGGACGCTCGTTCAGAATTCCCTCGTCGTTGACCAGCCGCGCCGGGCTGCCGGTGGACGACAGGATGATTACATCCTTGCGCGCATAATCGGTATCCCGGTGGGTGGCGGTGGGGTTATCGGCAAAGTAGCCCACGCCGCGTCCGGAAAACTGCTGGCCATAGCGCGCGCGCCAGTCAAAATAACGTGCGGCGCATTCGTCGTAGCTGCTGAGCAGGTCCGGGGTTTCCTTGACAAAGCCCTTGGCGGCCAGAATTTCGGCAATGGTGCGGTTGGCAATGTCAGGGGCGCTGATTCGCACCGTGGCGGTGGCCAGCCGTGCCTTGGCATTGGCTTTCAGCTCAATGAACACCTTGCCGGTTTCCTCGTCCGATGGCGGGGTAAAGTCCAGCCGGGTGACCACATACGCCAGCGGCTTGCCCGTCACCTGTGCCGAAAACAGCCAGCCACGGCTGGCGTCGGTCATCAGGTAACGCGCCAGCGCCGGCACCAGCAGTTCCAGATTGTCCGGGTCAAATATTGGCCCGCCGCTGGCCAGCGCCTGGCGCAAGGTATGCAGCTGCGCCGCCTGCGCGCGCAGGAACACCCCACCCTGCCGATAACGCGCAATCAGCGCCTCCAGCTCGTCAGGCTGCAACTGGTTGAACGCCACCTCCACCCGGTTGCCAAAGCGCAGCTGCTCGCGCAAATCCGCCAGACGCGGAAACTGCCCGATCAAGGCTTCAATATGCGCGCGTTCGATATGTAGCTTCATGGGGTGCCTCAGGGTTGGATACCAGAAACACCGGGTGCAGCGAGTTTTGTGCCAGAAGAATTATCCCGTTGAAACAGTCGCTTGGCCAAAACCAGGCGAACAGAGGATGTCGGATTGATGACAGCGGCGGGAAAAAAGCGCGGCCAGGTGCCGCCGCACAGGACCGCTAGGGACGCGCTGATTGATTCAGAAAAATCGTGTTGTCAGACGATTTTTGCCGCCGATTCCCTGCACTACCCATCACAAAAGGGCAAGCCCTGCTCAGGCTTGCCCTTTTGTGATGGGTAGTGCGTCGTGTCTTGCGCTTACTTCTTGCGTTGCGGCGGCAAGTCGGTGCAACTGCCGTGCGCCACTTCGGCGGCCATGCCGATGCTCTCGCCCAGGGTCGGGTGAGCGTGGATGGTTTTGCCAATGTCGGTGGCGTCGCAGCCCATTTCGATGGCCAGGCAAATTTCGCCCAGCATGTCGCCGGCGTGGGTGCCGACGATGGCCCCGCCAATCACCTGATGGGTGTCGGCGTTAAAGATCAGCTTGGTAAAGCCTTCGTCGCGGCCATTGGCAATCGCCCGGCCAGACGCTGCCCACGGGAACACGGCTTTTTCGATCTTGATGCCGTCGCGCTTGGCAATTTCTTCGGTGACACCCACCCAGGCCACTTCCGGGTCGGTGTAGGCCACGCCCGGAATCACCCGTGCGTCGAAGTAAGACTTCTGGCCGGCGCAGTTTTCTGCCGCCACATGCGCCTCGTGCACCGCCTTGTGCGCCAGCATCGGTTGGCCAACCACGTCGCCGATGGCGTAGATATGCGCTACGTTGGTGCGTTGCTGTTTGTCCACTTCGATAAAGCCACGGTCGGTGACCGCCACGCCAGCGTTTTCCGCGCCGATCAGCTTGCCGTTGGGTGCGCGGCCAGCGGCCACCAGCACCAGGTCGTAGCGCTGTGGCTCAGCCGGGGCCTTGGCACCTTCAAACGTCACGTAGATGCCGTCTTCCTTCGCTTCAACCGCCACGGTCTTGGTGCTGGTCATGATGTGGTCGAAGCGGTGTTCGTTCATCTTCTGCCACACCTTCACCAGGTCGCGATCCGCGCCCTGCATCAGGCCATCCAGCATTTCCACCACGTCCAGGCGTGCGCCCAGGGTGGAGTACACCGTGCCCATTTCCAGGCCGATGATACCGCCGCCGATGATCAGCATTTTCTTCGGCACGGACTTCAATTCCAGTGCGCCGGTGGAATCGACAATGCGCGGATCTTGCGGGATAAACGGCAGGTTTACCACGCGGCTGCCGGCGGCGATGATGGCGTTGTTGAACTTGATCACCTGCCTGGCACCGGTCTTGTCCTGGCCTTGGCCGTCGGTGGTTTCCACTTGCAGGTGATGCGGGTCGAGGAAGCTGCCCACGCCGCGCACGATCTGCACCTTGCGCGCCTTGGCCATGCCGGCCAGACCGCCGGTAAGCTTGCCGATGACTTTTTCTTTGTAGCCGCGCAGCATGTCGATGTCGATTTCCGGCTCGGCAAACTTGATGCCATTGGCGGCCAGATGCTTGACTTCGTCGATCACGGCGGCGTTGTGCAGCAGCGCCTTGGACGGGATGCAGCCCACGTTCAGGCACACGCCACCCAGCGTGCTGTAACGCTCGACCAGCACCACTTTCAGGCCCAGGTCGGCGGCGCGGAAGGCGGCGGAATAGCCGCCAGGGCCAGCACCGAGCACCAGCACATCGCATTCCACGTCGGCGGTGCCACTGTGGCTGGCGGCCACTGGCGCGGCAGCCGGGGCAGGGGCGGCTTTGGCTTCGGCGCTGGCGGCAGCAGCGGCAGCCGGTGCAGCAGCGGCGCTGGCACCGGCTTCGATCAGGGCGATGACATCGCCTTCGCTGACCTTGCTGCCCACGGCCAGTTTCAACTCCTTGACCACGCCGGCGGCTTCTGCCGGCACGTCCATGGTGGCCTTGTCGGTTTCCAGGGTAATCAGCGAGTCGTCTTTGCCCACGCTGTCGCCCACTTTAATAAATACCTCGATCACGTCCACATTGTTGTGGCCGCCAATGTCGGGGACTTTCAGTTCAATCAGAGTGCTCATGGTGTTCCCAATCTGTAGGGCGGGGCGGGCCGCTGGCCGGCCCCGCGAAGGCGGATGGCCGCTGTCGGGCTGCCTGGCGGTGGCCGGCAGCCCTGTGCAAAGAGGCGGGAGACGCGCTTCTTACAGAATCAGCCGGCGGACATCCGACAACAGCTTGCCCAGATACACGGTAAAGCGTGCCGCAGCGGCACCGTCGATCACCCGGTGGTCAAACGACAGCGACAGCGGGCACATCAGGCGCGGGGCAAATTCCTTGCCGTTCCACACCGGCTTGATCTGGCTCTTGCACACGCCCAGGATGGCCACTTCCGGCGCATTCACAATCGGGGTGAAGCCGGTGCCGCCAATGCCGCCCAGCGACGAGATGGTGAAGGTGGCTCCCTGCATGTCGGTGGGCTTGAGCTTGCCGTCACGGGCCAGCGCCGACAGGTCGGTCAGTTCCTTGGCGATTTGCTTGAGGCCCTTCTTGTCGGCGTCCTTGATCACCGGCACCACCAGCCCATTGGGCGTATCGGCGGCAAAGCCGATATGGTAGTACTGCTTGAGCACCAGGTTGTCGCCGTCCAGCGAGCTGTTAAAGGTGGGGAAGGCTTTCAGTGCTTCGGCGGCCGCCTTGATGATGAAGGCCAGCGGGCTGATCTTCAGACCGGACTTTTCCCATTCCTTGCCGATGCTCTTGCGGAAGTCTTCCAGCTCGGTGATGTCGTACTCGTCATTGAAGGTGACGTGCGGAATCATCACCCAGTTGCGCGCCAGGTTGGCCCCGGAGATTTTCTGGATGCGGGAGAGCGGCTTGGTTTCAATCGGGCCAAACTTGGCGAAGTCCACCTTCGGCCACGGCAGCAGGTCCAGACCCACGCCCGAGCCAGCCGGGGCCGCCGGGGCGGCAGCGGCAGTCAGCGAGCCGGCCATCACGCCCTTGACGAAGGTTTTCACGTCTTCATCGGTAATCCGGCCCTTGCGGCCAGAGCCGCTGACCCGGCCCAGATCTACGCCCAGCTCGCGGGCCAGACGGCGCACGGATGGACCGGCGTGGGCTTTGGCAAAGCCGGCTTCGTTGACTGTGCTGGCCACGGCAGCGGGTGCCACCGCCGCCGGAGCAGCGGCGACCGGCGTAGCAGGCGCAGATGCGGCAGCGGCGGGCGCAGCCACGGGAGTCGCCGCCGGGGCCGCTGCCGGAGCCGCCTCGCGGCTGGCCACGGTGACAATCAGCGCGCCTTCGCTGACCTTGTCACCCACCTTGACTGCCACGGCGGTGATGGTGCCCGCCGCAGTGGCTGGCACGTCCATGGTGGCCTTGTCGGTTTCCAGGGTAATCAGCGTGTCATCCAGCTTGATCTCGTCGCCCACTTTCACGGCCACGTCGATCACATCCACATTGCTGTGGCCGCCGATGTCCGGCACCACGATAGTCACGCTGGCGCTGGCTGCCGGGGCTGGGGTCACCGCTGCCGCTGGCGCGGCAACGGCAGCTGGCGCAGCGGCCACTGGCGCAGCAGCAGCAGCCACTGCGCCGGCTTCCACCAGCACCACCACATCGCCTTCGCTGACCTTGCTGCCCACGCCAATCTTCACTTCCTTGACCACCCCGGCCACGGTGGACGGCACGTCCATGGTGGCCTTGTCGGTTTCCAGTGTCACCAGGGCGTCGTCCACCTTGATGCTGTCGCCCGGCTTGACGAATACTTCGATGACATCCACGCCGCTGTGGCCGCCGATGTCGGGGATTTTGACTTCAATCAGATTGCTCATGTTCTTGTCCTTGTCGCACGTCGTCCGGGGTTACACCAGCCAGGAGGCCGGTTTGTCGGCGTCGATGCCATAGCGGGCAATCGCTTCGGCCACGCGCGAGGCCGGCAGTTTACCTTCATCGGCCAGCGCCTTGAGCGCCGCCACGGCCACGTAGTAGCGGTCCACTTCAAAGAACTTGCGCAGGTTCTGCCGGCTGTCGGAACGGCCAAAGCCATCGGTGCCCAGCACGGTGTAGCGGCCCGGCACAAATTCGCGCACCTGGTCGGCGTAGGCGCGGATGTAGTCGGTGGCGGCCACAAACGGGCCGTTGCGACCGCTCAGGCTGGCAGTCAGGAACGACTGACGGGCAGTTTCGGTCGGGTGCAGCAGGTTCCAGCGCTCGGTTTCGCGGCCATCGCGGTTGAGCAGGTTGAAGCTGGTCACGCTCCAGACATCGGAGGCAATGCCAAAGTCGTTGCGCAGCAGGTCGGCAGCGGCTTCCACTTCGCGCAGGATGGTGCCCGAGCCCATCAGTTGCACCTTCACTTCGGCCTCGCCGCCATCCTTGAGCAGGTAAATGCCCTTGAGGATGCCTTCCTCGCTGCCCGCCGGCAGCGCCGGGTGCGGGTAGTTTTCGTTCATCAGGGTGATGTAGTAGAACACGTCTTCCTGTTCCACATACATGCGGCGCATGCCGTCCTGCAGGATCACCGCCAGTTCGTGGGCGTAGGTC
Source organism: Aquaspirillum sp. LM1 (assembly GCF_002002905.1). NCBI lineage: Bacteria > Pseudomonadati > Pseudomonadota > Betaproteobacteria > Neisseriales > Aquaspirillaceae > Aquaspirillum > Aquaspirillum sp. LM1. The sequence continues at coordinate 57,787 of NZ_CP019509.1, read as the reverse complement.
GGGTCGTAGCTGATGCAGTTGGGGATCAGGCCGGCCTGGATATGGCTGTGGCCGTCTTCGTGCTGCAGGCCCTCGCCGTTCAGCGTGGTGCGGCCAGCGGTGCCGCCCAGCAGGAAGCCGCGTGCGCGCAGGTCGCCCGCTGCCCAGGCCAGGTCGCCAATGCGCTGGAAGCCGAACATCGAGTAGTAGATGTAGAACGGAATCATCGGGATGCCGTGGTTGGCGTAGCTGGTGGCGGCAGCAATCCAGCTCGACATCGCGCCCGGCTCGTTGATGCCTTCCTGCAGCATCTGGCCGTCTTTGGATTCCTTGTAGAACATCAACTGGTCGGCGTCCTGCGGCACGTAGTTCTGGCCTTGGGTAGACCAGATGCCGTACTGGCGGAACATGCCTTCCATCCCAAAGGTGCGCGATTCATCCGGCACAATCGGCACAATCTGGCGGCTGATATTCTTGTCTTTCAGCAGGGTGCCCAGCATGCGCACAAAGGCCATGGTGGTGGAGAATTCGCGCCCTTCGCTGTCCTTGAGCATGGCGTCAAACGCATGCAGACCCGGCACGGTCATCGGTGCCTTCACCGGCTTGCGCGCCGGCAGGTAGCCGCCCAGCGCGGCGCGGCGGGCGTGCATGTACTGCATTTCCGGGCTGTCATCTGCCGGCTTGTAGTAAGGCACGCTTTCCAGCTGGTCGTCCGGAATCGGGATGCCAAAGCGGTCGCGGAACAGGCGGATCGACTCGAGATCCATCTTTTTCGCCTGGTGGGCAATATTCATCGCCTCGCCAGCGCGGCCCATGCCGTAGCCCTTGATGGTCTTGGCCAGAATCACCGTCGGACGGCCATTGGCGTTGTGGGTGGCTTCATGGTAAGCCGCATATACCTTGTGCGGGTCGTGGCCACCCCGGTTGAGCGCCCAGACGTCGTCGTCGGACATATTGGCTACCATCTCGCGCAGCTCGGGGTACTTGCCAAAGAAATGCTCGCGCACGTAAGCGCCATCCTTGGACTTGATGGTCTGGTAGTCGCCGTCCACGCATTCTTCCATGCGCTGCTTGAGCAGGCCGTGGGTGTCCATGGCCAGCAGCGGGTCCCAGCGGCCACCCCAGATGACTTTCAGCACATTCCAGCCCGAGCCACGGAATTCGCCTTCCAGCTCCTGGATGATCTTGCCATTGCCGCGCACCGGGCCATCCAGGCGTTGCAGGTTGCAGTTGACCACAAAAATCAGGTTGTCCAGCCCTTCACGGGCGGCCATGCCGATGGCGCCCAGCGATTCCGGCTCGTCCATTTCGCCGTCGCCGCAGAACACCCACACCTTGCGGCCCGGGGTGCGCGCCAGACCACGGCTTTCCAGATATTTCAGGAAGCGGGCTTGATAAATCGCCATCAGCGGGCCCAGGCCCATCGACACGGTGGGGAACTGCCAGAAGTCTGGCATCAGCCACGGGTGCGGGTAGGAGGACAGGCCCTTGCCGTCCACTTCCTGACGGAAACTGTCCAGGTCTTCTTCGCTGAGGCGGCCTTCCAGAAAGGCGCGGGCATACATGCCCGGTGCCGAGTGGCCCTGAATGTAGATCAGGTCTCCTTCCTGTTCGTCATTGGGCGCGCGCCAGAAGTGGTTGAAACCGACGTCGTACAGGGTGGCAGCAGACTGGAAGCTGGCAATGTGGCCGCCCAGTTCCAGGTTTTTCTTGCCGGCGCGCAGCACCAGGGCGGCGGCGTTCCAGCGGATGATCGAGCGGATGCGGTGTTCGAGTTCATGGTTGCCGTGCGAGCGCTGTTCCTTGCCCACCGGGATGGTGTTCAGGTAGGCGGTGGTGGCGGTAAACGGCAGGTAGGCCCCGCGACGGCGGGCCTTGTCGATCATTTTTTCCAGCAGATAGTGCGCGCGTTCCGGGCCATCGGCGGCCAGGACGGATTCCAGCGCATCGACCCATTCTTTGGTTTCCAGCGGGTCAATGTCGTTCGGCAATGTTGGGTTTACCATGTCTCCACCTCTTGAGCGATAGGGGGTTTGGCTGCGGGCACGATGGGTGCCGGCGCGGCCGGGTTGCGGGCTGGTTGCCCGTCGAATGTTTGAAAACGAACAGAAACGATCAGAAAAAACCGGATTCTGCCTCCCCTCCAGAACCACGCTCGCCCAGTCAATCCACAGATTTGGCGCAAAAGTGCTTCTGGATGTCCGATTTTGAACACATAGCATTCGTTTGAGCAAATAAATAATCCAATTTGCTTGCGCAAAGGCAAATTGTTGCGCCGCATCATGTTGTTTTTTGTACACGAGCGCGCGCAAATTTCGTTATAGCGCGAAAAACCGGCCATTTCATCCGGGTAAACCCGCATGGGCCGGATCGGAGCCGGAAAGGATAAAAAGCACGCCGGCCTGCCAGAGGCAAGCCGGGAGGGGGAGAAACAGAGAAAAACTGGTGCGCAGTTCAGTCGTTCAGCGCCGCCAGTCGCGCCTCCAGCTGCGGGCGCTCGGCCTGGCTGCGCGCCTGCACGCTGTCCAGCAAGGTTTTGACTGCCGGGCGCAATGTCAGTCCGCTGGCGCGCTGGCCCAGCAGTGCCAGGGCATCGTGGTGGTTGAGCATGGCGTGCAGATACTGGCGCTCGGCTTGCGCCCGTGAGGCGCTGCCCGGTTCGGGCAGGCGCGGCAGGTAATCGCTGGGAGGCCGGTCGGGCAGCTCGCTCAACCAGCCGCGCAGGGTGCGCAGCTCGCCAGCATGCAACTGCACGCTGCGCTCCAGGCTGCGGCGGGCGGTGCGGTCGCGGGTCAGCGGCAGCAGGGTCATGGTCTGGTTCAAATGGTCTTCGTGCAGTGCGGCCAGAATCACCAGCACATCGGCTTCGCCGTTCAGCGTGCGCAGCGCCGGGCTGGCTGGCGTGGTCGGGCCGTTGTTGTCAGTTTGGGTCTGGGTGGGGGGCAAATCGCCGGGCAATGAGGCCGGGGCGGTGTCGGCGTATGCGCTGGCACTGGCCAGCAGCAGGGTGGCCAACGCCAGCCAGCGGCGGGGGGAGCTGAATACAAGCATGAACACTCCGGGCTTGCCGGCCCGTGAGGCCGGCGGCATGATGGGTTCTGTTATGAACCGGCAAGCGGATAAATGTTCCCTGCCCTGCGAGCGTAAACACATGACCGAATTCGTTTTTGACCACAGCCCGGCGCGCCGGGACAGTGACAGCACCAAATGGCAAAAATACGCAGACCGTGACGTGCTGCCAATGTGGGTGGCCGATATGGACTTTGCCAGCCCACCCGCCGTGCAGGCGGCGCTGGCCGAGCGGGTGGCGCATGGGGTGTATGGTTACCCCGACCCGCTGCCCGGCGTGGTGGCGGCGGTGACCGACTGGCTGCAGCGCAGCTATCAATGGCAGATCGACCCGGCCTGGCTGGTGTGGCTGCCTGGCCTGGTGTGCGGGCTGAACGTGGCCTGCCGCAGCGTGGGCCAGGCTGGCGACGCGGTGATGACCGCCACCCCGGTGTATCCGCCGTTCATGTCCGCACCACGCCTGTCTGGGCGCACGCTGATTACCGTGCCCATGCAGGACACCGCCGCTGGCTGGCAGTGGGACTGGGCCGCCGCCGAAGCGGCGCTGACCCCGAGCACTCGCCTGCTGATGTTGTGCCATCCGCATAATCCGGTCGGTCGGGTGTTCGACCGCGCCGAGCTGGATGCGGTGACCGAGTTTGCCCGCCGGCACGATCTGGTGGTGTGCTCGGATGAAATCCACTGCCAGCTGATTCTGGACCAGGACCGCCAGCACCTGCCGTTTGCCAGCCTGTCGGCAGACGCCGCCGCGCGCAGCATCACCCTGATGGCCCCGTCAAAAACCTATAACGTACCCGGCCTGGGCTGCGCGTTTGCCATCATTCCCGACGCTGGCCTGCGCGCCCGCTTCAGCCAGACCATGCGCGGGATTGTGCCGGGGGTGAACCTGTTTGGCTTTGTCGGCGCACAGGCGGCCTACGGCGATAGCCCGGACTGGCTGAACAGCCTGCTGGCGGTGTTGCGGCGCAATCGCGATCGGGTGGAGGCAGTGCTGGGCCAGCTGGAGGGCATGCGCGTGACCCACAGCCAGGGCACCTATCTGGCCTGGATTGATGTGCGCAGCAAGGGCTGGGCCAACCCGGTGGCCGAATTTGAAGCTGGCGGGGTGGGGCTGTCTGATGGGGCAGACTTTGGCTTGCCCGGCTATGTGCGGCTGAACTTTGGCTGCCCCCTGGCGCAACTGGAAGAAGCGCTGGCGCGCATGGTGGCGGTATGGGAAAAACCTCACCAGTAAGATGGTATTACCAATTATGCTGCAGCGCATGATGTCGGCTGGCGAATTTTGCGGTATAGATAAGAAACAGTGACCAGAGGCCATCCGTATAAATGGCCCGTTGTACACTCAAACCAGCGATGAAATAGACACCAAGGAGAAAAACGTGGAACGTCGTGCCTTTCTGAAACAAGCCGGTGTTGCCGGCGTAGCTGCCGCCGCCGTGGCTGCACCGGCCATTGCCGCTGAACCGCAAATCCGCTGGCGGCTGGCGTCCAGCTTCCCGAAAAGTCTGGATACCATCTATGGCGGGGCTGACGTGCTGGCCGACCGGGTACGCGAACTGACCGACGGCAAGTTTGACATCCGCGTGTTTGCCGGTGGCGAAATTGTCCCCGGCCTGCAAGTGCTGGATGCCGTCAGCAATGGCACGGTGGAAATTGGTCACACCTGCAGCTACTACTATGTGGGCAAGAACAAGGCCTTTGGTTTTGACACCTCAATGCCGTTTGGCCTGAACGCCCGCCAGCAAAACGCCTGGATGCAGTTTGGCGGCGGCGACAAGCTGATGGCCGAGCTGTTTGACCAGTACAAGATCATCGCCCTGGCCGGCGGCAACACCGGCACGCAAATGGGCGGCTGGTTCCGCAACCCGGTCAAAAGCCTGGCTGACCTCAAGGGCCTGAAAATGCGCATTCCCGGCATCGGCGGCGAGCTGATGGCCAAGCTGGGCGCGGTGCCGCAAACCATTGCCGGCGGTGATATCTACCCGGCGCTGGAAAAGGGCACCATCGACGCCACCGAATGGGTGGGGCCTTACGATGATGAAAAGCTGGGCTTTTTCAAAATCGCCAAAAACTACTACTACCCAGGTTTCTGGGAACCGGGCCCGCAAATCACCTTCATGATCAACAAGGAGCAATGGGCCAAGCTGCCCAAGGCCTATCAGGCCGCGCTGAAAGCCGCCGCTGCCGAAGCCAATGTGACCATGCAGGCCGAGTACGACCACAAAAACCCGCTGGCGCTGGGCCGTCTGCTCAAGCAGGGCGTCAAGCTGCAGGCTTACCCGAAAGACATCATGGTGGCAGCGCAAAAGGCTGCTGAAGAGCTGTACGCCGAAGAATCGGCCAAAAATCCGCTGTTCAAGAAGATCTACGCCTCCTGGCTGCCGTACCGCAACACCCAGTCGCGCTGGTTCAGCGTGGCAGAAGGCGCCATGGACCGCTTCACCCAGTCTTCTCCGCTGAAGTAAGCACCGACGACCCGACGCAAGCCAACGCGACCGCCATCCCCGGTCGCGTTGTTGTCTGCGTCGATCTGGCACCTGCCGCCCGAATCGGGCGGCAGGCCATCCTGGTTACCCATGAGGTACGTTAAATGATTCAAGCTGCCCTGCACCTGTCGCGCGCGATTGACGCGGTGAACGACAGAATTGGCCGCTGGAGCATGTGGCTGATTCTGGTCATGACCCTGCTCAGCGCCGGCAATGCCGTGATCCGCAAATTGTTTGATTTCAGTTCCAATGCGCTGCTGGAAGCGCAATGGTATATGTTCTCCGCCGTGTTTCTGCTGTGCGCCGGCCATGCGCTGCTGCACAACGAACATATCCGCATTGACCTGCTGTCTGCCCGCTACGACCCGCGCACCCGCGCCTGGATGGAGCTGTTGGGCACGCTGGTGTTTTTGTTTCCGGTGGTCGGCCTGGTGCTATGGCTGGGCACGCCGTATTTCCTCACCGCGCTGAACAACCACGAAATGTCGGCCAACCCTGGCGGGCTGATCCTGTGGCCGGCCAAAATGCTGCTGCCGCTAGGCTTTGCCCTGCTGTGGCTGCAAGGCTTGTCGCAAGCCATCAAGCAAATCGGCTTTTTGTGCGGAGCCAGCCCCGACCCGGCACACAAGGGCGACGAACTGAGCGCCGAACAGGCATTGATCGAAGAACTGCGTCGCCGCGAAGAAGCTGAAGCGGCAAGCAAACTGCAAGGAGCGCACCATGGCTAATGTCTCTGCTGCCCCGGTGGCCCCAGCCAGCGCGCTGCGCTTCATGCCCTGGGTATTTGCCGTGCTGTCGGCGCTGATCCTGACCCTGGTGGGGTCGGCCATCATGGGCGTGTCGGTCAGCGACCTGCTTGGCCACGACAGCGCCGCCCGGCACTTTTTGTCCAGCAATCTTGCGCCGGTGATGTTTGCCTCGATGGTGCTGTTCTTGCTGCTGGGCTACCCGGTGGCGTTTGCCCTGTCGGCCAACGGCATTGTGTTTGGCCTGCTTGGCATCGACCTGGGCCTGCTGCAGCCGTCGCTGTTCAACGCCATGCCCGACCGCATCTGGGGGGTGATGAACAATGACACCCTGCTGGCGATTCCGTTCTTTACCTTCATGGGCCTGGTGCTGGAGCGCAGCGGCATGGCCGAAGACTTGCTGGACACTGTCGGGCAGATTTTCGGGCCGATTCGCGGCGGTATTGCTTACGCGGTGATTCTGGTGGGGGCCATGCTGGCCGCGACCACCGGCGTGGTGGCCGCCAGCGTGATCTCGATGGGGCTGATTTCCATGCCCATCATGCTGCGCTATGGCTACGACCGCCGGCTGGCCTCAGGGGTGATTGCCGCCTCAGGCACCCTGGCGCAGATCATCCCGCCCTCGCTGGTGCTGATTGTGATGGCCGACCAGTTGGGTCGTTCGGTGGGTGACCTGTACAAGGGCGCGTTCATCCCTGGCTTCATCCTGACGGCGATGTACGCGCTGTATGTGTTTGCCTGCACCGTGCTGCGCCCGGACCTGGCCCCGGCCCTGCCGCCGGAAGCGCGTTCGCTGCGCGAGCCCAACGGTGCCTCCGGCAACCGCTCGCTGGGCGTGCTTACCCTGATTGCCGTGGTCACGGGCGTGCTGTTTGCCAAGCAATACCCGGACAACCACCCGCTGGATGAAACCATTGTGGTGTCCATCATGGTCGGCATTGGCGTGGCCTTTGTGCTGGCGCTGGCCAACCGCCAGTTCAAGCTGGGCCTGTTGTCGCAGATTGCCGAAAAAACCACCTTTGTGCTGATTCCACCGCTGGGGCTGATTTTTCTGGTGCTGGGCACCATCTTTGTCGGCATCGCCACCCCCACCGAAGGTGGTGCCATGGGTGCCACTGGTGCCATCATCATGGCCTTGTCGCGCAAGCGGCTGGACATGGCGCTGCTCAAGCAGGCGATGTACAGCACCGCCAAGCTGACCACCTTTGTGCTGTTCATCCTGGTGGGTGCGCGGGTGTTCAGCCTCACCTTCTATGGTGTGGATGGCCATGTGTGGGTGGAGCATCTGCTGCATGACCTGCCCGGCGGCCAGATTGGCTTTCTGATTGTGGTCAACCTGCTGGTGTTTGGCCTGGCCTTCTTCCTCGACTTCTTCGAGCTGGCCTTCATCGTGGTGCCGCTGCTGGCCCCGGTGGCCGACAAGCTGGGGATTGACCTGGTGTGGTTTGGCGTCTTGCTGGCGGTGAACATGCAAACCTCGTTCATGCACCCACCGTTTGGTTTTGCCCTGTTCTACCTGCGCAGCGTGGCCGCCACCAAGGATTACACCGACAAGGTGACCGGCAAGTTGATCGAACGGGTGAAATCCAGCCAGATCTACTGGGGAGCCGTGCCGTTTGTGCTGATCCAGATGGCCATGGTGGGGGTGCTGATTGCCTTCCCCGGTATTGTCACCATGGGGCTGGACCAGGCAGTGGACACCACCGGCGCAGAACTGACCCAGGAACTGCAAATCAACCCGGACGCCAATCAGGACGCCCTGCCGCCCGCCAGCCTGGAGGGCGAGGCCCCCGCCGCGCCAGCGGACGAACCGGCCCCGGCGTTTAATGCTGGCGACTTTGCCGGCAACGACGCCGCCCCGGCAGCAGCCAAACCGTAACGCTATTTTTCTCACCCCGCCGGGGGCAGCGCAGGCTGCCCCCGTTTGCCATCAAGGTTTTGCCCATGCTCACCCTGTACACCTGGGGCACCCCCAACGGACGCAAAGTGTCCATCCTGCTGGAAGAACTGGGCCTGAGTTATCAGGTCGAGCCAGTGAATATTCTCACCGGCGAACAACACAGCCCAGCGTTTCGGGCGATCAACCCCAATGGCAAGATCCCGGCGCTGGTTGACAGCGAGGGTCCGGATAGCGGGCCGATCAGCGTGTTTGAATCAGCGGCGATCATGCAGTATCTGGCAGAAAAACATCAGCGCTTCTTGCCAGCCAGCGGCGCGGCCCGCTATGCGGTATTGCAGTGGCTGATGTTCCAGATGGGCGGCTTTGGCCCGATGCTGGGCCAGGCGCACCACTTTTTGCGCTTTGCCCCCGAGCCGGTGCCTTACGCCATGGAACGCTACCGCAGCGAAACGCGCCGGCTGTATGGCGTGCTCGACGCCCAGCTGACAGGCCGCGACTATGTGGCCGATGACTATTCGATTGCCGACATGGCGCTGTACCCCTGGGCATGCCGGCATGAATGGCAGGAGATCGACCTGGCCGACTTTCCGCAAGTGGCCCGCTGGATGGCCACCCTGGCCGCCCGTCCGGCAGTGGCGCGCGGCATGGCCGTGCCGACGGCGTAAGGCCGCCGGTTTAGGCATGAGCTCCACCTCACTTGTCGTTCCCGCGCAGGCGGGAACCCAGGCCGTGACACAGCGTGCGCCGTGGGCGTTGAGCGTAACGTGGTGGTCGTGGAACTCGCACCTGCTGCACGCTGTGGATGCCTCTGGATTCCCGCCTGCGCGGGAATGACGGGGTGGAGTGCGGCGGGTGGTTCGCGGTGAAAATGCAAGACAAAGCTTTGTTTTAAAATAACAAATAGAGATGCCAGACGTCAGTTAACTCACATATGCCCTTGCGTTTCGAGGTGATGGGTGACCAGACCTCTTTCGGTATGAGCCTCACCTCACTTGTCGTTCCCGCGCAGGCGGGAACCCAGGCCGTGACACAGCGTGCGCCGTGGGCGTTGAGCGTAGCGTGGTGGTCGTGGAACTCGCACCTGCTGCACGCTGTGGATGCCTCTGGATTCCCGCCTTCGCGGGAATGACGGGGTGGAGTGCGGCGGGTGGTTCGCGGTGGCAAGGCAAGGCAAAGCTTTGTTTTAAAATAACAAATAGAGATACTCGACGTCAGCTTGCTCACATGTACCCTTGCGTTTCAAGGTGATGGGTGACCAGACCTCTTTCGGTATGAGCCTCACCTCACTTGTCGTTCCCGCGCGGGCGGGAACCCAGGCCGTGACACAGCGTGCGCCGTGGGTGTTGAGCGTAGCGTGGTGGTCGTGGAACTCGCACCTGCTGCACGCTGTGGATGCCTCTGGATTCCCGCCTTCGCGGGAATGACGGGGTGGGGCGTGGCGGGCAGCTCACGGTGAAAATGCAAGACAAGGTTTTGTTTTAAAATAACAAATAGAGATGCCCGGCGTCAGTTTGTTCTCATGTGCCCTTGTGGTTCAACGTGACTGACTATTAGGCCATGGCTCAGCCAGGATTAGGGGGCGCTACCCGGCCCGGCCAGGTGCTCGGCCAAAAAGTTCACCAAGACCCGCACCCGATGCGGAATCTGCTTGTTGCCTGGCAGCATGGCGTAAATGCCCAGCGCCGGCATCGGGTAATCGGCCAGGATTTCTTCCACCCGCCCGGCCTGGAGAAAGTCGTCGATAATAAATTCCGGCTGGCAGGTAATGCCCATCCCCTGTGCAGCGGCTTCGGTCAGTACCGCGCCATTGTTGGCGGTTAGCCGGCTGCGCACGGCCACCTGTAACGGTTGGCCATTCACTTCAAATGCCACGGTGCTGTTGGATAGGGTATAACCAAGAAACGCATGGTGGGCCAGCTCCTGCGGATGCAGTGGGCGGCCATGGCGGGCCAGGTAGTCTGGCGAGGCCACCATCTGCATGCGGCACGCGCCCAGTTTGCGCACCACATCCCCCGCCGCCAGCTGGCGGGTGACCCGGATCGACAGATCAATCCCTTCCTCAATCAAATTCATGCGCCGGTCGCTGTAATCCATATCCAGCGTGACTTCCGGATACTGTCGGGCAAACACCAGCAGCAGCGGTGCCAGCCGTTTCAAGCCAAAGCTGAAGGGCAGGCTGATGCGAATTGCCCCGCGCGGGGTGTGCTGTTCGCTGGCGATATCGGTTTCGGCGGCTTCCACCAGGTTCAGGATCACTCGGCATTTTTCCAGATAGGCAGCGCCTGCCGAGGTCAGCGTCAGGCTGCGCGTGCTGCGCGCCATCAGCTTGCAGGCCAGATGGCTTTCCAGCGCGGCAATTTGCCGGGTCACCACCGAACGCGCCACGCCCATTTGCTGGGCAACGGCGCTGAAACTGCCCAGTTCGGCAACCCGGACAAACAGATGCATGGCGGCCAGACGGTCCATTGTTGCACTTTCAGCAATAGTGATTTCTGGATTGTCGGCTATTTTGCTGCGAAAAAACAGCCTACAGTACAGTCATTCCCTCACGCAGCACGAAACGAGACCGCCATGACTGCCCCTCTGCCCAGCCTGTTTGTTCCGCATGGCGCGCCCACTTTTGCGCTGACACCAGGCGCAGCCGGGGCGGCCCTGCGCGAACAGGCCGCTGCCCTGCCCCGCCCGCGTGCCATCGTCATGGTCAGCGCCCACTGGGACACCGCCATGCCCACCGTGGGCGTGGCCGGCAAGCTCGACACCATTCACGACTTCTGGGGATTTCCCGAGCCGCTGTATCGGCTGAACTACCCGGCTAGCGGCTGCCGCGAGGCGGCCAATGAAGTGATTGAGGCGATTGCCGCCGCCGGCCTGCCGGTGGCCTGCGACGAACAACGCGGGCTGGACCATGGCGGCTGGATTCCGCTGCGGCTGATGTATCCGGACGCTGACGTGCCGGTGATTCCGTTGTCGCTGCAAAGTCAGGGCGGCCCGGCGCAGGCGCTGCGGCTGGGGCAGGCGCTGGCCGGGCTGGCGCAACGCGGTTTTCTGGTGATCGGTTCGGGTAACCTGACCCATAACCTGCGCGACTTTCAGCGCGCCTATGCCCAGGGCGGCGGCGTGCCGGCGTATGTGCGGGAATTTACCCAATGGCTGGCTGAACGCGCTGCCGCTGCCGACCTGGACGCCCTGCTGGATTACCGTGCCCAGGCCCCTGGCGGCGCACAGGCCCACCCCAGCGACGAACATCTGCTGCCGTTTTATGTGGCGCTGGGTGCCGCCGGCCCAGCTGCCGAAGCCCGCCGCTTTCATGCCGGCGTGGACGATTACGTGATTGCCATGGATGCCTATGCCTTCTGGCCTCGCTCCAGCACCTGAACCCGGCCAGCGCTCAGATGGCGGCAAGCCACCCGCTTGCCCGCCCCGTTCGCTGCCCTGCCCCTACCCGGAGGAATGACCATGAACACTGCTTACACCCCGATTGCCAAAGCCCTGCACTGGCTGATGGCTGCCCTGCTGCTGGGCCTGCTCGGCCTGGGCCTGTATATGAGCGACTTGCCGTTGTCACCAGCCAAGCTGCAGTTGTATGCCTGGCACAAATGGGCCGGGGTGACCGCCTTTTTGCTGCTGGCGCTGCGCCTGTTCTGGCGCGCCACTCACCGCCCGCCCGCGCTGCCGGCCAGCATGCCCAAGGCCATGCAGTACGCCGCGCATCTGGGCCATCTGGCGCTGTACGGCCTGATGCTGGCCATCCCGCTCAGCGGCTGGCTGATGAGTTCGGCCAAGGGGTTTCAAACCGTTTACTTTGGCGTGCTGCCGATTCCCGATCTGCTGGGCAAAAACCCGGATCTGGGCGAATGGCTGGCCGAGCTGCATGAAGCACTCAACCTGCTGCTGATGCTGACGCTGGCGGGTCATGTCGGCGCGGCACTCAAGCATCATTTTATTGATCAAGACGATATTTTGCGCCGGATGCTGCCGAAGTCATCCCGCGATCAAGCCTGAATTGTGACTTTTCTGGAGACATACTGATGAAAACCCTGACCCTGCTGGCCGCCTTGCTCAGTGCCGCCTATGCCCAGGCCGCTGAATACAGCCAGGTGAACCCGGCGCAAAGCGCTATCCAGTTTTCCTACCAGCAAATGGGGGTGAAGATGGACGGCAAGTTCAAGAAATTCACCAGCCAGCTGAGTTTCGACCCGGCCAAGCCGGCCAGCGCCAAGGCGGTGTTTGATGTCGAGCTGGCCAGCGTGGACGCGGGTTCCAGCGACGCCAACCAAGAGGTTGCCGGCAAGGCCTGGTTCAACAGCAAGACCTTCCCGTCCGCCCGCTTTGTGTCCACCGCAGTCAAGCCGCTGGGCGGCAACCGCTACGAAGTGGCTGGCCAGCTGAGCATCAAGGGTCAGACCCGCGACGTGCTGGTCCCCGCCACCTTCACCACCCAGGGCAATGCCGGCGTGTTTGATGGCACGTTTACCCTGCGCCGTGGCGACTTCAGCATCGGCGAAGGCGCGTGGGCCAAGTTCGATATTGTCGCCAACGATGTCCAGGTGCGTGTTCGCCTGCACGCCAGCAGCAAATAAGCGCGTGATGTCCGCCATGCGGCACACAGAGTACCCCACTGATTTTTTTGACCGACGGATTTCCCCCGGCCCCTTTCCCCTGACTGGAGACTGACCATGAAAAAGCAACTCGCCGCCCTGCTGTTCGCCCTTGCCGCTGCCACCCCGGCGCTGGCTGCCCCGGCCACCTACACCGTGGACACCACCCACACCTTCCCGCGTTTTTCCTACAGCCATTTTGGCTATTCCACCCAGCTGTCGCGCTTTGACAGCACCAGCGGCAAGGTTGTGTTCGACGCTGCGGCCAAAACCGGTTCGGTGGATATCGTGATCGACGCCAAGTCGGTGAACACCGGCTACGCCACCTTCAACGAGCATATCCAGGGCGAAGATTTCCTCGATACCGCCAAGTACCCGACCGCTACGTTCAAATCGACCAAGGTGGTTTTCAAGGGCGACAAGCCGGCCAGGATTGAAGGCAACCTGACGCTGAAAGGCGTGACCAAGCCGGTAACCCTGACGGTGACCTCGTTCCAGTCGATGCCGCACCCGATGCTGAAAAAGCCGGCGATTGGTGCCAACGCCTTTACCGTGGTCAAGCGCTCTGACTTTGGCGCTGGCAAGTACGCGCCGTATGTGGGCGACGAAGTGCGCATTGATATCGCCCTGGAAGCCATTGGCGAGTAAGCGCCGCTCTCCACCGCCTGCTGGCCGGGTTGCGCCCCTGAGCGCCCGGCCAGACAGGCACACGCCCCAGCGGACTTCCATCCGCTGGGGCGTGATCACGTGCAACGCGCATACGCGCAGTCAGGCGTCAGCTGATCCGCTCGATATTGGCCCCCACGCCGGCCAGCTTTTGTTCAATATGCTCGTAGCCGCGATCCAGATGGTAAATCCGGTCAACCAGGGTTACGCCATCCGCCACCAGGCCGGCAATCACCAGGCTGGCCGAGGCACGCAGGTCGGTGGCCATCACCGTGGCACCAGACAGGCGTGGCACGCCGGTAATCATCGCGGTATTGCCTTCGGTGTCGATGCGCGCACCCATGCGGTTAAGCTCGGGCACATGCATGAAACGGTTTTCAAAGATGGTTTCAGTCACCCGGCTGACACCCTCGGCCAGCGCATTCAGCGTCATGAACTGCGCCTGCATGTCGGTGGGAAACGCCGGATAGGGCAGGGTGCGGATATTCACCGCTTTCGGGCGCTGTTTCATGTCCAGCGAAATCCAGTCATCGCCAGCCTCCACCACGCAGCCGGCTTCCACCAGCTTGTCCAGCACCGCTTCCATGCCCTGCGCACTGGCGCGGCGCAGCACCACATGGCCCTGGGTGACGGCGGCGGCCACCAGAAAGGTGCCGGCTTCAATGCGGTCGGGCATGATGGCGTGCTCGGCACCGTGCAGGCGCTCGACACCTTCAATCACCAGCCGGTCGCTGCCAATGCCGCTGATCCTGGCCCCCATCTTGACCAGGCACTCGGCCAGGTCGGTCACTTCCGGCTCGCGCGCGGCGTTTTCCAGAATGGTGGTGCCCTCGGCCAGAGTGGCGGCCATCAGCAGGTTTTCCGTGCCGGTGACGGTAACCATGTCCATCACCACCCGCGCGCCCTTGAGCTTGCCGCGTGCCTTGACATAGCCGTGCTCGATGGTGATGTCAGCACCCATCGCCGCCAGGCCCTTGATGTGCTGGTCCACGGGCCGGCTGCCAATGGCGCAGCCACCGGGCAGCGACACGCTGGCTTCGCCAAAGCGCGCCAGCGTCGGGCCGAGCACCAGAATCGACGCACGCATGGTTTTTACCAGGTCATATGGCGCTTCCAGGGTGTGGATGTCGCTGGCGGTGAGTTCGTATTCGTGGACATTGTCGGTCATCACCCGCGCGCCCATGCCCTGCAACAGCTTTTGCGTGGTCAGCACGTCGCGCAGTTGCGGCACATTGGTCAGCCGCAGGGTGTCGGCGGTCAGCAGGCTGGCGCACAGGATGGGCAGCGCTGCGTTTTTGGCCCCCGACACGATAATGTCGCCATTCAGCGGGCCGTTACCGACAATTTTCAGTTTTTCCATGACTCAATTCAGCCTTGTGAAGATAAGTGTGGCTTGCCGGGCAAGCACGGGCAGCGTGGCAAAACGGGGCGGGCCGGGCCTGCGCCCGTCTGGCCGGCTCAGGCCTTTTGCGCCCATTCTTCCGGCGTCAGCGCCTGAGTGATCGACAGGGCGTGCAGCTCATTGCTGTCCAGCTTGGTCTTGACCACGGCCATCACCATACGGTGGCGTTCGATCAGCCGCTTGCCGGCAAAGTCTGGCGACACAATCACGGCAAAAAAGTGCTGGCCATCGCCTTCCACGTCCAGATGGGTGCAGTGCAGCTCGGCGGTCAAGAATTGTTTTACGTGTTCAGGAGTCAACATAATCAAAGGCTTTCAATGTCTGAGTTTGTAACCGGTGTGCAACAGCCGCAGGGCAATCGCCGACAGCAGCGCCAGGCAGGCACTGACCACCGCCAGGCTCAGCAGCGGCGGCGCGTCGGACTGGCCAAAAAAGCCGTAACGGAAACCGTCAATCATATAAAACACCGGGTTGGCGTGCGACAGCGCCAGCCAGAACGGCGGCAGGGTGTGAATCGAATAAAACACCCCGGACAGGAAAGTCAGCGGCATGATCAAAAAGTTCTGGAACGCGGCCAGCTGGTCAAATTTATCCGCCCAGATGCCGGCAATCAGCCCCAGCGTGGCCAGCACGCCGCAGCCCAGGCCGGCAAAGGCCAGCGCCCACAGCGGATGAACCAGCGGCGGCACGTCAAACCACAGGGTGACCAGAAACACCCCGGCCCCCACCACCAGCCCGCGCACAATCGCCGCCAGCACATACGCGGCAAAAAACTCCAGATGCGACAAGGGCGGCAGCAGCAAAAACACGATATTGCCGGTGATTTTCGACTGGATCAGGCTGGATGAGCTGTTGGCAAAGGCGTTTTGCAGCATCGACATCATCACCAGGCCGGGAATCAAAAACGCGGTATAGCCCACCCCAGGAAACACATCCACATGGCGGGCCAGCGCGTGGGAAAAAATCATCAGGTACAGCATCGCGGTCAGCACTGGCGCTGCCACGGTCTGGAAGGCCACCCGCCAGAAGCGCAGGATTTCCTTGTAAAACAGGGTAAAAAAGCCATTCATCGCACGGACTCCCCTCGGTGCATGCGCTCGACAAACACATGTTCCAGGTCGATTTCCACCACTTCAAAGTCGCGCACCGTGCTGCCGGCAGCATGAATCTGCCCCAGCACCTCGCCCAGCTGGTTGATGTCGGGCAGGCGCAGCCACACCCGGCTGCCCTCGGCGCGCAGCTGCAGCGGGGCCAACGCCGGCGGCAGGCCCGCCGGGCTCAGGCGCAGCATGATGTCACGGCTGCTGCCGCCCCGGCCCAGCAGGGTGTCCTTGTCTTCCAGCGCAATCACCCGCCCGGCCTTGAGCATGGCAATGCGGTTGCACAGGGTTTCGGCTTCTTCCAGATAATGGGTGGTCAGCACAATGGTGTGGCCGGCGCGGTTGAGCTCCTGGATAAACACCCACAGGCTCTGGCGCAGCTCCACATCCACCCCGGCGGTGGGCTCGTCCAGCACAATCACCGGCGGACGGTGCACCAGCGCCTGCGCCACCATCACTCGCCGTTTCATTCCGCCAGACAAGGTGCGCATATTGGCGTTGGCCTTGCTGGTCAGCCCCAGCTTGGCCAGGATTTCGTCAATCCAGTCGTCGTTGCGCTTCAGGCCAAAATAGCCGGACTGAAACACCAGCGACTCGCGCACGGTAAAGAAGGGATCAAACACCAGTTCCTGCGGCACCACCCCCAGCGCGCGGCGCGCGGCGCGGTAGTCATGCTGCACATCGTGGCCCATGATGCGCACATGGCCGCTGTCGGGCCGGGTCAACCCGGCCATGCAGGAAATCAGCGTGGTTTTGCCTGCCCCGTTGGGGCCGAGCAGGGCAAAGAATTCGCCAGCCTGGACGGCCAGCGAGACATCGTCGAGCGCTGTCAGCGCGCCAAAGCGTTTGCTGACGGCATGGATATCAAGGGCAATGGACATTGACGCGGCGGCAAAAGGGATGAGTTTACCGGAAATTGACCGCCTTCCCCACCTCTCGCTGACGCACACCGCCGCAAGGCCGGGAAAGCGGCCTCCCGGCGGCGGCCTCCAGCCGGCTCAGTCCAGCGTCACCACCACCGGGGTATGGTCGGAGGGGCGTTCGTTCTTGCGCGGGGCGCGGTCGATCACGCAGGCACTGGCGCGTGCCAGCACCGGCGGGGAGAGCAGGATATGGTCGATGCGCAGGCCCAGATTGCGGCGGAACATGGCCGCGCGATAATCCCACCAGCTGTATAAACCGGCGTCCGGGTGAAACTGGCGGAAGCTGTCGGCCAGGCCCATCGCCACCAGCCGCTGAAATGCCGCGCGTTCGGGCACCGAGCACAGCACTTTGTCGGCCCAGGCCGGCGGGTCGTAGACATCGCGGTCGTCCGGGGCAATATTGAAGTCGCCCAGCAGCGCCAGGCTGGGGTAACGGGCCAGGCTGTCGGCCAGATAGGCTTCCAGCTTGCCCAGCCATTCCAGCTTGTATGCGTACTTGTCCGAGCCGACCGCCTCGCCATTGACGAAATATGCGCACACCACGCGCAGCTCGCCAAAACTGGCGGCAATCACCCGGCGCTGCGGGTCGTCGTAGCCGGGAATATCCTTGACCACTTCGCTGGCGGTCAGCGTATCGCGGTAAACAATGGCCACGCCGTTATAGGTTTTTTGCCCGGCAAATTCGGCGCGATAGCCCGCGGCGGCCAGTTCGGCCAGCGGAAAGGCGTGGTCTTCCTGCTTGAGTTCCTGCAGGCACAGCACATCTACCGGATTGGCGGCGAGCCAGTCCAGCACCTGTGGCAGGCGGACTTTCAGGGAGTTGACGTTCCAGGTGGCAAGTTGCATGGCGGTTCCTTCCAGATGCTACCGCCTCTCAACGTGCGGCTGGCGCATTATGCCAGACGTTTGGCCCCTGGCGGCGGACAGGCAGCCAGTGCAACGGCAGTGGGCGATTCGGCAGGTGGGCGACGGACAAAACCTGTCGCAGGGGCTGGGCTGCTGGCAACTGGCAGCGGGGCGCGCAAAAAGCGCGGAAACGACGAGGCGGAAACCGGTTTCATGACATCTCCCGGGAGCGATGCGAATTGTATGATTCAGCCAGAAATTGCCTGGCGGCGTCAAGTGCGACGCGTGTTATCTGTCTGACATGCCGCTGATTTTGCGGCATTTTACGCCACAGCGAGACCATGGCTCGGCGCTTAGCGGGCAACAGAAGGCCACTCGCCGCCACGATAGCTCCACTGCGGGGTAATGAACACCACCACCAGCGAAACCAGCGCCAGGGCAATGCTGGCGTAAAACAGCCCACTGGCTTCGACCAGACGCTGCGGGTAGATTTTCCACGCTGCCCCCAGGCCAATGGCGTTGCCGCCAGCCGCCAGCAGCGTGGTGGCCAGATCGTGAAAGCGGCGGGCTTTATTGGCGCTAGACGACCATTGCGGTTCGGTGTTGTAGCTGGGCAGGCTCAGGTGGGCGTCTTCCAGCTTTTCCAGCTTGGCCAGAAAGGTGCGCAGATTGGTGATGGCGCGTTCGGCCTTGTAGTTCAGCAGCGCCAGACACATCGATGCCACCGGAAACCCCAGAATCAGCCATTCCACTGGCGGCGTGGGGTTGCCCGGTGCCGGGCGCAGCGCCACCAGCGCGGCCAGCAGGCTGACTACCAGGGTAACGTACAGCGCCAGCGCCTGCTGGCGCTGGATGATGCGTGCGTTGACTTCCTGGTAGGCGGCGATAAAGCGGTAATTGGCATCAACAAAGTTTTTCGACATGGGTCTCCGACAGCAAGAAAAAGGTAGGAACAGCCGGGTCAGGTTCTGAACCGCTGCACCAGCGCGTCCAGCTGCTGCCCCAGCTGGCGCAGGCGCTGGGTTTCCGCGCTGGCTTCGCTGATTTGCTGGTCGGTGTGCTGGCTCATCTGGTTGATATGCTCGATATGGCTGCTGATATCCTGGCTGGCAGCGGATTGTTCTTCGGTGGCGCGGGCAATGTCACGGATGCGGGTGACCATATTGCTCATGGTGTCATGGATGCCGGCAATTGATTCGGCGGTGTCTTCCGAGTGCGCCACGCCGCTGCTGATGCGCCCCAGCGCGGTGTGCATGCCCTGGCTGGCGGCGTGCATTTCCTGCTGGATGGTCTGGATCATGCTGGCAATTTCCAGCGTGGCGCTACCGGTGCGTTCGGCCAGCTTGCGCACTTCATCGGCCACCACGGCAAAGCCCCGGCCCTGCTCGCCGGCGCGGGCGGCTTCAATCGCGGCATTCAGCGCCAGCAGGTTGGTCTGGTCGGCAATATCGCGGATCACCCCGACAATGCTGGCAATCTGTTCAGAGCGGGTGCTCAGGCCTTGCAGGGTGCCGGACAACGCTTCCACCGCGCTGGCTGCCTGACGAATTTCGCCGGCGGTGTCCTGCACCAGTTCGGCCAGCTGATTGGACAGCTCGCCAGTGTCTTCAGCCGCGTGGGCGGCCAGTTGGGCACCATCGGCAATCTGGCCAATGCTGCTGGTCACCTGCTCGACAGTGGCGGCAGTGGAGCGGGCCGCGTCGGCCTGCTGGCGGGTGTTGCCCGCCACGGCGTCAGTGGTGTCGCCCAGCCGGATCAGGCTGGTTTCCAGCGTGGCGGCGTGCTGCTTTACTTCGGCAAACATGTCGCGCAGCTTGTCCATGAACTGGTTGAACGCCACCGAGGTGCGGCCAATTTCGTCGGCGCTGTTCACCGGCAGGCGGCGGGTCAGGTCGCCTTCGCCTTGCGACAGGGTTTCCATGGTGTCGGCCAGATTCACCAGCGGGCGGGTCAGCCAGCCCAGCAGCAGGGCGCTGAGCAGCAGGGTGGCCAGGCAGGCGGCAGTGCCCAGCAGCAGCGCGGCATTGCGGGCGCTGTCGGCATTAACCAGCAGCTGGCTGCGCTCGACGCTGACGCGCAGCGCCCACGGCGTCATGCCGTCGTGCACCTTGATCGGGGTAAAGAAGTGCATCATGCCGTTATCGTCGCTCATCTGCCACGGCTTGCCGGCCTTGATGGCCTCCAGCGCCTCCGCTGGTAGCTCGTCCTTGGCGGGTTTGCCCACCTTGTCGCCCTGCGGATGCACCAGCCACTGGCCACTGCCGGACAGCAGGCTGAGATAGCCGGTTTCGTAAGGTTTCACCTTGGCCATTTCGGCAGCCAGCTCATTCAGGGCAATGTCCACCCCCACCACGCCGGAGAAGGTAATCCCGGTCATGACTGGGGCCACAATCGAAGTCATCATCACCGGCTTGCCGTTAACCGGGTACAGATAAGGTTCGATCACCTGTAGCGAGCCGGTTTGCTTGGGCAGCAGGTAATAATCACCAGCGCCGGGCTTGTCGTAGTCCACCAGCGGCTCAACGCTGATGCCCTGGGCGTCGCGGTGCCAGTAAGGCACAAAGCGGCCACTGGCATCGTAAGCGGGTTTTTGCCCGGCAAATTCACTGTCGCGGCCATCCAGCGCGTCCGGCTCCCAGCCGGTCCACACGGCCAGCAGGCCAGGATGGTTTTCCAGCTGGCGGGCCAGAATCTTGTTGAGCATGTCGCGGTTGACAGTATGGCTGCGGCGCAGGGTTTCAAAGGTGGAGGCCAGCGTCAGCGTGGTGCTCAGGCCATCGTGCAGGGTGTTGTTGATCGACGCCGACAGCACGGCGGCCTGCAACTGGGCATTTTGCACGCCTTGTTCCAGGTCGTGCTGACGGGTGGCCCAGCTGTTGTAGCCCACCACGATGGCAAAGCCGGTCAGCATCAGGATGATGAAAGGCAGCAGAATTTTGGCGCGCAAGCTGAGTGTGTGCAGCATGAAGTGTCTCCCCTGTAGAGGCCTTGCGGCGGCCTCCGCCGCGCCATCGGCGCGAGCGTTCCGGTTTTAATCTGTGTGTGCGCCACGGACTGCATGGCCCGTGGTCATATGGAAAGCGGCGCACCGCTTTCTGGTGTCCGACATCGCAGCAAGCCGCCCTCTGTTTCGGCCCGATCCACGTGTCAGCGGATTATGTCTGTATATGCCCCATGCATTGCCCGGCACCCGCCATGGCCCCGGTCATGCTCCGCCGGATCGCGGCAGAGTCATTGCGCCTGGCTTGCCGCAGGGTAGGACAAGTCATTGATTTATCAGCCCAGGCTGGCGCTTTCCGTGGGCGAATGGCCTATATTGGCTGGCACAGGATGGGGACACATGCCGGTCAGCATAGGCGATTTGCCGTGAAACTACCATCGCTGGCTGCATGCCGGCGTATGTGCTGCGCGGCTGCCAGCATGGCCGGATCAGGCCGAAATCAGGATTGGGCTTAGCAAGAATGGGGCCGGACTCAGGGGCCGCTGGCTAGTAGCCAGTCACGTTGAAACACGATGGCTCACGTTCCACGACGAACCACTCGCCGCGCCCCACCGCGTCATTCCCGCGCAGGCGGGAATCCAGGCGTGTCCACAGCGTACAGCGGGGTGAGCGCTCATCAGCGCTACCTGCGCCATGCCCACCCCGCACGCTGTGGCGCGGTCTGGGTTCCCGCCTTCGCGGGAACGACACCTGAGGTGAAACTCATGCCGAAAGCGCTAATCGCCTGTCAGTCGATTCAGATCATGGTGACTGGCTACTAGCCCGGCAGTGCTTTCACCCTGGCATCGGGCAGCTGCGCTTCCAGCCGCTCGCACAGCGTGCGCAGCACCTTGATCCGTGCATAGTATTTATTATTGGCTTCCACCAGTGTCCAGGGCGCGGTCTGGGTGCTGGTGCGGTCGATCATGTCGCATACGGCATCTTTGTACGCCAGCCATTTTTCCCGGTTGCGCCAGTCTTCTTCGGTAATCTTGAAGCGTTTGAAGCCGGTCTGTTCGCGGGCCTGAAAGCGTTTGAGCTGCTCGTCGTGGCTGATGGCCAGCCAGAACTTCACCAGCACCACGCCGGCATCGGCCAGTTGGTGCTCAAAGTCGTTGATCTCACCGTAAGCGCGCAGCCATTCGTGTTCGCGGGCAAAGCCTTCAATCCGCTCCACCAGCACCCGGCCATACCATGAGCGGTCGAATACGGTCACGCCACCATGACGGGGAATCTCGCGCCAGAAGCGCCACAACCAGGGCATGGCCCGTTCGTCTTCCGAGGGCGCGGCAATCGGCACAATCCGGTAGCGACGCGCGTCCAGTGCGGCAGTCACCCGGCGAATCGCCCCGCCCTTGCCGGCGGCGTCATTGCCTTCGAACACCACCACCAGCGCGCGTTGGGCAAAGTCCGGGTGGCGGGTCAGCCGGCTGAGCCGGCCCTGCAGCGCATCCAGTTCGCGGCGATAGTCGGCCTTGGCCAGCGGCTGGTCCAGCTGCAGGGTGTCGAGCAGTTGCAGGCCGTCCAGCGGCGGTAACAGTGGCGGTGCTTCGGCACGGCTGTGGGTTTGCGGGCCGGCGTCCAGCCGGGCGCGCAGCGCCTGCAGGATGACATGGCCAACGGTGAGGTGGCGGTAGTTTTCGTCTTCACCTTCCACAATCACCCACGGCGCTTCGCCGGTGCTGGTGCGACGCAGAATATGTTCGGCGTGGTGACGGATGCTGGCGTATTGCTTGTAGTGCCGCCAGTCCTGGGCGCGCACCCGCCAGCGGGTGGCCGGATCCTTGGCCAGTGCCTTGAGCCGGTATTTTTGCTTGCTGCGCGACAAATGCAGCCACAGCTTGATGATCAGCGCGCCTTCGGCCACCAGTTGACGCTCAAAGCGCAGCACTTCGCTGAGCATGTGCGCGGCGGTTTCGCCATCCAGCCGACCATTCACCCGGCCAAACAGGATGTCGGAATACCACGAACCATACATCAGCCCGATACGCCCCTTGGGCGGCAAGGCTTTCCAGTACCGCCACAGCCAGGGCCGGCCATGCGCGTCATCGCCCACATCGGCAAACGCCGAAGTCTGGGTATTGGTCTGAATCAGCCGGGGATCCAGCCAGGCGGAAATCAGGTTCATGGTTTCACTGCGCCCGGCACCGTCAAAGCCGTTGAGCACAATAATCACCGGAAAATCGCCGCGCTCGCGCAGTTCGTACTGCGCTTCCAGCAGCGCCTCGCGCAGGATGGGGCTTTCTTCACGAAACCGCGCCTTGTCGATGCGATGGCCCAGCTCGGCAGATTCAAACATGATGACCCTTTGATGATGCCCAAAGGCACAGCATAACGTGTTCTGCCGCCAGGGAGGGTGAGGCAGGGTCAAACAGGCATGACGGCAATGTGCAGCTACTTTCCAGTTTGGCCAGCCACCGAACAGTCTGTTGGCAACCCCCGGCCATCGCCCCCAGTCCATGCCTTGCGCCAGGCTGACATATTCCTGTTGTTTTTCAGCGGCACACTGCTTGCCCCAAACAGAATGACTGGCCATCCCCTGCCTGCGGCGTGCCCGGCATGGGCTGTGCTTTACTGCTTTATCCGATTTGCTCGCCAGGCTGCGTGCGGCGTGTCTCCCTTCAGGGCGAGGGCGACGCGCCGGAGCAATGGTGCCCGACAATCCTGTTGGCTGATTTTCAAGGAATTCCCATGTTTTTCCGTCGTACTCCGCGTGAAGAAGACGCTGAACTTGTCAGCCTGCGTCAAGCCCACGCCGCCCTGCTAGATGAAGTGCAACACCTGCGCCAGCGTGACGCCGAAAATACCGAGGCGCTACGCGCCGCCCAGCTGGCCCTGGCCCAGCAGCACGCCTGCCTGAAGCCTTTGCAGGCATTCGGGCAAAGCTTTATTGATTTGCAAACCTCCATGGCACAGATGGCCGACGAACTGCAGGCCGAAACCGACATGACCCGCGAAGCGGTGCATTCGGTGGATCGCAGCACCCAGGCGGTGGATCGACTGGTTGGTCATTTTGATGAAATTGTCAGCCGGCAAACTCACACCGCCACAGGCATTCAGGTACTGAGCGCCACCACCGGCAAAATTGACAGTTTTGTCCAGTTGATCAAGGAAATTGCCGACCAGACCAATCTGCTGGCGCTCAACGCCGCCATTGAAGCCGCCCGCGCCGGCGAGCAGGGCCGAGGATTTGCCGTAGTCGCCGACGAAGTGCGCAAGCTGGCCGAACGCACTACCCAGGCCACAAGCGAGATTGCCAGCCTGGTCAGCCAGGTGCAGCGGGACACTCAGGTGGCTGGCCAGGAGGTGATGGCCGCTGCCGAGATGGCTCAGCGCCACCAGGCCGATGGCCGCGACAATGTGGCCAGCATTCATGCCCTGTTGGGCTTGACGCAAAAAATGACCGGAGCGATTGAAGCGGTGTCGGATTCCAGTTTTCTGGAAGTAGCGCGGCTGGACCATCTGGTGCTCAAGCTGGAAGTCTACAAGGCCTGCCTGGGAGTAAGCAGCAAGGCGGCACACAGCCTGCCCGACCATCACGGCTGCCGGCTGGGCAGATGGTATGACCAAGGGCGTGGCCGGCAGTTTTTTTCCGGTCATCCGCACTACAAGCACATCGAACGGCCTCACGCCGCCGTCCACGACCACGCCCGCCAGGCGCTGGTAGCGCGTGAAGCGGGCCAGCCTGAGCCAATGGAGCAGGCGCTGCTGCGTATGGAAGCGGCCAGTGTAGAAGTGATGCAGCTGTTGTCCGAGCTGGAAGACAGCACCCGGCAGGGGCAGGTGCGCGCTCACGCCAGCTGCGCTTAAGCACCGCCACACGCCATGCCTGGCGTTGTGGTGCTGCCTTGGCATACTTCTGGCAATGTCTGCGGCCACAGCTGCTCGCTGGGTTTTGTAAGCGCTGCTAAAACGCCAGCGACGTTTCCAGCACTTCCACCACCATGCCTTCTTCCAGCAACCCTTCATTGCGGGCGGCCAGGTTCTGGCCAAAGCGCACGCCGTCGTCAAACTGGCGGGTGCGCATCAGCGTGTGCAGCGGCTCCTGATCGGCAGCGGCAATGCCGGTGGCCGGGTCTACCGTGGTCAGGATGCAGCGGGTGCATGGCTTGACCACGTCAAACACCACCGGGCCAATGCGGATCACCGTCCAGTCATCTTCTTCGTAAGGTGCGCTGCCGGCAATCACCAGGTTGGGGCGGAAGTGACGCATGCTCACCGGGCGGGCCAGTTGCTGGTTCAGGTCGGCCAGCGAGCCCTCGCCAATCAGCAAAAACGGAAAACCATCGGCAAACCCCAGCGGCGCGGGCTGGGTCACCTGCTGGCGCGCCGGTTGTTCGCCAATAAACAGCAACTGACACGCCAGCCCCAGATACTGGCTGAACCAGGCGTCCACCTGCGCATCGCCGTGCCACGCAGTGAAACCGTCTCCCCACACCTCGGTGGCCACGGGCTGGGTGTACACCGCGCTGATGGCCGCACGCAGCGGCTGGCCAGGCGCGTGCAGCAGCAGCGCGCCAGGAATCGGCGTCACCCGTACCTGGGTGAGCAGCGGATGGCTGCGCGCGGTAATGAACTGGCCTTCTGGCGTGGCCAGCATCCAGCTGCGGTCCCCCAGCAGACCGGCCTGAGCGGCAAACGCACGGGCATGGCGCACGCCACGGGCAGATTTCAGGGGGTGAACATAGAGGCTGGCAAGCCGCATATAATTCTTTCGCATAATACAATGGCACGATCTATCAAAAAATGGCATATTCCCATGGCTGTGACTCAAGTCCAGGGTCAAATAACCGACATCAAGCACACGCTGTTACTTGATGAATAGGCCCGGGTCAATCCGTCTTTACGACAGGTTTGGACAGAAAATCCCGTCGCAGACTGACCCAAGCCGGATTTTTTCGGCTACAGTAACACCACATAACCATAACGATATCATAACGACAAGGCAGCACAGCACCACAGCGGACGCGCCGCCAGCATGGGGGAACATGCTCGACGCAGGCCATTCCGGCGCATCACGCCGAAGCATCCGTTGTTCTTCTGACTTCAAAATCCTGGGGTGTATTTCATGTTGGATAAAATGTCGATGCGCGCGCGCCTGACCGCCATGGTCGTGCTCGCTCTGATGGGGTTTCTGTTTGTCGGAGCGGTTTCACTGTATGCGCAACGGCGCGACACGCTGGAAAGTCGCAAGGAAAAGATTCAGAACATCGTCCAGACTGGCCTGGGCATTGTGAAGCACTACGAAAACCTGGCCACCCAGGGCAAGCTGCCGCAGGCCGAAGCGCAACGTCAGGCCAAGGAAGTGCTGGCGGCCATGCGCTTTGGCACTGACGATTACATGACCATTCTGGACAAGGATCTGGTGTTTCTCATGCACCCGATCAAGCCGGCGCTGAATGGCAAATCCCTCTACGCAGTCAACGACCCCAAGGGCAACAAGCTGGGCGAAATGTTTGCCGCCGCGCTGCGCAACGGCAATGGCAAGGGCGGTTTTGCCGAATATGTCTGGGAAAAGAACAAGGACGTGGGCATCGTTGGCAAGGTGTCGTTTCTGGACACCTCGCCCGTCTGGAACTGGTCGATTGTCACCGGGGTGTATCTGGATGACGTGGACGCGGCCTTTCGCGTGCAGCTGACCCAGCTGCTGATGGCCGGCGGGGTGGTGCTGATTGTCATGTGGGTTGCCAGCGAGCTGATCAAGCGCAGTGTGCTGCGCCAGCTGGGCGGCGAACCGGCCTACGCGGCGGAAGTGGTGCACACCATTGCCTCGGGCGACCTCACCCGTCAGGTGGCGGCCAGCGGTGGCCAGAATAGCCTGCTGGGTGCCATTGCCGGCATGCAGCGCGATCTGCACCAGCTGATTGGCGGCATCAGCGGCAACGCCGACTCGCTCACCCAGATGGCCCAGTCGCTGGCCAGCCACGCCGGAGATGTCACCGCCGTATCCGATTCGCAAAGCAGCTCGGCGTCGGCCATGGCCGCCTCGATTGAAGAAATGACCGCCAGCATCTCGCATATTGCCGACAGCGCGGGGGCCGCGCGGGATGTCTCCGCCGAATCCGGCAAATTGTCTGCCGAAGGTGCCAAGGTGATTGCCGACGCGGTGGACGAAATGCGCCGGATTCACGATGCCGTGAGCGACACTTCCATGGCAATTACCGACCTGGCTGGCAAGACCGAAACCATTTCCAGCATCATGAACGTCATCAAGGAAGTGGCCGACCAGACCAACCTGCTGGCCTTGAACGCGGCGATTGAAGCCGCCCGCGCCGGCGAGCAGGGCCGTGGCTTTGCCGTGGTGGCCGATGAAGTGCGCAAGCTGGCTGAACGCACCTCGTCCGCCACGGAAGAAATTGCCCGGATGATTGCCGACATCAAGGAAAGCTCGGGTCAGTCGCAGGAAACCATGGACGAAGCGATGAACCGGGTGAACCACGGCCTGGCGCTGGCCGAGCAAGGCGGCGAATCGATTGGCCGCATCCGCCAGAGCGCCGAGCGGGTGGTGCATGTGGTCAATGAAATTTCCCAGGCACTGAAAGAACAGAGCATTGCCAGCAACGACATTGCGCTGAATGTGGAGCGGATTGCGCAAAGCGCCTCGGGCAACGCCCAAGCGGCGCGTCAGGTGGCGCAGGCCAGCTCGTCGATGCGCGACCTGACCAGCGACCTGCACCACGCCGTGCATCGCTTCTCGGTGTAACCGCCGGCAGGGTCGGTCACCCCACCGGGGCGACCGACCCTTGCCAGGATCTCACGTCTTGAACCGCCCAATCGCCCCACGCAACGCCACTGCCAACGCCTCCAGCTCATGCGCCGCCCCGGCGCTGTCATGCACCACGGCATGCTGGGTTTCCCCCTGACCGGCAATTACCTGCATATCGCGGGCAATATGCTGAACCGACTGGCTTTGCTCGGTCAGCGCGGTATTGATCTCGCCAATGCGCTGCCGGGTGCCACTGGCGCTCTGGCTGGCGTGGCCCAACAGGCTGGCCACATCGGCGGCTTGTTCGCGGCTGTGGGTCATTGCCGTCTGGCTGCTGGCAATCGCCTGATGCATCGCCTCGCTGGCGGCGCTCAGCCGGGCGGTCAGCGTGTCGATCTGACCGGCAGACAAGGCGGATTTTTCCGCCAGCTTGCGCACTTCGTCAGCCACCACGGCAAAGCCGCGCCCGGCTTCGCCGGCGCGGGCGGCTTCGATGGCGGCATTGAGCGCCAGCAGATTGGTCTGTTCGGCAATATCGCGCACCTGCCCGGTCATCTGGGTGATCTCACCCATGCTGCCGGCCATGCGCTGCGCGCTCTGGCTGACCTCCTGGCTTAACGCCTGGTCGGCATGGTCCAGATGGCCAAGCAGCGTGCCCACCGCCTGCTCGCCGCGCTGGGTTTGCTGCTGTGCCTGTTCGGCTTCGTGCGCCAGCCGGTCGGCCATGGCGCTGACCTGCTCAATGCTGACGCTAATCTGTTCCAGCGCCGCCGCCGATGAACTCACCGCCTGGCTTTGCTGCGCCGAAGCGCCCGCCAGCCGGTCGGCATGGCCCGACAACGAAGTGGCCTGGCTGGCCAGCCGCTCGCTGCCGCCCCAGACTTCGGCAAACGTTTTCTGGATATTGGTCAGCAGCTGGTTGAACGTGCGCCCCACCGCGCCAATTTCATCCTGATTGCGCGCCGCTGCGCGGCACGTCAGGTCGTGCTGCTCACCCACCTGCTGCATGGTTTGCATCAGCTCGCGAATCGGCCCGGTCAGCGCCCATTTGATTGCCAGCACCAGCCAGATCAGCAACGCCGACAACAGCACGATCTGGCCGACAAACACCCCGGCATCGTGACGGAACTGGGCGTTCAGGTCATCCAGATACAGCCCGGACGCCACAATCCAGCCCCAGGGGGCAAAGCCCTCGGCGTAAGCCAGCTTGGGCACTGGCTCGTCCTTGCCCGGCTGCGGCCACAGATAATCGACAAAGCCGCTGCCCTGCCCGGCCACGGCGTCGCGCATTTCCTTCACCAGCAGCTTGCCGTTGGGGTCTTTCAGCGCGGACAAGTCCTTGCCATTCAGTTCGGGCTTGATCGGGTGCCAGACCATGCGCGGGTGCATGTCGTACAGGCTGTAGTATTCCTTGCCGGCGTAACGCAGGTTGCCAATGGTGCGCTTGGCAGCATCCTGGGCCGCCGCCAGCGGCATCGCACCGCTTTTGGCCTGCTTGTCATAAAAATCCAGCACACCCAGCGCCACCTGCACCACACTTTGCAAGGTGGCGCGGCGGTCGTCGAGCATGCGCTGGTATTTGGAATACAAGGCCAGGCCACTGATGGCCATCACCCCCAGTAATGCGGCAATCAGCAGCATATTGAGCTTGTTGCCTACGCTCAGTCGGTGCAGCATGGTGGTTCCTTCGTGTCGGTGCATCAGCGGGTACAAGCAGGATGGCGGTTTTTGATGAATTTTTTACCAGCAGGGCCAGCGCGTGGACAGCCAGACCCAATCCGTCCTGCTGCGGCAGGACGGATTGTTAACAAGCTGAAAAGATTAAGCAAGACGAATGCCGCTTGATGCGGCAATGACATCACACAAGGTGGCAAGCGATGGCGCGCCCGCCCGCTGGCAGCACGTTCCCAACACGCTCAGCCCTGCAGATACGGGTTATGCCGCCGCTCATGGCCAAAGGTGGATGCCGGGCCATGACCCGGCACAAAACTCACTTCGTCACCCAGCGGGAGCAGCTTGTCCTGGATTGACGCAATCAGTGTGCGGTGATCGCCCTGCGGAAAATCGGTCCGGCCAATCGAGCCCTGAAACAGCACGTCGCCCACAAATGCCAGCTGCTCGCCGCGATGGAAAAACACCACATGCCCCGGCGTATGCCCAGGACAATGCAGCACTTCAAGTTCCTCCTCCCCCACCGTCACCCGGTCGCCATCGTTCAGCCAGCGCGTTGGAGTAAACCCCTGGGTAGGCGGAAAACCAAACATGCGCGCCTGATTCTGCATGCCATCAATCCAGAACTGATCGGCCAGATGCGGCCCTTCCACCGGCAGCCCAAGCTGGGCGGTCAGCTCGGCCACCCCGCCAGCATGGTCCAGATGGCCATGGGTAATCAGCAGGCGTTCCAGCGTCAGCCCGTGTTTTTCCACCTGGGCCAGCAAGCTGGCCACATCGCCACCGGGGTCTACCAGCGCGGCGCGGTGAGTGCGTTCACACCAGATCAGGGAACAGTTTTGCTGGTAAGCGGTAACCGGGATGACAAGAACTTTCATGGAGAGAGGCCGCAAGTGGGTGACAGAAGGGCTAAGGATAACGCAGCTGGGGCGGCGTGGAACCACCCCGCCCGGAGCTGAGAGGTTGAATCGCGCCGCGCCAGGCAAAACCACGATTGCCGCATGACCCTGCAAGATGCCGATGCACCAAAGCAGGGCAACGCACCCTGCCTGATGCGTTCAGATGCGAAAGCGCGCCAGCGCCAAACGCATCTGGCTGGCTTGTTGTGCCACCGCGCGGGCCGAATTGGCAGACTGACAGGCAATGGCACTGTTTTGCTCGCTGGCGCGCGCCACCTGTTCGACCTGCTCGGCAATGGTGTTGCTGGCGGCGCCTTGCTCCAGAATCGACTCGCTGATGGACGCCACCGTCTGCGTCACTTGTCGGGTGCTGTTGCGAATGCGAACAATGGCCTCGCCGGCGTCCGCCGCCAGTTGCACCCCGGCATTCACCTGCTGCACGGCGGTGTCCATTGATCCCACGGCGTTGCGGCTGCTTTGCTGGATTTCAGTAATCATCAGGCTGATTTCGCCGGTGGCTTTGCCGGTGCGCTCCGCCAGCTTGCGCACTTCGTCGGCCACCACGGCAAAGCCGCGCCCGAATTCGCCAGCCCGGGCAGCTTCGATGGCCGCGTTCAAGGCCAAGAGATTGGTCTGGTCGGCCACTTCCTTGATGACCTGAATCACCCCGGAAATGCGCTCGGAGCGCCCGTCCAACTGTTCGATGATGGCCGACACCTCCCGCACGCTCTGGGCAATCTGGTTGATCTCGCCCACGGCGCGCTGAATCACTTCGCCGCCCTCACGCGCGTGTTGTCCGGCGTCTTCGGCCTGGGCAATGGCCTGCTGGCTGGCGTCGCCCACATGGTTGATGCTGACCGTTACCTGCTCCACCGCCGCCGCCATGGCCGAGGTGGATTCACTGGCGTGCGCAGCGGCGCTGGCGGCTTGCGTGGATTGGCCGGCCAGGCCTTCGGCTTCCTGGCTGACGGTTGTCGTGGCGGTCTGCACCGACTGCAGGGCAGTGCGCAGGGTGGTCAGCAGATCATTAAAGGCACGGGTGGTTTGCGCCACCTCATCCTGACCTTGTACCGCCAGGTGGGTGGTGAAATCGCCGGATTGCTGCACATGCGCCACCGCATCGCGGATTTTACCCAGCGGCGTGGTGACACTGCGAATCAAGTGCCAGGACACCATGCCGCCCAGCCCCAAACCCAGCAGGATCAAGGCCAGCAAGATCTGGCGCGTTTGATCATTGCCCGCCACGGCAGTGTCGTATTCCTGTTTGGCCACGCGCTCTTGCAAGTCAATCAGCGCTTGCAAAGCCGTCCGGGTGTCGTTGCCAAGCTTGCCCGAGGCGCGAATGAAACCCAGGGAGGTGTCTGTGTCCAGTTTTCCCCGGCCAAAATACTCGGCCACGGGAATGACCAAGTCTTTTTCATAGGCGGTCAGCAGGGTATCTACCTGTTGTGCTTGTTGTTTTTCTTCTGGCGTCAGGTAGGTGGCCATGTATTTGCGCCATTCTGCAGCGGCAATGCGGGTATTGTCGCGCAGCGCCTGGCCATGTTCAGGCAGGCTGCCGTCCAGGTGCCTGGCCAGCGGGCTGCTGGGGTCCAGCGCCAGGGCGCGGTAAAACTCGGCGGCATTGCGGCGGATGCGTTGGTCAATCTGCGCCAATTGGCCCAAGGCCACCGTGCGGTCTTCGTAGACAGTTTTCAAGCCCGCCAGCGTGTCGGCGGCATTTTTCAGCCCCAGTGCCCCCACCGCGATCAAGACAACAGAAAAGACAATGACAAGGCCATATAACCGCTGCCCAACGCTAAGATTTTTCATGCATTCCTCTGCTGAAGTGTGCATGCGGCAAGCCGGGCAGTGGCAAGCCACTGCGCCAAATATGGCGGAATTTGACCTGGAAGCGCTGCACATAGGTTGTTAATGCTTCTTGTTTTGCACCAATAGTGTGCTTTTTTGTACTAATTGCACCATATTTGTGCGTTCCGCATTCTACACGGACAGCAAACAAAAATATGCTTTTAACAACAAAAATGCAGAACAAGCCGGTTTTTAGCAGATAACAGCTCCGCTGTGCGGAACAGCTCAGAACCGTTCACACGATGCAACACAGCGTTTTGGCCCCTTGCCCGCCGAGCTGGCCATGCGCGTGCAGCAGGCCAGTCGCGAACAGCTGATGCTCTGGGGAGATCGGGGGGCTGGATGCCGCATTGCTGGAACAGGTGTTTGCCGAGCCGGCGCACGGATTCCTGATCGGGGGGGGTCAGGTCAGGCCATTCTCCTGCGCCAGCGCGTACTTTACGCCCCCCTTCCCATCCCTTGCGCCGTCGCCTGCTGCGGAAACATCGCCGCTGGCCTGCTGTTCCGTTACAATCCGGCCTGACCCCAACATCCCCAACCGCTGCGCCTGTTGACGTGGCGGTTTTCATATCATGCAAACCATCCAGACCCTCGCCGCCGAAATCCTTGATACGGTCCTGTCCGGCAAAAACCTGACCGACACGCTGGCGTCGGCCTGGCGGCAACATCCCGCGCTGGCACCGGCAGAACGCGCTGCCGTCATGGACATCAGCTATGGCTCATTGCGCCACTATGGCTGGCTGCGCGGCGTGCTCGACCAACTGCTGTCGCGTCCGCTGGACGATGCCCTGATTGACCGCCTGCTGCTGGTGGCGCTGTACCAGCTGGTACACACCCAGGCCGCGCCGTACGCGGTGGTGGACCACGCCGTGCGTGTGGCTGCCGCGCATCAGGGCGGACGGCTCAAAGGGCTGACCAATGCCGTGCTGCGCAATTTCCAGCGCCGCCGCGACGAGCTGACCGCTGCCTTGCGCCGTGACCCGACTGCGTTCTGGAACCATCCGGACTGGTGGGTGGGGTCGGTGCAGCAGGCTTACCCGAAAGACTGGAAAGCCATCCTCACCGCCAGCAATCAGCACCCGCCGATGACGGTACGGGTCAATCGCCGCCGCACCACAGTGGCTGCCTGGCTGGCCCGACTGACCGAAGCCGGCATGGAAGCCACCGTGCTGGAAGGCGATGCCGTGCGCTTGACCAAGCCGGTGCCGGTGGATCGCCTGCCCGGTTTTGCCGAAGGCGAAGTGTCGGTGCAGGACGCTGGCGCGCAGCTGGCTGCCGAATGGCTGGATGTGCGTGACGGCATGCGCGTGCTGGACGCCTGCGCCGCCCCTGGTGGCAAAACCGGCCACCTGCTGGAGTGCGCCGACCTGGCGCTGACGGCGGTGGATAACGACGGCGTGCGCCTGCAGCGGGTGGAAAGCAATCTGGCCCGGCTGGGCCTGTCGGCCCGCTGTGTGGTGGGCGACGCCAGTCGCCCGGCCAGTTGGTGGGACGGCAAGATGTTTGACCGCATTCTGGCCGACGTGCCCTGTTCGGCTTCGGGCGTGGCGCGCCGTCATCCGGATATCAAATGGACCCGTCGCCCGACCGACATCCCGTCGCTGGGCCGTCAGCAGGGCGCGCTGGCCGACGCGCTGTGGGCGCTGCTCGCGCCGGGCGGCAAAATGCTGTATGCAACCTGTTCGATTTTTCCCACGGAAAACCGTCGCCAGGTCGATGCCTTTTTCAGTCGGCATGTGAATGCTGAACTGGAGCGGGACATTCAGCTGCTGCCGGATGAAAACCATGATGGCTTTTACTACGCGCTTATTCGCAAGACCTGAGCTGACGCGCTGGCTGGCGACCGGGCTGATGCTGCTGGCGCTGCTGTGCGCTGCGGCCCCGGCACGGGCGGCTGAAGCGCGCAGCGGCGACGCCATTGTGCCCAAACTGGCCACGCTGGCGTTGCAGGACGGCTATCTGGTGGCCAACACCCGCTTTGCCATCCAGCTCAACCCCACCCTGAGCGACGCGCTGGACGAAGGCGTGCCGCTGACCTTCCGCCTGCAGTTTCACCTCAGTCGCCCGCGCCTGTACGCCTGGTGGCGGCAATTCAGCGAAGGCTTCGACCCCACCGCCGAGCAGTTGTACAAGCTGTCGTTTCATGCGCTGACGCAAACCTACCGAGTGTCGATTGGCGGCACCCTGTACAAAACCTATCCCTCCCTCAACGACGCCCTGGCGGCGATGGGTGCCATTCGCAGCTGGCGGGTACTGAGCAAGACCAGCGTGGGCAAAAGCCGGCTGGGCGAGTTTGCCGGTGAAGTGCGGTTGATGCTGGACATCAGCCAGCTGCCACGCCCGTTTCAGCTGTCGGCGCTGGGTGCCACCGACTGGAAGCTGGAGTCCGACTGGGTGCCCATGGCGCTGGAAGGAGAACACTGATGCGGGTCTGGCTCAGTTCGTCGGCCTTGCTTGGGCTGATTCTGCTCTATCTGCTGGCCATTTCCACCGGCAGCACGTCACGGCTGGCTGAATACTACTGGGAGATTTTTGCCCTGACCGGCTTGCTGACCCTGGGGCTGACCGGCTTTATCGGCTATCAGCTGTGGCAGATCCGCCAGAAAATCCGCGCCAAGGTGTTTGGTGCCAAGCTGACCCTGCGCATGGTGTCGATGTTTGCCCTGGTGGCCATCTTGCCGGGGATTCTGATGTTTACCGTGTCGGTACAGTTTCTGACCAAGAGCATCGAAAGCTGGTTTGATGTGCGCATCGAGGCCGGGCTGGACCGGGGGCTGAGCCTGGGGCGCAATGCGCTGGATTACCTGCTGACCGACCTGGACTACAAGGCCCAGCAGGTGGTGCGCGAGCTCAATGGTGCCCCCACCCTGAATGCTTCGCTCAAGCTGCCGGCGCTGCGCAAGCAGCTGGGGGTGCATGAAATTGCCGTGTTTGATCGCCATGGCCAGTTGGTGGGCGTGGCGGGCGAGCCTGGGTCGGGCGGCAGCATGCCGCTGGCACCGTCGCGCGAGGTGCTGGAGCGGATCAACCGGGATCAGGCCTTTCGTGCCACCGAAACCCTGAACGGCAAGGGCATGGTGCTGCGCGTGGTGTTGCCGGCCTATCCGCTGTCGTTTAACGGCGAACGGCTGACCGTGCAACTGATGCAGCCGGTGCCGCGCCAGATTGCCGAAGACGCCGAGCTGGTCGATGCCACCCGTAGCGAATACCGCCAGCTGGCGCTGTCGCGCGAGGGCTTGAAACGCTTTTACCGGCTGACCCTGGCGCTCACCCTGGTGGTGACGCTGCTGGGCGCGGTCAGCCTGGGGTTTTACCTGTCTGACCGGCTGTCCGCCCCGCTGGGCGCGCTGGCTGCCGGCACCAAGGCAGTGACCCAGGGGGATTACTCGCGCCAGCACCCGATTTACAGCCGCGACGAGCTGGGCGTGCTCACCGCCATGTTCAACCGGATGACCAAGCAACTGGCCGAGGCCAGCGCACAAACCGACGCCAGCCGTGCCGAACTGGAGGCCAACAACGCCTACCTGGAAAGCATTCTGGTTAACCTCAGTGCCGGAGTGATGGCATTTGACGCCCATTGGCTGCTCACTGCTGCCAATGTGTCCGCCGAGCGGATTCTGGGGGTGAATATCGACGATCTGGCCGAACACCCGCTGCCCGACTGGCCCTGCCATGTGCCGCGCCTGAGCCCGCTGGTGGACGCCACCCAGCAGCACCGCGACGACGCACCGGGTGAGGACTGGCAGGCCGAGGTGGCCATGGAAGGCGAGCGCCGGCTGCAAACCCTGCTGGCGCGCGGCACCCGCCTGCCGGAAAAAAGCGGCCATGGTTTTGTCATGGTGTTTGACGACATCACCGAACTGGCCCGCGCCCAGCGCGACGCCGCCTGGGGCGAGGTGGCCAAGCGGCTGGCGCATGAAATCCGCAACCCGCTGACCCCCATCCAGCTGTCTGCCGAGCGGCTGCAAATGAAGCTGGCCGACAAGCTGGCCCCTCACGACGCCGACATGTTGCGCCGCTCCACCGATACGATTGTCCAGCAGGTCAGTGCGCTCAAGGGTATGGTGGAAGCATTCCGCGACTATGCCCGCGCGCCAAAAACCCAGCTGGCCGGGCTGGACCTGGGGCAGCTGGTGCGCGAAGTGCTGGCGCTGTACGAATCCAACCCGGCAGTGCATGCCCGGCTGCCGGAAGAAGCCTTGCTGATTCAGGGTGATGCGGCGCTGCTGCGCCAGGTGCTGCACAATTTACTGGTCAATGCGCAGGATGCCGTGCTTGACGCTGACGAGCCGATGATTCACATTAGCGCCCAGAGAGAAAATGATGCGGTCGTCATCACTCTGGAGGACAATGGTCCCGGCTTCGCAGCAGACATCCTGCCCCGCGCATTTGAGCCCTATGTCACCAGCAAAGCCAAAGGCACCGGTCTGGGCTTGGCGGTCGTCAAAAAAATCATTGAGGAACACCATGGCAGCATTACCGTTGGCAATGTTACCCCGCACGGCGCCCGTATCTGCGTTACGCTGCCCTGCCCGGAGGCATGATGCGAAGTAGCGATATCTTGATCGTCGATGATGAAGTCGGCATTCGCGAGCTGCTGTCGGAAATCCTTCAGGACGAAGGCTATACCGTGGCGCTGGCCGAAAACGCTGAAGTGGCGCGGCAGCTGCGCAACCAGACCCGTCCCGCCCTGGTGTTGCTGGACATCTGGATGCCCGACTGTGATGGCGTCACCCTGCTCAAGGAATGGGCCAAGGCCGGGCAACTGAACATGCCGGTGGTGATGATGTCTGGCCACGCCAGCATTGATACCGCCGTTGAAGCCACCCGCATTGGCGCATTTGATTTTCTGGAAAAACCCATCGCCCTGCAAAAGCTGCTGACCACGGTGCAGCGGGCGATGAAATACGCCGACATGCAAGGCAACCAGTCGCTCAACCTCGACCGGCTGGGCAAAAGCCCGGTGGTGCACGAGCTCAAGCGCGCGCTGGAGCGGGTGGCACCGGTCAAGTCGCCGATCCTGCTCACTGGCGAACCGGGCGTGGGCTTTGAGCTGGTGGCGCGCTTTTTTCACCAGCCCAACACCCCGTGGGTGACGCCAAACAAGCCGGAACAACTGGCCGACGCCCCACTGGAGCTGCTGCAAAAAGCCAATAACGGCGTGCTCTACCTGCCCGACATCGGCAGCCAGCCGCGCCGCGCCCAGCAGGGGCTGCTGTTTTTGCTGTCCAAGCTGGACCGCTACAGCGTGCGTCTGGTGTGTTCCTGCAGCCGCCCGCTGCAGGAACTGCTGACCGACCCAGCCTGCGACAACCGCCTGCTCAATACCTTGTCCAGCGTGATTGTGCCGATCCCGTGCCTGCGCGAACACGCTGATGACATCATCGAACTGGCTCAGCAAATCCTGGCCGAACTGATTGAAAACAAGCAGGTGCCCCCCCATCGGCTGACCACTGCCGCGCTGAATGCGCTGCGCCAGTACGACTGGCCGGGCAATCTGGAACAGCTGCGCAGCATTATCAAGAGCCTGGCGCTGACCGCCGAAAGCGACGATATCGACGCGCCGGAAGTGAACAAGGTGCTGGCCCAGTTCCGTCAGGACAAGCCGCCAGAAGAATCCGGCTTTGACTTCAACCTGCCGCTGCGCGAACTGCGTGAGCAGCTGGAGCGGCGCTACTTCGAGTACCACATCGGGCTGGAAAACGGCAATATGAGCCGGGTGGCGCAAAAAGTCGGGCTGGAGCGCACCCACCTGTACCGCAAGCTCAAGCAGCTGGGGGTGAAATTCAGCCGGCGTACCGTCGAGGAGTAAACCGGTACGCTTGCGCCATTGGCCAGCATGCGTGCTCCGATGTCGCAAACTATCCCATTGAATAGCAAACCAAAAAAATGGGTGAAACACCGTAGATTTACGCTGGTTTTCTGCTGGCGCATTCAAGTACACTGTGTCGCGTAGTATGCAAATCGGGAAGCTTCTGCCGCCAGGCACCCTTCCCGAGCGTGCCGCTCACCCTGAGGGGAAGATGCTTATCCGGGGCGTCTTCCCTCTTTTTTTGCCTGCCGGCCCCCCCTTCTGCCCCACCTGCGGTGCCCCTTTGCAGACAAACCCGCTGTGCCCACGCTACAGTGCGGTTTTCTCCCTCCGCCACCCGCCATGAACGACCAACAACTGCTGCGCTACAGCCGCCATCTGCTGCTTCCCCAACTCGACCTGGCCGGACAAACCGCACTGCTGGCCAGCCATGCCCTGATTATTGGTGCCGGGGGGCTGGGCTCGCCTGTGGCCATGTATCTGGCCTCAGCCGGGGTGGGCACGCTGACGGTGTGCGACAACGACACCGTCGAACTGACCAACCTGCAACGGCAAATCGCCCACGACATGGCCAGCCTGGGCCGGCTGAAGGTGGAGTCCGTGGCCAGCCGGCTGGCGGCGCTCAATCCGGAGGTGCGTGTCCAGCCGCTGGCCCAGCGCATGGACGCTGCCGCACTGGCCGCCGCCGTGGCGCAGGCCGATGTGGTGCTGGATTGCTCGGACAATTTTGCCACCCGCCATGCGGTCAACGCCGCCTGCGTGGCCGCCAGCAAGCCGCTGGTGTCGGGTGCGGCAGTGCGCTTTGATGGTCAGCTGGCAGTGTTTGACCCGCGCCAGCCGGATGCGCCGTGCTACCACTGTCTGTTTCCGGACCATGGCGATGCCAGCGACGGGCCATGCGCCACCTTTGGCGTATTTGCGCC
Source organism: Aquaspirillum sp. LM1 (assembly GCF_002002905.1). NCBI lineage: Bacteria > Pseudomonadati > Pseudomonadota > Betaproteobacteria > Neisseriales > Aquaspirillaceae > Aquaspirillum > Aquaspirillum sp. LM1. The sequence continues at coordinate 19,230 of NZ_CP019509.1, read as the reverse complement.
ACTGGTGGGCATCATCGGCTGCATGCAGGCCGCTGAAGCGCTGAAGCTGCTGGTGGGCATCCGCTCCAACGCGGTGAACCGGCTGGCGATTTACGAGGGGCTAAGCGGAGATTGGCGGCATATGCGCCTGACGCGCGACCCGGCTTGCCCGGTGTGCGCGGGCAAGCTTGCAGGGGCCGCAGCCTGAATGGGCCACACCGCTGATGGTGGCGGTATCTGCCAAGGAGACGGGAAGGGAATTAAGAAATAAAAGTGGGCAGCGTCAATACGTCAAAAAGACACGGTCTGCATCAGCAGGAACAGGCTGATGCAGTGACTGAATGGCACTTTTGAGCGGCTTTAACTTCCTGCGTTGGCCCCCTGAATTGTCTGGCGTCCAGCGGTCTGACATTTTTTTGCGATCACGGCTTGATCTACGGCTTCCAGCTCACCCTTGATGCGGGAATACTCGGCTTCTTGCTGCTTTGTACCGCCCAAGGCAAATGCTGCCGGCCAGAACAACACCAGCGTGACGCCCATCAGTATTTTGTCGTTGGTGGCGGCTTGATCAAGGCGCCCGCCCAATTCGCTGACTCGTGCCTGTATGCGCTGGGATTCTGCGGCTAATTGGCCACAGTCATAGGCTTGGTACTGGATGGGAGAGACATACGACGAGCTGAGATCTTTGGATGAGGTAGCACAGCCAGTGCTGACGCATAAAAAAGCAGCGCCAGTGAGGGTGCAGAGGAGTTGTTTCATGGGGGCCTGTTCGTGAGCAGCGTGGGTAAGGGTTAACGTTTTTGCTATTTTTATGGCATGTTGCCATGCGGCGGAAAGAGCTGTCACGATAAATATGGCGGGGTTGGTCATTGTACTGAGCGTGCTGGTGAATGCTGCATCACCCTTTTGGGGTGACGCAGCATTCACCAGCGGCAAGCGGCGCATACAAGGGAAGCGCTGAAAAAATCGTCATTCCCGCGAAGGCGGGAATCCAGAGTTTTGATTTTGCTGGGTTTTGCTTTTGGCAAAAACGATTTTTCTGAATCAATCAGCGTGTCTCAAGCACTTCAACCGCTATTGCGCAAACCCGCTGCAATACCGTTGATGGTTTGATGCGCGGTGTACAGCAGTTCCGGCGCATCCGGCGTCTGGCGCAGGCGGCGGATCAGCTCAATCTGCAGGATGTTCAGCGCGTCCATGAACGGCAGGCGGTTGGCCAGGCTGCGCGCCAGCGATGGGTTATCCGCCAGCAGGGTGTCTTGCCCGGTGATGGTGAAGAACGCCTCGCGGGTGCGCTGCCATTCGGCTTCGATCAGGCCAAAGATATGCTTGGCCAGGCTCTGGTCGGACACCAGCGCAGCGTAGCCGGCGGCAATCTGCAAATCGCTCTTGGCCAGCACCTGCTCCATATTGGACAGCGCCACCTGGAAAAACGCCGAGTGACGATACAGCGCCTGCAGGCGCTCGCGGCCAGCCTGGCCGTGTTCTTCCAGATAGGCGGCCACCGCGCTGCCCACACCATACCAGCCCGGCAGCATCACCCGCGCCTGCGCCCAGGAGAACACCCAGGGGATGGCGCGCAGATCCTTGATGCTGGTCAGGCTCTTGCGCGAGGCCGGGCGGCTGCCGATATTGAGCTTGGCAATTTCATTGATCGGCGTGGCTTCCAGAAAATACTGGATGAAGCCAGGGGTTTCCACCAGCGAGCGGTAGGCGTGAAAGGCGCGGTTGGACAGCTCGCCCAAAATCGCCTCGTCTGCCGGCGGGGTGTCGCGCACCGTGGTCAGGCTGGCTTCCAGCGTGGCGGCCAGCAGCGCTTCGAGGTTGCGCAGGCCGATTTCCGGATCGGAGTATTTGGCCCCAATCACTTCGCCCTGTTCGGTGATGCGGATCTGCCCGGCCACCGAGCCTGCCGGCTGCGCCATGATGGCCTCGTAAGACGGGCCACCGCCCCGGCCCACCGAACCGCCGCGACCGTGGAACAGGCGCATGCGCACGCCCGCAGCGTCGAACACCTTCACCAAGCGGCGTTCGGCCTGGTACAGCTCCCACTGGCTGGTGAAGTAACCGCCGTCCTTGTTGCTGTCCGAGTAGCCCAGCATCACTTCCTGGGTATCCTTGCGACTGTTGAGCAGGGTGCGATACCACGGCAGGGCAAACAGCTCGCTCATCACCCCGGCGCTGGCGTCCAGGTCGGCCACGGTTTCAAACAGCGGAATGATGTTGACGGTGGAAGTCGGCTCGCCATCCACCACGCGCAACAGGCCGGCTTCTTTCAGCAGCAGTGCCACTTCCAGCAGGTCGCTGGCGCTGGCGCAGTTGGAAATGATGCAGTTGGGCAGGGCTTTCTTGCCAAAGCGGGCCTGAATCTGCGCGGCGGCGCGGAACAGCGCCAGCTCCTTGCCGGTTTGCTCACTGTATTCGACAAACGGCGAATACAGCAGACGCGCAGATTGCAGTTCGGCCAGCAGCATGGCCTGGCGGCCCGCTTCGTCGGCGGCCAGATAGTCGCCCGCGCCGGCCTGGGCAAACAGCTCGGCTACCACCGATTCAAAAATGCCGGAGAACTGGCGCATGTCCAGCGGCATCAGCGAAAAGCCAAACACTTCCACCGCGCGAATCAGGTCACGCAGGCGGCCAGCGGCCAGGCTCTGGCTGCCGTGGCTGCTCAGCGAATCGCTGATCAGCTGCAGGTCATGCACCAGATCGGTCGGCGAGGGGTAGGCGCTCAGGCCGGCCTGGGCAAAGCGCCCATCAAATGGCACTTCCAGCGCCTGGGCGGTGGCACTCAGCCGGCCTTGCAGGGTGGCCAGCGCCAGGCGGTACGGTTCTTCCTGGCGGCTTTCGGCGTGGTCAGGACTGTGGGCGGTGAGCTGGCCCAGCGCCTCGCTGACCTTCACCCGCCGCGCCGACAGCGACAGCTCGCGATACAGCTGGTCGAGTTCACGGCCATACCAGGCAAACGCCACTTCGGCCTGACGCTGGACGGCGTACAGGGTGACATCGGCGGTGACAAACGGGTTGCCGTCACGGTCGCCGCCAATCCAGCTGCCAATGCGGAAGAAATTGGGCAGCACCAGTTCCTGCCCCCACTCGCGCTGAATCGACGCCTCCAGGCTGGCGTACAGCTTGGGCAGCGCGGTAAAGAACGTGGTGGGATGGTAGGCCACGCCGTTTTCGATTTCGTCCTTGACGGTAAGCTTGAACGGGCGGATTTCCGAAGTTTGCCACAGCGCCAGAATCACCCGCTTGAGCTTGGCTTCCACTTCTTCGCGGTCTTCGCGGCCCAGCGACGGGTCGGCCAGCTTGGTGAGAAACTTGCGGATGGCCTTGTGCGCGTCCAGCACGCTCTGACGCTGCACTTCGGTCGGATGAGCGGTCAGCACCGGGGAAATCTGCGCATGTTCAAAAAAATCGACCAGCGCAGCAAAGGGCACGGCGTCGTGTTTCAGCCGCTGAATCGCCAGCGCCAGGCTGCTTTGCTGCGGGGCGGAGCCAGCAGCGCGGTGGGCGCGGCGGCGGCGGTTGTGATGCAGGTCTTCAGCCAGATTGGTAAGCTGTGCATAAAAACCACAGGCGCGCACCAGCGCGGCGGCGGCGGCGGGCGACAGTTCGGCCAGCCGGCGCGACAATTCCGGCGTGCCGACGCGGTCGTGCGCCTCCACCGGGATGGTGCGCATTTCGTGATAGACCGCTTCGCCCTCTTGTTCACGGACGATCTCGGCAAGCAGGCGGTCCAGTCGCGCCAGATCGTGGCGCAGCGGCAAGTCTTTTTCAGTTTCGTTCATCATGGCGGAATACCGTGTTCACAAGCGAAGCGGTTAAAATTCTGTCAAATTACCTTAGGAAACCATTATGAAGCAACTTGTCATTGCCAGCCGGGAGAGTGCGCTGGCCATGTGGCAGGCCGAACACATCAAGGCCCGGCTCGAAGCGTTGTATCCGGGGACACAGGTGGGCATCCTGGGCATGACCACCCAGGGCGATCAGATTCTGGACAAGACATTATCGAAAATTGGCGGCAAGGGGCTGTTCGTTAAAGAACTTGAAGTGGCGCTGGAAGAAGGCCGTGCCGATCTGGCGGTGCATTCGATGAAAGACGTGCCGATGAATCTGCCCGACGGCTTTGAACTGGCGGCTATCTGCACCCGTGAAGACCCGCGCGATGCCTTTGTGTCCAACCGCTACGCCGCGCTGGCCGACCTGCCCGATGGCGCGGTGGTGGGCACCTCCAGCCTGCGCCGGGAAAGCCAGCTGCGCGCGCGCTACCCGCATCTGACTATCCGCCCGCTGCGCGGCAATGTGCAGACCCGGCTGCGCAAGCTGGACGACGGTGAATTCGACGCCATCATCCTGGCCGCCGCTGGCCTCAAGCGTCTGGGCCTGCACCAGCGCATTCGCATCGAGCTGGCCCCGCAGGAAAGCCTGCCGGCAGTGGGCCAGGGCGCGCTGGGGATTGAAATTCTGGCGGGCCGCGCTGAGCTGGCCGCGCTGCTGGTGCCGCTGAATGATGCGGTGACAGCCGCCTGCGTGCATGCCGAACGGGCAATGAGCCGGGCGCTGAATGGCTCCTGCCAGGTGCCGCTGGGCGGCTATGCCATCCAGCGTGGCGACATGCTGGTGCTGAACGGTTTTGTCGCCAGTGTGGATGGCCGCACCTTTCTGACCGCCCGCGCCGAAGCGCCGCGCCGCTATGCCGATTCGCTGGGGCGGGCCGTGGCCAGGCAGTTGCTCGACCAGGGCGCGGGAGACATTATCGCCGCGCTGGGCCAATGAGCGCCGCACCGGCCCAGCCACTGGCGGGCCGCCGGATTGTGGTCACCCGCCCGGCGGGCCAGGCTGGCGCACTGATGGCCCGGCTGGCGTACGCCGGCGCGGTGCCGATTGGCCTGCCGGTGATGGATATCGTGCCCGCCGACACCGCTGTACTACGCCAGGCCGCCGAGGCAGTGCGCGCCACCGACCGGGTGATTTTTGTCTCGCCCACCGCCATTGACTTACTCTGGCCGTATTTGATCGACCGGCTGCCGGCCCGTGTGGCGCTGACCACCGTGGGCACGGCCAGTGCCAGACGGCTGAGCCAGCGCTGTGGCCGCCCGGTGCTGCACCCCAGCGAACGCAGCGACGCCGAGGCTTTGGCCGCGCTGCCGGAACTGGCCGCCCCGCTGGCGGGTCAGCATATGGTGCTGATCAAGGGCAGCGGCGGACGTTCGCAGTGGCTGGCCAATGTGCTGGCCGAACGCGGTGCCACGGTGCAGACGCTGGACATCTACCAGCGCCAGCCGGCACAGCCAGACTGGCACAGTTTTGATGCTGCCGTGGCCGGGCCTGGGCTCGCCGCGCTGGCCCTGACCAGCACCGAAGCCGTAGACTGGTTATTTATGTTGGCTGGCGAGTCACGCCGGGCAACGTTACAATCGCTGCTCTATGTCGTGCCGCACCCGCGCATTGCCGACCGCCTGGCCCAGTGTGGCGCGCCCCACTGCCTGATTACCGCTGCGGACAACGACGCCACCGTGGCCGCCCTTTGCGAATGGTTTGAAACCCACCCATGACTACAAGCTCGCCGTACACGCCTCCCACCCGCCCGGCCCGCAAGCTGAATATTCCGCTGCTGCTGGCGCTGGCCGCCCTGCTTGCCACCGGCTGGCAGTGGCTGGACACCCGCCACACCCTGGACACCCTGAGCCAGGAACTGGCGCAAAAAGCCAGCAGCGCCAGCGGCATCAGCAAGGAAGTGCGCAGCCAGGCCGAACGCGCCGACAAGACCGCCCGTGACAACAGCGCCAAACTGGCCGCGCTCGACGCCCGGGTGGACGAGTTTTCCGGGCAGTCTGCCGCCTTGAACAGCATGTACCAGGAACTCAGCCGCAACCGTGAAGACTGGATGCTGGCCGAAATCGAACACGCGCTGAACCTGGCTGGCCAGCAATTGCAGCTGGCCGGCAACATCAGCGCGGCGCTGGCCACGCTGGAAGCCATCGACGCCCGGCTGGCCAAGCTGGACAAACCGCAATTCATTCCGCTGCGCAAGGCGCTGGGCCAGGACCTGGGCCTGCTGAAAGCCGCGCCAGCGGTGGACGTGGTCGGGCTGACCGTCAAGCTGGACCGCCTGGCCGCCAGCGCCGACAGCCTGCCGCTGACCATCGACCACACCCGCAGCAGCCCGGCCCCCGCTGCAAGCAGCCACGCCGCCAGCACGGTGCCGGCCTGGCAGCGCCTGGGCGAGCAGTTGCTGGACGACATTGGCCAGCTGATCCGCGTGCGGCGCATGGACAAGCCGGAAGCGCTGCTGCTGTCGCCCGAGCAGGCGTTCTTCCTGCGCGAAAATCTCAAGCTGCACCTGCTGGGCGCGCGAATTGCCGTGCTGCAGCACCAGGATGGCCCGTTCCGCGCCGACCTGGCCGCCAGCGAACGCTATGTGCAGCATTACTTTGACACCCAGTCCAGCGCCACCCACACCTGGCTGGCCACGCTGAACGAGATCAAAACCGCCCAACTGTCCGTGCGCGTGCCCGACATCACCGCCAGCCTGCGCGCCGTTCGCGCCCTGCAAGGCCGGACTCAGGAGTAAGTCATGAAAGTTGTGCTGTGGATCATCGGCCTGTTTACCCTGGCCGTCGGACTGTCGTTGTTTGCCCAGATCAATACCGGCTACGCCATTGTGTTTCTGCCGCCTTACCGGGTGGAACTGTCGCTGAACATGACCCTGCTGCTGATTGTGGCCACCATTGCCGTGTCCTATCTGCTGCTGCGCCTGTTTGCCGCCACGCTGAACCTGCCGCATGAAGTGGCGGCCTTCCAGCGCCGCAAAAAGCTGCGGATTGCCCGACATGCGCTGGTGCAGGCCTCGCTGGCCTATTCGGAAGGCCGCTACCAGAAAGCCGAACGCGAAGCGCTGCGCGCCTGCGAGTACGAACAAGCGGCGGAAAACCAGGGGGTCGCGCTGCTTCTGGCAGCACGCGCCGCCCACTCCGTGCGCGCCTACGACCGCCGCGACAGCTATCTGGCGCGGATGGACAGCCTGGGCAGCCCGGTGCAACTGGCACGGCGCATGCTGGAAGCCGAGCTGCTGCTGGAGGAAAAGCGCAGCGTGGATGCGCTGGCCGCCATCGAAGCCGCCCGTGCGCTGTCGCCCAACCTGACCGCTGCCCTGCGCCTGGAGCTGAAAATCCGCCAGCAGCAAAATGCCCCGGAACAGGTGCTGGCGCTGACCGAAAAACTGCTGAAATCCGAAGCGCTCAGCGCCGAACAGGCCCGCCGCTACCGGCTGGCCGCCTACCGCGAGCAGCTGGGTCAGTTTATTGATGGCCACGAACTGCGCCAGTGGTGGCAGCGCATCCCCAGCCAGGAACGGCAAAACCCTACCCTGGTGCTGGCTGCCGCCCAGCAATACGCCCGGCTTGAGCAGGCGGATTCCGCCGCGCTGCTGCTGCAGGACCAGCTGGCCCATGACTACAGCAGCGAGCTGGCCGGTGCGCTGGGCGAACTGGCCCCGCAGCTGAGCGAGCCGCGTCGGCTGGAAACCCTGGGCCTGGGCGAAAAACTGCTGCCCGACCACAGCCGCGACCCGCAGCTGCTGCTGATGCTGGGCCGCCTGGCCCGTGCTGGCCAGTTGTGGGGCAAAGCGCAAAGCTATTTTGAAGCCAGCCTGTCGATTGAATCTTCACTGGCCGGCCACGCCGAACTGGCCCGCCTGCTGGAAGCGCTGGACCGCCGCGACGACGCACGCAAACACTTCGACGCCTGCCTGCAATTGGCGCTGGCAGAAGCGTAAGACATCCAGAAACCGGGGCAACGCCCTCCTTGGGGGTTGCCCCGTGCCTGCCGCCTCGCTCAACTGGCCCGCAAACTCTCCACCCAAGCCAGCTGACGCGGCAGACAGATGGTTTTCAGGTCATAGTTGGCCTGGGCAAAGCGACGGGCGTTTTCGCCCAGCCGCTGACGTTCTTCCGGTTGGTCCAGCAGCCGGCAGACTTCGCTGGCCAGCGCGGGCGCATCAAAGAAATCCACCAGCCGGCCCGTCTCGCCCTGCACAATGGCTTCGTGCAGCGGCTGGGTGTTGCTGGCCACAATACTGCAGCCGGCACTCATCGCTTCCAGCAGGCTCCAGCTGAGCACAAACGGATAAGTCAGGTAGACATGGACGGTGGACAGCTGCAAGACCGGAATAAAATGCTGGTAGGGCAGGTTGCCCAGATAGTGCACCCGCGCCCAGCTGGCATCATCAATCTGGCCACGGACTTCATCGGCAAAAATGTCTTTCCACTTTTTGCCCTCGGGCGGACGTGCGCCATAGCTGACATCATCGCCCCCCACAATGAAAATCTGGGCATTGGGCCGCTGGCGCAGAATCTCCGGCAGGGCGCGCATGAAAATATGGTAACCCCGGTAGGGCTCCATGTTCCGGTTGACGAAGGTAATCACCTCGTCGGCCTTGGTCAGCGTCAGCGCGCCATTCAGCGTCAGGTTGATGTCCGGGTCCGGTGCCACTGCCTGGGTGTCGATGCCGTCGTGGATCACGCTGATTTTTGACCGGAACGGCTCGGGGAAGGTGCTGGCCTGCCAGTGTGTGGGCGAAATCGCCCCATCAGCCAGATCAAAGTGCAGGATGTTGTTCACATTTTTCAGGCGCAGGCGGCAGGCGTCTGCGCCAGCATCCGCCGTGGGAAACTCCGGGTCGAAATCCGAATCCGCGCCCTTGGCGTGATAGAAAAACTCACAGTAAATCCCCAGTTTGGCCTTGGGCCACACTTCCTTGAGAAACAGACTTTCACCCCAGCCCGGATGGGCGATGATTACATCCGGGGTAAAGCCCTGCTGCTTGAGCTGCTGCGCAGCCCGAAAACACGCTTCGCCCCGAATCGTCTTGGCTTCAAAATCGGTGACCCAGGGATGAATATTGGGCGTGGAGCCGCGCTTGGCCCCATAAGACAGCACCTGCACCCCCTGCCACGGGCTGGGAGGGTTTTTCTGCATGGTCAGCGCCACCACGGTGTGGCCCTGCTGCGCCAGCGCAGGGGCCAGAAACTTGAACTGGCCGGGAAAATTCTGGTGGACGAATAGTACGTTCATAAACGGTCATACCCTGCGATGGACTTGGTAAAGACTGGGGCCGGTAAAGTGGGGCTGGCGGACCATGCCAAATAGCTGGATAGCTGCTGACCGGGAAGGGACAACCCGCGTAAAACGCTTGACCCATCCCGGTTTGCGTGCCATTTTGGCGTATTGCATTCAGGTGGGAAACCGCCTGGCTTGCGCGGGCGTGCCGTGGGACGCACGCCCTTGAACCAGACCGGCCCGGCGCGCTGTCGCCACCGGGCGCTGCCCGCTTTTTTCAATCCGCCGCCTTCCCCTTGCGCACGCTGTGCGCCGCCACAAGAGGGGAGTTCAAAGGCCCCGACGATGATGGGTGTATCACATGGCCAGAGTATATCTTGATTCCGCCGACGCTTTCACCGTCAGCAATAACAATGTCTCGGTGTACGGTTCCACCGGTTCCGAAGTGGTGACCGTCGCCAATGGCGTCACCGGCGTGACCCTGGACCAGAATGTCGAACAGGTGTCCCTGTCGGGCGCGCGCAGTGCCTACACCTATCAGCAAAGCGGCAACCAGCTGCTGGTGTATTCCGGCACCACCCTGCTGTGTCGGGTGCCGGTGCAGGACGACAGCAATGGCACCCAGCTGGCGTTTTCTGACGGTACGGCAGATGCCAAAATTTCCGCCACCGGCATGACCCTGGGCGGCAGTTCACTCAGCGCGGCCTCAAGCGGCACCGGAACGGGAACTTCCACCGGAACGGGCACAGGTACAGGCACCGGCACCGGAACGGGCACCACTACCACCAACTTCCACACCAGCGTCACCGGGGTCGATTCAGCCAGCCTGCTGACCACGCAAAGCAGCATCGTCAAGGCACTGAATGGCGGCGAAAAATGGAGCAGCACCAGCCTGACCTATAGCTTTGACACCACCCGCCCGGCCGACTACACCGGCGTACAGGCCAATTCCACCGCCAGCGGCAACCTCACCACCGGCTGGCAGGCCATGACCGCCACCCTGAGTACGCTGTCCAGCGAAATCCTCAGCAGCATCGACAAACTGGTGCAACTCTCGTTTACCCAAGTCAGCGCCAATGGCGACATCCGCTTCAGCCAGGTACCCACCAGCGGATCGGTGGCGGCATTTGCTTATTTCCCTGGCACCACCCCCAGCTATAGCGGCGACGTGTTCATCGATACCGGCATCGACAGCACCACCCTGGGCGCAGGCGGGTACGGCCAGCTGACCATCACCCACGAGCTTGGCCACGCGTTGGGCCTGAAACACCCGTTTGAAGACGGCGCTACCCTGCCCACCGCAGACGACAACCACATCAACACCCTGATGTCGTACACCGACTACCAGAACCTGGTGCCGGTATTCACCACCAGCGGCTCCAGCGCCAACGTGGACTATCAGCAGCTCTACCCAGACCGCTTCATGGTGTACGACATCGCCGCGCTGCAAGCCATTTATGGTGCCGACAGCACCACGCAAACCGGCAACAACACCTACCAGTACGGCACCAGCCCGTTTTATGCCAGCATCTGGGATGCCGGCGGCACCGATACCCTGGACCTGAGCACCACCACCGCCAGCGACACCGTCGACCTGACGCCTGGCCATTACTCCAGCATCAACACCCGCAGCGTCAGCACTCAGGCACAGGAGCAAAAGCAAACCTTTGCCAGCCAGGGCAAAACCGGGTTCGACAGCTGGATTGACAGCGCCTACGCCCAGCAATCCAGCAAAATCTACACCGGCACGCATAATCTGGGCATTGCCTACGGTGCCATCATCGAGAACGTGATTACCGGCAGCGCCGCCGACACCGTCACCGACAACAAAGTGGACAACGACATCAAGACCAGCGCAGGCAACGACCTGATTTATCTGGGTGCCGGTGGCCACGACACCATTGATGGCGGTGCCGGCACGGACTCGGTTTCGCTGGCGCTGACCAAGAGCCAGGTCACCTACACCTCAGAGGCTGGCGGCCTGATCCGGCTGGTGGGCACCACCTTTGCCGCCGACCTGTATAACGTGGAAAAACTGGTGTTTACCGACCAGACTGTCACCCTGGCCTGAGTCCCGCCCAAACAAAAACCCCCGGCCCTGTGATAGGTGCCGGGGGTTTTTGCTGCCGCAGACGCGGCACAAACCTGATTACTTCCAGCCCGCCTTGCGCTCACACATCTTCATGGTTTTCGGGTTGGCTTTTTCAAACTGGGTGACCGAGCGGGAATCGTTGGAATCCATCTCATTGACCATGCATTGACAGTACTTGAGCACCACATCCGGCTTGGCCCCTTCGTCCTTGTTGTCCTTGACGCACTGAGCCGTCCAGGCTTCGTCATCCGCATCCGCGTAGGCCAGACCACTGCCGGCCAGCGCGGCCACAGCAAGCAGACTCAACATGATTTTTTTCATACCGGCTCCTTTGAGAAGAAATAAACATTGCTTATGTATTTCCAAGCACAGGGCGTGCTGACTGCCCTGCCTGTCAGCCAGCATAGCAAACCGGCAAGGGGTGGTCACGGGGAATTGTGGGGATGATTTGGGGTGGTGTCGGGCGATGGCGAAGGTAGGGACGGTTTGCGTCATGGGCCTTGTGCTGGCCACGTTTGTTCAAACACGCTGATGGGGGACATCCGCTCAGGCCCACACGAGCCGAGCGCAAGCGCTTTTGCGCGGTTACACATTCTCAGGGCGTCCGCTGCATTCCGTTTGAGACAAGAAGTCTCATTTTTTCTTCACGCGGCCAAGAAAATTTTCATCTTGGCCCGTTTAGCCGATTTTTTTATTGAGAGATATCGTGCAGAGGCAAGCGTTGGGACAGTCCGCGCCGCGAAATATCGCCAACCACAGGCGAGAAGGCGCAACCCGACGCCACACGCCCATGGGGTGCTTCTGCCTGGAGCGGGTATGGCGCAGAAACTGCGCCATACCCTCTTGATCAACGCAGCAGGTAAGGTTTCTGAGTGGATCACCGGCCCGTTGGCAGGGCTAGGGATATGCTAAAAAAATCGTCATTCCCGCGAAGGCGGGAATCCATGACGTTGATTTTGCTGGGTTTTTCTTTTGGCAAACACGATTTTTCTAAATAAATCAGCGCGTCCCTAGTAGCCAGTCACCATGATCTGAATCGACTGACAGGCGATTAGACCGCTTTCGGCATGAGTTTCACCTCAGGTGTCGTTCCCGCGAAGGCGGGAACCCAGACCGCGCCACAGCGTGCGCGGTGGGCATGGCGCAGGTAGCGCTGATGAGCGCTCACCCCGCTGTACGCTGTGGACACGCCTGGATTCCCGCCTGCGCGGGAATGACGCGGTGGGGCGCGGCGAGTGGTTCGTCGTGGAACGTGAGCCATCGCGTTTCAACGTGACTGGCTACTAGTTGCAGTCCCCCGGCAAAGCCGGGGCTTTCAGGTTGTGGGCCGCGCAGGGCGGTCGAACGAGACCGCTAACGCGACTTCGTCTTCTTCTTGGCATCTCCGGGCAGCGGTTTTATCAAGGTCAAGTTCGTGACAGAGTTTGGCGATGCTGTGCTGTTGCTGAACAATTTTTGGTGACTTTGAGTTGCACTCGGGGGAGTGAAGTGACGACGGGTTTGTGGCGTGTTCGATGTCCTTTGGGTGGTGGGAGTGTTCCACCTACCGGCTTTCGAAAAGAGTAGACCACGACAGAGCAGGAGCAGCAGCGACCGGGACGGCCCAGATTGAAGCCGTTGAACCGTGCTATGATGTAATACGTATTAAGTGTTCAGGAGGTGGGTATGCACCGGAAAATGACGATCACACTTGATGAGGCGGTTTACGAGGGCCTTTATCGGACGGTTGGGCGGCGGAAGATGAGCCAGTTCATTGAGGATTTGCTGCGTCCGCATGTGGTGGATACGTCACTCGATGACGGCTACCGGGCAATGGCAGCCGACAAGGCGCGAGAAGCTGAAGCGACGGAGTGGTGCAACGCCCTTGCCGGAGATATGGCCGATGCAACGCGGTGAAGTGTGGTGGGTTGAATTCGACCCAGCTATTGGTAGCGAAATCCGCAAGACGCGCCCGGCTGCAATTGTGAGCAACGATGCGGCCAACAGGAATCTGTCGCGCGTAGTCGTGGTGCCGGTGACCAGCAACACCGGAAAGCAGTATCCCGGTGAGGCCGTTGTGACGATCAGCGGGCAGAGCAGCAAAGCGATGGCTGACCAGATCATGGCCGCCGACAAGTCGCGGCTCAAGAGTCAGCTTGGTACGCTATCCAAAGCAGATATGTTGGCCGTTGAGGATGCGATCAAAGTGCATTTGGCGCTACCTCGGTAGCGCTTTTCTTTTGTTTGCCGTGTAGCACTTTGTTTTTGAGATAGCCCATTTTATGATTTTTACATATCAGCCAAGCTGATGCCTGACCGTTACGTGTGTTTGTATAGCTAAGGACGCGCTGATTTATTCAGAAAAACCGTTTTTGCTAAAAGCAAAACCCAGCAAAATCAACATCCTGGATTCCCGCCTTCGCGGGAATGACGATTTTTTCAGCGCATCCCTAAACCAGTCTCCTGGTCAAGTTTTCAGGGTAATCGCATTAATGCTTTTATCATATACTTGACTGAATGTTTACCCAAAAAAATAAGTCAGGAACTGCCCACATCTTCTCTACTTGTGGTTTTTTTAGACGGAATTATGGAAAAAGAAGGCCCGTAGCGGCTGGCATTGTCGTTCAAACTCTGCCGGACTCATATTGCCCAGCGCCGAGTTCGGGCGTTTAGTGACGGCGGACGCGTGACATGTTCGATTTCCTTTGGGTGGGGGGATTGTTCCACCTATCAGCTTGTTCGAAAAGATTAGACCACGACAAAAAGGCCGCTCTAAACGAGCAGCCTTTTTGTTTGAACCACTCTCCGAAATCTAGATTTTTTAGGAACAATCTAGACAATCCTGGGACCCCACACCCTCACACATCAATATTCCGCGCAATCAGCGCATTACTCTCAATGAAGTGCCGGCGTGGCTCCACTTGATCCCCCATCAGCGTGGTGAACACATCATCCGCGCTCATCGCGTCTTCGATGCGCACACGCAGCAGGCGGCGTACGGTGGGGTCCATGGTGGTTTCCCACAGCTGGCCGGGGTTCATTTCGCCCAGGCCTTTGTAGCGCTGGATATTGATGTTGCGGCGGACTTCGTTGAGCAGCCAGTTCAGCGCTTCGCCAAACTCATTGATCTGGCGGCCCTGTTCACCGCGCTTGATGGCGGCACCGTTGTGCAGCAGGCCTTTGAGCAGCGCGCCGGTGGTTTTCAGCTGGGCGTAGTCGCCGGAGTGCAGGAAGGTCTGGTCCAGGTAGGTGACCAGCATATTGCCGTGCAGCTTGCGGATGATCTTCAGCAGGTAGCCGTCGTTCTTTTCGTCGCGCACCACGGTCAGTTCCAGGGTGGCGGCGGGCAGCAGGGCTTGCAGGGCGGTTTGTGCCGCCAGGGCGTTGGCTTCGCTGCTGAGGTCGATCGGGTCGGTTTTCAGCAGGGCTTGCAGCACGGTGGTGTCAATCAGCCGGCTTTCGCGTTCGATCACCGCTTGCGCCAGCAGATACTGGCGGGCGATTTCGCCCAGGGCGTCGCCGGTCAGCGGGTCGCTGCCTTCGCCCGGAATAAGCTGGGCGTTGGTCAGGGCGAGCTTGAGCAGGTACTGGTTCAGCTCGTGCTCGTCTTTCAGGTATTGCTCGGTCTTGCCGTGCTTGACCTTGTACAGCGGCGGCTGGGCGATGTAGATATGGCCGCGCTCGACCAGCTCGGGCATTTGCCGGTAGAAGAAGGTCAGCAGCAGGGTGCGGATGTGCGAGCCGTCCACGTCGGCATCGGTCATGATGATGATGCGGTGGTAGCGCAGTTTTTCCGGGTTGTAGTCGTCCTTGCCGATGCTGGTGCCCAGCGCGGTGATCAGGGTGGCGATTTCCTGGCTGGCAATCAGCTTGTCGAAACGGGCGCGTTCGACGTTAAGGATTTTGCCCTTCAGCGGCAGGATGGCCTGAAATTTACGGTCGCGGCCCTGTTTGGCTGAGCCGCCGGCGGAATCGCCCTCCACCAGGTAGAGTTCGGACATGGCCGGGTCTTTTTCCTGGCAGTCGGCCAGTTTGCCGGGCAGGCCCAGGCCGTCCATGATGCCTTTGCGCCGGGTGATTTCGCGGGCCTTGCGTGCGGCTTCACGGGCACGGGCGGCGTCCACGATCTTGGAGCAGATGATTTTGGCGTCGTTGGGCTGTTCCAGCAGAAACTCGGCCAGTTTTTCGCCCACCACTTCCTGCACCACCGGGCTGATTTCGCTGGAAACCAGTTTGTCCTTGGTTTGCGAGCTGAATTTCGGGTCGGGTAGCTTGACCGACAGCACGCAGGTCAGGCCTTCGCGCATGTCGTCGCCAGCGGTTTCCACCTTGGCTTTTTTGGCAAATTCGTTGCGTTCGATGTAGTTGTTCAGCGTGCGGGTCAGCACGGCACGCAGGGCGGTGAGGTGGGCACCGCCGTCGCGTTGCGGGATGTTGTTGGTGAAGCACTGTACCGATTCCTGGTAGGAATCGTTCCATTGCATGGCCACTTCCACGGTCATGCCATCACGCTCGCCGGTGGCGTAAAACACTTTGGGGTGCAGCGGGCTCTTGTTGCGGTTCATGTATTCGACAAAACCGGCCACACCGCCGCTGAAGGCAAAGTTTTCTTCCTTGCCGGTGCGTTTGTCGGCCAGGATGATCGACACTCCGTTGTTCAGAAACGACAGCTCGCGGATGCGCTTGGCCAGGATATCGTAGTGGAATTCGATATTGCCAAAGGTTTCGGTCGAGGCGTAAAAGGTGACTTCCGTGCCGCGATGGGTGGTTTGCCCGGTGGCTTTCAGCTCGGATACCGGCTCGCCGCGACGGAATTCCATTTCGTGTACTTTGCCGTCGCGCCAGATTTTCAGCTTCAGCCAGTCCGACAGGGCATTGACCACCGACACGCCCACGCCATGCAGGCCGCCGGAGATTTTGTAGCTGTTGCTGTCAAATTTGCCGCCCGCGTGCAGCACGGTCATGATCACTTCGGCGGCGGAGCGGCCTTCTTCCGGATGAATGTCGGTGGGAATGCCGCGACCGTTGTCTTCCACCGAGATGGAGTTGTCCGGGTTGATGCTGACGCGGATGGTGTCGCAGTGGCCGGCCAGCGCTTCGTCAATGGCGTTGTCCAGCACCTCGAACACCATATGGTGCAAACCGGTGCCGTCAGACGTATCACCGATGTACATCCCGGGACGTTTGCGCACGGCGTCCAGCCCCTTGAGGACTTTAATACTGCTGGAGTCGTATTCCTGCTCGCTCATAACACTGGTTCTCTTCATTCGGTTGCTGCAACGGCCCATCGCAGCGGCGGATAGCCGGCGGGTGGGTGACTGCCGGCCATCCGCCGGCGCAGTGCCCAGGCCGCGTGAGCGTGCCTGGACGTCTGGGTGGGGGCCTGGGCGGCCCGGTTAAATCCGCATCGGCATGACGATATATTTGAAATCGGCTTGCTCGGGCAGGGTGAACAGCGCGCTGCGATTGCCATCGCCAAACGCCAGTTGCAGCGTTTCGGCAGACAGATTGGTCAGCACGTCGGTCAGGTAGTTGATATTGAAGCCAATTTCCAGCGGGCCGCCCTGGTAGGCGATGTCGAGTTCTTCTTCGGCTTCTTCCTGCTCGCTGTTGGTACACTGGATCGACAGCCGGCCAGCAGCCAGGGTCAGGCGCACGCCACGGAATTTTTCATTGGCCAGGATGGCCGCCCGTTGCAGTGCGTGCAGCAGGGACAGGCGTTCGATCAGGAAAATCTTGTCGTTATCCAGCGGAATCACCCGGTTGTAGTCGGGGAATTTGCCGTCCACCACCTTGGACACAATCACCGATGCGCCAAACGAGAAGCGCGCCTGGTTGGGCAGCAGCTCCACGGTGACGGCGTCGTCGCTGTCGGTCAGCAGTTTGGCCAGCTCGACAATGGTTTTGCGCGGCAAAATGGCTTCGGAGCGGGGCAGTTCGTTGTCCAGCGTCATGCAGGCAAAGGCCAGGCGGTGGCCGTCGGTGGCCACCAGTTTGAGCTGGTTGCCTTCAGCGATGAACAGCATGCCGTTCAGGTAATAGCGAATGTCCTGCACCGCCATGGCGTATTGCACCTTGGCCAGCAGCGCCTTCAACGCCTTTTGCGGCACCGACAGCTGCGACAACGGCTCGGCCCCTACCGACAGCAGCGGAAAATCTTCTGCTGGCAGGGTTTGCAGGTTAAAGCGGCTCTTGCCGGCCTTCAGCACCAGCTTGGCGTCCTGCTGGTCCAGCGTCACCGTGGCGGTGTCGGGCAGTGCGCGCAGGATGTCCTGCAATTTTTTGGCCGACGTGGTCAGGCGGAAGTCTTCGCCGGCAACGCTGTCGAGATGGGCCGTGGTGATCTGGATTTCCAGGTCGGTGGCCAGAAACGACAGGCTATTGCCACGTTTTTCAATCAGTACATTGGCCAGAATCGGCAAGGTGTGGCGGCGCTCGACAATGCCGGTCACCGCGTTGAGCGGCTTGAGCAGCGCATCGCGTTCAGCTTGCAAAATATGCATGGCGTGGGGTCTCCCGGAATCGTGAAGGATCTGGCCTTCGTTCTGCCCTGGCGGCCAGGCCACGGCAGGGCAATATGTTTCTGTCGTGAAAAATGCCGTTGATGGTCAATTCTTCAACATTTGCAACAAAGCATTGTAATCGCGCTCGATGACGCTGTCTGTGGTGCGCATTTCGGCGATGGTCTTGCAGGCATGCAGCACCGTGGTGTGGTCACGGCCACCAAAGGCATCGCCAATATTGGGCAAGGACAGCTGGGTAAGCTCCTTGGCCAGCGCCATGGCAATTTGCCGGGGGCGGGCGATGTCGCGGCTGCGTTTTTTGCTGTGCATGTCGGCCAGCTTGATCTTGTAGTAATCGGCCACGGTTTTCTGGATGGTTTCCACCGAAATCACCCGGTTGCCGGCGGCCAGAATGTCTTTCAGCGCTTCTTTTACCAGCTCAAGCTCGATGGCCTGATTGGTGAAGCGCGAATACGCCACCACGCGCTTGAGCGCACCTTCCAGCTCGCGCACATTCGAGCGCACGTTCTGGGCGATGAAAAACGCCACATTGTTGTCCAGCTTGAGGTTGTCCGCCTCGGCTTTTTTCATCAGGATGGCCACGCGCATTTCCAGCTCGGGCGGCTGGATTTCCACCGTCAGCCCCCAGGAAAAGCGCGAAATCAGCCGCTCGTCCATGCCTTCGATCTGCTTGGGGAAGGTGTCGCAGGTCATGATCACCTGCTTGCCCCCCTCAATCAGCGCATTGAAGGCATAGAAGAATTCTTCCATGGTGCGGTTCTTGCCGGCAAAAAACTGAATGTCGTCAATCAGCAACAAATCCAGGCTGTGGTAGTAGCGCTTGAATTCGTCAAACGCCTTGTGCTGGTAGGCGCGCATGATGTCGGCCACATAGCGCTCGGCGTGAATGTAGCGGATGCGCGCCTTGGGGTTTTTCTGGAATACATGGTTGCCAATCGCCTGCACCAGGTGAGTTTTACCCAGGCCCACGCCGCCGTAGACAAACAGCGGGTTGTACGCCGGGTCGCCGGGGTTGTCGGCAATCTGCATGGCGGCAGCGCGCGCCAGCTGGTTGCCTTTACCGGTCACCAGGCTTTCAAAGGTAAACGACGGATTCAGCCGGGTGCTCTCGTGGCCGCCGCCAATGGCCTGCACCGCCGAGGGGCGCGACGAGGGCGAGGTAGGCGACGACGGCGGTTGCGGGGCTTGCGGGGTGCTGGGGCTGCTGACCGATGTCAGCGCCGGCGGCTCTACCTTGACCGGCGCGCCGATTTTCAGCTCCAGCAGGGCCGGCTCGCCCAGCACTTCGCTGGCCAGCGCTTCGATGCGGGCCAGAAAGCGGTCTTTGATGAATTGCAGCACAAAGCGGTTGGGTGCCAGCAGCACCCAGCCTTCGGCCCCTGGTTCACAGCGCAGCGGCTTGATCCAGGTGGTGAATTGTTGTGCCGACAATTCGGCCTCCAGACGTTCGAGGCAAGTCGGCCAGAATGCGTGCAGATCGGTCATTGAATCATCATAAGAATGACAAACCCGCCGGGCACAATGGCCAGCGGCGGGAAAGCAGGCGGGCCATCACAGCCCACGGTCAGGGCGGGCCAGGGCCCGCGCCACTCACAC